>JAFDYB010000086.1 GCA_018267655.1 Bacteroidota bacterium
ACAGTTTTATTTTCTTGGGTTTTGTTTTGTTCGTTGTTTGTTTTTGCTACAGTTTTATTTTCTTGGGTTTTGTTTTGTTCGTTGTTTGTTTTTGCTACAGTTTTATTTTCTTGGGTTTTGTTTTGCTCGTTATTTGTTTTTGCAACAGTTTTATTTTCTTGAGTTTTATTTTGCTCCTTGTTTGTTTTTACAACAGCTTTGTTCGTGTTATTGCCGTTTACTTTATTGAGTAGATTAAGGGCTTCGTAACTTGATTTTAAGGATAATGCTAAGAACTTTGATTTTTCATTTTGATTGTTTGTTTGGGACGATTTAATTAATAACTGTTTTGATTCGGCATTTAAGTCATCTGCATTTTGTTTTATTTTTAACTGACTTTCGTTTAAGTTACCCAAAATGGTTTGTTTTTTGCTTTCAAATTCTAAATTATATGAGTTAATTAAATTTGTATATGCCACATTTCCTTTTTGATTTAATTGTTCATTTTTTTGCTGAATTTCACCACTGTTTAACGTATTTAAATTTTTAGAATTTGATTTCACTACATAATCAGGATATATTTGCATTAAATCAGCAATTAAACTTTTTTGTTTTGTGTTTATAAGCATTTCATTGTCTTCTGCATTACCTATTATTCCTAACTTAGATGAAATACTAGTTTGAGTATTTGCATCACTTCTTAATGCATTTGACTTATTTTTTAGTGTTGAAATTTCAGCGGCGCGCTCTTCAAATGAAGTGGCTTTATCAGGATTAACTTCTTGCAACTTACCTAGCATTTCAGTTATTGCGTTTGAATTGGCAGAAAAATTAGCATCGTTAATTTTTTTAGTAATTACAGAGGCCTCCATTTTTGTGTCGTTACTTTTATTTTCTAATTCTTTTACTTTAGTTAATAAGCCCTCTTTTTCAACACCTTGTTTTGTATTTGCTTCTGACCTTAAATCAAATGCTTTAACATTTATTTCCTCGGCGTAACTGTTCAAGCTATCTACTTTTATTTTTAAATCAACCGGATTATCAGTATAAGTAGGTTGGCTATTTATTTTCAATCTATCTTCTTCAATTTGCTTTATCTCACTCAAAGCTTTTACAACCCCTGCATTTGCATTTTTATTTGTTAGCGCAATATTGTTTTTTTCAACATATTTTAATACTTCGTTAGGCGTTGTATCATTTTTAGCAAGAGACTCTAAGGTTACTGTATTTGTTTTTTGATTGCTGTTAATCTCTGAAACATTATTTGATTTTAAATTATTTGTGACAGTACTTGTGTTTACAGAAATGTTAGTTGGATTGACCTGCGGTTCAGTTGTTTGATTGGTTGTGTTGTTGGCTTTAATATTATTTACAATAGGTGTGTTAATTTTAGTATTTATTTTATTAAGCTGCTTAATTGCCTCAACTTGTTTTGAAACAACTTCAATAAGTATATTTAATTTATCGGTGGCACTTTTTGATACCGTGTCATTTAGATCTTTAGTAAGCGATTCTAATTTAACCTTTATGTTTGCAACTTCGTTTTTATTGGAAGTGTTTAGCAAGGATTCATTTTGAGCAATAGCTCCTTGCAAGTGCGTTATTTCTGCTTTATTTGCTTCAAGTAATGATTGGTATGCGCTTGTTTTTAAATCAACGAGTTTAGTTAAATTTTCATTAATCGATTTAACAGATTGATTTAAATTTATTTGTGCTGTTGTGTCAACACTAACATTTGTTGGGGCTTTATTGGCCGAAGTTTTAGCAACCTGTAATTCAATATTCGGGTTGTTCTTTTTGAGTAAATTTATTGCTTGATTTTGTTTTGTAATAGCTTCTGATTCTTTCTCTTCGGCGTTACTAATGCCGCCTAATTTTGCGCCGGTGCTTTGTTGAGAACTGGCTTCAGCTCTAATTGATTTTGCATTAGTATAATCAGTTTGCGCATCTGCTGTAAGTTTTTTAGCTTCAGTTTTATCAGCTTCTGAAATATTGCTTTGCGAAATTAATGTTTGGATATTTTTATTGTTTACATCAAAAACATTCAAGTTGTCTGACTTTGTTATTTCAGCAGCTTCTAAATTTTTTTGATTAGCTTGATTTTGTAGTTCTCTACTTTTAGCAAGCATTTTGTTTTTTTCTTCTCCCGATAGTTTATTGGCTTCTGATAAGGTTTTTAAAGACTCTTCTGAAAGTTTATCAGCTTCATCAGTTAATTGCTTTGGGGTTTTTCCAACAGCTTCACTAATATTGTTTTTGGGCATTTTTTTTGCCTCATCTTTTGCTTTAGCTACACTTTCGCGTAATTGTTTTTGCTTTACACCTGCGTCGTTTATTTTTCCGTCGGCAATTATTTTTAATTGCTGCGCATTTGTGTTTTGATAGGCATTAAAATCAAAGTTTTGATTATCATTTGAAGTTAACGACGAATTTAAAGTATTTAGTTGCTTTAGGGTTTCATCATTGTTAGTTGAGTTTAAATTTATTAGACTGTAATTTTCTTTTTGTTTACTGATATTAGAACTTGCAGTAGAATTATTTAAGTCAATTGCAAGTTTATTATTAGCAATTATTTGTTTTTGATTTTCTTTTTTCAGAGTTTCAAGTTTTTGAATTTCTTCTGAAATTATTTTTTTATCGCCTTGTGATTTTACTTTAAATAATTCTGATTTATTGCTAGCAATTGCTTCATCAATTTCTTTATTGTATTTTTTTAATTGGTTTATGCTTTTATTAATTGATTCTTTGGTTTCAACATTATCTATTCCCGTTGTGTTTTTATATTTACTCTCAATTGATTCTGCAGCAACAACATTTGCCGGTAACAACATGTTTTCTTTGATATTAGCTGCTTTTTCACTTTGCTCAATTGCTATATCTGAATCTTTTGAGGACACTTTTTCATTAACAATTTTATTAAAAGTTGATAATTGGTCGTTTGCTAAATCTGAATCTGTTTTAAGTTTGTTAAGCTTTTCATTATATGAGTTAACTTGTTTTTCTTTTTCTATTTGTTCGATTTTTAAATCTTCTATTTTTTTCTCTAATTCAATTTTTTGTTTTCGTTTTGCTTTATTTAATTCATTTTGAGTATCACTAATTTCTTGTTTAATGTCTTCTAAATCTTTTTTTGCAATATCAGCATCTGCTTTTAATTGATTGTATTGTTTTTCTTTTTCATCGGCATCGTCTTTTATTTCTTTAAAAATAGTTTCTGATGTGTTTTTATATTTTGACTTTTCAGCTATTTTACTTTGTAAATCATTTAACTTATTTAACGATTCTTTAGTCTCTGTTTTATTATTAGCAATCTTTTCAAGCTCGTTAGCGTAAGCAATGTTTAATTTTGCTTCTTCTGTTTTATTATCAGCATCTTGTTTTAATGCGGTCGAATATTCAGTGATTTTTTTTGAGTTTTCAGTAATTTTAGTTGCATTGTCTTTTAAAATTTGAGCGTTTTTAAGTGCATTTTTTTTCTCATCGTCTGATGTAATTTTTTGTGCTGCTTGCATGGCCTCATCTGCTTCCTTATTTTTTGCATCTGCTTCAATTTTTTTTGCATCTGCAAGTTCTTGAGCATCGTTAGCATCTTCACGCAATTTTACGGCTTCCTTTCTACTCTCTTCTGCATCTTGTTTTGCAATAGCCAGCAAGTGTTTATTGTCCTTTTTTGTATGAGTGCTATCCGTATTAGGGCTGTTGCTTGCAGTAGAGTTTCCGATAGGTTGATCTTGCTTAGTATTGTTAGACGAAACTTGTTGCTCATTGGGTAATTGCAAGTGATTTTCCCCTTCATTTACATCGAGTTTAGCTTTGTTTTCGATGATTTTTAAATATTGTAAATAGCTATCGTCATTTGGAACCTCATCAAAATAATTAATAATTTTTAATATTCCTTTTTCGTAACCTATTGTTTGTTTATATGGCTTACTTGTTTGCACCAAGGGCAAATTTATGCCCTGAGACTGCGTAGTTAAACCAGGGGTTTCAACCGTAAAAAGCAATTTTGCTCCATTGGGTAATTCAAGCTGATAATCTCCATTATCTTGTGCTGTGTAACGTCCTACCAGTTTACCGGTACCAATGTCTTTTACTATTATTACAGATTTTAAACTTTGCTCGGCATTTTCTTTTACAACAGTGCCTTTAATAGCCATTACGTCAATAGGTTTACGATCGGTATTTATTTTCAATACGTCAATTTTACCCGGAGGGCTTTGCCTTGCTGTGCTAAAATAGGCTGTTTTTTCAGTAGAATCAGTTACATACAAAAAATCATCGTCTGGTGAGTTAATTGGAAACTCGAGGTTTTGAGGAGCGTCCCAAGAGTCTGTTTCTTTATTATAGGTAGATTTGAATATGTCGTACCCCCCCATACTATTGTGACCTTTGCTGGCAAAATAAAGCACTTGGCCATTGGGGTGAAGAAATGGATAATCGTCATCATAAGGTGTGTTTATGCCTTTAACTTTAACTGCTTGTCCAAAACTACCATTAGGCAATCGTTGTTTAAAATAAATATCTCTTCCATTATCGTCATTATCGCCATAGCTGCTATAGTATATTCTGTCTCCTGCAGATGGATTATACAATACTGTTTTGTCTTTCCTTTTTTTATCAAGCGAGGTTTTAAAATCATCTGTTTTAGCTAGTAGCTTTCCTCCTATATTTTTTAGGTCATAGGCTCTAAAATAATCAGCATCGTTAAGTTGCTTTTTACTCTTAACTTCTAAATCTGCTAAATTACTAAGTAGGCGTTTTCCGTATACACAGGCAGCTATCTCTCTATCTACTTGGTGTTTTTTTAGTTGAGATGAAGGTGCTGATTTTTTAAATTCATTGTAATACTTAATTGCTTCATCAAATAAATAATTAACATGGTTTGCTCGTCCATAATAAAACAGAACTTCTTTAGAAACGTCTGCAAGCTTTGTGTAAGCATATTTTAAATAAGGCAAACATTTTTTTTTATCAACTTCGCAAAACAACATACAAACGCCAAGTTTATAATTGTATTCTGCTTCCTTTGGATAATTTGAAACGAGTTGTGTATATAAACTATTTGCTTCGCAATATTGCTCACTTTCAAAAAGTTTAGCTGCATTTTTTTTTAACTCCTCAGGGCTCTGTTGCGAATATGTTTTAGAGAAGTAAAATAAAAATATTACACAAAAAAGTATCTTAACAATTTTAGGTAAAGGAAATAAAAAAACCGCTAAGGTATTTGACCTTAAAATCATATTTTATGTGCTTTTAAATTTAAGTATTTTTTTTTAGTTAAACGTTTTAGTCGTAGTTAATTTTTATAAAACAGAAAAAATTGTTATATATTTGTATTTACACAAAAATAAAATACATATGAAAATTAAATTTACATTAGCCGCTTTATTACTTCTATCATTGAAGCAACAAGCGCAAATTAACGGCATAAAGGTAGAGCCGGCCGGTGAGCTTGATATGAGTACAATGCATGGTGCTGTTAATTCAAATCAAAAAACAATGACTGGAAGTATTTCAGACACACTGTATTACTTTTTCAACAAACACCATTTCCGCAATACACCTGCAATGCAAGGTTTTTACACGGTTAAGTCACCAGCTCCTACTTCTACCTTAAATTTAGCTGAGTTTGGGGCTTCATTTTTAAATGGAACCGTAGTAAACAACACACCCGTAACACTAAACGCAGTAAGGTTTGTAGCTTCGCGCCAAGCCAATTCTGTTAGCTCTTCCATTCCTGTAAGAGTGTATGTATATAACGCAAATCCTGCGGGCTTACCAGGCGCTAAAGTTGACTCAGCAATGGCGGTAGTTACAAATACCGGTGGAGCATTTTACACAGCAACATTCATTACTCCTAAAACGTTTACAAACTCGTTTTTTGTTTCTTACAAACCTATGCCTTCTAATCCAGCCGATACCTTA
This sequence comes from Bacteroidota bacterium, assembly GCA_018267655.1. Lineage (GTDB taxonomy): Bacteria > Bacteroidota > Bacteroidia > B-17B0 > Aurantibacillaceae > Aurantibacillus. The sequence goes on from JAFDYB010000086.1 coordinate 5,905, forward strand.
AAAGCATGGATAACAAATTCTTCTGTTGGAACTACAACTGCAAGTGTAAACAATGGCGAGGGCTTAGGATATACTCGGATAATTGCTGGAACATCAACTAACAGTTTGTATGTTAACACTAATTTATATGGCGCATCTGGTAGTGTTCCAAGCGATCCGGAGCCAATTGTAGCACCAATTGTATCGTTTAATTTTGCTTCAAGCTTTTCAATGTCGCCTGCTACATCTACAGCTATACCAGGCGCATATTGCACAAATACATTAATTATGTATAATAACACTACTACCGGCACAAGTGTTTTAGAAAACCGTCAATTTAATTATAACAAGTTTGTGCCTTATTGGAAGCCATTTAGCTATTCAGTTCAACCGGTTGCTGCCGATTCAATTTATAGCTGGAATTTTACTATGCCTCAAGTAGGAACATATTATTCTAAAAACTTCTCACAAACATATACTGTTACAGGTAATACAAGCGGATCGCTTTTAGTTCGTTATAAACACGGCTCTGGTAACACCTCTCAAAACACTAACGATTTAAGCAACCAAACATATTCTGTTGTTTCTTGTGGCTCTACAGGTTTAACTGAAAATTTAATGAATGCTCAGGCTTTTGTTTTCCCTAATCCAAACAATGGTAGCTTAAATATTAAAAATTTAGAAGGAAAAAACACATTAACTGTTTATAACTTAATTGGCCAAGAAGTATTTAAAACTACAACCGAAGATAGTTCTGTAAACATTGATGTAGCAAAAGAACCTTCAGGCAACTATTTATTAAAAATAACAAATGCTAACGGCAGTAGTCGTGTAATGAAGCTAATTAAAAATTAATACTAACCTATAATTAAGCTTTAATTTAAAAGACTGTCCTTAAAAAGACAGTCTTTTTTTATACGCTTGAAAAACACATGAAGAGAAAATACTTGCGTTTTGTCTTTATTTTAATCTTACTAAAATTTGAATCAAGGTTAATAAAACATTACATTTGAAACTCAAACAATAATACAAAATGGCACATACATCAATTTATTTAAATTTTATGGGTAACGCAGAAGAAGCATTTAACCACTATAAAAAAGTTTTTAAAACTGAGTTTTCGGCACCTATTATGCGATTAGGAGACATTCCTCCTCATCCGCAAATGCCGCCTCTATCTGAAGCCGATAAAAAGAAAGTTATGCATGTTGCCCTACCTATTCTCGGAGGTACTGAAATTATGGCTACTGATATGCTTGAAAGTATGGGGCAAAAATTAATAGAAGGAAACAATATTACAATTAGCCTAAACCCAGATACAAGATCAGAAGCAGATCGTTTATTCAAAGAACTTTCTCAAGGGGGCAACGATGGAATTGCCCCTCATGATGAGTTTTGGGGATATTGGGGAACTTGCAAAGATAGATTTGGCATTCGTTGGATGTTTAACATTACAAATCAACCAGAAAAATAAAGCGATTATTGCCATTTACTTGTTCCGTTTCAAACCAAAGTGTACTAATTTATTTAGGACGCTGGCTAAAAATCAATATTAAATATTATATTTAAAGTATGAAAAAAAACTTCGCCCTATTTTTTGCACTTACCTTAATAATAACTCATACATTTTCCCAAAAATCTGATTCTACAATACTAAAAAATGATTCTTTAAATCACACTATCAATAGAGAAGCATTTTGGATAGCTAATGCCGGTTACGAATACAAAAACATTTCTGTGTCATTCATCAACTTAAGTATGAATATTGCAGGTCAATTATATTACAATCAACTCTCAGCCTCATTCCCTAAAAACATTACCAACTGGCAATTTGCGCCCATCTTGAGTCAAAATTATGCCTTTGCCGGCCTTGCAACTAAATACGGAAATTTTTCACTCAGCAACTCAATAGGTTTTAATAATGCAAACCAAACAAAAATGCAGTCTTTTGCTATTGACCTGCCATACAAAAAATTTATTGTTGGATTTAATTATTTAAAAATGACCGGTTTTAATCGGGAAAACATAATCACAAATAATACCGAGTATTTAAAAGATTTTACTTACTCTCCTTTAAATATTTATTTAGGCTGGAATCAAAAATTTTACAATCCATTGTTTCACTTGCCAAAAAAACGAGGCGTTACAGAAAGTTCTATTTTAGCCGGATTTAATCAAACATCTGTTTACAATGCAACTGATTTTATTCCTATGCTGCAATACGATAGCAGAGGTTCAAATTTTCAAAACATAAGTCAAATTAATAATGTGTTTGTAGATAAATTTGTAAGCAAAGGCATTTACTTTTCTTACGGCGCAGCATACTTAATCCCAATATTAAAACCTACTATAAATCATAAATGCATTTATTTTCAATTAAAAGGCGATATTTCTTATGTGTTTCAAAGCTATAATTTTCACACTGTTTCCGACACGCTTAGCTTTTTGTCAACTAAAAATGTGCAATACCAAACTTTTAAAAGTGGCATTGGTGCAACAGTAAGCTATTTAATTAAAGGTGATTTAGTTTTTGATTTAAACAAATTTATTTTATCGTTTAAAGCCTCGTATCAAGAATTAAATTTTGGTTTGGGTAACACAAGCGTTCTTTCTACCACTAATTTACACATATCAACTAAACGTATTAACGCTTATTTTACACTAAGTTACAGACTTAACGCCAAAAAGTTAAACAGAAAAATAGACGATGCAATAACTAAATTTTCAAAAAAATAATTGCTACTAAAATAATTATTTATACTTCTATTATTTTAATAGCATCGTCAACATTTGGCGTAATTTTAAAAAGCGAATGTAGCTTTGTAACCACAATCAATTCTTCAATTTTTTTTGATAAAGAACACAATACCGCCTCTCCGCCCTTAGTGCGTGTTTTAGTTAATATTTGAATTAATGTATTTAAGCCGCTACTATTCATGTACTTTAAATGCTCCATATCAATAATTACATTAAAAATGTTTTTAGAAAGTAATTGCTCTATTGCAACCAACAGGCTCGTTGATTGACTTTTTTCAATTAATTCACCCTCTAATTTTATGTGGGCATAATTTTCATGCTCTGTTACTATGTAATTAAAACTCATAAATCTTTTTGTAAATGTTCGCATTTTTCACCTTTCAACACTTTTTCGCAATCTGCAAAAAAATGCAAGGCATGTTGTTTTACTTTAAAGCCTAATAACTGTTCGGTTGATTTTTGAATTTGAAAAATTCGCGGGTCGCAAAATTCAAACACTTTTTTGCAATTATTACAAATTAAATGATCGTGTTGGCGGTACTTATACGCACGCTCAAACTGTGCCAAGTTTTTTCCAAATTGGTGTTTTATAACCAAACCTGCGTCTTGAAGTATTTCAATATTATTATACAAAGTTGCTCTGCTAACTCGATATTTTTTGTTTTTCATGGCAACATAAAGCTGCTCTATATCAAAATGCCCGGTGTGCGAATAAATCTCGTTCAATATAGCAAAACGCTCAGCTGTTTTACGATGCCCTTGTTTTTCTAAGTATTCAACCAATATTTTAGCAACTGAAGCTTTTACTTCTTCATCCATTTCAGTATAAATTTATATAAATATTAATGACCTTGCAAGAATTTTATTTGTAGAAATTTGTAATTTAGCCAAATGGCTTATGGTATTTGCTTAATGGCAGTTATTCCTTGTCGAAAAGACGCTTCAAATCTTTCGGAAATGGTTACTCAATTACTTTTTGGTGAAATATACAGAGTTGTTGAGCAAACAGATGATTGGTTAAAAATAATCACTAAAAGTGATAATTATGATTGTTGGATCAATAAAAAACAACATTATAAAATCTCTGAGACAGAGTACACCTCTCTTGATAAAGCGCCAGAAGTGCTTGCTAATAATTTAGTTCAATCTATTACAGACGTTAATAATAACGTAACTTTTCACATTCCTATGTCTGCTCACTTGCCTACAATAAACGACTCTCACTTTACAGTTGCCGGCAAAACATTTAAATACAACGGCATTAGCAATACCCCAAAAACATTTAATAAAAAAAATATTTTAGCTACTGCTCAACAATTTTTAAAAACCCCTTACTTATGGGGTGGAAAAACCTTTTTTGGCATTGATTGTAGCGGTTTTACCCAAGTTGTTTTTAAGATAAACGGCTTGCAGTTACCGCGCGATGCTTCTCAACAAGTAAATTTAGGCACCGCTCTAAATTTTGTTGAAGAAAGTGAAGCCGGTGATTTAGCCTTTTTTGATAATGAAGCAGGCAACATTGTGCATGTGGGAATTTTAATAGACAATCAAACAATTATTCATGCCAGTGGCGAAGTTAAAATTGATAAATTTGATCACTACGGAATATTCAATTCTGAAACAAAAAAATACTCACATTATTTAAGGGTAATAAAAAGGATAAACTAAAATTTTATCTTTTATTTTTTTGTTTTACGGCAAGCATCAAATTACTGTTTTTATCCCTAAAATTATACCCTATCCCAAAACCTAACTTTTTAGTGCCTTTTACCTCCCAAACTGAATCTAAATCGCGCTGATAATATTTGGAAAACATTGGTATTGGCTTTTCATAATCACCATAAAACTCAGTACTCCAGCCGCTTTCAAAATGCTTATAAGGAATACCGCTGTCATCTTGCACAATGGCATTACTATTCTCAAGTATAATTGTACGTAAATTTGAGAAGTGCGAGTTATGCAGTAAATAGGAAGCTCCTTTTAAATAAGTTGAAAAATCGCCTAATTGCTTCATGTGATTTAAAAATCCCTTGTTCCTTTTTAGTGTTTCATTTTCTACGTTAAATGAAAAATAGGTTAACTGCTTCATTTTATTTTGAGCAGTTAAAAATTTAATTTCAATCGCACTTGCTTTGTCTTGATTTCTTTTTGTTTTTGAATGATATACCTTATTTCCCAAGGTATCAAGTGAAACAGGCAATACATCTACAATTTTATTATTTAACCGATGTAAAAAAAGTAAAAGTAAATGAATAGTTCCGTTTATATCTTCATTTCTTAAATCTTCTTTCATGCTTTTAGTTCTAAAAAAACTATAATTTAAAATAGCACTTAATGACGTGTTTACTTTATTAAAATATTTTCCAACTGAATCAATTTCTTTTTTTGTGAAGTTGGGTAAACTGCCTACGGGTTCTAAGCCAACCATTACATAATTTGAAGCATCAGGGAAAAATGTAGTAAAATAAAGTGCGTCCGGCCCTGAAAATGGATAAAATAATGTTTGTGATTTTGGAATTTTTAAACCTAATACACTGCCTTGAAATAAACGTAAAGCCTTTAATCGCGTAGAGTCAAACTTAAGCCAACGTTGAGTAAATGAGTGCGAAAAAATTTTAAAATCAGTATTATGATTTATAAATGAAAAGTGTTTATCCTCAACCGGGTACGAGCCGGCTATTATTTGCGATATTGAATTTAAACTGTCATTTATTTTATATTGAGTACTGCTTTCTTTTTCAACGACTAATGTATCGTATTGTTTTTTTATTGTATCAACAATTATTTTTTTAGCAATGTTTTTTTTATTGCCATCTATTGCTACTTTGTTTTTTTGCTCGTTATTACAAGCGTATAAAGCAACGCACAACACGCAACAAATTATTTTATTTTTCACGTACAAATATACTCAATAAGCAATTATTACACATTGTTAGCTGATTTATTCCCTAAAATAAATAATTTTAAACTGTCAAAAAATACGCCAATGATTAATAATACAGCTGCAACAATTAATAAATTTAATCCTATTTTACTGTAAAAAATTCCACCAAAAATTCCACCAAAAAAGAAAAATGCAATAATTGTAAAACGTAACTTTATTGAAGATACAAGCTTGTATTTTTGCTTTTTAAATTTCGAAAAAAGTAGTTGTGCTATTTCTATTCCTAAATCAGTAAATAAGCCAGTTAAATGCGTAGTTCTAACCGTTGCATTAGATATACTTGTTACTAAAGAGTTTTGAAGTCCCATAGCAAACAACAAGCTATATACAATCACATCTGGCGAAGTTGAAATATGAAACTCACCAAAAAAACCTATATAAATTAATATGAAAGCCTCTGCAAGTGCAGGAATGATATAAACGTATTTTTCGCTTTTTTTATAAACAATTTCAACTAATAAACTTGATATAAAAGCGCCTAAGAAAAAAAAGAAAATATATAAAAAGTAAACAACACCATTAAGAAAATTCAATTTAAACACTTCGTCAACAAAATACGCAAAATGTCCTGTAACATTGGTTGTTAATTTTTGGACTGCTAAAAATCCAACAACATTAACAACGCCCGCAACAAAGGACAATAAAGATGCAATACTTAAGTTATGCTTATATGTTCGATATTTTCCATGATGCCGGAACATTGGTGTTTTTTATTTTTCAACAATTAACTAATGTTTAAAATGCCTAATACCGGTAAACATCATTGCCATGTTATGGGCATTGCAATAGTTAATGCTTTCTTTATCTTTTATACTTCCTCCCGGTTGTATTACTGCTGTAATGCCTGCCTTATCAGCTATTTCAACGCAATCAGGAAAAGGGAAAAAAGCATCGCTCGCCATTACAGCTCCCTTTAAATCAAAATTAAAACTTGTAGCTTTAGCAATAGCTTGTTTTAAAGCATCTACCCTGCTCGTTTGCCCCGTTCCGCTTGCCAGCAATTGCCCGTTTTTTGCCAATACTATTGTGTTTGATTTTGTGTGTTTTACTATTTTATTGGCAAATAATAAATCAGAAATTTCTTGTGCTGTTGGTTGTACGTTTGTGACAAAAGTTAAATTTTTTTCTGTTTCAGTAAGTAAGTCTTTATCCTGCATTATTACACCGTTTAGCAATGTTCTAAATGATGTTTGTGATAATGCAACTTTATTTTGCTTTAGTAATATACGGTTTGGTTTTGATTTAAGCAGCTCCATTGATTTTTCAGAAAATGAAGGCGCTATTACAACTTCGCAAAATAATTTATTTATTTCTATTGCAGCAGCTTCGTCTATCTCTCTATTTGTTATTAAAATTCCTCCAAACGCACTCACCGGGTCGGCGGCTAATGCTAAATTGTATGCCTGAACAATAGTGTTTGCCGAAGCTATACCACACGCATTATTATGCTTTAATATTGCAAAAGTAGGTAAATCAAAATCAGCTATTAGCGATACAGCGGCATCAACATCTAGTAAATTATTATAAGAAAGTTCTTTACCATTTAGTTTGGTAAACATTTCATCTAAGTTACCGCAAAAAAATCCTTTTTGGTGTGGGTTTTCACCATATCGCAGTGCATTTAATTGATTAATACTTTGTTTAAAATAAGGCAATTTATGCTGCTCGTTAAAGTAATTAAAAATAACTGTATCGTAATGGCTTGAATTAGCAAATGCTTTAGCTGCCAACAAACGGCGGTCATTTAAATCACTAAATCCATTTTTTGTTTCAAGCAATTCTAATAAGAAAGTATAGTCGTTACGATTTGAAATAATTAAAACATCATTAAAATTTTTTGCTGCTGCCCTTATCAATGAAATCCCTCCAATATCAATTTTTTCAATTATATCTTCCTCACTTGCTCCACTTGCTACAGTTGATTCAAATGGATATAAATCAACAATCACCAAATCAATATCGGCTATATTGTGAGTTGACTTTTCAATCACATCGCTTTCATTGTTGCGACGGTTAAGGATTCCTCCAAAAATTGCCGGGTGTAAAGTTTTTACCCGACCTCCAAAAATTTCGGGATATGAGGTTAATGACTCTACCGCTGTTACCTCAATAGCAAGCGACTCTATAAATTTTAAAGTTCCTCCGGTGCTATATAACTTTACACCTAAGCTGTTTAATTTTTTTATAATTGGTTCAAGATTATCTTTGTGATATACCGAAATTAATGCGCTGCTAATTTTTTTTGTTGTAGGTTGATTCATACTTAAATATTTTTGTTATTATGTTTCTTATTACCTGTATTCACAACACTTAGTTTAATTTGTATTAATACAGTTTAAGGCATAATTGTTTTCTGCTAAAAGAACGCAAATATAAGTTAAGTTTTACGAAAGCAATCAACTGTTTATAAAACACTCTTCTTTTAGTGCAAGTACAGTGTAAAAAGAATAAAAAATTGTAAATTTGACCTCTTTTTAAATTATATGGAACAAGTATTAAAAGCACTAGGCATTAAAGATATAAACGAGGGTTGCTCAACCGGAAAAAACTGGTTTTCTTCAGGCGAAACAATTGAGTCGTACAGTCCTGTAAACGGAAAACTTATTGCAAAAATAAAAACAGCTACAAAAGCCGACTATATTAAGGTTATAACCTCAGCAAAAGAAGCTTTTAAAACTTGGCGCTTAATGCCGGCACCAAAGCGCGGTGATGTAGTAAGGCAATTTGGCGAGAAACTTCGTGCCCGCAAAGCAGATTTAGGAAAATTAGTAAGCTACGAAATGGGAAAGTCATACCAAGAAGGATTGGGCGAAGTACAAGAGATGATTGATATTTGTGATTTTGCCGTAGGCCTGTCAAGGCAGTTATACGGTTTAACCATACAAAGCGAACGCCCAAACCACCGTATGATGGAGCAATGGCACCCATTAGGCATTGTTGGCATAATTTCAGCATTTAACTTTCCTGTTGCTGTTTGGAGCTGGAATACAGCCTTAGCCTGGATTTGCGGAAATGTTTGCGTTTGGAAACCTTCTGAAAAAACACCTTTATGCTCAATTGCCTGCCAAAATATATGGAATGAAGTAGCTGCCGAAAATAAATTACCCGAAGGTATCTCATCGCTTATTAACGGTAAAGCAGATGTGGGCGACCTTTTAACTACTGATAACAACGTGCCTTTAATTAGCGCAACCGGCTCTACACGTATGGGAAAAATTGTTGGTGCAAAAGTAGCCGAGCGCTTTGGCAAATCAATTTTAGAATTAGGCGGAAACAACGCCATCATAATTACCGAGTCGGCAGATATTGATAACACGCTTATAGGCGCTGTATTCGGTGCAGTAGGTACTGCCGGACAAAGATGTACAACAACTCGCCGTTTAATAATTCACGAAAGTATTTACGATAAAGTAAAAGAAAAATTAATAAAAGCTTATGCTCAACTTAAAATAGGCAATCCTTTAGATGAAAAAAATCACGTTGGACCATTAATTGATAAAAATGCAGTTAATGCCTATTTAGCTGCTATTGAGCAATTAATCAGCGAAGGCGGTAAAATAATTGTACCCGGCGGTGTTTTAGAAGGTTCTGGCTACGAAAGCGGCTGCTATGTAAAACCTGCAATAGCCGAAGCTCGAAATGAAATGAATATTGTTCAACATGAAACTTTTGCACCAATACTTTATATCATGAAATATAAAACCATAGCAGAAGCAATTGAATTACACAACAATGTTCCACAAGGGCTATCAAGTGCAATTATGACCTTAAACATTCGCGAAGCTGAATTATTTTTAAGTGCGTCGGGTAGCGATTGTGGTATTGCCAACGTTAATATTGGAACAAGTGGTGCCGAAATTGGCGGAGCTTTTGGCGGTGAAAAAGAAACCGGTGGAGGCCGCGAAAGTGGAAGCGACTCTTGGAGAGCGTACATGCGCCGACAAACAAATACAGTTAACTACGGTAACGCTTTACCTTTAGCACAAGGCATAAAGTTTGACTTATAATAAATCCCCAGTAATTTTATATTGCTCCATTTTAATACCAAATGCAGATATATTTTTTCTAAAGATGCGAAATTATTTTTTGCTTAGGCAATGAAAAAACCTTTGCTACGCAAAGGTTCCAGAAATATTTTTAAAAGAGGAAAAAGCGAAAAAGAACTGGTAGATTGGGTTACAATATATTTGAACTTTTTATTAGTACTCAATTTTTATTAATGTAAAATTTTATGAGGCTGATTTTTTTTGCGTCATGCTGAAATATTTCAACACCTCACCCTAAGATTCCGAAACGTTACGTAATAACAATTGAAACTTAATACTAAAAGCAAATATACTATAGCCCAATGCACTTACTTTGCTCCGTTTTCAAACTAAATTAGTACACTTTAGTTTGGAAATCGAACAACCTACAATAAACTTTCACTTGATATAATATTATGGCAACATTTTACCGGGGTTTAAAATTTCATTAGGATCAAATACTTTTTTTATTTGATAAAACAAATTCAAATGATTTTTACTAAACATTATAGGCATATAATTTTTTTGTACTAAGCCAATGCCATGCTCCCCACTAATCGTACCACCAAGGCTTTTACAAAGTTCAAATATTTCGGTTATTCCTTTTGGCAAGTCATTGTCCCATTTTTCATCGCTTAAATTCCCTTTAATAATGTTAACGTGTAAGTTACCGTCTCCGGCATGGCCATAACACACCGATTGAAAGCCATACTTTTTTCCAATATTTTTTACCCCCTTTAATAATTGAGGTAAGTACGCCCTGGGCACAACGGTATCTTCTTCTTTGTAAATGCTATTACTTTTTACAGCTTCACCAACTTTTCGCCTAATTTTCCAAAGGGCATTTTTTTGTTCAGCACTATCTGCAAATAAAATCTCATCGCATTTATGATTTTGCATTATTTCCGAAATTTTTTCACACTCGTTCATAAGCATATTTAAATCATTTCCATCAACCTCAATTAATAACAAGGCTTCCCAATTTGGGTTTATTGTAAAGGTAACTTCACCTGCATATTTTATACTCCAATTAATTGCATCTCGCTCCATAAACTCCATTGCAGATGGCATTATACCTGCTTTAAAAACTTCGCTAACAGCCTTGCAAGCCAACTCAGTATTAGTAAAAGGAACAAGCATTAATAAATTTTGTTGCGGCAAGGGTATTAATTTAAAAACAATTTTAGTTACAATACCTAAAGTGCCTTCACTACCAATCATTAAATGGGTTAAATTGTAACCAGTACTGTATTTAAGCGTGTTTGCTCCGGTCCAAATCACTTCGCCATTAGCGAGCACTACTTCTAAATTTAAAACATAATCGCGCGTGGTGCCATATTTTACTGCTTTTGGTCCGCCACTGCTGTGAGCAATATTTCCGCCTAAGCTACAACTACCCCAACTGGCCGGATCGGGAGGGTAAAATAAGCCTTGTTTTTTCACCTCTTCTTGAAAATTATAATTTATAACCCCCGGCTCAACTGTGGCTTGAAGATTATTTGTGTCAATTGAAAGTATTTTATTAAATCTATCCATGCTTAATAAAACACCGCCTTTAATTGGCAAAGCGCCTCCACTTAATCCTGTTCCTGCGCCTCTGGCAGTTACGGGAATTATATTGACGTTACAATATGCAAGTATCTTACTTAAACTTTCAACTGTGTTTGGCCTAACAACTACCTCCGGTAAATACATCAAATCTTCTGTTTCATCTTGGCCATATTTTTCGAGTTGTTCTTTATTGCACAAAACATTTTCGCTGCCTACTAATAGTTTTAAATCTTCAATATTTTTCGACGACAGTTTGTTATAATTATTCAAATTCATTTATCATTAATTAAGCTTAAAATTAATATGTTTGATGTGTTAAATTTTAATTCTAAAAAATTGTTTATCAACATTCATACCCACCAACAAATTCATGATGCTAAAATTGAAATTGTAAATGCATATTTAAATTCAAGTAACGATTTTAATTTATGTTCATACGGCATACACCCTTGGTATATAAATGAAAAAACAATTAGTGATGACTTACAAAAACTTGAATTAATTACTACTGAGAAGCGTTGCATTGCAATTGGCGAATGTGGATTAGATAAATTAAGTTCGGTTGATTTTAAGTTGCAAGAAAAAATTTTTATTGAGCACATTAATATTGCAAATAAAGTAAAAAAACCAATTATTGTACATTGTGTAAAATCATTTAACGAGTTACTTAATCATTTGCGATTAACTGAAAATAAAATGCCTGTAATTATACATGGTTTTAACAACAACCAAAACATCGCCGAACTGATTAGCAATTATGGCTTTTACTTTTCATTTGGTAAAGCATTGTTGGGTTACGAAAGTAATGCTTCAAAAGTTATTAAAACTATTAGCGGGAAACGATTTTTTTTAGAATCAGATGATGCCGACATTTCGATTAAATATATCTATAAAAAAGCTGCAGAAATTCTTAATTTAGATGAAGATATAATAAAGGAGCAAATAAAATTAAATACTCAAACTATTTTTGGTAACAAACTTATTGCATTGTAATTGTAACCGAGCTACCTTGACCTTCATCAAGCTTAATTATTCCGGTGCCTTGTATTGTGCCAGTGCCTGAAGTTGCAATTGCTTTTACATCATAAATTGCCGGTAATTTAAATACAAAACCAACAGTGCCCGATGAATTGGTTGAGCCTTGAGCTTTAACATCTGCAATAACAGTTTGTGTATTACCTGCGCCATAACGTACCGTTGCAAATAAAGAAACGCTAGCAGCAGATACAGGGGCACCACCAGCATTAACACATGTGATATTAGCGTTACAATCTGTCTTTTTTTCGCATGATGATATTGCAAACGAAAGTGCAAAAAAACTAAGTAAACAAACAAAATGGTAATATTTTTTCATACTGTTTAAAGTGTAAATTTAAATGTTAATTTTACTAACTTTAACAAATTTACTAAATTGTATCAAAACAAACAAATAATTATTGTAAAAATTCTTCTGCTTTACACTTTATCTTTTACAAAGGCGCAAACTTTAAGCAAGGAAAGCGTTGTGTTTACAACAAATAAAGGCGAAATTATCGTGAAATTATATGAGGAAACGCCATTACATAAGGCTAATTTTATTAAACTAGTGCAGCAGCATTTTTATGACTCTACTCTTTTTCATAGAGTTATTAGTGCCTTTATGATACAAGCCGGCGACCCTTTAAGCAAAAAAGCTAAACCGGGCGATAGTTTAGGGCATGGTAATTTGGGCTACACGGTTCCTGCCGAGTTTAATAGTAGTTTATATCATACCAAAGGGAAGATTTGTGCAGCACGTGAAAACGATAATATAAACCCCGAAAAAGCATCAGATGCCTCGCAGTTTTACATTGTTATAGGTAAAAAGCGTAGTTTAGAAGAACTTAAAAAAATTGAAGATCGCATCAACACCACTAGTTTTAATGCAAGCGCTAAGCTGTTTATGAAAAGCCAAGAGGGCAAAGAACTTAAAAGCTTATACGACGCTTTAAAAGCCCGTAATAATAATGACAGTGCCGCAACTATAAATAATGAAATAAATAAACAAATTGAGCTTTTAGCATTTAAAAACGGTAAATTTAAATTTAATCCAAAACAAATTAACGACTACGCAAGTGTTGGCGGAACACCTCATTTAGATGGAGCTTATACTGTTTTTGGAGAAGTTGTCTCCGGATTAGAAATTGCTGAAAGCATTTCGAAGCTTGAAAAAGATAAGCGCGACAGACCTATTACCGATATAAGAATTTTAAAATGTTTTGTGAAGTGATGCTAAGTGCAAATTAATTTCGTTTAAAAATTAATTTAACTACCGGAATAGCAGTAAAAATAATTAGCGCAACAAAAATATAATGCATGTGCTTTGTAATTTGAGGGAATAACTGCACTAAAAAATAACCTATACCGCTTAAACTAATTATCCATAATAAAGCTCCAATAATGTTAAACAGCATAAAGGGTAAAAACTTTACTTTAATTGCTCCTGCAATAATGGGGGCAAAGGTTCTAACAATAGGTAAAAATCTTGCCAAAATTAAAGTAGAATTGCCTCCAAATTTATTATAGTAAACTTGCGTGGCATCAAGGTATTTCTTTTTAAAAATTAACGAATCGTTACGCATAAAAAGTTTTTCGCCCGTTTTGTATCCAAATACATAACCCGTTAAATTACCTAAAACGGCTGCCATAGTCATCAGAAATACCAATTGAAAAAAATTTACACCTAACAAATTTTGATTTGACTTACATAATATTCCGGCAAGCAAAATTAAATTATCACCCGGCAAAAAGAAACCAATTAAAAGTCCGGTTTCTGCAAATATCACCATTAAAAGCAGCCACAAGCCCCCATAAGTAATAATACTGTTAGGGTTTGTTAATTGCTTCAAAAACTCCCACATTTAGTTTGCCATTTTCAAAGTTAAATCAACAAGTCTGCAACTGTAGCCCCACTCGTTATCGTACCAACCAATTACTTTTACTAAATTATTTACAACGCTCGTAAACTCAGCATCAAAAAGTACACTGTGCGAGTTTCCAATTACATCAACGCCTACAATTTGATCTTCGGTGTATTGCAAAATTCCTTTCAAATTAGTTTCAGCAGCTTTTTTGTATGCATTGTTTAATTCTTTAACAGTGGGTATTTTAGTAAGCACGCATGTTATATCTGTTAAAGAGCCATCTGGCACTGGCACGCGCATACCGCAGCCTCCAATTTTTCCTTCGAGTTGAGGAAAAATTTTTGTTATTGCTTTAGCCGCACCGGTAGATGTTGGAATTATACTCATTGCCGCTGCCCTTGCTCTTCTTAAATCTTTATGAGGCGCATCGTGAATACGTTGGTCATTCGTGTATGAATGAACGGTTGTAATGTACGCCTCTTCGATTCCAAATGGTTCTAATACTTTTAACATAGGTGCCGCACAATTAGTAGTACAACTGGCATTTGAAACAATTACATCATTGCTTAGCAGTTTATCATCATTTACACCAAGTACTATTGTTTTAATAGCATCGTCTTTTGCCGGAGCTGAAAGTATAACTTTTTTTGCGCCTGCTTTTATATGTTTTTGGGCGCTCTCAGTATCTAAAAAGTGTCCTGTGCTTTCAATTACAACATCTATGTTTAATTCTTTCCATGGAAGTTCTTCGGGGTTTTTTGACGAAACAATTTTAATGACTTTATCATTTACTATAATATTAGAATTATTAGCACTCACCGTTCCATTAAATGCACGGTGAACAGAATCATATTTAAGCAAATGCGCTAAGGTTTGCGCATCGGTTATATCGTTTATAGCAACTATTTCAATGTTTTTATTAAAAAAAGCATTTCTAAAAAACACGCGGCCAATGCGCCCAAATCCGTTAATGGCAACTTTAATTTTTTTCATAATTTAATTTATATTTTGTTTGAGTATTTGTGTTTAAGTTGTATTCAAAAAGTTGATTGTTTTGTTTTATTAAAATTATATCGCCTAAATAGTTTGAGATATTTTCTGCATTTAATTCTTTTTCTGTTTTGCTTGAAATATTGTAAATTACATACTTTTCAACGGGTTCAAATATTTTAAAAACAATAAAATTTTTGGTACATAGTTCAATGTGTTTTCTTATCGAAAATACTTTTTCAAATTTAAAATTTAAAAGATCATCTTCAGAATTTGGTCCTTTTTGGCTATTACAAATAATTATTAGCGAATCTTTTGCATTTATTTTAATGTTTGAATATTGAGGCTGAAGCAAAATATCGTTGTTTAATTTAACCAATCCATAAATAACATTTCCGGCTTCGGTCTTTACTCCTACTTTTAAAACACCTTGCCAAGTAGTAAAACTAATATCGTGATAGGGAAAAAAAGTTAATTGCTCAAAATTATTTTTTACTGTAAACTTTTCATTTTTCACAGTTGCTACAAACATTGAGTCAGAAGCATTTATGTCTGCCTGAGGCTTATTACCTAGTGAAAAAATAGAGCAGGTATCACCATTTGCATTTTTTATTGTTAGTATTTCGCTTTTATCATTAATATAATTACACTTATACACTGAGGTAAAAACTTTCATAAACTTATTATTAGTTTGTGTTTTTACTAAAACACATGCCATGCAAACGTTAGCGTTTTTATTTACCACAACTGAATCGTAATGTTTTTTATTTACGCTCATTTTATTGATGTTAATTTGGTAACCATTTGCTTGTTGTATAAATGTAATTTGAGCAAAAGCCGAGTAGCTGAAAAATAAAAAAAATATTAAGTTTATTAGCTTCAATCTTAATAACTAAGATAAAATTAATAATCTTTTATTAATTAGAAAACGTAATTGAGATATAAAAAATATAATTTTAGAGAAAATACGTTAAAAAACGACAGTAAAGTTTAAACGTGTAATGAGGCTTTTTTAGAAAGTAATTGCTCGTTTGTTTCTACATTATCTTCATCTTTAATGCAACAATCTACCGGGCAAACTGCGGCGCATTGGGGTTCATCATGAAATCCAACACACTCCGTGCACTTGTCGGTTACTATGAAATAAACATCCATGCTTTTAGGAACCTGCGGGTCATTCGAATCAACCTCAATTCCACTGTTATGCCCTTTGTAAGTACCTTTTACACCGGTTCCATCAGCAAAGCGCCATTCAGCACCGCCCTCATAAATAGCGTTATTTGGACATTCAGGTTCGCAAGCCCCACAATTTATACACTCGTCGGTTATTTTGATTGCCATTTTTTAGTAGTTTTGAAAATCGGTGCAAATATACAGGCATTTTATGATTTTATCACAACGAATAGAAGCTTTTATTAAAGTAGGCAACTTTTTAAAACGACATTTTAACAATAGTATTGTTTCTTCTGAGCAATTTTTACACGAAGGTTTAAATAAAGTAATTGAAATTGCTTACCAGCAAAACAACTGGTTTATACCTGATTTTATAAATTTCACACTACAACAATGGGCAAATAATTTAAATGAAAAAGAGTTAAATTATTTTTGTAAATCAATTACAAACAATAGTCCTCAAAATGTAGCTATTATTTGTGCAGGTAATATTCCAATGGTTGGATTTCATGATATTTTATGCGTACTTCTTACAAGTCACAATGCTGTTATTAAACTTTCATCAGATGATAATGTAATTATTCCATTTTTATTAAAACTATTATGCCACTACGATGCCAATTTTGAAAAAAAAATATTTTTTGCAGATGGAAAGCTTAGTAATTTTAATGCTGTAATAGCAACCGGTAGCAATAATACCGCAAGCCACTTTGAATTTTATTTTTCAAAATATAAACACATTATTCGAAAAAACAGAACCTCACTGGCTGTAATTACCGGTAAAGAAGACGAAACAACACTTAAACTATTGGGCAGCGATATTTTTACTTACTTTGGTTTAGGTTGCAGAAATGTGAGTAAACTTTTAGTTCCAAAAAATTATAATTTTAAACTGTTTTTTGAGGCAATTGTTGACTTTGGTTTTGTGATAAATAATAAAAAATATGGTAATAATTACGACTACAACAGAGCCATTTTTTTATTAGAAAAAATAGCTTTTTTAGATAATAATTTTGTAATGCTATCGCAAAGCACAAAACTCCACTCGCCACTTTCTGTAATTTATTATGATGAATATGAGAGCGTAAATGATATTGCCAATTATATTAATGAAAACAAGAGTTACTTGCAATGTGCCGTTGGCAAAGGCTTAGAAGTGCCTTTTGGACAAACACAGCACCCAAAATTAAATGATTTTGCAGATAATGTTGACACAATAAAATTTTTATTATCTTTATAGTGTTATGTTTAGGCTTATAAAGTTAGCTTTATTTTTACTTTTGGTTACCAAAATTAATGCCCAGTCGCCTACTGCAACTATAAGCGCTCCTGCAATTATTTGCTCAGGTTCATCTGCTAATTTTTTTGCAACAACAACAAATTCGCCAACTCAATTAACTTGGTTCGTAACTCCATTAAATGGCGTAGCACTATCTACAAACGGAGGAACTAACACAAGTATCACTTTTTCTACGTCAGGGGTTTATGTTGTTTCATTGTATGCTAGTAATTCCTTTTCAAACACAAGTACTTCTGTTACAGTTAATGTAATTCCAAGTGCTAAAGCCTCTTTTAATGCAAGCTTAACTTCATACGGTTTTCCAAATCAATTAATTTTAACTAATTACAGTACAAACATTATTAAAAATTATTGGCTGCAGAACAATAGCCCAATAAAAGACTCATCATTAAATAGTATAAAAAATTATTCTTTAAGCGGAGCATATTCGGTTAGTTTAGTAGCACTCGGTTTAAGTGGTTGCAACGATACCGCCTCTTATAATTTTTACATTAACGATTCAAGCGGTGTTATTTTGCCTAATATCTTTAGCCCTAATGATGATGGTGTAAATGATGTTTTTAAGCCTATAGCAAACGGTATAAAAAACATGAGTGTTTATGTTTATGATCGTTGGGGAATTTTAATTACAAATTGGGAAACTGTAAATGGTTTTTGGGATGGATATACTACGAGCGGACTTCCGTGTTCAAATGGAGTATATACTTGCATATTGCAAGCCACCGGGTTTAATGGAAAAAACTACTCCATGCAAGGATTTATAACTCTAGTTCGTTAACTTTTAAAAACTAATTTATTTTCTTTCTAAGTCAATCAACTCATCACCATTTTTATACGGAACGTAAGTAAAAATAAATTGAAACATCTCTTCAGAAGTTTTCATACTTTCAACACCGTTACCATTTGTAATTGTTTTTGGCGGAAAGTTAGGATTGTTTGGATTATTTTTTGTGTTATCAAAAGAAGCAATTGCCATTAACTTAGTCCCTTGCTCAATTTTTACAGGGTGCTTAAATGTGTAGTAATATTGCCAACGGAAGTCCCATTTTTTTATTTTAATTAGCGGTATAGTATCTCCATTTGGTTTTAACGCAAAAGCCCAAAATGTTTTACCTATTAAGTGCATGTGTGGGTTAATTGAAAGCATAGAAATATTTTTATTTATTACTGTTTGAGTTGTGAATGTTTTTATTACATCTGGTTCAATAACAAAATTAGGTTCAACCGGTGCAATGCCAAAGGTGCCTAATTGAGTTTCAGTAATCGGACGTTCAATTTTGGTTTTTCTAAAAAATAAATTAATATGACTGCTATCGAGTAAATCAACATTGCTTGGCCCGTAATGAATGTTGTTGATCAAAAATACTCCATGTTTACTAAGTCTGTACCCTCCTATTTCTTTAGGATAAGCGAGAGGAATGTAACCCGGTAAATAGTAAACAACATTTGGCGTAAGTACCGGAAATTGCGGGTTAAGATTATCAGCATAAGGAATATTCATTGATTTGTAAACATCAATTAAGTTCATTTTTGTATCGCTATGAATATTTTCGCCACTCATATAATTTGTGGTTCTATTGCTGTTATATTCGATTAAGTGACCATTTACATGATGCACAAGTTTACGCCTATGCGGCACAAATTCAGCAAACTCCAATAAAGTATCAAACTTTAATTGGTATGGGTATTTCATTATTAAAAACACATCTGTTCCATTTCCTTTTATTTGCACAGGTTTTTGAGGGTAAATAACAAGATCGGGTTTTCCAAAATAAGACCCTTCATAATATGTTGGAATTGGCGGGGTTTTAAGCGTATCGCCCTTTTTTAACCCTGTTTCAACCCATATTTTAATTAGCTTTTTTTCGGTTTCAGTTAATACTTTTTCCCCTACAAAATGTGTGTAAGAATTATCTGCCGGCCAAGGAGGCATATAGGCTGTTTGAGTTACATTTTTTATTAAAGCAGCTTTTTTAACTGCGTCATTATACGTTAGTAAGTTAAAAGGGCCGCTCTCTCCAGGTCGGTGGCAGGGGGTGCAATTGCTGTATATAATTGAAGCTATTTCGCCTGACCATGTTACATTTTCAGAAATTGAAGTAATGCTATCGTTTTGTTGACAAAAACAGAAAAATAAAACAAGAAATAAAATCACAAATATTTTCTGTGCAGCACTATGCATCAGTAATTGTAATAAGGGCTAATCATAAAATAAACTATAACTCCTGAAATGGTTACATACAGCCAAACCGGGTAGCTGTAACGCGTTAGTTTTCGATGTTTATTTACTTGGTTTGTAAGTCCGTAATAAAAAGAAAGCATAACTAAAGGCAGCACTATTATTGCTAAAAAAATATGGCTTAATAAAATTAATAAATAAATAGGCTTTATAGCTGAAACAGCTGCTTTTTCATCTAGGCTTATTAAACCGTCGTGATTAAAGTCGCCATACTTTGTATCGGGAATAAAATAATGTGCTGTTACATAGCTTATAAAAAATAAAAGACTTAAACCCAAAGCCATAGTATTTAACTTTTTATGAAGCGCTATTTTTTTTTGTTTAATTGCAAACAACGATAAAATTAAAATTACACTGCAGGTTGCATTAATTATTGCATTTAATGCAGGTAACTTATATATAAAAGTGGGTATGGCACCTGTGTGCGGTATTATTTTTTGATTTAGTAATGCCACAAGCAAACAAATTAAAAATGTAATAACTGCAATTAAAACTTTTATTTTTTTTTCGTTTTGCTGTATTAAAAAAGGCATTAATTTTTAAGTAAAGTTAAACTACAACAATTGTTCGCTGCTAACGCCTGTACTTGAATAGCCACCATCGTGATATAAGTTTTGCATTGTTACCATTCGTGTTAAATCACTAAAAAGCGAAATACAATAATTAGCGCAATCATCAGCGCTTGCATTGCCAAGTGGAGATTGCTTGTCTGCAAAATCAAAAAACTCACCAAACCCTTTAATACCGCCACCGGCAGTAGTTTTAGTAGGCGATTGAGAAACAGTGTTAATGCGTACTTTTTTTTCTTTACCATAGTGATACCCAAAAGTACGGGCAATGCTCTCTAACATTGCTTTAATATCGGCCATATCTGTATAAAAAGGATAAGTTCGTTGAGCTGCAATATAACTTAAAGCTACTACACTGCCCCATTCATTTATGGCATCGAGTTTATGAGCTACTGCAAGCAACTTATGAAATGAGAGCGCCGATACATCAATCCCTTTATTAAAAAAATCATAATTAAGTTGCGTGTATGGAATGTTTTTGCGAATATTTACACTCATACCAATTGAGTGAAGTACAAAATCAATTTTACCGCCAAGATGCTGTATGCTTTCAGTATATAATTTTTCAATATCTTCAATTACAGTTGCGTCTGCCGGTATAATTTTCGAATTAGTTTGATCGGCAAGTTTGTTAATTTCGCCCATACGCATAGCAATAGGCGCATTTGTTAGTGTAAATACTGCTCCTTGCTCGTGTGCCTTTTGAGCAACCTTCCATGCAATTGAGTTTTCGTCTAATGCGCCAGTGATTATTCCGCGCTTCCCTTTTAATAATTGATATGACATACTTTATTTTTCGTAAAATTATAAAAAATATATACCTCAGCAAATATTTACAATAATATAAATGCTAAAAAACTACCTCTTAATTTTTAAAAGATTATTCAAAAAAAAATTAAAAAATTATTTTTTACAGCTTTACAAGTAAATACTATACATTTGAAATTATTTTTTGTGAATCAAATTAAGTTTAATAATTTTTTTTTAAGCGTTTTAAGTGGACTGATATTAAGTTTAAGTTGGTATTTTAAACTAAGTATCTTAGCTTTTATTGGCTTTGTGCCATTACTCATAATTGAACATCAATTATCATTATCCAACAAAAAAATTTCGGCAAAACTTTTTTTATATAGTTACATTACATTTTTAATATGGAATTTAGGTGTAACGTGGTGGGTTTACAACGCTAGTGCAGGTGGAGCGCTAATGGCCTTTTTAGCAAATAGTTTATTAATGAGTTTTGTTTTTACTATTTACGCATGGATAAAAAACAAAGTAAACTCTAACTACTCATTTTTTTTACTTATCCCTATATGGATTGCTTGGGAGCATTTACACACGCTTTGGGACTTATCATGGACGTGGCTTAGTTTAGGAAATGTATTTGCATTTAATCATAATTGGGTTCAATGGTATGAATACACAGGTGCATCTGGAGGCACTTTATGGATTTTACTTGTTAATTGTTTTATTTTTAATTCTTTAAAAAACTCTCGTTTAAAGCATATTAAAGCCATTTTTGTTGTATTGCTTTTAATTACAATACCAATCATTTGCTCTTATTTAATTTTAAACTTTAAAACAAAAAATACCCAAAAGCGAGAGTCAATCAATTGTGTTGTTGTGCAACCTAACATTGACCCATACAATGTTAAATTTAATGTTGGATTTGATGAAATGTTTAAAAACCTACTGCTTCAAATCAAAAACAAAATTAACTCAAATACACAATTTTTAATTTTACCAGAAACCTATATTACAAATAATATAAACGAAAATGCAATTGCAAATAACGAAGCATTAAAACTTTTTTCTGATTCCATTGAAAAAAAATTTCCAAATTTGATAATTATTACCGGAGCAAGTTCGTATCTCTTTTATCCTAACGCTAACGATATTACAGCTACTGCAAGTAAAGATTTTCAAAGCAATTTATTTTACGATAGTTTTAATACTGCTTTACAATTGTATAACAATAAAATCGAAAAATATCATAAATCAAAACTTGTTCCGGGGGTTGAGCGCATGCCTTTTCCTGCTTTACTTAAACCACTAGAGGGATTAGCAATAAAAATGGGTGGCACATTTGGAAGCTTAGGTACACAAAAAAACAGAAGTGTTTTTACTAACACATTAAACAAAGCAATTGTTGCACCTATAATTTGCTATGAGAGTATTTATGGTGATTATGTAAGTGAATATGTTAGGTTAGGTGCTAATTGCCTATTTATTATAACTAACGATGGTTGGTGGGGTAATACTCCCGGCTATATACAACATTTAAATTATGCTCGCTTAAGGGCTATTGAATCACGCAGAGCCATTGCAAGAAGCGCTAACACCGGTGTAAGCTGTTTTATTGATGAATACGGTAACATTTCTGATGCACAGCCTTGGTGGAAGGAAAGTGTTATTCAAAAAAATATTTTTCTAAATAATAGTTTAACTTTTTTCTGCCGTTTTGGCGATGTAATTTCATATACATCTGTATTAGTTACATTATTGTTGGTATTATTCAGAGCATATTTATTTGCATCACGTAATCATAAAAAAAATTAAATGTATAAAGTTTCAATTGTAAATTATACAAACACTCTTCCATTTAAGTGGGCCTTAAAAAAAAGTAGTTTTATTAACTCATTTGATTTACAGGAAGATATACCTAGTATTTGTGCACAAAAATTAAAGTATAACCAAGTTGATTTAGCTTTAGTTCCGGTGGCCTTAATTAATGAGCTTTCTGAATATTATATTTATACAGACTATTGCATAGGCGCCAATGCTAAGGTTGATAGTGTAAAATTATACAGTACCATTGAGTTAAACAAAATTAAAACTATCACGCTTGATTATCAATCAAAAACATCTGTGGCTTTAGCAAAAATATTATGCAAGTTCCATTGGAATATTTCTCCCACTTTTTTAGATGCTTTACCGGGTTTCGAAAAAAACATTACTGTGCCTAATGCCGCAGTTGTTATAGGAGACAGAACATTTGCAATGAACGGGAATTTTAAGTATGAATTTGATTTAGCTGAGGCATGGTATGAAATGACAAAAATGCCTTTTACTTTTGCTGCATGGGTTAGTACCAAACCTTTAAATCTTGATTTTATTTCTCAATTTAA
This sequence comes from Bacteroidota bacterium, assembly GCA_018267655.1. Lineage (GTDB taxonomy): Bacteria > Bacteroidota > Bacteroidia > B-17B0 > Aurantibacillaceae > Aurantibacillus. The sequence goes on from JAFDYB010000086.1 coordinate 29,442, forward strand.
TTCTATACTTGAAGAGGGGGTAAAAAACATTGAAACTGCTGTTAATGATTCTGAAAAAGAATTAATAATTTCAAAAGTAGTTGCCCTAAATTATTTACAAAATCGAATTGATTTACGCTTAACCAAGGATAAAAAAGAAGCCATAAATCTGTTTTTAAGTTATTTAAAACAAATTTAAGCTATCTCATCAACACCATTTTTCCAAAATCTTTTACAAAATATTTATCTGCGCTTGTTGAGGCGTGGTCTATATTTTGGCCATTTAGTTTAGTTGTTATTTTATACAAATAAACGCCGTTTGCTAACCTGTCACCATACATATCCCGCCCGTCCCAAGCATAATCAGTTATATTTCTTCCAATGTGTAAATGTCCCAATTCTTCGCGCATAATTTCTTTTACAACTTTACCGGTTATTGTCATAATTTGAATACTAAAAACCTCGGGCACATCGCTCCCGGTAATAGTAAACACAAAATGAGTACTCGTAGTAAAAGGGTTCGGGTAATTTAAAATATTAGTTATTGTAGGTTTATTAACTATTTCAAATTGCACTTGATAAGTGTTAATTGTGCCTCTGTTATTGCTTCTATCTCTTGATTGTACGTTAAATGTGTATCTACCATCTTGTAATAAGCTTGGGTTGTATAAAATTGAACAGCTGTTTTTTGGTAAACTGGCCGGTGTAAAAATTAGCCCATTTGCAAAATAAACTCTTTGAGGAATGCTTTGATTAGGATATAAGAGTGTAACTGTAAATGCCGATGTGTCATTTAATGCTAAAAATTGATTTTCATCTTTTAGAGTTACTAAAATATTGGGCTTTGCAGAAACAATGTCGCCGTTTAATATACGCACGCCATCAAATGTTACGTCAATTAATGGATTAGTTACATCTTTATTAACTTGAAATGGATATCGCCCAATGTTATTAAACTGATATTGCTCGTTTTGATATTTTGAATTTGAAATAGGGTTCACATAAATCCATAAGGCATTATTCCCTGCGAGTTGGTACGAGTTTAATTTAAGCGTATCCACAATTACTTGCCCGGGGGCAAATGGCGGAACCTTCATTTTTTGAGGAAGATATCTAGTGTTTTTACTTGCATCTTCAATCCAATAAGTAATAACCAAACTATCATTAAATGGCACGTATCCTATGTTTTGAATAGGAAAACGAAATGAAACATTATCACCCTCTTGCAATGTATCATTAATAGTTGAAAATCCTTTTAAAGGGTTAATGGCACACTCCGGGGCTTCGCTATAAAGCACTTGCCAACGTTTTAGCTGCGGTGAAGTATGATACACGTTATCTTTCATAAAGGCAATTAATTTTATATATGGATAAACTGTTGCGTTTACATAATTACTCAAGTCTTGAACATCAAGACTGTCCTTACTAAATGTTGCCACAGTATCTGTTTGTCCATTCATTTTAATGCCTAATACTTTTAATACCGTTGTATCTCCGGCACCCACATCTATGCTTTGAACTCGCCAATGCAAACTTCCCCAATTAAAGGCGGGGCCAATTTGAGAACTTGCTATGTAACCCGAATTCCAACGGGTTGTAATACTGTCTTTCAATTGTATTACAGAGTTTTGATATTTTCCATACACTTCGTTGCCATTTCCAAAACCCATTCCCTTTTTTCCGAATAAGATATACGGCACTGTATCAGATAAGTATCTAATTTGTTTTGCACCAATTGATTCAAAATTTGAATACAATGAATTAGAATAAGTATTCATTTGAGCGTAATGAGGGGTAAGTTTACCAACAGTGTAAGCAAGCACGTATGTGTTAGGTGGTATAGATGTTAAAAAATTATCGAGCGAATTTTGCCAATTACTAAGCCCACAATAATTTGAATTACCAAACGAATAGGCATATATGTTTTGATTTATATCTCCGCATATACAATTATTATAAGGCCCCGGTGTTACGCCGGCAATTGGTGAAATAACATTGCTTACAGCACCACTAATCGAATCAAATAGCGCAATACTCCAACCATCTGGGGCACAACCCCAATTGGTTAAATTCATGCTATTGTATGAAAAGCCAATTGAAACAGGTGCAATAAATGGTGAAATTCCATTTTTACAAGCAATACCAATTTTATTATTTTTAAAATTAAAATTTCGCGCAGTGTAATTATAGTTTACAAATTGATACCCATCGTTTTTAAATTGATGAAAATGCGCTTGCCCCCAGCCTCTTTGCGTATTTATGGTTTGAAATGAGCTTTGCCGCCAATTAAAATTAATTAATGGCGAAAGACTGTCGCGGCTTGCTCGCCAAAAATAAACAGTACTGTCTTTAAATGGTAAATTAACTGACCACTCTATAACACCTCCTTTGCTGGTAATAACAGTAGTTTGAATTGGTGCTAAAAATTTGTCGCATGTATCAAGTTGCAAACGATAAATTGTTTGTGGCGCAAATGGGTTGCTTGTACTCGCTTTTAATGTTAGTGTATTTGTTTTTTGTACTACAGCAAATTGATAGGGGTAAACAGGAATTATATCTCCACCGTTTATAAATACATCAAGTGGCCCCACCGTGTTATTTGATTTTGTTACTTCAGTTACAGCACTATAATAATCAACTTTAATCTTAAACTTATTTAAACCAATACCTCTGGAAAAATCAGTAGGCATATAAAATTTTAAACTGTCATAGTAATATGGACCATGAAATTTTTTTAAAATGAGTGTTGAATCTCCATTCGCATAAGTTCGCTCAATACCAACGTAAAAAGTATCGTTACGGGCTCTCCCTAAATTTGATATATAAATAAAAACACCTATCGAATCTGTATATTTTTTAGTATCAAATCCAACAGAATTATTACTAATTGCATAATCGGGCAACATCCCTAAACTTACTTTTACCGCAGGATCAGCATTTAGCGCCATATCTAAGGCTGTAAATTTTGTAATAGAATCTTGTACTAAAGTTGAACGGTAACAAGCTTCTTTAGTCATGTCACCTAGACCTTGGTTGTATTTTGTTTTACCAAGAGCAGTGTAAAAATTAGTGGTATAATAATTAAGTGCGTATGGAAACCCTAAATCAGACGCTGCTAAAAAACCTAAGCTACCTTTTTGATTTGTTAGTACAAAGTTTTCAGAAACAGAACGATTATTAAAAATATACATATTGCCTGAATAGCAAGAGTTAGCAATAACCATAGGATATTTCCCTGTATTATTGTACAATGTTGGATCATCAACTGAAATGTCAAACCCTTGGTCAGAGCCATGTCCAAAAAATGTCATTAATGAACAACCATTATTTATTAAAGTATAAATGCTATCACTTACTACTGTTTGAACAGGAGCTGTTGAATTTTTACTAAAAGTGGTAACATTAGCGCCAAAAAGAGTGTCTTTTATAATAGTTGCATAACCGCTCATTAAAAGTTCAAGGTAGTTTGATAGCTGCGGGGTATCGCCGCCCGGAAAATGCAGTACATTTTTTTTCCAAATAGCCTCCGGGGCACTTTCGTGTTGTTGAATTTTATTAAGGTAAACCATTACATCGTTATCGTTTAGTGCAGGCAGTCTTCCAATGGGAATATCAGGGTATAACATGGTTGCAGATGTTGGGGTTAACCCTGCTGTTAATAACACATCGCTGGTTGGCCTTCCCATAGCAGGGATTAAATTGTCTGCTTGCTTTCCTGCCTCAATGTCTTCCATCTTAATTCCTTTTCCAATTAAGAAAACATATTTTGGAGAAAGAGGCAAGCTGTCTTTTAGATATTTCACAAAATTTCGAATAGCGGCCGCGTGTTTTCTGTTACCATAAGCAAATTGATGATAAAGCTCTTCTATATTTGCCATCACAACGTTGAATGAGCCACCGGCAGAACTTTGGCGATAATTTTTATAAGCCACAGCCCCATTTTTAGTAGCATCGTTATAAATTATAATGTATGGGTTAGTAATACTACTCGAATTGAAAAATGTAAAGGGTAAAGAATTATTTACTGTTGATAAAGTTGTAACTGAAATAGTTGAAGTTGCGTTATCTTCTGTTGCAATAATTAATAACTTTCGGCCACCGGTATTGGGTAAAATAAACTTTAAATTTCCACCTTGTATAATGTTTAGCATTTTATTGCCATTTGTTGGATCGAGTACTGTTACTTTGCTAAATGCAGTAGGTGGGGCTGAAAATACATAAACACCTTTGCTTGAACTTGTGTTATCATCTGCATAAAATCGGTAAAAATAATGCGCATTGGCTTTTAAATACGATGGATAAAAATAAGACATGTAATTTATTAATGTAGTATTTGAAAAACTAAATGTTGGATTTGAAACAGATGTTACTTGAATGTTAGTATTGTTTGCATTTGTAGAGTTTATTGTAAATGTTTTTTTAACAGGAATAAATCCATAAAATAATGTATCGTGTAAGCTAACCCAAGATGATGAACTGTTGAGATAAGATATAGAAACTTCGTGATCATAAACAGGGCCTGTATTTTCAACGCTCATACCCGAGTAGCTAACGTTTATGTAACAAGGCAAGGGGGAGCTTGTGTAAGTGTTTAAATTTGAAAAAGGGGTAGTCAATGAGCTGCCTTTATATATTGCATATCCATATCCTTCATTTTGGATATAACGCGGGTCGCGCGCCCAACTTGCATAAAAGTCACCTTGATTATATGTATTATAAGGCGAGTAAACTTGCTGGTTATACACATATTGTGCCGCACTGTAATTGCTCCAAGTTGTATCGGTTTGAAGGGTGTATCTTTTATTTGAAAAAGAGTTATTTAACGTAACATAAGCCCAAACTGTATCATTAAAAATAGGTAAGTAGGGATTTGGTAAATATTTTATGCCTGTATAAATCGTTGAGTCGATATTGCAATTTAAGGGGTTTAAATAAACTTCTAAATAATCGCCTGTATTTACTGCACCATCAGCCTCTCCTTTAATATAAAGGAACTGCTCTTTGCCTGCAAAAAAAACTTGAAAGTTTTTAGGGTTAATTCCACTCAAATTTAACTTTGAAGAGAGTGCTAGTGAATCTATGTGATACACTCCTTCTGACGTTACAGGAAACTTATAATATACTTGATTGTAATTTATCCACTGATTGTAATAGTATTGCGCTTTTAGGTTGGTAGCACTAAATAATATAATTAAAAAAAATATTACTCTTGCTGCATGTCTCATTTATTAAACATATTTTTATTCAGGTTAATTTTTAATGAAAATATATTTGAGTACAAAGCTACTGAGCGATCGCCAATATCAGTAAATGCATAATCTAATCTAAAAATTCTATACTTAACCCCTACGCCAAAATTAGGCTGAAAAGTTGTTATTTGTTTAACCCCCATGTCATCAAGCTGGCGTTGAATGTTGCCAATACCTCCCCTTAAAAAAACTGTATTTTTATAACCAATTTCGGTGCCAAACGCGGGTTCTAAACTCCAAATTTTTGATTTAACAACCGTATTTCGCATACCATCAAAAGTGTTAATTAAATTTACTTCTCCTAAAATTGAAATTCTATCACTCCAAAAGTACCAAGCTCTGCTTGCACCAATTATTAATTTAGGTGCAGTTACTTCTATACTTGATGTTGGAATTTCATTTCCTGTTTGTTGAAGCACAGCAATATTTCTTTGACTAAGGCTGTACGACCATGCATTAAACGTTCCAGTAATATCTCTTGCCATTGCTGCAAACTGCCATTTTTTATATTTATACTTTGCACCTACGTCCATACCAAAGCCCCATGCGCCACCAAAATCACCTAACTTTCTTCTAATAATTTTAAAATTTGCCCCCATTTCAACACCTTTTAATTGAGGAATAATTCGAGCATAGCTTAATATTGCAGCAAAATCAACAGCATTAAATGATGAGATATTATTGTAATTTACATTGCCACTGGCATCAACCAAATCAAGCGTGTTGGGAATATTATCAACGCCAAATCTAAGCACAGAAATTGCAGCAACGCTAAGACTATCAATACGTTTACTAATGCCCATGTAATCATATTTTGCAATTCCTGCAAAATATTCGGCATGCATTAAACCAACCTCTAAATCATTTTTTTGCTTTAAAAGGCCGGCCGGGTTCCAATACCCCGATTCAACACCTTCAACAGAGGCTATGTTTGCATTGCTCATGCTTAATGCCCTGGCACCAACTCCTATGTTTAAAAATTCATTGCTATATTTTCTTCCAACTTGCGAAAAAGTATTTGTAACAATTAATATAAATAGTGCGCAATATAGTTGTATAAATTTCATAGCAAGATGTTAAATTTAGTAAAATCAAATGAATTTTAAGTGTTTAACGTTTAAAAATTTAAAATATTGTTAACCCTAATAGTGCAGAATTTATTTAAATACAAGCGTGTTTTTTAATCAACTTTTAGCTTTTTAACATACTGCTAAAAACATCACTTTCAAAAGCTTCTTTAACGGGCAAGCAGTATAATTGATTGTTAAAAAATAAAATGACAAAATCGCTGTATTTTTTTGCAAGTTCAATATCGTGCGTGCTAACAATAATGCTTGTATTTTTTTCAATAACCAATTTTTTTAATAACTCAAATAAATTTTCTTTTGCTAAAAAATCAAGGTGGGCACTTGGCTCATCAAGCAAAATAATTTCAGTTTGTTGCGCTAAACACTTTGCAATCATTGTTTTTTGAAATATGCCGTCACTTAACTCACTTAAATTTTTATTTTTAAATTTTTCTAAACCACACTCAATTATGGCATTATTTATTATTTCTAAATGTTGCGTTGTTAGTTTGTTAAACACATTAGAGTTTGGGAGACAGCCAAGTGCAATGGTTTCAAAGCAATTTAAGTTAAATCCAAAAAACCGTTCAGTAAATACAGTGCTAATTTTTTGAGCTAACTTATTTTTGCTAATCATGCTTAAGCATTCATTTTCAATATAAATATTGCCGCTAATTAATGGGATTAATCCTGCTAAAGTTTTTAAAAAAGTTGACTTTCCACTTCCATTAAGCCCAATTAAACTAATTATTTTATTTTTTTGCAGTGCTATATTAGGCACTTGAAGAATTATGTTTTGAAGTTTTGCTTGGTAACCAAACACAGCATTTTCAATTTTAATAATGTGCTTTACCATTGCTTTTGCTTTAAGAGTAAAAATAACACTAATGGCGCCCCCATGCATGTTGTAATAGCGTTGATAGGTAAATTGCCTGTGCCTGAAATATTATAACATAACGTATCGGCTACTACTAACACAACGGCACCTAAAATTAAACAAGCAAATAGTTGAAATTGTATGCGCGATGTTTTTAGTATTAAACGGGCTAATATTGGAACTGAAATGCCAACAAAGGCAATAGGACCGCAATAGGCAGTAATTAAACCGGTAAAAGCCGACGAAATTACAATTAAATAAAATCTAACTTTTTTATAATTAATGCCTAAGCCTTCAGCATAACTTTCTCCTAAAAGAAAGGCATTTAAAGGTTTTATCATTAGCAGTGAAAGTATTACAAGCATAAAAAAAACAGGCAATATAATTTTTAAATCAGTTATGGTTGTGTTGCTTAGCGAGCCCATACCCCAAGTAGAAAAGGTTTTAAGGTTTGCTGCGCTTGCATAAAATTCAAAAACACCCTGAATTGCTGAACATAATTGCCCAATTATTAAGCCGGCTAATAGTAGCACAACATTACTATTTATTTTTTTTGCAAAAGTTAAAATAAAAAATGTTACAACTAGTGCGCCACTAATGCTCGAAATAACTGTAATACTTTCGCTTATAAAAAAATACTGTGGGGCAATGGTAAAATTTGTTATCAACATTGTAAATGCAACACCAAGTGAGGCTCCAGATGAAATGCCTAAAACATAAGGGCCGGCAAGTGGGTTTCGAAAAATAATTTGCAAAAACAAACCCGAAACAGAAAGCGCAGCCCCCGCGATTATTGCAATTATTAGCTTTGGGAGGCGTATTTGATAAAAAACAAAGTTTTCGCTTTTAAAGTCGAATAACTGCAAAGGCTTACTTCCTGCAAATACTAAATTGAAAATCGAAAATGCAAAGAGTGCAAGTAAAAAAATAAAAAGTATTACCTTATAGTGCTTATTCAAATCAAAAATATAAAATAGAATTTACTCAAAAGTAATTTAATTTCTATTATTTTACAATTTGCTTTAAACTTAGCCAGTCCATAGCTGCGGTGCTTAAAATTTCATGTTTATATTCGCTGCTAATTGGCGCAGTTTTTACAAGCTCGCCGGGGATAGCCTCCCCTAAAGGGAAAGGATAATCACTGCCCTGTACAATTTTATTAGCGCCAATCATATCAATAACATATTGCAGTTGTTTATGATCGCATACGTGGCTATCAACCCAAAATTTTCCTAAATAGCTCTTTGGATTATTTTTATTATCAATAGCAACAAGGTCAGGGCGGCATTCCCACCCGTGTATAATTCGCCCAAGCGTAGGCAATAACGAGCCGCCGCCATGCGCAAAACAAACTTTTAATTTAGGAAATTTATCGAAAATGCCACCAAATATCATACTGCAAGCAGCCCTGCTAATTTCTGCCGGCATACCTACCAACCAAGGCAACCAATATTTAGTCATGTGCTCTTGCCCCATCATTTGCCATGGGTGAATTAATACCGCTGCACTCAGAGCCTCAGCGGCTTCCCAAATTGGGTAAAACTGTTCTTCGTTTAAGTTTAAATTATTTACATTACTTCCTATTTGAATGCCTTTGAATCCTAGTTTCATACAGCGTTCAAGTTCTTTTACCGCCATACTGGCATTTTGCATTGGCAAAGTAGCAAGACCTATAAAGTACTCTGAATATTTATTACATGTTTGAGCAATATCGTTGTTCAAAAATTGGCTGAGTTCAAGGCAATCAGTATCTTTTGCCCAATAGCTGAACATTACCGGTATGGTACAAATGACTTGTGTATCAATACCATGCTGTTTCATTTCTGTAATTCGAATGTTGGCATCCCAGCAGTTAGCATCTATTTCTCTAAATTTTTTTTCTCCTTGCATCATCCAGGCTTTTCCTTTTTGATGATGCTGAAGAGTTATAAAATTTCCGTAGCCAAATTTTTTTGTAAAATCAGGTAAATGTTCAGGAATAATATGAGTATGAGTATCTATAATCTTTTGCATAATAGCATAAATATAGCGTATAAATGCTTAATAAACGAATGAATTATGCAAATAAATTAAGAGCATCGGCTACAACAAAGGTACTTCCGCAAATTAAAATTAAGTCGCCGGGTTTATACTTTTTTTTAGCTGCGCTAATTCCGGTTTCAACATTTGTAAAAGACTCTCCGTTTAGCTTTAATTTTTTTGCTTGTACTTTTAATTCGTGTTCATCTAAAGCTCTTGGTATATTTGCTTTAACAAAATAATATTGTGCATTTTTAGGGAGAAGCGTAAGTATTTTGTCAATTGTTTTATCGTTAACAACTCCAAAAACAATATGCAAGTTTTTATACTCGGTAAGTTCAATGTTTTTTAATAGATGCCTAATACCATCTTCGTTATGGGCTGTGTCAACAATTATTTTAGGTTTTTCATTAATAATTTGCCACCTACCCGAAAACCCCGTGTTTTTGCAAACTTTGTTTAATCCTTTTAAAATGTGCTCAACATCTATTATAAAACCAAGTTTTACCATTTGGTTCAATACTTCTAAAACGCCTAATACATTTTTTTGTTGATACTGTCCAAGCAAATCAAGCTTTAACTGAAGTTCATTATTATTTGCTTTATCTAATACATTTACTTGCTGCGATACCGAATCTATTTTTGAAAAAAGTATTTTGAAATTTTTATCGGCAAATTCAATTTCAGATTTATTTTCTCTTGCTACAGTTGCAAATAATGACATTGTTTCTACTTGCGTTTGGCTAATTACAACCGGCGTTTTATGTTTAATAATCCCGGCCTTTTCAATTGCTATTTTTTGTAAAGTATCGCCCAGTAGTTGCGTATGATCAAAACTAATATTTGTAATTAGTGATACTAAAGGGTTTATAACATTGGTTGAGTCCAATCTTCCGCCTAGTCCAACTTCAATAACGGCAATATCTACTTCTTCTTTTGCAAAATAATCAAAGGCTAGTCCTACAGTCCATTCAAAAAAACTTGGTTCAATTATTTCAAACGCGCTTTTATATTTTTCAACAAATTCAACTATATAATTTTTAGGAATTAGTTTTCCGTTGATTTTTATTCTTTCCCTAAAATCAGTTAAATGCGGAGAAGTGTATAAACCTGTTTTATAGCCTGCTTCTTGCAATACAGAAGCAATCATGTGGCTACTACTGCCTTTACCATTTGTACCGGCAATGTGGATTGATTTAAATTTGCGTTGCGGTTGCGACAAAACATCTGCAATTTTAAGTGTATTTTTTAAATCAGATTTATATGCGGCTTGACCAACGCGTTGATACATTGGTAAACAACTATACAAGTAGTTGAGTATTTTGGTATAACTTAATTTTTCTGTTTCGCTCACTCTATTTTTTTTTAATCGAACGAAAACACTATTGTAATGGTGCCTTGTTGTTCTTCAAAACGGCCATCTACATTAAACTTAGTTGCTAAGGCTGCTTGCTTTGCTTTGGCTTTAAGTAAAGCACTTGTTGTAGTTGTTCCTCTGCCATTTGGGTTTGCTTCAATAACATTTCCTTGCGAATCAACAGTAATTTCTACAACAACTTTTCCTTCTTCTTTAGTATCACTTGGAAGTTTTGGAGGCTGTAAAACAGATCTACCTTTTAAATCAACGCCATATCTTCCGCCATTACCTTTGCCGCCATTACCAGGGCCTTTATCATTTCCATTTCCTCCCCCATCTCCATTACCATTCCCTCCATTTCCTTTCGCTCCGGGCGTTCCATCTGGCGAACCATTTTGGCCTGCTTGATCATTGTCACCAATTCCTCCTCCATTTTTACCCGAATTTTTTTTAAATTTTTCAATTGCTTTTTCAGCTTCGGTTAATTCCTTTACTTTTTGAGTTTCATTTTTAACAGGTTTTATTAATGTTGTATTTTTCTTCTCTTCAATTTTCTTTTCTTCAACCGGTACATCTCCTTTCTCAGTAACTGGCACGTCATTAATTTGAGGCTGCTCGGCAACAACATTTGTAATTTTACCAACAGAACCAAATTCAATATTATCATTTCCTAAATCCATGCCTAATGCCATTTCCATACCTCCACCCTCTGTTCCGCCCTCAGGAAACGGTGGATTAGGTGTTATTAAATTATAATATATTAAAAATAAAAACAAAAGACCTATTATACCAAGGCTAATTCCACCCGATACAATTCTATTTTTATTTTCTTCCTCTTTTGATAAATACATATTAATTATTGGGTGCTGTAGCTAAAACAGGCTTGCATTTTAACTTTGCGCTTATGGTCATAATATCAGCTATTATTTGAATGGGTAAATCCCTGTCAAGATGCATAAATATTATAGGTTCAACCATTTTACTACTTATTGCAGCAATTTCATTTTCAAGATTAGCTTCTTGAATTTCTTTGTTATTAATAAAAAACTTTTTATCTTTTGTTACGGCTAGTTGAATTGGTTTTTCTTGTTTATCTAATGTTGTTTTTGTAGCACTTTTTGCTAGATTAACTTTAATGGCATTTGGACTTACCATTGTTGAAAGTATAAGAAAAAACAGTAATAAAAAAAACATAATGTCATTCAACGAGTCGGTGCTTACCTCAGCATCTCTGTGTTTTTTTCTCAACATACAATTTATTTTATATTATTTACTTGGTTCGTTTAACATATCCAAAAACTCAATTTGAGTATCCTCCATACGATGAGCAAGTTTATCTAATCTGCTATTAAGCCAATGGTAACAAACAAAAGCAAATACACCAACTACCAATCCGCCGGCACTGCTTATCATTTTTTGGTACAATCCCTCTGATATTACACCAATTTCAACGGTTTTAGCTAATGAAATATCATAAAATATTTTTACTACCCCAAAAATAGTTCCTATGAAGCCAAACATTGGCGCAATTCGACCAATAATGTTTAAAACGTTTAGGTGTTTTTCCAGTTTTGCAATTTCATTAGCACCACCTTTATTTAATGCCTCGCGAATTTCTTGTATTGGTTGCCCAATACGCGATACTCCTTGCTCAAGCATCAAACTTTCGGGCGTATTTGTAGTTTTACATAAATTGCGTGCATTATTAATGTTACCTTGATTTATAAAATCTTGTAAGCTTTTAGTTAAACCCGGAGTTTTGCGAGCTGCTTTTGAAGTAACAATTAAACGTTCAACTAAAACATAAATGCTAACTATGAGTAATATCACCAAGGGATACATAATTGGTCCGCCTTTTAATACCATACTTATTAATGATATTTTAGTTTCAGTAGCAGCTTCTGCCATTTGAATACCTGATACTGCAGGTACTTGGTGTATTGAATCAGCTATAGCCGTTGTTGCAATTGTAGCTGATGATTGTAAAATAAAATTTAACATAATGATTTATTAACGAAAATATTTAAAATAACAGTTGTAATTTTTGAATCATTCAGCCTATTTTACACAATGCTTTGTTTATATAATGTATTTTACAATAAAAGTTACGGTTTAAGTAAATTTTAATGATTAGTTATCGCTTGCTCCAATTCAACTCAATCTCTATTCGTATATTTGCCGCAAAATTAAATTACGCAATAATGAATTTTCAAAACTCTATTTCTTTATTTGAATCAGCAAAAAAATATTTTCCGGGTGGGGTTAATTCACCCGTAAGAGCTTTTAAAAGTGTTGGAGGCACACCTATTTTTATTGAACATGGAAAAGGGTCTCATATATGGGACGAAGATAAAAACGAATACATTGACTATTGCTGCAGTTGGGGGCCACTAATTTTAGGTCACGCTAACGATACCGTATTAACTGCAGTTGAAAAAACAATGCGAAAAGGCACCTCGTTTGGAGCGCCAAGTCGTGCCGAAAATGAATTAGCAGAATTAATTTTAAAAAACAACTCCTACATTGAAAAATTAAGATTTGTTAGCAGCGGTACAGAGGCCGTAATGAGTGCAATTCGATTGGCGCGCGGATACACTAAGCGAAATAAAATTTTAAAATTTGAGGGTTGTTATCACGGCCATGCCGACTCTCTACTTGTAAAAGCAGGCAGTGGTTTAGTAACCTTTGGCAACAGCAGTAGTGCGGGTGTGCCTCAAAGTTTTGTTAACGAAACTATTTCGGTTGAATTAAATGACAAAACTGCTGTTGAAAAAGCTTTTGAGCAATTTAAAAACGAAATTGCCTGTATAATTATTGAACCCATTCCTGCAAATAATGGCTTGCTGCTTCAGGACAAAAGTTTTTTAACTTTTTTACGAGAAATATGTAGCGTAAATAAATCACTACTAATATTTGACGAGGTAATAAGTGGTTTTAGAATTGGCTTTGAAGGGGCTGCCGGTTACTTTAATATTAAGCCGGATATTATTACATACGGTAAAATTATTGGAGGAGGTTTTCCCGTGGGTGCTTATGGCGCTTCGCACCAAATAATGTCGTGCATTAGTCCGGAGGGTAGTGTTTACCAAGCGGGTACTTTAAGTGGCAACCCCGTAGCAATGAGTGCCGGTAAAGCACAATTAACGGAATGTTTAAAAGAAAATTTTTACACTGGTTTAAGTACAAAAACAAATTATCTGGTAAATGGTATTTTAAAAAATAACACATTTAAATTATTTAAACTATTCAGTATTGGAAGTGTTTTTTGGATTTCATTTACTGATAAAGAGAAAATAAACTCATCTTCGCAAATCAATGCCAATAATTTAAATCATTTCAATAAGCTGTATCACTTACTTCTTGAAGAGGGTGTTTACTTAGGGCCTAGTGGTTACGAAGTAGGATTTGTGAGTGAAGCTCATTCTTACGATGATTTAGATAAGACCATTAAAGCATTTTCAAATGCTTTAAGTAAATTATAATTGTTTTTTAATTTTAAACCATCAAGCTATATTACCAATTGAAAATATTTTGGCTGATGTTATTTCAGAGCTTAATATTGAAAATACATTAATCATTAACGCCCCGCCTGGTGCAGGAAAAAGCACTTTATTGCCCATTGCTTTACTTAAAACATTATGGCTTCAAAATAAAAAAATCATTTTGCTCGAACCTCGTAGATTAGCTGCAAGAACAGTGGCTGAGCGCATGGCTTTTCTATTAAATGAAGATGTAGGTAAAACAATTGGCTACAAAATACGGTTTGAATCAAAAACCAGTAACGAAACTAAAATTGAAGTTGTTACTGAAGGTGTGCTTACCCGCATGATGCAAACAGATACTTTTTTGGAAAGCTATGCTTGTGTAATTTTTGATGAATTTCACGAACGGAGTATAAATACTGATTTAGCATTAGCTCTTTGTCGAGATTTACAAAAAGAGTTTAGACCCGATTTAAAATTAATAATAATGTCGGCAACTATTAATTCAACTCTACTAAAAGATTTACTAAATGCAAAAGAAATAACAAGTTTAGGAAAAAATTATGCTGTTGATATAAATTATAGCCCTATTGATGCCGATGCTTTTTTCTTACCGGAGTCCGTTTTATCTTGCGTAAACACCGCTATTAAAAAACATCAAGGCGATATTTTAATTTTTTTACCTGGTGAGGGTGAAATAAAAAAATGTTTTGAATTGCTAAAGAAACATTTACAAGATACTTTAATTTACCCCTTATACTCTAAACTTAGCCGTTATGAGCAACAACAAGCAATTATTCCAAATAAAAACGGCATAAGAAAAATTGTTTTAGCAACCTCAATTGCTGAAACCAGTTTAACCATTGAAGGAATAAAAATAGTAATTGATACAGGCTTTGCAAAAAGTCAAAAGTTTGATGTTTCATCTGGCTTATCAAAACTAACAACACACCGTATTTCTAAAGATAGGGCAACGCAGAGAAGCGGTAGAGCCGGAAGATTAAGCGACGGTTATTGTTATAGACTTTGGACAAAAGCAACACACGAGCGCCTATCTGAGTTTCAAACTCCTGAAATTTTAGAAGCCGATTTAAGCACTTTAGTTTTAGAGTTAAAAAATTGGGGCGAAGCAAATATTTCAAACTTAACATGGCTCAATCAACCACCAAAAGCAGCAGTTAATCAAGCAACAGATTTATTAATGCAATTAGGTGCAATTGAAAACAATAAAATTACTCCGCACGGTAAGCTTATGCTAAAGTTTCCGGCACATCCACGAATTTCACACATGCTTTTAAGCGCAAAAAGTGAGAATCAAAAAGCTTTAGCTTGCGATGTTGCCGCTTTAATTGAAGAGCGCGATATTTTACAAAACGAACAAAATACAGATATTAATCTGCGAGTTGAATACTTAAGACGCCAACGAAAGAATCAAAATTTAAGCAAGTCGCTTTTAAATATTGAAAAAATTTCGGCGCAATATAGAAGCTTAATAAATACACATTGTAACAATAATAGCTATGATGTTAATGACGTTGGTTTTTTAATTGCAATGGCATATCCGGAAAGAGTAGCCTCTGCAAGGCCAGGAAATAATGCACAATTTCAACTTGTGAATGGGAAAATAGCAATGTTGAAACATAACGATTCGCTGGCTCATGAACCATGGATAGCAATTTCTAATCTCGATATGCGAGAAGGATTAGGAAAAATATTCTCTGCTTCGCCACTAAACCCAATTGATTTAAAAGATCAATTGCAGGAAGAAGATATTGTTGAATGGGATATTAGAAAAGGTAAATTAATCTCTCAAACAAACTTTAAGCTTGGCAGTATAATTTTAGGAGAACGCCAAAATACAAAACCATCACCCGAAAAAATAGAACTCGCAATTAAGTCAGTAATAAAAAACAACTACACAAAACTACTTAATTTAAATGATGATTTTGAACAATTAAGAAATCGCATTAAAAGTATAATTGCGTGGAACAATGATTCTCACTGGCCAAAAATAAGAAACGAAGATTTATTTACAGACAATATTGATTGGCTGTACCTATACCTCAATAATTGCAAAACAAACGAAGATTTTAAAAAAATTAATATTGCGGAATGTTTATACAATTCGCTAAGCTATGAGCAACAGCGATTATTAAATGAATTAGTTCCCGGCAAAATTAAAGTGCCAAGTGGTTCGTTTATTAAAATTGAATATTACCCTAACGGGGAACAAGCAACACTAAAAGTTCGCTTACAAGAAATTTTTGGCTGGAAAGAAACCCCCACAATAAACAATAATAAAAATAAAATACTCATTCACTTGCTTTCACCGGGTTATAAACCGGTTCAAATAACGAGCGATTTAAAAAGCTTTTGGAATAATCTATACTTCGAAACGCGCAACGAATTAAAACGAAGATACCCTAAACACTCATGGCCAGAAGATCCACTATATGCAGTTCCTGTAAAAAAGGGAAAAAGTGAAAAATAGTAATCGCTTGCTTTTCTTTACAGAAAAGAGATATATTGTTTTAAATTTTATTGCTTTATACCAAGCGCGGATATATTGTAGCTCAATCTACTCGTTCTTTTTCGCATCTTTAGGCTAAAATATATCTGCACTTGGTATTATTTAATACTTAGAAATCTTTCAATATAGTATTCGAAACTTTCTCAACTATATTATCAACGTTAATATCGCCTTCTTCTTGCGTTACTAACTGCCCTTTTGAATTAAACACAGTAATAATATTAGAATGAGAAAAATCAAGTGGCGATATTTTCTTATACTTCATAGCTAAAATATTTGCAAACTCTTGAGTAGCATTTTCGTTTGATCTTAAAAATATCCATGGATTTTTATCCATAGCATTATTGATAGAAAATTCTTTTAAATGCTCCGGTGTATCCGTTTCGGGGTCAATTGAAACTAACACTAATGAAACATTATTAATGTCATCTTTGTTTAATTTTGACGCAATATTTTTCATTTTAGAAATTAAAATAGGACATGCCGTTTTACAACTTGTGTAAATCATTACAACAACTAAAACCTTTCCTTGAAGATTCCTTAAATAAATCTCTTTTCCATCTTGATTTTGCCATTTTGAATTTAAATTAAATATGGAGTTTGATGGAAGTTCAACGAGTTCATCCTTTTCATCATGCTTATCATGTTGATTGCATGAGTAGCTAAAGAGAAAAAAAAATAAAGCAGTATAAATTATTAATTTCATATCACATTAAATTTCAAATAACATTTCAAAATTACAAATCGTTTTAATAACTATAGTGTATCTTTTGCACATCTAAATCCTAAATTAGAAATGGTATAATTTGCTTTAATAGATGAGCGCATTCCAAATCGCATAAAAGCAGCGTAGTTCATAACATCTGTTGCGCTGGTTGCACTACCTGCACAAAACAAATTTTTATCATCGTATTTACCGGTACGAGAGTCGCCGGTTGTAAGCACTGAATTAAAATCATCTGTCCATTCCCAAATTAAATCAAACATATTATATACTCCCCAGTAATTGGGAGCCGTTTGTTTTACCGAGTTATATTGTCTTTCTTTTTGTAAGTACAAATCAACAATCTTATTTGAGTACGAAGGTTTGTTTCGTGCATTAAATGTATCAGCATCAGCCATTGCAACAAATTCCCATTCATCTAATGTTACTAATCTTTTACCGGCGCATTTAGCAAATGTATTTGCTGCGTACCATGATACAAAACATATAGGAGCGTCGGGTTTAGCATTTTTAGGCAATTCTAAATCTGATGGCCAATCACGCAAATAAGTATTGTCAGTAAAAATTTTTTTAATTTTTGATTTTCTCCATTGAGGATTAATTTTCACAAATTCTAAAAACTCTTTATTTGTTACCGGGCGTTCGTCAATTAAAAAAGGTTTAACGTTAACTGTTGCTGTGTTTGATCCAAAAAAGGGTTTATAATTTCCTCCTTTTATGTAAACCATCTTAACATTTGCTTTAATTAAATATAAAGAATCGGGGACATTTAAAAATTGTGTTTTTTCACTTTTATGCTCCGTATTTTCTTCTTTGATACACGATTCTATAAAAAATAAAAGGAAACAGATGGGCACAATAATCACAAAGCGCCTGCATTTATATTTTTCTACTACCAATAAACTATTCTGCAGCAGCAGTTTTATTTGAAGAGTAAATTTTTGGGTTGGCATTTCCGCTTACTTTTAATTTTCCGATACACCCTTTATTAAACGCTCTTGATAAAGAATGATCAACCAAAACATACTCACCCGGAACATCAACTTTAAATTCAACAATTGTTGCACCGCCGGCAGGTATCATTGTTGTTTGAATATTATGCGAAACAGTAGAACCACCCTCTATATATACATTATCGAAAATTTCGCCAATCACGTGAAAAGACGAAGTTAGGTTTGGTCCACCGTTTCCAACAAATAAACGAATGGTTTCGCCAACTTTTGCTTCAAGTTTATTAGCTCCTAACAACGATCCTTTTTTACCATTAAATAAAACATAATCCGGTTCTTCTGCTACTGCTTTATCGTTATTAAATTCCATTAAACCTTTCTTAATTGTAGATGCTTTTGTATAAAAATCACCTTGCATTATATAAAATTCTTTATCAACTGGCTTCAACCCTCCCGCAGGTTCAACTAAAATTAGGCCATACATGCCATTACCAATATGCATTGGCACAGGAGGTGCAGCACAATGGTAAACATAAAGACCGGGATTAATTGCTTTAAATGTAAACGACGATTCTTTGCCGGGAGCCGAGGTTGTAACGGCAGCTCCACCTCCCGGACCTGTTACAGCATGTAAATCAATGTTGTGAGGCATTACACTATTTGCTGCATTTTTAAGATTCAAAGTGATTTCATCACCTTCTCTAACTCTAATAAAACTTCCGGGAACGGTTCCATTAAATGTCCAAAATGTGTAATGGATACTATCTGCTATTATTCCTTCTATTTCAGAAGTTTCTAAATTAACTATTAATTTTTTTGCGCCTCTATTACCAATAGGTGCAGGTACATTAGGGGCACCTGTTACTTGCAGCGCTTCGGGGTTTCCTTCTGCAACTATATCTGCAGCCGATGTAATATTTGCGGTAGAATTAGACGCATCTGCTTTAGTGCTATTCGTTGAGCAACTTAACATTACGGTTGCTATTGTAATCGTTGCTAAAAAATTTATACGTGTTGTTGTCATATGGTATGATATTTAATTATTTCTTGATAGATACAGTATATACTTAACTTATTGCAATAGTCAAACTTAACCAATATCAATTTTAACTGATTATTTTTTACATTTAATTATAAAGTTGTTTCTAGTTAAGGACATTGTAGATATTCTTTTCATTCTGCAAAGTTATTTCGTTTCTATTTAACAATAAAATTTAAGGACTGATTTTTATCATTTTTTTTAAAAATATTTTTATTTTAAACGCATTAAAATTTAGATTTAAATAATTGTGGTGTTATATTTACGCTTGTCCACACCCATTGTTGAAAATATTTTCCATTAGGGATATTTTTCAAAAAATTTACGGTAGGTGTGGTTAAATAAAATGAATAGCCTACCTCAAATGTAGCAAATTTGTTAAGCTTATATAATGCATATAAGTCTGCTTCTTGACCCAAGTTCGAGTCATATACTTTTGAAATATCTTTAATATTATTGGGCGTTACAAATTGGTGAAGAGCAAGGTTGATAGATGAATTACCTTTGTTTTTACAGGTGATTTTAAAATAAGAATCTGATATACCTGCATTTTTATGAGAATTACCAACATAGTAATAGTCCATATTTCCATAAAATTTATGACCGGTATGAAAGTATGGATTAAACGCCGTGTTAATATTTTGAGAACTACCTACATTATTACCGCTTACTAAATCACTACCCATTCCAATAAAAAAAGCATCATTGATTTTATAACTAATACTTGCCGATGCTAAATAAGCTTGTGTTGTTACACCAAAACTGTTTTGCCCACATTGAAAATAACCTATTAGCATAGCTGATATTTTTTGGCAATTGTAATAAAAATTAATTCCAAATGTTTGATTATAATATACGACTGTATCTCTTGCAGAAATTGTAGATTGTTGAAACCCAAGGTTTGTAGCAAGCAAAGTTATTTTAGATTTTTTTCCAATAGGGAGCAATCCCCAAACAGTTTGCATCCATTTATAAGGAAAAGCATCTGTTGTATTGTAAGAATTACCAGAAACGTTAGAATAATTATTACCATAAAGTGTTTTATAGTTTTGATTGTAGGCAAAAAAACTTTTTATCTCAAAATTATTTTTATTAAAATTTAAAGATACAGCATCATGCACCCTACCTCCTTGCAACCAATCAGTTTCACCAAAAAAACGCTCATCATCTAGCGAAATTACTTGACGACCTATTTTAACGTTAACAAAATCTGAAATTCGTAATTTTGACCAAGCTTCAAATATAGCTATTTTATTTCCTCCATTTTCAATGCCTTGCACCATATTAGCTTGCCCCCATATACCTAGTGTTTGCGGAGAAATTTTCACAATTAAACTGCTTTTATATTTATAATCAAACGAAAGTCGAATGCGATCGCTTATAAGTGCTGCAGGCAGTTCATTTGGCGCTAAAGGCCTATAAGTACCATCTCTAAACTCAAACCTTGTACGAAGCTGAGCATAAATAGCCAACTGATTTTCGGAGGTGTCTATCTCTTGAGCTTTAATACTTTGGAATAGAAAAAAAGAATTAAAAAAAACAAATAAAACAGTAATCCTTGATAAAATAAGTTGCTTCATGTTTTTTATTTTATTAGCACAAAACTAATTTCAAATCAAATCAAACGCTATGATGAAAATTCTTTAACATCAATGATTTTAATCACGGTAAATATTCCCAGTAAAGAATAAGCTGGTAAATTACATTGTAAATTTTTTATTAAAACAATCGATATAAATTCAAATATATTTTAACCCAAAAAACATAAAATTATTTTTTGAAAAAGCAATTTAAAAAAGGATAGCAAATTAAACTATAATACGTTTTCCTTTGCATAACAAAAAAAACAATCAATATCTTTACGTACAAAATAACTGCACTTAAAAAATAATTGCAATTTTGAAATAAATAATAACGAAGAACGAAGAAGAAACAAATGGTTGATACCTTATTACAAAAAACTCACCTATGATAAAAAAAATATTCCTTTTACCTATTTATGTTGCATTTGTAGTTTCCTTTAAACAAGAAAATAATTTAAAATTTATTGATAAAGGAATTTATAAAGTATGGTATTCTGAAGAGTACCGAAATCCTGTAAAGGTAGTTTATTCTGTATATCATTTTACCGAAAATAAAGATGTAAATAGAAAGGGTCTAAATTTTTACAGCGAAAAAGGCATAAAAACAGCTTCTTCAAAAGATTTTGCCGGAAATGACTATGATAAAGGTCATTTATGCCCTGCCGAAACTTTTTCATCAACAAAAGAAGAAATGAAAATTACCTTCTCTTACGTTAATTGCTCAGTTCAATATTATGAATTAAATAGAGGTTTGTGGGCAAAATTAGAACATTTGGAACGAAAATGGAGTGCGCAAGACTCATTAATTGTTACCGTTGAATTAGTTTTTGACACTCCTGTAAAAAAACTACCTACCGGCACTGCAATTCCAAAAACATTTAAAAAAAACATTCATTTTTATCACGCAAATAAAACAGAGTCTTATTCGTTTCCTAACGCCGAGTGTAAAATGCCTTTAGAGAGTTACAGAATTAATTTTTGAAAAAGGAATCTCTTCTTAATCAATAAATTTAGACTTTAATGAGTAAATAAAGGGTCATTCATAAAAGTTGAGAGAAACAGTTAAGTAAATAATTTTTGTAGTCTAAAGAGAAAAAATTTAATATCAGTAACTCCTCTTAAATTGGCTCTAAAGTTTTTGAGTTTTGAGTAAAACGATTCGGCATTTGCACTTGGTATTACTATCAAAATTTAAGAATTTAATAAGAAACTTAGAGGGCAAAATTGAGCTTCTGATTTAAAAGCTAAAATAAAATTTTCTAAGCGATTGCATAGATTGCTGCCATTATTTTTTTTAACATAAAAAGGAATATTTGCATGCTCCCACGGGGTAAACTCCCACGGGTGCAGATATATATTTAAAAAATTTCTTTTTTTAAGTTCAATTTTGCATAAAAACAAATACAATTTAAAAGGTAAATTTTTAAAACTTAGCCAAAATAAAGGGATTCTTAAAAAAGTTGAAACAGAAGCCGGTATTTCGGTAATTTGCCCCTTTAAAAAGATATGTCTTTTTGAATTAAAATGATTGTATTTACCAGGCAAATAAGTTGGGTTGATTGACGAATCGTATAAATAGCCGGCAGCATGCAAATACTTAACACTTACATTATTCATCCTAGGCATTCTAAAACCATAAACAGGCTTTTTAATAATGTCCTCCAGTTCTTTTTTTGATAATGCATAATCGCTCTCTGAAAAAGAGGAGTGAAAATAGCTGTGCGAAGCTATTTCGTGAGTAACAGCTATTTTTTTAATTAGTTCTACGTTGTGCTTTGCATAATTTGCCGTACAAAAAAAAGTACATTCAACATTGTGTTTATCTAAAATATTTAAAACCTTTAAAACACCATTAGTTGAAATGCTTAATTGTTTTTCAAAATCTAAATTATTTCCAAATTCATTTGGCAAATCAAACTCTTCTAAATCAAAAGTTAAGCAAATTTTTTTATTTTGTTGCATTTTGATTTTTATGTATTAAAAATGTAACTGTTTTCATAAATTAAAATTTAATTCTCATTAAAAAAATTCTTGCAAAATTAACCGCTTCAACAAGCATTGTTTTATACGACATTTTGCTAAATATTATATTTGATTTTAAAGTTAAATCAATGCTTGTTAATTTAATATCTTTGTTTTTAGTCGCTTTTAAAATAAACTCGGTATCAAATAAAAAGCGGTTTATTTTAGTGGTTAGCATTATTTTTTTCCCTTTTTCATTAAAAGCCTTTAGACCTGATTGGGTATCTGCATGTGGTAATTGCAAAATTTTTTCATTTAAAAAAATACATGTTTTATTTATAAAATTTCTTTTAAATGATAGGTGATTGTTATACTCTTTTGTTCTTGTACCAAAAACAACATCAAATCTATTTTGAGATAATAACTCTGCAATAGATTTTATGTTTTGAAAAATATATGGGAAATCATAATCGGTATAAACGTAGTAATTTGAATTAGCATTCATCAACCCATGCCTAACAGCAGCACCTTTTCCTTTATTTGTACTTAAATGTAAAAAATCAACTTTGCTAATTTGGGAGATGTAATTGATTTGCGTTTGATATATATTTTTTTTAGAGCCATCATTTACTAAAACAAAATTAATGTCAAACTCTCCTAACAACTCTATTATTAAATTATAATTTTTTAAAAAAACATGCTCCCACCCAACAGGTGGATTATAAATGGGTAATATAATACTTATGCTATTTTTCAACTGCAAATTCTGTTTTTTGAATAATATTTTTATTTTGAAATAATTCAATTAAAATTTTAAGCCATATTAATGTGCAGGGCCAAACTTTACTCTTGTACTCATATAAAAATTGACGTACTCCGCTTGGATACAAATCAGTACGAGATAATACACAAAAAATTAAAAATAAAATAAATAAGAATGTATTTACACTATTTTTTTGCGCAGTTATATACCAAATACTTACGCCGGTTGCGGCAATTACATAAGTGGGAGATTCAGCTGCGTGATTAAAAATAATTATAAAAACTAACAAAAGCGAAAGCAACAACAACTGATAATTTAAGGTTAATTGTTGCTTTATATGTACAAAAGGAAATAAGGTTAGCATAAGGGCTAAAAGTTGAAGTATAAAAAAATGCGATGACATTATAGAAAGTTTCATTAATAAAGCCATTACTGAAAATGATTTTGATATTTCGTTTGAAGATGTATCCGTGGCAAGGCTTTTAAACCAAAGTTGATTTACCTCTACTAATCTATCCCAGTTTATTTTAAACAAGGGAACAAGTGATATAATTATTACTATACACAAAGTATAAACGATAATATGTAATTTTTTTTTTGTTGATAATGCAAAAATGCCTACTAAAGCAGGATAAACTTTAATTATAAAACTAAAACTTATTGAAAAAGCAGCCATAATGGGTTTGTTTTCTTTTATATAACCAAAAGCAAACAATATGCCGGCAACAACCAATAAGTTTGTTTGTAAGTTTTGCATGCACGTAATTATTTCCGGCAGGCATATAATAAAAATAAGGTTTTTATTTTGCTTTGATAATTGTAGTTTTGAAAGTGATAAATAATAGAGTAATATAGATAGATATAAATAAACAAATGCTCCAATAAAACCGGGTAAAGTAAAAATTGGGTATAGGATAAATACAAATTGAGGAGGGTAAAGATACCTATCCCAAATATAATTTTTATAAAGGAAAAAATCATAAGGGTTAGCTCCGACAATTATTTTATTGTATGCATTTTTAAAAATTTCAAAAATTCCAAAATCATTTAAAATATATGTTTGAGCGCTTATGACTGCGCTAATAATTAAAAGTGCAGTATGAAAAAATAAATCATTGTTAAGCAATAATTTTATAAAAGTATTTATTTTTTCTTTTTTCATTAATTTGAAACTGTTATAGCAAAAGCAAATATACAATTTGTATAAAACCAAAAACCCTACACGTTATGTGTAGGGTTTTGGCTCTCAAAAACTAAAAAACCTGGCATGGTTTCTTAGTACCTTTACCAGCTCGTGGCAAGGAATTTTATGTAGGCTTATTTATTGCCTAATTTATTTTTTAAATCAGAAAGTGCTGAAATATCGCCAAGCGTTGAACGCTCAACGCTCTCTTTTACTTTCTTAACGGCTTTTTTAGTTTCTTCAGCTTCAACTTTTCTATTTGTTTTTTCTGCTTTTTTAGCATCTTCTTTTACATCTTCATGTAAGCGAGCATGTGAAACTACAATGCGTTTAGCATCTTTGTTAAACTCAATTACTTTAAAGTCAAGCACCTCTTCGTTTTTAGCGCTTGTGCCATCTGCCTTTGCTAAATGGCGTGCAGGGCAAAAGCCTTCTACACCATATGGCAATCCAATAGTTGCACCTTTATCATTAAGTGAGGTAATTGTTCCGCGGTGGATAGAATCAACTGTAAAAATAGTTTCAAAAACGTCCCATGGATTATCTTCTAATTGCTTATGGCCTAATGATAAACGGCGGTTTTCGCTGTCAATTTCTAAAACAACTACATCCATTTTATCACCTACTTTGCAAAATTCAGAAGGATGTTTGATTTTTTTACTCCAGCTTAAATCTGAAATATGAACTAATCCATCTACGCCTTCTTCTAACTCAACAAAAACACCAAAATTAGTAAAGTTGCGTACCGAACCTGTATGCTTGCTTCCTTTTGAATACTTTTCAATAATCATGTTCCAAGGATCAGGCGTAAGTTGTTTCATTCCCAAACTCATTTTGCGCTCTTCGCGATCTAATGTTAAAACAAGCGCTTCAACCTCTTCTCCCACTTTTACAAATTCTTGTGCACTGCGCAAGTGTTGGCTCCAGCTCATCTCACTAACGTGTACTAAGCCCTCAACACCTTGTGCTATTT
Source organism: Bacteroidota bacterium (assembly GCA_018267655.1). GTDB lineage: Bacteria > Bacteroidota > Bacteroidia > B-17B0 > Aurantibacillaceae > Aurantibacillus. The sequence goes on from JAFDYB010000086.1 coordinate 55,179, forward strand.
CAACAAAAGCGCCGTAATCATTAATTACTACTACTTTTCCTTTTACTTTATCGCCAACTTTTAATTCAGTGCTAAGGCTTTCCCAAGGGTGTGTTGTAAGTTGCTTTAATCCAAGTGCAATACGCTTTTTATCGTCATCAAACTCAAGTATAACAACATTTATTTTTTCATCTAATTTTACTATTTCTTCCGGATGAGTAATTCTGCCCCATGATAAATCAGTAATGTGAATTAATCCATCAACACCACCTAAATCAACGAACACACCATAAGAAGTAATATTTTTTACAGTACCTTCTAATACCTGACCTTTTTCAAGTTTAGAAATAATATCGCGTTTTTGTGTTTCAAGCTCAGCTTCTATAAGCGCTTTGTGCGATACCACAACGTTTTTAAACTCGTTGTTAATTTTCACAACTTTAAACTCCATATTTTTTCCAACATATAAGTCGTAATCGCGTATAGGTTTAACATCGATTTGCGAGCCCGGTAAAAATGCTTCTATTCCAAAAACATCAACAATTAAACCGCCTTTTGTACGGCATTTAACGTATCCTTTTACAATTTCTTCAGAAGTTAATGCTTGATTAACTCTGTCCCAACTCTTGTTAGCACGTGCTTTTTTGTGCGATAGTAATAATTGACCGCCTTGATCTTCTGCTTTTTCAACAAAAACTTCAACCATGTCGCCAATTTTAATATCTGGGTTATAGCGAAATTCAGAAAGTGCAACTACACCATCTGATTTGTAACCAATATTTACAACCACTTCGCGGTTGTTTTTTGCTACAATTTTTCCTTCAACTATTTGAAGGTCGCTAATTGTATTTAACGATTTTCCATACAATTCATCTAACTTTGTTTTTTCTTCGCTAGTGTAATTGTCTTGTTTTTTTCCGATTGAATCCCAATCAAAATCTGTAGTTCCCACTAAGGCTTTATCTGCCATTTTTTTAATTAAATTGTATCAAAGGTTACAAGGTGTGCTTTGAGTTGTTAATTTTTATAATTTTTCTTTATTTTACCTTGCTAAATAAAGAGCTACAAATGTACGAAATTTATAGGGTATTTTTTATTACTTTTATTTTTTTAATTAAATGAAAATCAAATATTTATGTATTTTAACAATTAAAATAAGGGCAATAAAAAAACCGCCAAAATGGCGGTTTTATTTTAAATATTTGATATTAAATTATTTACGTAATGTAACAGGGTAAGTATTGCCTAATATTCTAATTGTTGCCGAATTATCGCATGCCGGGGCGGCTGCTCCTGAAGCAAAATCAACATATCTTGGTTGGCTGTCGCCTGTAATAGTTGACATTAACATTCCGCCGGTTACGGGGTGCCATTCTGAAACATTTGGTGTAACGTATGGTACAACCGAATAACTTGATATTGAAGAGAAACTTTCAGGTGAGCATAAGAAACTACGATATAATGGGGTACCTGTTGCGTTTGAAATACTATAAGTTGTATTAGCCGATTTTAAATAACCATTTGCATTTACGGTATAGTTTAAGGTAGCACCCAATGATAAAGTGCTTGTAGTATTAGGACTCCAATTAATATTACCCGTAGATGTTTGACTTGCCATTACTGCAGAGGTTGAGTTTACAAGCGATTTTGTAAATGAACCATGCCAAGTCATTGAATCAGTTGAAGCAGATCCTGATGGGTTAGGCAACCACAAACTTAAGTTTCCGGCAATTGTCCAATTTAATGGTGTGGTGCTTTGGTTAAAGCTAATAGGCATATTGTTTGAGATCGTTAGTGTACTGCCAGGCATATTGTCTATATGATAACCGTCAACATAATAATTATTAAATGTAATTATTGACTTGTACCCCGGATTGCGGTAAAACTGTGCCGTCCATACAGTGTTTGAAGGGCTGCTGTTAATCAATATAGAGCCGCTTCTTTTTTTACCATCAATGCAAGTAACGGTTGAGTTATACGTAATTGTTATTAATGAACCAGATGGTGCTGCAGGTGCAACTGAAATAGAAATACTTCCGCCGGTAGTTGCAGGTGCAGGGTTAAAAAATTTGCTGTTTAAATTATTCCAATTTTCAGAGGCATAACCAACAATATCATCAATTTCGTACACCAATGTATTTGCATATACTGCATTTATTGAGGTTTGAAATTCTTGATCTAACTTAGGCGAAACTGCAGCTTTTTTACTGCACGACATGATAATTGCTGCTGTTATACACATCGCAGAAAAACTTAAAGTAATTTTTTTCATATACCTTTTAATTGTAATAATTTGCGCAATTTAGCAATTATTTTGAATATTGCAAAATATGTTAAAGCATGATTTTTTATTCTAACGCAAAAATAAATATAGGTTTAAATGTAATTGAACGTTTACACAATGGTTACCACACTATAGAAACTGTTTTTTATCCCATAAATTGGGCAGATGCCATTGAAATACTTGACAAAGATGATGACAAGAATACAGATTTTAATTTAACAATTGAGGGACTGGCAATAGAAGGAAATGTAAACGATAATTTAATTTATAAAGCTTATAGGCTCATAAAGGAGCAATATCCTCAATTACCGCCGCTTAATGTTATTCTTTATAAAACAATTCCCATGGGTGCAGGCTTGGGGGGAGGAAGTTCAAATGCCGCTTTTTTTATAAATGCCGTAAATAGCATTTTTGATTTAAACATACCCTTATCCAATCGTTTAATTATCGCATCGCAATTAGGGGCAGATTGCGCTTTTTTTATTGAAAATAAGCCTGTTTTTGCAAGCGGTATTGGGAATATTTTCAGTAACATAAACCTTAATTTAAGCGCATACTACATAGCGGTAGTTTATCCAAAGGTGCATAGCAATACTAAAGAGGCTTATCAATTAGTAAAACCTCAAAAAGCCAAATACAATTTAAAAGATGTGATTGAAAATTGCCCCGTAAGTGAATGGAAAAACTTTTTAAAAAACGATTTTGAAGAAGGTATTTTTAAAAAACATGCTGCCATAGCAGAATTAAAAGAAAAAATATATCAAAACAATGCTATTTACGCATCTATGAGTGGTAGTGGCAGTGCTGTGTATGGGATCTTTATCAAAAAACCAGAGTTGTCGTTTGTAAAAGAATATAATTATAAACTAATTGAGCCAAAAATTGTGTGCTAAAAAGTTTTTTTAAAAATAATATTTACTGGATTTGTCAGTTTACCGGCTGGTCATTTTATGTGCTTGCAAATTTCTTTTTTCAAAGCATTGACAATGCAAAATACAGTATAAAGCATTTCGAGCTTTATTTATTACTAATCCCTACGGGTGTTGTAATTACTCATATTTATCGCATAATGGTAAAACGGTTAAATATTTTACGATTTAACCTGGCCGTTCAAATAGCATTTATTGTGTTTTTTGCCATACAAAAAGCAAATGTTTTTTTTCTATTAACAATAGTGTACAGTCGGTTTTTTAATATACCTAATCCAACAATTAGTGTTATCTACATTCTTTCTTCAATTATTAATTTTTCGGTACCGTTTCTGCTATGGAATGTTATTTATTTTGGTTTTAAATATTTTCAAAATTACAAACAAGCCGAAATTAAATCTTTAAAATATTTGGCAAGCAGCCGCGAGTTTGAATTAAATAATTTAAAATCTCAATTAAATCCCCACTTTATGTTTAATAGCATGAACAGCATTAGAGCGTTGATTGATGAAGATCCATTTAAAGCAAAAGAGGCTGTTACCAAGCTTTCAGGTATTTTGCGAAATGCTTTAATAATGAATAAAAACAGAGAGATTTTTTTAAAAGAAGAAATTCAATTAGTTGAAGATTATTTATCACTTGAAAAAATAAGGTATGAAGACCGCTTAAATTACGAATTAATTATTTCTGAAGATGTAAAAAACATAAAAATTCCACCATTTATTATTCAATCGCAAGTAGAAAATGCCATTAAGCACGGCATAGCTAAACTACCCGGTAAAGGGCTAATTAAAATTGAAGCATTTAAACTATCGCAGGTGCTTAAACTAAAAATTTCTAATTCGGGTAAATTAATAAATGCTACTCCCGAAACAGGCGTAGGGTTTAAAAATTCAATGCAACGTTTAGAAATACTTTATGGCTCAGCAGGTAAAATTTTTATTAGCGAATTAAATAATTTGGTAGTTGTTGATATTAATATACCTTTGAGTTATTAAAAGTAGTTGTTACCATTTGCTAAAACATGAAATAATATAACACTTTAAAAAGCTTGCTTAAATAGAGAGATTGAACTAATAAACATAAATAAAATACAACATACTTAATAACAACAAACAATTAAACATCTATATATGAAAGCTGTAATAGTTGATGACGAGCGCTTAGCAAGGCAAGAGTTAAAAAACATGCTTGCGCAATTTAAAGAAGTTGAAATAATTGCCGAATGCGCAGATGCAACTGATGCTAAAGAAAAAATTAATGCTTTAAAACCCGATGTTGTTTTTTGTGATATTCAAATGCCTGGAAAAACAGGTTTAGAGCTTGCCGAAGAAGTATCAGGTATGGTTGATTTTGTTTTTGTAACTGCCTACGATGAGCATGCTATGCGCGCCTTTGAACTCAACGTAATTGATTATCTGTTAAAACCGGTTAATCCCGAGCGCTTAACAGAAACCATTAAAAAGTTAAACGTAAAAGAAAGTGGCGTAAAAAACGAAAACAATTCGCCGCTAAGCATTAATGATTTTGTTTATATTAAAGATGGCGAAAAAAGTTGGCTAATTAAATTAAAAGAGGTAAGATTATTTGAAAGTGAAGGAAACTACGTTAGGGTTTATTTTGACACTAAAAAGCCGCTTATTTTACGCAGCTTAAATAGCCTGGAAACCCGTCTCGACGAAAAAGAATTTTTTAGAGCAAGCCGTAAGCATATTGTAAATTTAAACTATGTATCGTCTGTTGAAAATTGGTATAACGGTGGCATGAATTTAAAATTAAACGACAATAAAGAAATAGAGGTTAGTCGCAGACAAGCCGTTAAGCTTAAAGATTTATTCGGTTTATAACAACCTAAACAATAATTTAAAAGTTAAACCGTTAACTATAAAATTGAAAAAATCAATATTAATAATCGTTATTTTAGTTGTAACTAAATTTTATGCTCAAATTGGGGGGAATGCAACATATCGGTTTTTAGATATACCTTCAACTGCAAGAGCTGCCTCGCTTGGCGGAAGCGCTATGCCAATTTGGGGCGATGATATTAACTTAATTTATGGCAACCCGGCAGCTTTAAATAAATTTATGCATAATCAAGTTACCCTTAACTATTGTAATTTTATTGGCGATTTAAATTATGGATATATAGCCTATGCTTACGATTTAAAAAAATATGGAACAGTAGCCAGCGGTATTCAATTTTTCGACTATGGGAAATTTAAAGGCTACGACGAAAACGGAAATTATACTTCAAATTTTAGGGCAGGCGATTATAGTTTAAACATGACCTATGCCAAACGTTTTGATGACACTAGTTTTAACATAGGCATTTCTGTTAAAACAATTTTATCTCAGTTCGAAACATACAGAAGTGTTGCCAGTGCAGTTGATTTTGGCGTAAATTACCATCGCAATCGTTTTAGCGCATCTATTTTAGCAAAAAACTTTGGTTACGTTTGGAAATCATACACCTCAACATCTACCGATAAACTACCTTTAAATTGGCAACTAGGCTTGGCCTATAAAGTTTCAAAAGCTCCATTTAGATTAACCTTAGTTTACGATTACTTGAACCAGTGGAATTTAAAATACATTAGCCCGGTTGACACAACAGGGCAAACCAATCCCTTTAATAGCAGCCCAAGTAAAATACAAGACACAAGTAGTTTTAAAAAATTTACTAAACGCTTTGGCAGCAAAGCAGATAACTTTGCAAGGCACATTACAATAGGAGCGGAAATTATACTTACAAAAAATTTTACTTTAAGAATAGCTTATAATTACCGCCGACAATTAGAAATGATTTTGCCCGACAGAAGAGGAATTAACGGCTTTAGCTTTGGATTTGGATTTAAAACGAAGCGCTTTGGCTTTAATTATGCTTTTACTAAAATGGCTTTTCCGGGTAATTCAAGTATTTTTAATTTAAATATTTTTATTTAATCATTTGATAAAAAAATCTCTTATTCTTTTTTTTATAATTGCAGCAAGCAATTTAAAAGCACAACAAAAATGCAATTACAAATTAGATACAACTAAATTAGTGCAGCAATGCATTAAAGCTAAATTAATTATTAAACCTAAAAGTTTAAAATGGAACGAAGTAACACCAACATCAATTTATTACCCAAAAATAAATTTTAACAGTGAATTATGCGAAATAGCAATTGAATCAATTTCTTACGGCAAAAAAACCACAAAAGGAAATTGCAAAAACACAAATGGCTGTACGCCCGAAATAAAGTTACTTGTAACACTTGATGCAATTACTCAAAAAATAAAGTACAAAAGAAAATTAATTACGCTAATCTCAAACTATGAGTAATGCAACGTTAAAGCCGCTATGATCCTTAATATTTATACTTAGCATTAAGTAAAATTTAAAAATCGTTTACCTTTACACACTTTTTTGTACACTACCAATTTGTTAGTAAGCGCTATTTACATAGCGCAAAAACACGAAAATATAAACAATGCCGGTAAAGTGTTTTGCACTAAAATATACCTGCACTTAGCATGAGATATTTTGACACTTATGAGATCGAAAAGCTAAAAAGAGTTTTTTAAAAAACAGTCTGTTTTGACGTTTTTTTTATGTGAAAATCGTATTTAATAATCTAAAATCGTTTTAGATTCTGTGGAACGGCATTTTAACTTATTAAAAAATTTGCTTAATCTATTGTTCTTGAGCTATCTTGCAATAGTAAAATATAAATAAAATAACCCTTAATACTTTACCCATTATGAGAACATTTATATACATAATATTAATTTTGATAACATACTCATTAAGAGCACAAATAAATAAAATATCTGTTTTGAGTGATTCATTAAGTGGCTTTAATGAACTGCAGGCAAGAAGCGATGCCTATGCTAACAAATGTTATGGAGCTGAGTATAAGTTTTACATAAATCGCGCTCAGCGCAATTACATTAATTCAAAGTATAATCTTTCAACGGGTAGTAATAATACATTTAAAACCTTAGCGCCTGGTTCGTATCAAACAATGGCCGCTTGTACAAATATGGATTTTACAGCAGGTATGAGTGGATGGACAGAAACAAATGGATTAAATTCAAACTCTACCACTATGGCTGGCTGCTGTGGTAGTGCTGGAGGTAACTCAAGCATTGTGAGCGGTGGTACTGATTCAAACACAGGCATCTCCTTAGCTTCACCTTTTGGAGGGCCAAACGTTTGTATGGTAAACAATATGACAACAGGCCAATACACTGATAGAATTTCTCAAACGTTTGCCGTAACGCCCTCTAATTCTTTATTAAGAATTGCTTTTTTAGCGGTGCTTCAGTCTGCTGGTCACGGTTGTTCTGACCAGCCTTATATGAATATTAGTATTATAAATTGTTCAGGCGTTCAATTACCATGTCCTAGCTTTAATATAGTTGCCGGCAGTGGATGCGGTGGAATAGCTGCATTTACTGATAACGGCAGTGTATCATACACTCCGTCATGGCAAATTAGTGCTTTAGATTTAACCCCTTATTTAGGCTCATGCATTACGATACAGGTAACTGCAGGGGCTTGTACTATGGGTGGACATTGGGGGTATGGCTATTTTGTAGCACAATGCCAACCAATGACTATTACCCTAAACAATGTACAATACCCTGTTGGTACAAGTGCAACTACAATTACAACATGCGGAGCTATGAATAATACGGTAACAGCCCCTCCAGGCTTAAACCCATATACTTGGAATGGCCCTCCGGGCAGTGGCGTTACAAATGTTACAAACCAAACCTTTACAACTTCAACATCAGGTACTTATTATTTAACTATGAATCCCTTAGGCTCATGCTCGCCAATTACTCGTACCGTAGTGCTTCAAAACTCAATGCCACCAATAGCCAGTTTTAATTTTAGTAGTACGGCCTGTTCACCTACTTTAAATGTGAATAGTACAAGTAGTTTAAATGGAGGATCCGCTATATCAAGTACAAATTGGACATGGGGAGATGGGAACACGGGTAGTGGCAATCCTGCTAATTACACATACACAACTGCGGGAACGTATCCCGTTAAATTAGTGGTTACAAACTTAACAGGCTGTAGAGATAGTATCACGCAAAACGTTACAATCTCACTAAAGCCTACTGCTAATTTTATAGTGCCTTCTCTTTGTTATGGTAATAGTTTTAACTTTAATAATTCTTCTACAACACCTTCAGGAACTATGTCTTATACATGGAATTTTGGTAACAGTTCTTCGCCTTCTAATGCTACATCGCCTTCATACACATACCCAAGTGCCGGAAATTATACCGCTAGTTTAATTGTGCAAAATTCAGGCGGCTGCATCGACTCTATCAGCAAACCCTTATCTGTTTACGCACTACCTATTGCAGCGTTTAACATAGGGGCAACCGGCTGTAGCGGGCCAACAGTAGCAGTAGTTAGTACATCTTCCTTAAATGGTGGCTCGTCAATTACAAACTACACCTATAATTGGGGAGATGCAACAGCTAATGCCACCACGGCTAATGCCAATCATACTTATGCTAGCTCTGGTCCTAAAACAATTAGTTTAACTATTGTTAATGCAAATGGTTGTAAAGACAGTACGAGTAAAAACGTAACTATTTCTCAAAAACCTACAGCCAATTTTAGCGTTAACAATATTTGTTTAAATGGCACTACAAGCTTTACAAACAACTCAACAACGCCTTCAGGCACTATGACTTACACGTGGGATTATGGTAATGCCTCAGCACTTTCAAATATAGCTGCGCCTGCTTATGTTTATCCGGCTTCGGGAACTTTTACCGCAAGTTTAGTGGTAATGAACACCGACGGCTGCTCAGATACAATGAAAAAAACAGTACAAGTGTATGGCAGAGCTATCCCTAATTTCACCCCCTCTGCCGTTTGCTATAATACAGCAAGTAATTTCATTAATTTGTGTAACATCACTTCAAATTTAAACACAGGGTCAATTTCAACCTATAATTGGGATTTTGGAATAAGCGGAGGTACATCTGCTTTACCTAATCCTGTGTTTACATATAACTCTGCAACTAATGCAACGGTTAATACTACATATACTGCTACTCTTTGGGTAACTACCATTAATGGTTGTAAAGATTCTATTAGTAAACCTGTTACAGTGTATGCTCTTCCAACGGCTAAATTTACTTCTGATTCAGTTTGCTTTGGCAATCCTTCAACTATGTCGTTTAGCGGCAATAGCAACGGTAATCCATTAGGCTTTTTTAGATGGGATTTTGGCAATACAGGTAATTCAATTACAAACACTTCTTTATCTACCCAAACAGTATTTGCTAGTTATGGCAATACTCCTGTGTCATATACTGTATATACCACAATACCTAGCACTACTTTAGTTTGCAGCGCATCAACCTTGCAAAATGTTTGGGTTAATCCTAATCCGATATCTGCATTTACTTTTTCAAACTTATGTGTTGATAAACAGCCTATAAATTTTAGCGGCAGCGGTTCTAATATTCCAATAGGAAGCATTACCAATTACGCTTGGACATACGGCAATGGTAATACTTTATTAACTAGTCCTATTGCTACATCTACGCAAAGTTATTCGTTGCCTGGCAGCTATTTAGTAACACTTACAGTAACATCAAATGCAAACTGTACAAGTATTTCGAGCAATACTGTATATGTGTGGGATTTACCTTATGCAAATATTTCATATTTAAAAAATTGCTTTGGCAAAGCCATGAGCATAAATGCTAATAATTTGCCGGGAGGCACCATTGCTACTTATCAGTGGAATTTTAATAACACACCTGGAAATGTACAGGCAAACGGACAAAATGTAACTTACACTTTTGCTACAGCCGGCACCCAAACGCTTAGCTTATATTTAACAAGTGATAAAGGTTGTACAAATACAATTGTTGCCAACTCGTATGTTAACTACAAGCCAATTCCAAGATTTTATGCTCCGAAACGTGCGGGTTGTACTGATTTATGTATATCTATTCAAGATAGCTCTTCAAGTGTAACAGGCCCTGCAAGCGTTAATTCTTGGCAATGGAATTTTGGTAATGGACAATCGCTAACCACCTCTGCTAGCGGAAGTTTCCAAAATTGCTATACTAATAAATCAAACTTTAATTTAGCTTATTATTCATTAAGTTTAATTTGTACTACAGATAGTGGTTGTGTTGATTCCATATCAAAGAAAAATTATATAACCGTATATCCTAGACCTGTTGCTAGCTTTGATTGGGCTGGAAGTGACGGAACAATTATGACGCCTTATATTTCATTCACAAACACATCGCAAGGAAATAATTTTTCAGCATGGTTTTTTAATGATAATAATATTACTGATAGCACAACAGCAAACCCTGTTCACTATTACGACACACAAACACCTCGCTCATACAATGTGTTTTTAGCTGTTAGAAATCAATGGGGTTGCAAAGACACTGTTAGCAGACCTGTTTATATTGGCCCTGACTTTATCTTTTATATACCTAATTGCTTTACGCCAAATGGCGATGGTGTAAACGATTATTTTACCGGAAAAGGTGTGGGTATAAAAAACTTCAATCTTTGGATATTTGACCGTTGGGGAGAAAAGATTTTTTACTCAAACGACATTGAAAAAGGTTGGGATGGTACAGTAAAAGGAAATGTTATTGATACAAAATCTGATGTTTACCAATGGAAAGTTATTGTTACAGATTTATGGCAAAAAGATCATGAGTACGTTGGGCATGTAACTTTATTAAAATAAAATTAAAACCGCTCTTTTTGAGCGGTTTTTTTATGCTACTTTTGGAGCATGAATTTTTTACAACGCTTAAAATTTTACGGAATAGGATTTGGTCTTGGTTTGCTTATTATTTATGCAACTTTTGGCACTAGAAGTTGCGTGTCAATTAACGAATACAAAATGCAAGAGCTTGTATTTAAAAAGTTTGAATTAGACGATTTAGCTAAGTGTAAACTAAAGTGCTTAATTAAAAACGAAGCTTTGCTAAAAATAGAATTACGCCATTTTGAAGTAAATTATGGTTTAAGCGATGTACATAAAAAACCTTACGGCGAATATTTTATTCAACCTAAAAAAGAGTTTGAGCAAAAATATAACTACAAGTTAATTATAGTTGAAAAAGACAGCACTTCATATATTAACGATATTCAAATTACTAATAATACGCCGTGCAATTGCAAATAAATAACGATTTGTACTTTATGCGCGAAGCGCTTAAAGAAGCTCAGAAAGCTGCAGATAATGATGAGGTGCCGGTAGGTGCTGTTATTGTAGCTAACGAAAAAATAATAGCAAAAGGACATAATTTGGTTGAAACACTAACCGATGTTACCGCCCATGCCGAAATGCAATGCATTACAAGTGCCGCTAATTATATTGGCGGTAAATACTTAAATGAGTGCACTATTTATGTTACACTAGAACCATGTTTAATGTGTGCAGGAGCCTTATTTTGGAGTCAAATTGGGCGCATAGTTTATGGTGCAGCAGACGCTAAAAGAGGATTTTCAAGTATAAATCTGCGTGTAACTCACCCTAAAACTCAAATAAAATCGGGTGTTTTAGCCAATGAATGTGAAGATATATTAAAAAGTTTTTTTCTTAAAAAGAGGTAACTTTTATTTTATTTTTACTACCTTTACACATAAATTTATATAAAATGAAAAAATTAATTTTATTATTCTTTCTTGCGGGAATGTTTGGTTTTAGGAACTTGTCTGCTCAAACAGACAACAACAAGCTCCCTTTAAAAACAGTTTGTATTAAGCACCCCGATGCCGAAAATCCAGATGTGTATTTCTCTAAAGTAACAATGTTTAATTTTGAGGTATTTAAACCGGGAACCGAAGCCGATGTAAAAGAAATCATTAAAAACTTGTCAAAGGACAGTAATGTTGATTTTGTAAACCTAGGAAAACTATACGGAAACTTTCAAGCAATATCAGTTGTGTTTAAAACAGCAAAAAATAAAAGTTACGTGTTAGGTTTACTTAAAAAAGCTGGTTTAGACATTGTTAAAATAAACAACGGCGAGCCTACTAACATTGATAAAATTTAATGTTGAAAAACATTTTTAATTTGAGGCCGACTTTTTAGTCGGCTTTTTTATTTTTTATAATTTTATTCGTACATTGTGTTTCTTATGCGAAAAAAAATTACTTATATCCTCCTTTTTATCTCTTTGTTTTCGTTTTCACAAAAAAATAAAAAGACTGTAAATGATGCGAATTTTAAACTAGACTCATTACCCAAAGTATTGCTTAACGAAATTAACAGATTTCGAATTAGTAAGGGCTTAGACTCTGTTTATATGAGTGATATGCTCCAAACCGCAGGCGATATGAGTTCTGAATATATGGCATCGGCTAAAAAAGATAAAGTTGATCCAAAATTAACGTCAAAAAATCTTAGAAGATCAGGCGCAACAAAGCGAGGCGAAGAAGTAACAATGAAAGCCCCTATTAGTAAAGGTCGCGAAAACTTTAAAACCGAAGATGTTGCTAAAACAATCTATAACCGTTGGGAAAGTAATCCTAAAAATTTATTAGTGCTAATGAATCCAAAATTTACACTTGTTGGCATATCTGCTTCTACTGACGATGAAGGGAAAAAAGTGTATTGCAGTGCCATTTTTGGTGGTTACGACATCACAAACGGCGGCGCCCTTTACGCTAAAGATTTAGTAGTACCATACAATAAAAAATCAAAAAAATTAGGCGGTCCAGATGCCCGCAAATGTAAAACTTGTAACAAATGGCGAAATTACGATATTTTGCAAAAAGGAATTTTTGTGGAAAACGGAAAAATTTATTTAAAATATACAAACAGCAGAGAATTACGAAGAGTTCTTAAAAAATCATCTGATGGATTTGCTATTGATGTTGTACAGCGTTCGCAATACATACCGTCTGATTATAACATAGTAGATAATAATTTATATAACAAAGGCGTAATGAGTAAAGTTGTATATCGCGATAAATTTTTTAAAAGCAATTTACTTCTAAAAAAAGTAAATAAAAAAATGCTTAAAAAAATTAAAGGAATTGAGGTTGAAATGGGTAAGTTAAACCCAAAAATTACTGAACCATACGAAATAAATTTAATTGTTGTTCAAGACAAAAAAGTTTGCAAAACTATTACGCGAGGCTATACAGAAAGCGGAAATATTGAGAGCAACACTCCAATTGGCATCTTACCTTATAAAAACACAATTGGTCTAAAACCACCCTTTGAACCTCGCTCAGAAAGTTCATTAATTAATTTCACAATCCCTTTCGAAAAAAATAAATCAGAATTTAAAAATGAAGATGTTCAGCCATTTATAAAAGCACTTAATGAACCTGACTTTATTATAGATGGTTTATATATTTACGCATACTCTTCTATTGAGGGAGACTCTGTTTCGAACGCAAAATTACAACGCAAGCGAGCTGAAAGTGTTGCAAACGTATTACAAAGTTCGCAAAGTGCAAAAGTAAAACCTACAATTGAAACTAAAGACAGCTGGGGATTATTTATGCTTGAAAATGAAGATGGAAAATACGGAAGCATTGTAAGTTTAGGGAAAAAGAAGGCTATTGATAAAATTAATAGTGACAAAAAATTATTAACAGAACTAGAGCCCATTTTAGCCAAAGAACGCTTTGCTCAAATTATTCTTGATATTACTTACGATGTAAGTGGAAATAAAGAACAAAAATTTACACAAGTTAGTTTACAAAGAGCTTTAAAAGCCGGCAACCAAACTCAAGTTTATAAAATAATGGAATTTATGCAAAAACGTATTGGTGAAGGAAAATATAAGCTCGATATACTTGACACGCTCAACTTTACTGAAAATGCAAATAACGCAGGGTTTATCAATAATAAAATTTATCATACATACCAACTTTCAAACTCAGTTGATGAGGAAGATAATGCAACATTTGCACGACTCCTTGCACTTGATCCAGCAAACTCAATTCTCCAATACAACAAAACTTTTTGCGAATTAAAACTTGATACCAATGCCGGAAGTCAAGAGCATCAAGCTAAGGTACAACAAACTATTGATGGTTTATATGGTAAATTAGATAGCAATTTAGTGAATGGATTGAACATAGAATGGCAATTTAAAATATTAGAAAGTTTAGATACGCTTGATAATGCAGATGCTCAAATAGACGCTTGTGTAAATAGAATAAAATCATTTTACAATATTAAAGATGCCAGCTGGCAAAATGCACTTAAACTATCTTATATTTTTAGTAGAACAAAAGACTATACCTACTCTGCAACACTGCTTGAGCCATATTTAAACAAAAAAGATGTTAGTGAAAGTTTAGTGTTTATGTACATTGCATCGGCAAGCAGGGTGCAAGAAAAATATTATTCGCGTACATTTGCCAGAGCGCTCGAAATTGCAAAAAACAAAAACAAAGATCGTTATTGTAAATTATTTGGTGAACCTTTTATGACTTTTCAAGTTTTAGAAAATCCCGAAGTTAAACGAAGTTATATTAACAGCTGTAACTCAAAATGAAAGCAAGAATAAAAAAAACAATACTCGCTTTTTTATTTGTTCTACCACTTTCAATTTTATTCTCTCAAAGTAATTTTAAAAAAGACAGTGTTTTATTAAAACAACTTGCAGATTCAATTGAAAAATACAACCAATTTGATTTAGCAAAATCTTACAAGTTCTTTAGCGCAGCTTTTAAGCAAGTTGATTTAAGTAATCATCCTTTTCGAACAGCAATGTTATACCAAATAATGGCTGATGCCTATTGGTACAATGGCAATACTCAATTAGCATTAACGTATTACTTAAAAGAACAACGCATTGCCGACTCATTAAAAAATAACTTGCTTGATGCTCAAGCAAAATATAATATAGGTTGGATAAAAGCAATTCAGTTTAAACAAAGAGACCAAATACACTATTTATATGAAGCATTAAAAATATTTGAAAAAGAAAAAAAAATTCAAGATATGTTTAAAACTTACGATGCAATTGGAAGTTTTTACGGACATTTTAAACACACAAGTTTTTTTAATAAGGATTCCACCATTAAATACTATAACAAATGCTTAGAGTTATCTAATGTTGATATAAAACCGCGTAATATTATTGGTATAAAAGTTAACCTTGGAGAGTTTTATAATGAATACGGGGACTATAAAACCGCTCACAACTATCTAATTAAAGCCCTCAACTTAGCAAAAAAAAGCTCTTTTTCATTTTACATTCCGGTAATTAAAAGCTTACTGGTTGAGACCTATTTTAACCTTGATTCAATTGATAAAGCAAAACAACTAATAAAAGAAGTAGAACCGGAGATTAGAAAAAATAGCGACAGACTTTATTATAAAATTGTGCTAGAAGCTAAGCACAAAATTTATTACTTAGAAAATGATTATAAAAATGCCTATTTAACATTTGCCAAACTAAAAGTGTTAATAGATACTATTGCAGAGTATGATGAAAATCAAAGCTTATTACAACAAGAAACTAATTATTTAATAACTAAAAAAGACAAAGAAGTTAAACAAGCCGAATATCAAAATAAATTAGAAGAGGAAAAAAACAAGACTAATAAGCGAATTATATGGTCGCTAATAATTGTTGTTCTATCAATTATATTTTTACTATTTATGATTTTTAGAAACTACAAGCAGAAGCAAAAGGCCAATAAACTACTTGAATCGCAAAATAAAATAATTGTCGAAAAAAAGCATGAAATAGAACAAAGTATAAAATACGCCTTAGGGATACAAAACGCAATTTTACCAGCTGTTTCTGAAATTATTGCTTTTTTTAAATCTTCGTTTTTATATTATTTACCAAAAGACATTGTAAGTGGCGATTTTTATTGGTACTCAAATATTAATAAAAATCATGTACTTTTTGCAGTGGCCGATTGTACCGGTCATGGCGTACCCGGAGCTCTAATGAGTATGGTGTGTAGCGACAAACTCAATATGGTAACAGCTAAACATGAAAACGCCAAGCCTAATGAAATATTAAAACTCGTTAACAATGAAATTAAACAATCATTAAAACAAAATATCGAAATTAATAAACAGCGCGATGGTATGGATATTGCCTTAATCAGCTATTTGCCACAAGATAACAAGTTGCTTTACTCCGGCGCAAACAGGCCTCTTTGGATTTTAAAAAACAACAAATTAATTGAATATGCTCCAACTAAACAAAGCATTGGCGGCTACACAGAATTAAATGCTTTGTACAACTTGCAGGAAATAATTTTAGAAAAAAATGATTTAATAATTTTATTTACCGATGGAGTTGTTGACCAATTTGGCGGTGAAAAAGGAAAAAAATTAATGACAAAAACATTAAAGAATCATTTCCTCGAAAATTCAAGTTTACCATTACATGAATTAGAAAATAAAACAAAAAAATTGTTTACTCAATGGAAAGGTTCTTACGAGCAGGTTGATGATGTCCTTATCTTTGTATTTAAGCATGTTTAATGATAAGTATAAAATAAATAAAAAGTTTTGCTAAAAAATAGTACTTTTATAATTCATTTATGAAGGGTATTTTTTCGTTTCTAAAAAGCAAATATTTTTTTATTAACATAGGCTTATCTGCGCTGGCTGTATTTGTTATTTTTATTATGATTATTAAGTTTTTATCATCTTACACCAATCATGGTATTTTTGTTCAAGTACCCGATTTTAAAGGAAAAAGCATTAACGAATTACAAGCATTTGTTAAAGATAAAAACATATCCTTTCAAATAATTGATAGTATTTACGACCCAAAAGAAAAAACCGGCGTTGTTCTAAAACAAGATCCTGAGCCTCTTTCTAAAGTCAAACACAATAGAACAATATATCTTTACGTTACAGGAAATGTAGCACCAAAAATAATTATGCCAAAATTAATTGACCGGAGCGAACGACAAGCCCGATTTATCATTAACTCATACGGGCTTAAAGTAGGGCACATTACCACAAAAAATGCCGATTGTGATGGTTGTGTTTTGTCTCAAACATCAAACGGAAAAGATATTAATGCAGGCGAATTTATAAAAAAAGGCTCCGTAATTAATTTAGTAATTGGCATTAAAAACTCTTATTACACAACATCTACAAGCGATTCTACAAATAATATACAGAACGAAAACCTTGATAATGACTAACGTAAAACACACTTTTATACTAATAATTTCTTTCGTTTTTCTTTTGTGCAATTCGTACTCTCAAGAATATATTACTCCCTTAAAATATAATCACAATATAATATTAAACAAAAGTAAAATAACTAATAGCCCTAATTTAAAACCGGTGTTTCCGGTACCTCCAAAACCATTTATTCAACTGCCATTTGCCGATGATTTTAGTTATGCCCCAAATTCAATTTACCCTAACACTACATATTGGCTCGATTCAATGGTTTATGTAAACTGTGGCTACCCAATTGCCCCTCCAAGCGTAGGTGTTGCAACATTTGATGGTTTAAATAAATACGGCTACCCATACACTCCCAATTCAACTAACACAAATGCCGCTCAACCGGCAGATACACTCACTTCAGTTCCTATAAATTTATATACAAAAGGTACTGTTACACTTAATCCAACTTTTAACGTAGGTCTAAGTTTCTTTTACCAACGCGCAGGTCGTGGCGATAACCCTGAGTCAATTGATAGTTTAATACTCGACTTTTATAAACCAGCTCAACAAACATGGACAAACAATGTTTGGTCATTACCGGGAAATCCATATCCAAATAACCTCGACACAATTTTTAGAAGGGTGTTTGTATGGGTGAACGATACTTCATACTTTCACCAAGGTTTTCAATTTAGGTTTAGAAATAAATGCAACACCTCCGGAAATTTTGATCAGTGGCACGTAGATTACATTTATATGGATATGCTACGCGATTCAATTGCAGATACTACTTTTAACGATCAAACTTTTGGATATATACCTACCCCAATTTTAAATAACTATTGCAGTATGCCTTGGCGGCAGTTTATTCCTTCTGAACAAGCAGCAAATGCAAGCACGTTTATGCGAAATAACAACAACGTTGGCGTAAACATAAGTTTGTATAATACAGATGTTTATAGCGCAGCAACAAATACGCTTATTACCAGTTTATCACGTGGACCAAACGGAAATTTATTGCCCTTTAATACCGGCGGTTGGAGTAATTTTTTACCACACAGTAATCCAAGCTATACTGCGCTTACGCTACCTGCTTTTACTGATAGCGCTGATTTTATCTTAAAACATTATATCACATCATCTGCAACTTCAACAACTGTACCTTGGTATTTTTTAAATAATGACACGGTATTACAAACTCAAAAATTTAGAAACTATTTTGCTCCTGATGACGGCTCTGCAGAAGCAGGATATTATGTTTTAGGTTCCTATGGAAAAATGGCTACAAAATTTAAACTTAATACAGCTGACACTCTACGCTCCCTTAGAATTTATTTTGATCCCGTAGGAAGTTTAAGCTCCGTGAGTAATACCTTAACCGGTTCAACATTTACAATTACCCTGTGGGCAGATGGTGGCAATAAGCCAGGAACTCCAATGTATCGTAACTCAAGTTTAACACCAAAATATCTCGACACTTTATTTAAACCCTTTTACGAATATCAATTAGATGCTATGCAGTATTTAAGCCCGGGCAATTATTGGATTGGGTTTCAGCAAGGAGTGGCAACGGGTATTGTTGTTGGATATGATAGAGATATTGACCATCATACCTCACTTTACTTTGATAGTGGTAACGGCTGGCAACAATCACAAATTTATGGCTCAATTATGATAAATCCCGTTTTTGGTTTGCAACGAACCTATGTAGGGATTAAAGAAAATTTTGCTACATCAAAAAACAATACTATCGTTCTTTATCCAAACCCGGCAAACACTACTATTCAAGTCAAATTTCCAAATACTTTTTCTAACAGTACTAATTACAGCGCGTCAATTTTTGACAACTTAGGAAGAGAAATTTTAACCCAAAACTTAACCCGGTCGCAAATTAATATTAGTGCATTAAATAATGGAATTTATATTGTTTGTATTTATGAAAATAACGTTGCCGTAGATTATCAAAAAGTAATAATTCAGCACTAATTAACTTAAATGCAACAATGTCATATAAAATAAATCACCTTAGTAAAACACAACAACAGCTACTGAACGAAGGCAAATTATTGCCCGTTATGGAAGAGTTTTATACAATACAAGGCGAGGGAAATAATACAGGGAAAGCAGCATATTTCATCAGAATAGGGGGCTGCGATGTTGGCTGTCATTGGTGCGATGTAAAAGAAAGTTGGAATGCAGAAATACATCCTTTAGTTGAAACTGAAAAATTAATTTTAAACTTAAAAACTTGTAATGCAAAAAGCGCTGTAATAACCGGTGGAGAACCGCTTATCTATAATTTAGATTATTTAACCCAACTTCTTTTTAAAAATAAAATTGAAACGTTTATTGAAACGAGTGGTGCATACGCCCTTAGCGGTCAGTGGAACTGGATTTGTTTATCTCCAAAAAAAACAATGAAACCATTGCAAGAAATTTATAGCAAAGCAAATGAACTTAAAATAATTATTCATAACGAAAATGATTTTAAGTGGGCCGAAGAGCAAAGTAAATTCGTTTCTAAAAATTGTATTTTATTTTTACAACCCGAATGGAGCCGAATAAAAACTAATCTTCCCAAAATTATTGAGTACGTAAAAACAAACCCTAAATGGAAAATAAGCCTGCAAACACATAAATACATGAATATTCCATAATGCAAGTTGTTGATCAAATAGGGAATAAATTATTTTTTAAAAAAATACCCACTAAAATTATTTCGTTAGTGCCCTCAATAAGTGAGTATTTATGGGATTTAGATCTTCAAAAAGAATTAGTTGGCATAACTAAATTTTGCATAAAGCCAAACAAAATGTTTCAAGCAATACAAAAAATTGGTGGAACAAAAAACGTTAATTTTTTAGCAATTGAAAAAATACAGCCTGATTTAATTATAGCAAACAAAGAAGAAAATACAAAACAAGACATAGAAGAACTTCAAAAAAAATATACGGTTTATGTAAGCGACATTAATAATTTTGATGAAATGTATCAAATGATGAATGACGTAGCTTCAATAACTTATAAAGAAAATGAAGCTTTAAAAATTATTTCAAAAATAAAATTGGATTTGCTGCACACTAAAGGTGCATTTAATCAATTAAAAATAGCTTATTTCATTTGGCAAAATCCTTATATGCTGGCAGGTAATAATACCTTTATAAATTTTATTATTGAGCACTTAGGGTTAAAAAATATTGCGTATCAATTTAATAGATACCCTGAACTCACACATGAACAAATAATACAATTAAACCCACAAATATTATTTCTTTCAACCGAGCCATACCCTTTTACCGAAAAACACATTAAAAATTTTAATTCTATATTTAAAAACTCAAATGCGATAATAGTTGATGGAGAAATGTTTAGCTGGTATGGTTCGCGATTATTGCATTTAAAAAATTACATAAAACAATTAGCAGTTCAAATAAATAAGTTGTAAAATTGTCTTTAATTAAAGTAAAAAAATAAAATTTCAAATGGAGTAATCACATGCCAAAATACCCAGTGTAAACAAAGGTACATGATTATTTCACAATAAAAAAAGAATTAAATATCTACACATGAAACAAGCATACATAGTAAATGGCGTACGCACAGCAATAGGAAACTTTGGCGGTACTTTATCAAGCGTAAGAACAGATGATTTAGCAACATTTGTAATTAAACAATTAATGCTAAAAAATCCTTCGGTAGATTTTTCAAATACAGGCGATGTAATAATGGGTTGTGCTAACCAAGCCGGCGAAGACAATAGAAATGTTGCTCGTATGGCTTTACTTATGGCAGGTATGCCTGTAAGCGTGCCCGGGCAAACAGTTAACCGATTGTGTGCCAGTGGACTTAGCGCCGCTATGGATGCCTCGCGTAGCATAATGTTAGGAGAAGATGATTTGATGATTGCCGGAGGTGTTGAAAATATGACTAGAGGGCCATGGGTGATGAGTAAAGCCAGCTCTGCTTTTGGGCGCGATCAACAGCTTTTTGACAGTGCTTTTGGTTGGCGTTTTATTAATCCTAAAATGAAAGAATTATTTGGCGTTGATTCTATGGGCGATACCGCTGAAAATGTAGCAGAACGTTTTAAAATTTCTAGAGAAGATCAAGATAAATTTGCTTTATGGAGTCAGCAAAAAGCAAGTCAAGCACAACAATCAAAGCGTTTTGAACAAGAGATAGTTTCCCTTACTATTCCTCAAAAAAAAGGCGAGCCTATCCAATTTTCAAAAGATGAATTTATAAAATCTAACTCTAGCTTTGAAACCTTATCTAAATTAAAACCTGCGTTTAAGCAAAATGGCTCAGTTACAGCCGGAAATGCCAGTGGCCTAAATGATGGCGCTGCAGCTATATTATTGGCCAGCGAAGATGCTTTAAAAAAATATAAATTAACGCCTTTAGCCCGTATTGTTTCAGGTGCAGCAATGGGTGTAGTACCTTCTATTATGGGTATTGGCCCTGTTGAAGCTGCAAATAAAGCTTTAAAAAAAGCAGGCCTTTCATTTAAAGATATAGATTTAATTGAATTAAATGAAGCCTTTGCATCTCAAGCATTAGCTTGTGTTAGGGCATGGGGCTTAAGCGATACCGACGAAAGAATAAATATTAACGGAGGGGCAATTGCACTAGGCCACCCACTTGGAATGAGCGGGGCAAGGATTTTAAACTCGGCGGCTCTTGATTTGCATAATCATAAAAAACGTTATGCTTTAGTTACTATGTGCATTGGCGTTGGGCAGGGTTACGCAGTTATAATAGAAAAATCTTAATACCGGCTCAATTTTAAAACCTGCAATTATTTAATATCAATTAATTTAAGCGAAATTGAATTATCTTCAATTTTTTGTAAATGAAAATGATAAACCATCTTTCCCTTAGTATCGTATATAGCCAAACGACTCGATTTTTTATAAAATTTCCATAACCCTTCTTCAAAATTTTGCATATCATTAGGTTCTAATTTTAGCCAAATACATTTTCCGTCTTTTTTAAAATCAAATTGAGGGCGAAAACGAATAGGAGGCCATGCCTTAAAATCTATCGGGCGGTAAATGTTAATACCCTTTGTATTATCATTCTCTTCGGTTGAGGCAATCCACTTTTTATAAAAAGTATCGGGCAATTTTTTTACTTGTGCATTAACGTTTAAAAAAATTACTGTGATAAATGCTAAAATTAATTGTTTCATATTAAAATTTAATTACTTGTTGTACAAAGTTCATGCCAATATTAGCTACCGCAAGCTTCACACCCCTCGGGATTATCGAGCGAGCAAGAAAGTTGTGATTGCTGCTCTTCATGTGTAAGAACATGCGATTGACCTCTTTCAAACAGCAAGGCATCTTCATTACCAAGTATTGCCGGTTGACTTTTTAGGGCATCTTGATCAACTGTAAATTTAATAGCATCGGCAGCTGCCTTGGTTCTTAAGTAATACATGCCTGTTTTTAATCCTTTTTTCCAGGCGTAAAAGTGTGCGCTGCTCATTTTAGCAAAATTAGCGTCTTGTATAAATAGGTTAAGCGATTGCGACTGGTCAATAAATGCCCCACGATCAGCTGCCATATCAATAATGGTACGCTGTTTAATTTCCCAAACAGTTTTATAAATTTCTTTAATGTTTTGTGGGATTTCTGCAATATTTTGAATAGAGCCATTTGCGGCAATAATTTTATTTTTAAGAGCATCGTTCCAAATTCCAAGCTTAACTAAATCGCGTAATAAATATTTATTTGCTATTACAAATTCGCCACTTAACACTCGGCGTGTATATAAGTTACTGGTAAATGGTTCAAAGCATTCGTTATTACCCAATATTTGAGAGGTACTTGCCGTTGGCATTGGTGCCAGCAATAAGCTGTTACGAACGCCATATTTTAATATTTCTTCGCGTAAAATATCCCACTCCCAGCGTGAACTAGGACTTACATTCCACATATCTTGTTGAAATATTCCTTGAGAAATAGGAGAGCCTTTGTAGCTTTCATAAGGGCCATCTACTTTAGCTAAATCTTTGCTTGCCGTTAATGATGCAAAATAGATTGTTTCAAAAATTTCGGCATTTAAACGGCGTGCTTCTTCGCTTTCAAATGGAAAGCGCATTAATATAAACGCATCAGCAAGCCCTTGAACACCAATTCCAATAGGGCGATGGCGCATATTACTATTTCTTGCTTCAGGAATTGGGTAATAATTGCGATCAATTACTTTATTTAAATTACGTGTAATTACATAGGTTACCTCAAATAGTTTGTTGTGGTCAAATGTGCCTGTTTTTTCATCAACAAATCTTGGTAAAGCTATTGATGCCAAATTACAAACGGCCACTTCGTCTTTGCTGGTATATTCTAAAATTTCGGTACATAGGTTACTTGATTTTATTGTACCTAAATTTTTTTGGTTTGATTTAGCGTTAGCAGCATCTTTGTATAACATATACGGATTACCGGTTTCAATTTGCGCTTCTATAATTGCCGCCCAAAGTTCGCGTGCTTTAATTTGTTTACGAAAACGCCCTTCCTCTTCATATTTAGTGTAAAGATTTTCAAACTCTTCGCCATAGCAATCGCTTAAACCGGGGCATTCATTTGGGCACATTAAACTCCAGTTGCCTTCTGCTTCTACACGTTTCATAAATAAGTCGGGTATCCAAAGAGCGGTAAATAAATCGCGGGCACGAAGCTCTTCTTTTCCATGATTTTTTCTGATGTCTAAAAACTCTATTATATCAGCATGCCAAGGTTCAAGATAAATTGCAATTGAGCCTTTACGCTTGCCTCCGCCTTGATCAACATAGCGAGCAGTTTCATTAAATACTTTTAGCATTGGTATAATACCATTGCTGGTTCCGTTTGTGCCCTTAATATATGAGCCGGTAGCTCTTATGTTGTGAATGTTTAAGCCTATACCACCTGCACTTTGCGAAATTTTAGCACATTGTTTTAGCGTGTCGTATATGCCGTCAATACTATCGTCTTTTGCTTGTATTAAAAAGCAAGAACTCATTTGAGGCTTTGGTGTTCCTGCGTTAAATAGCGTTGGCGTGGCGTGTGTAAACCAGCGCTCGCTCATTAAGTGGTAAGTTTGTATAGCGCTTTCTATATCATTTTTATGAATTCCAATTGCTACGCGCATTATCATGTGTTGCGGGCGCTCAGCTACTTTGCCGTTCATTTTTAATAGGTATGAGCGTTCAAGTGTTTTAAAGCCAAAATAATCATAGCCAAAATCACGGTCGTAAATTATTGATGAGTCGAGCAGTTGTGCATTTTTCATAACTGTTTCGTAAACATCATCTGCAATTAGTGCTGCTTTTGTATTTGTTTTTGGGTCGATGTACTCATAGAGCATTTCAACTGTTTTAGAGAAACTTTTGGTAGTATTTTTATGCAGGTTGCTAACTGCTATACGCGAGGCCAATAATGCGTAATCAGGGTGGCGCACCGTTAATGATGCCGCTGTTTCGGCGGCAAGGTTATCTAGTTGGCTGGTTGTTACGCCGTCAAACACGCCGTCAATTACTTTTTTTGCTACTAAAATTGAATCTACATGATTTTGATCTAAGCCATAGCTTAGTTTTTGAACGCGTGCAGTAATTTTATCAAACTTAACTGTTTCGCTGGTGCCGTCTCTTTTTATTACAAACATAATGCCTTATTTTTTTGAGATTAATTTAATGTTGTTTCGGATTTACAAGTTACACTCATAAAAAGCCTTTTTATTTTTTATTTTTTTATTCTATTAACAATTTGTACGTTAATTATTTTTTTGTTTTTTTTCAGACAAAACTTTAACAATAAAAGCTATTCAACTTTTATTAACTTAAAGATTTAAATCTGATTTTCAGTTAATTAAGATGTGTTTTAGTAGTATTTATACTAAAAATCTTCATCAAGGTTAAAAGCATTGCTTTGGCTTGATTTTGTCATCACACCTGCCTTTTGATATTCTGCCACTCGTTTTTCAAAAAAGTTTGTTTTTCCTTGAAGCGAAATCATTTCCATAAAGTCGAAAGGGTTAGCGGTGTTGTAGTATTTATTACAACCTAATGATTGTAATAAGCGGTCAGCACAAAATTCAATGTATTGGCACATTAAATCGGCATTCATGCCAATTAATTTTACAGGAATTGCGTCAACTACAAATTTTTTCTCAATGCTTACTGCATCAACAATAATTTGAGTTACTGATTCTTTAGGTAATTGATGTTTTAGATGGCTTGAGTAAAGCATACACGCAAAATCGCAATGTAAGCCCTCATCACGGCTAATTAGTTCGTTGCTAAAGCTAAGGCCAGGCATTAACCCACGCTTTTTAAGCCAAAATATTGAACAAAACGAACCTGAAAAAAAGATACCTTCAACAGCTGCAAATGCAACAAGCCTCTCTGCAAACGAGCCGTTTTTAATCCAACGGAGTGCCCAATCGGCTTTTTCGCCCACACAAGGCACGGTTTCTACTGC
Organism: Bacteroidota bacterium; assembly: GCA_018267655.1. Lineage (GTDB taxonomy): Bacteria > Bacteroidota > Bacteroidia > B-17B0 > Aurantibacillaceae > Aurantibacillus. The sequence goes on from JAFDYB010000086.1 coordinate 80,962, forward strand.
CCTTAATAAGTAATCTTTTTCGGTAGGATCTTTTATGTAAGTGTCAATCAATAATGAATACGTTTCTGAGTGAATATTTTCCATCATTATTTGAAAACCATAAAAACAACGAGCTTCAGGGTATTGAACTTCATTTATAAAGTTTAATGCTAAATTTTCGTTTACTATCCCATCACTGGCCGCAAAAAAGGCCAATACGTGTTTAATAAAGTGGCGCTCATTATCATTTAGCTTATTTTTCCAATCGTTTAAGTCTGATGCTAGGTCAATTTCTTCTGCAGTCCAAAAACTGGCTTCAGCTTTTTTATACATTTCCCAAATATCTTTGTGTTTTATAGGAAATAGGACGAAACGGTCCTTGTTTTCGACTAAAATAGGTTCTGTCATATATTAATTATGCTAATGTGGTTTTAAAATTCATTGCTTAGGTGCAAATAAAACCAAAAAGAAACGAGAATTTAAATTAATGAATTAACAACCGCATCTAAGTTTTAAACACTAAAAATTGTTGACTAATTGTGCATATTAAGGGATTTAATTGATTTACAAGTAAATAAAAAAATGTGTGTATTTTTACTTTGAAATTAGAGTAAAAATATTAAAAAGTGTTTTTATGGTGTAAAATTTAATGCTTAAGGCTTTAATATAGGGCAAATAATGAAACTTTATGTTAATGAGTATCGTAAAAACAAGCGTAAAGAGATGTTAAATCAGTCAGACATAGAGTTGAGCGTAAAAGCTGAAAAAAGTTACGCCGAAAAGTTATTTGATGAGGTTTTTCCGCAATGTTTTTCAATTGCTTCTCGCTACACAAAAAGTGAGTATCAGTCTAACGAGTTATTAAATAAAGCCTTATCAGCTTGTTTTAAGCATTACACGCATCAAAAATCAGATGTTTTTGATCATGCTTTTAAATTAGTCTTTGAAGAATTATTTATTTCAGAGCTTACACAGCTTATAAAAAGCATAAATAATGAATATTTTGTAGCGAGTACCGTCCATTTTAAAGGAAATACTAATGAAGTAAATAATTATAATTTGTTTGAAGACACCGGTATTATTGATATAAACGATGCGCCTTTAGAAGTTATTTATAAATCGCTCCAGCAACTAGTGCCGGCGCAGCGCTTAGTTTATAATTTATATGTTATTGATGGCTATAGTATTGAAAAAATATCGCAATTGCTCGACTCGAGTGAGCAAACTTTAAAAAGTAATTTAGAAAAAGCACGCTATAATTTTCAAATAAATTTAGAAAAAAATTTAAGAGTTTTTAAAAATGGGCAGGCACTTTAACTACGAAATAAACGAAAATAAACTAAAGATTCGTTTAAAAAACGACTTGAAAGCTACACCCATTAACGCTTGGAGAAATTTTTACAGCTCAACCACACATCAGCATAAAAAGCATACTAATTTTTCGCACAAAAATAACGTAACTATAAATTTTAGTAAAAAAGTTGTTTTACCTATTGTGTTTTGTTGCATTATTGTTGGCTTTATATTTATGCTTTATAATTTTGTGAATTTTAATAAAGTATTAGCAAAAAACTCAAACTCATTAAACCAAGTTCAAACACAAACGCCAACTATTCAAAGTAAAACAATTATTACTACTGTCCCTATAAAATCAATTGCGCAAAAAACCGATAGCGTTAAAAAAACAGAAGCTTTAACCGAAATTCGTAAAAAGGAAATTAATGATAGCATTGAAAAAACAGAGGCTTCAAAAAAACAAGTGTCTCTTGATGCTAAAGTAGAAACAGCTATATTACCCCTAAAAGAAGATACACAAAATAAAAACATTGTAACAATAAAACCAGATGTTTTGTACAGTGAACCAAATATTAAGTCTCCAAGTGTCGGAAAAATAGCTTTGAGTAAAAAAATAAATATTATTGAAACAACCAATTATTTTTATAAAGTAGCAATTAATGAAAATGGAACAATGCTAACCGGATACTTGCTTAAAACTTCTACTAATAATGCTTTAACTACATATCCCGCTGCACAAAAAAGTAAAGAACGTAAAGCTTTAGTAATAGAGCCTATTCAATCGCAAACAATTATTAACACTTCTGAAAACGAAAAAGAAATCGAATTAAGGTAAGCATTAGTGTAAAATAATTATATTTGATACAATTTTTATATAGCTTGATAATATGAATACAATAAAAGTAAGTTTAGCTTTAGTAATAATTTCAATTTCATCTGTTTTTGCACAACCGGGTAAAAAAGATAAAACTCCTAAAATGGCGCCGAGTTTTGCCGATGGCTATTACGTATCGCTGAAAGGTGATACTGTTAAGGGGCAGGTAGGTATTAGCAACGAAGATGAAACTGCAATTTATAGAACATTAATGTTTAAGCAAGGCTCAGGAAAACTTACTGCTATCAGTTCAAAAAAAGCAAAATCGTACGGCTTTGAAGGAAGGCACTTTACAATAATTCCATTTGATAATGCCGAAGTATATATTGAGTATTTAGTAAAAGGCAGAATTAATTTTTTAGTGTATAAGTTTAACGGAAAAATTAATGGCGAGCCGGGTATTGAAAAAATATATTTTGTGCAGGACACAAGACCGGGTGATGAAAAAGACAAAGAATTAAAAACATTAAAACAAATTTCGCAAAAGTTTTATAAAAAAGATCTTAAGCCCTATTTAAAAGATCAAACTCAAATTTGGAATGATATGGATAAGTTTAGCTTTAATGAAACTGCCATTTGCAATTCAATTAAAGAGTTTAATAAGTTTTATGAAACTTCGAGTTCAGAGTAAAGCCTTCTATTATTAAAATCTGTTTCTTATAATAATCCTAAAAGAATCTATTATATAACCCAATTTGTTAGTTTGCTTTTGAGTAATGCAGTTTAAAAGTTCGTATTACCAGCATTAGTGCTATTATTGTAAAAACAGCACCCAGAACAAATGCAGCACCAGGAAAATAAAATGCTGTTGTGTTTTTTGTAAAAAAAGCAAAAACACCCGTCATTAAAGGAGGCCCGATAATTGATGTGGCACTGGTTGCACTTGCAAAAATCCCCTGCAGCTCCCCTTGCGCATTTTTAGGAACTTTATTTGCCATAATACTTTGCATAGCCGGCATACTAATTCCGCCTAAGCAATAAGGAATTAAAAACGCGAACATCATCCAGCTTTGATTAGCAAATGCGAACAAAATAAAACCTAAAATGTATAAAATTAAGCCCAAGTAAACTGATTTTAACTGCCCTATTTTAGGATTAATTACCCTTGTTAAACCGCCTTGTACTATAGCCACTAATATACCTACAACGCCTAAGGAATATCCTACAAGCGCTTCATTCCACTTAAAACGTTCCATTGTAAAATAAGTCCAATTACTTTGTACAGAGTGATGCGCAATATTGAGCAACATAAATGCGCTTAACAAGCCTAATAACAAAGGGTATTTTTTTATTTGTTTAATTGCACCAAAAGGATTTGCCCGTTTTATATCAAACTTACGTTTATTTTCGTTTGCTAATGATTCGGGCAAAATAAAGTAGCCGTATAATAAGTTTAAAAAAGTAAGCGTAGCTGCAGCTATAAATGGTAATCGTGAACCATAATGCCCTAACACACCTCCTATAACAGGACCTATTATAAACCCTAAGCCAAAAGCAACTCCAATTATGCCAAAATTTTGAGCTCGTTTTTCAGGTGTACTAATATCAGCTATGTATGCTCCGGCAGTACTAATGCTTGCACCTGCAATACCCGCAAAGGCACGCGCTATAAACAACCAAAAAATTGAAGGTGCAAAAACAAGTGCTATATAATCAATGCCCACACCAAATAGCGAAAAAAGCAAAACGGGCCTTCTGCCATAATGGTCGCTCAAATTCCCTATAATTGGGGAGCATAAAAATTGAAATATAGAGTATGTAAATAAAAGCCAACCACCATACACAGAGGCTTTGCTGATTGATTCACCTGTTAATTCTGTAATTAATTTAGGTATAACGGGAATTATAATTCCAAATCCAATAACGTCTATAAGTATTGTTATAAATATAAAGCCTAATGCGGCTTTGCGTGTGTTTCTAATCATTTTAAATGTTAAAGATATGCTTTTTGTAACTATTTAAAAGTAAATTAACTCTAATATATCAAAAGCATAATAATGTTTACATTTCATAGCGTTTAATTTTAATTGATAAAAAGCAGTAACTAATATGATTTTTGTTTTAAATTATACCCATAAACAACTAATTTTGTGTTCAAATTGAAACAGATTTTTTCTATATTTTTTTTAATAACATACTCACTTGCTGTATTTAAACCACTTGCAATATTGCTTAATTTTTCACTTACAAATACAACAATTAAAAACAGTTTGTGCGAAAATAAAAACAATAAAAAGTTGAGTTGCAATGGAAAGTGCCACTTGATGGCTCAATTAAATAAAAGCGAATTCGACTCAAAAGCAAGTGAAAATGCACCAAAATCTACTGAAATAAAAGAAATTAATACGCATTTAATAAATACAAATAATAATCTATTTGCCAATATGTTTGTTTTAAAAAGCAATAAACGTAAAACATTTTTTTACAAGTGTAATTATTCCATTGGCTTCTATGCATCTGTTTTCCACCCTCCAAAAGTATAAGTGTTTATTTTGATACACTACAATTTATTAGTAGTATAAAGAGTTGCCTTAAAATTATTTTCTAATTTAAAATTACATGAGATACAAAACAGTTTTTGTTTTTGTGCTGATGAGTTTATATATATACTCTAGCACAAAAACGAGCGATAGCACCTTAAATTGTAAAGCTTGTTGCAGTAAAATAAGTCTTGCTCCTGCCGGTATAATGACCGACCATGTGCACGAAAAAAATAAACTTTCGGCTGCCTATGGCGTAATGCTTATGAATATGGCAGGTAACCAGAGTGGTAAAACATTAATTGATAATGATGTGCTGTTAAACACCTACGCAATGATTCCTAAAAACATGAGCATGCAAATGCACATGTTAATGTTCATGTATGGTATTTCAAACCGCTTAACGGTTATGACAATGTTTAATTACAATGTTAATCAAATGGCAATGTGTGAAATGCCTCAAAGTATTATGAATATGTCAGGTATGCCTATGCCTAATATGAGGGCAGTGCCTATGCGTATGTTAACTTCAGGCTTAGGAGATACTAAATTGTTTTTGCTTTATAATATATTGAGTAAATGCAATCAACGCTTAGTAATTTCGGCAGGTATTAATTTACCAAGCGGGCGAATTGATTACAAAGGAATCACTTCACAATCTACTTGTGATATTTTATCTTACAATATGCAAATAGGCTGTGGCACCTATAATATATTACCGAGTGCAGTATATGTAAAAGAATTTGCTTCGTTTTCGTTTGGTAATTCTTTTCAAGCAAATATAAAATCAGGTTTAAATAACAGAAACTACGCATGGGGAAACGATTATAATTTTTCTACCTGGGGATCAGTTAAGTTTAAAAATTATCTTTCATTTTCTGCACGGGGCGAGTATTACTTACAAGAAAAACTAATTGGCTGGGATAACGCCATAAATCAATCGTCAGGTAACGATCCTTCTTGTAATGCTAATAACTACGGCGAAAAAGAATTAATAAATCTTTACTTAGGAATGAATTTAATAGCTCCCTCAAAACAACTTAACGCTTTTAGTTTGCAGATAGAGTATGGCAAACCTTTGTATCAAAAATTTTCCGGCATTCAAATGCCTATAAAAAATATTTTCAATTTAAAAATCCATTACAACTTTTAAAAACATTTAAAATTATAAAACATGAAAATCATATTTAAATTTAGCATATTAGTGCTGGCAGCATTATTAAATAATGCTTGTAAAAAAAACAATACAACCCAACAAACACCACCAACGCCAATGGGGAATATTTGGCTTCATTTACACACAAATATTGACACAACTGAAATATCAAACACAGGCAACTCGGGTAAAGATTCCTTAAATAGAAAATTTATACTAAATGTTGCTCAATTTTATATGTCGAATATTAGCTTTAAAATGAGCAATGGAACTTTGGTACCATTAACCGGTGCCTATGTACTAAAAATTATTGGAAATGAAGTGTATGCGCTTGGCCTAGTACCAACCGGAAATTACACAGCTGTTAACTTTAACATAGGAATTGACCCAAGTGCTAATTCAAAAAATCCAAATTCTCAAACGGGGGTGTTAGGAAATCAAAACCCAAGTATGTGGTTTGGCAATACGCTGCAAGGCTATATATTTATGAACATTCAAGGTTCAGGCGACTCTACCGGCACAGGAAATTATTTGCGGAATTTTTCATTTCAATTAGGAGGTAACTCAATGTATAAATTTGTATCCTTAAACCGTTTAAGCTATAGCCTAAGCCCAGTTGTTGTTACTACCACAAGCACAGGTATTATGCACATAGTTTGTGATTATGCAAAACTATTTAAAAATATTAGTTCATTTAAAACAAGCAATGTTGTTTCAACGCCATATAATAGTGACTCATTAATTATAAATAAAATTGCCTCGAACATCAGCAGCATGTTTAGATTTGAAGAGTAAACATTATTTACTTTTTACAAAAGTTAATTTAGTGCTTTAATTTTAAACCCACTTTGTGTTATTTTTGAACAGAGATTAAAAATGTAAAATACAAACTATTTTTTTAATTTACACACTTAGTGAGGCAGTGTCTTTATTTTAGGTGGCGTACAACGTTTTGCAAGCAAGCTCAGGCGAGCTTAGATGCTTGTCTGTTTTTACTTGCAAAATGTTTGTTTAAAAATACAGGTTTTTTAGCGAAGACAAGCACAAAAAATTATTTACCTTATTCTATACCGTAACCCTACCTCCATCCCCTCGAGCTAGCACTTGCTTAGAGTTACCTACTGTGCCTTTTGTCAAATTGTTGTAAATTTAGCGAATCGTCAAAAAAAATTGCTTGTTGATTTTATTTGTTTCAAAACTGTTTATTCAAATTATGATAGTTAATTTTTGCCATAAATGGAAAATACGGCAATGTTTCTATAAGTTCTTTTGTTTTGCTTTCGTCAATATTTTGAAAAATTAAAACAGCTTCTTTTTTTGTAACTGAAATAAAGAAATTATCTAAAATATTTTCCTGTTTCCATTGATTGACAAATTCCATTTCTTTCTTCGGTAGTTCTGGATTGGATTTTATTGTTTCTATTCCATTATCAGAAAGTGTTATTAATACCATTATTCTATTCATGTTTTTTGTTTAAAATGTTATTGCCCAAATTTAAAATTTAATTTCATTTATTTCCCTGTTCTTGCTCATTTATTATGCCCAACTGCAAGTCATACAAGTCCTCATTTGCATTTTCCCATATTTGCTAAGCTATAACATCGTTATTTACTTCTTCCATTCTGGTCTGTGGTGGTAGTGTTGCCTTTTTAGAATGGCTTATAACTATAGCATACCCGCACTTAGCATAAGTTTCTAAAATTGAGAGCCTATATCGTCAATATCATTTTTCGAAATTTGAATTCCTTTATCATTTTCGTTTAATGAATCTTCGTTCCACTTTTTAGATTGCATAGTTACCGTACCATTGTTTTCTAAAAACCTATCGTTTTGCGGCATAGCACCCGCTCCTGCACTGTTAGTTTGATATGAATCGTAAGAGCTTTGCGTATAATCTAAATCTGCAAATTTTGCAAATTCACCCAAAAATCTAAGCTGTATAGTATCTAAGGCACCATGTCTGTTTTTAGCAATAATAATTTCTGCTTTTCCTTTTGTTGGCTCGTTTTGTTCATCAAATTCTAAACCATAATACTCAGGGCGATAAATAAAGGTAACCATATCTGCATCTTGCTCAATAGCCCCCGACTCGCGCAAATCGCTTAACATTGGGCGCTTTGATTGACCTGCACGACTTTCAACTTGCCTGCTTAATTGTGAAAGAGCAATAATTGGAATTTCTAGTTCCTTTGCCAAACTTTTTAACCCTCTCGATATAAAACTTATCTCTTGTTCGCGGTTCCCATTTCTTTCATCGTTGCCTTTCATTAATTGCAAATAATCAATAATGATAAGCTCAATTTTCTCATTTTCTTTCAATCGCCTTGCTTTTGCGCGTAATTCAAAAATAGAAAGAGCCGGCGTATCATCTATATATAGCGGAGCATTTGCCAACTTTTTAATTCGCTCGTTTAGTTGAACAAACTCATAATCTTCAAGGTTTCCTTTTAAAATTTTATCTTGTTTAATTTCAGTTTCACTGCTAATTAAACGTTTAACTAATTGCACGCTGCTCATTTCTAAACTAAAAACAGCCACCGGTTTATTATACTCAACCGCTGCGTTTTTTGCCATACTAACTACAAATGCCGTTTTACCCATACCCGGCCTTGCAGCTAAAATTATTAAATCTGATTTTTGCCAGCCTCCTGTAATTCTATCTAAAGCCGTAAAACCACTAGGTACTCCCATTAAACCATCTGTGTGGTTTGCGGCAGCCTCAATATCTTTTATTGCTTTTGCAATTAACGATTTCATTTCAATATGTTGTTTACGAACATTATCATCTAATAATTTGTAAATATTTTCGGTGGTTTTATCTAATAATTCAAATGCATCTGTGCTATCTTCATAGGCTAATTTTATAGTTTCGCTATTGATTGAAATTATTTCGCGCTGTAAATATTTTTGCGCAACAATACGCGCATAATACTCTGAATTTGCCGAAGATGCAATGCGGTTGGTTAACGCCGATACATAATATGCTCCGCCAACTTCCTCCAATACGCCCGTGTTTTTTAGCTCTTGTGTTACTGTTAAAATATCAACAGGCACCGATTTTGAAAACAACGACTGTATTGCCTTATACACAAGACCATTTTGCGGTTTATAAAACGACTCCGGTTTTAAAATATCAATTACATTACTTAGGGCTTCACGCTCCAAAAGCATCGCGCCCAAAACAGCTTCTTCTAATTCAATTGCCTGCGGCGGAATTTTACCCAATTCAGATGTTTGCAGCGTTTGTGGTTTTATATATTTAATTCTATTTTGTTTTTCTATTCGTTCCATAATAAAAGCGGGAGGGTAAAATTGCAACTATTTTGTAGTATTGTGAATTTACGAAAAATATTTTTCTGTAGAAAACTTGTTTAAAAAAATAATATTGCAATAATTAATAAGCATTAAAGCCTATTTTAGAGTTTTTTTAGTGTTGATAAGTGAAAACACTCATTTTTAAACAAAAAAATGTTAGGTATTTGTTAATTGATTATTGCTTTTCATTATCAACTCTTTAGCATTAACTTTGCAAATTTATTTTGAATTTTACATTATTATGCTTAGACCCAAAATAGCTCTTATAGACGAAAACCATTCTATCTTAATTTCAACGTTAAACAAAGCCGGTTTTGAGTGCGTACAATGCTGGGATAAGTCGCTGCAAGATGTTTTTGAAATTTTAAAAACGGCTATCGCATTAGTAATAAGGAGCCGATTTAAGCTCGATGCTGATTTTTTTAATAAATATCCAAACATTAAATGCATTGGGAGAGTAGGTGCCGGCATGGAGAACATTGATATCAATACCGCAAAACACTTAGGCGTAAGTTGTGTAAATGCCCCTGAAGGCAATAGCACTGCCGTTGGCGAACATGCTATGGCCATGCTACTAACACTTCTTAATAAAATTAAAATAGCTGATGCAGAAGTGCGACAAGGTATTTGGAAACGCACCGAAAACAGAGGTACAGAAATTGAAGGTAAAACAATTGGCATTATTGGTTATGGGCACATGGGTAAAAGTTTTGCTAAACGCTTATCGGGTTTTAACTGCACTATTTTAGCTTACGATAAATACAATAGTGATTTTACTGATAATTATGCAAAAAGCGTTTCATTAAACGAAATATTTAACCAATGCGATATTGTGAGTCTGCATATACCGCTTACGCATGAAACAACTTATTTTGCATCTAAGCAATTTTTTACCGCTTTTAAAAAAGAAATTTATTTTATAAATACAGCTCGTGGCAAATGCGTTAACACAAACGATTTGGTTACGGCTCTTAAATCTAAAAAAGTAATTGGGGCTTGCTTAGATGTATTAGAATACGAAAGCAACTCGTTTAACGAAGTAGATACAGCAAAGCCCGAAGCTTTTAATTATTTAGCAAATTCTAACAATGTAATTTTAACCCCTCACATTGCAGGTTGGTCTATCGAAAGTAATTATAAAATGAGTTTGCTAGTGGCAGAACGAATGATTGCTGCGCTTAATAATTAAGCTGTATTGTTGGTGTGGTAACTACGTTTGACTTTGTGTTGTTATTATCAACCATAAAAAAAGAAAACTGAACAATTTTCACCGAATCGGCCGATCTATATTGCGAGCTTGGATATAATATATCCCCTTGTATGAGCTGACCCTGATAATTTGTTTTAGGAGGCTGGGTTATTGCTGAACTAGTAACATTGTACTGAACCATACTTTTTGTGCCATTGTTATAATAGTAACTAATTAATACAAAATTAGGCTTAACGTTTGTTGGGTCAACAAATAAATTGCCATCGCCATCAACAAAATGAAAAATCAAATTGGAGGTATCTTTCCCATTTACTTTCCACGCCAAAAAAGATTTATACGTTAGCACGGGTGCCGAAGGCTTGTCCGGTGCTTTTGCACAACTGCACACAATAAGTACTAAAATTGTAAATATTACAAGTTTACGCATACAAGTATTAAATTTACACATTATTTTAAAATCTGCTGCAATTTTATTTGATAAATAAATTAAAAATATTTGAAATTAATTCTGATGCCACTTTTGAAGAAACAGCTATTGAAGTGTTTAAACACCAATACCAACACAATCAAATTTATCAAAACTGGTCAAATTATTTAAGCCGAACTCCAAACAATGTACATACTATTAATAATATTCCTTTTATCCCTATTGAGTTTTTTAAAACACAACAAATTATTTCTTCTCCTATTAATGCAAATACAGTTGTGTTTGAAAGTAGTACCACCACAAGCTCCACACCTTCTAAGCATTTCATTAACGACATTTCAATTTACGAAAAATCATTTACATCAGCTTTTAATTTCTTTTTTGGGAACATAAAAGACTACTGTATCTTAGCTCTTTTACCCAACTACCTAGAGCGCAAAAACTCTTCGCTGGTGTATATGGTTAAAAAATTAATGGAAAATTCAAACAATATTAATAATGCTTTTTATTTAAATGATTTTCAGAAACTTAAAACTGTTATTGAAAGTTTAAAACAACAAAATCAAAAAACAATACTAATAGGTGTTTCATACGCTTTAATTGACTTTTCAAACTATGGAATTAAGCTAAACGATAATTTTATTGTTATTGAAACAGGTGGCATGAAGGGAACCCGAAAAGAACTGCTAAAAAACGAATTACACGCCTTATTAAAGCAAAATTTTGAAATCACAAAAATATACAGCGAGTATGGCATGACTGAACTATTAAGCCAAGCCTACTCTTTAGGTAATGCGTTTTTTGAAAGCCCACCTTGGCTTAAATTTAAACTTCGAGATGTGAATGACCCATTGCAAATCATCAATACCCCTTATAAAACAGGCGGCATAAATATTATTGACCTTGCTAATATTAACTCTTGCAGCTTTATTGCTTCGTCAGACTTAGGGCGCTTAAATTCACTGGGGAAAATAGAGCTAATGGGACGCTTTGATAACAGTGATATTAGAGGCTGTAATTTAATGCTAAATCAAAATTTCAATTTTTAATCAAAAATCCCCTAATTCAATTAACTTTGCTGCCTAATGGCCTTTTTTAAACAAAATACCAATAATAAAGATGCAGAAATGTCATTTTTACAACATTTAGAAGCTTTCAGATGGCATTTAGTTAAAAGCGCCGCAGTAGTTGCCGTGCTAGCCGTTTTGGCATTTGTTTTTAACGACTTTTTATTTGATACTATAATTTTTGGGCCTTTGCAACAACATTTTATAAGCTATCGCGCATTGTGCGCTTTGGGTTATAAAGTTGGAGTTGGCGATGCAATGTGCATGACTGTTAAAGCAACTCACCTGCAAACGCTAAGTGCATCGGAGCAATTTTTTAACCACATGTGGATTGCTATGGTTAGCGGATTAATTTTAGGCTTTCCATATATTTTGTGGGAGTTGTGGAAATTTGTAAAACCTGCATTAAAAGATAAGGAAGTTGGTCCCGTAAAAGTGTTTATACTAATTGCATCTGTTTTATTTTTAATTGGCATAGCGTTTGGCTATTTTTTATTGTTCCCAATGAGTTATAATTTTTTAATTAATTATAAAGTGAGTAGCAGTGGTATAGTGCAAACTAACAATACCTTTGATGATTACATTTCTTTAATTTCAACCATGACTTTAGTATCTGGTATTATTTTTGAAATGCCGATATTGGTTTATTTTTTATCGCGAATGACTTTAATTACACCTGCTTTTATGCGAAAATATCGCAAGCACGCTGTAATTATTATTTTAATCGCCGCCGCAATAATAACGCCTAGTCCGGATGTAACCTCTCAAATGATTGTTGCCATACCCATGTATTTATTGTATGAATTAAGTGTTTTTGTTTCTGCTTGGGTTGTAAAAAAACAAAACAACAATGAAAAATAATAAATTATATTTTTTATTGCTGTCAATAGCACTATTCACCTTTTCAAATGCACAAACAGTTGAATTAAACGAAATTGAAAATTTTGGAAAAAACCCCGGAAATCTTCGTTTGTTTTCATTCAATACAAAAAATGCAAGTAATAAATCTATCGTTTTCGTACTTCACGGTTGTTCTCAAACTGCGCAAAAAATAGAAGAGATTTGCGAGTGGGCTACTCTCGCTCAAAAAAACGATTTTGTTTTGATGTATCCACAACAACGCATGATAAATAATCCCTCATTGTGTTTCAATTGGTTTTTAGATGCAGACATTAACCATAATGGCGAATGTCAAAGCATTTACAATATGATGCGCTACGCTGTTGATACACTAAAAATTGATTCTACCCGCATTTATTTTTATGGCCTATCAGCCGGAGCTTGCATGGTACAAGTAATGTGTGCAAACTACCCTTGGCTTATAAACACCGCGGCTACTTTAGCCGGCGTTCCTTTCAAAACACATATTGGCGTTGACGCATTTAAATTTTTAGGAAAAGTTAAACGTCAAACCCCTGACGAATGGGGGCAGCTTGTGCGCAATCAAACCATTTTTTATAAAGGCACTTTCCCTAAAATAATAGTTATGCAAGGCAATGAAGATAAAATTGTTGACTTTGAATATTCTAACGAAGTAATAAAGCAATGGACAAACGTTAGCCAATGTTCTGATACCGCCACAAATCAAAATTTAAACTATAAAGGCAATAGCTTTGTGCACCGTTCTGAATATGAAAATAATCAAAAAGAAGTTAAAGTGATTTTTTATAAAATCATGGGCCTTGGCCATCAAGTACCTATTAACGAAGGGAAGGGCTATAATCAAGGGGGAAGAAAAAAAATGTTTTCAAAAGATATTAGTTTTTTCTCAACTTTTTATATTGCTAATGACTTTAATTTGATAAAATAAACTGCCAAAAATATCATGAAGATAAAGGAACGTGCATCATATAATAATTAACAAACAACTAAACACTTTCGCATGAGCAATAGTTTAAACGCATTTAATGAACAAAGACAAAAAGCCAATGATTTAATTTTAAGCAAAGACAATCTTGTTTTAAAACGCTTATTTAACCTCGATAGCAACACGTACGCTGATGGAGCCTTATCTTCAAAAACAAAAGAAATGCTTGGACTTGTTGCCAGCATGGTGCTACGTTGCGACGATTGCATAAAATATCACCTAATAAAATGCCACGAACAAAATTGCACAACAGCCGAAATGTATGAAATATTTGCAGTGGCAAATATTGTTGGTGGCACAATTGTTATACCACACACAAGGCGTGCAGCCGAGTTTTGGGAAGAATTAATTTCAAAATAATTTTTTAAATGAAACTTTATAAGAACTTAATTGACGCATCTGCTAAAATTTTAAAAGAAATTTTTGAAAACAACAGATATGCCGATAAAGCAATTGAATACGCCTTTAAACAAAATAAACAATGGGGCAGCAGAGATAGAAAATTTGTTGCAGAAGCTGTGTACGATTGTGTACGAAATTTTCGTTTATACACCGAGCTTGCCGAATCAAAAAATAATTACTGGCGCTTAATTGCAGTTTGGTTAATTTTAAAAGAAATAGACATAACTCACTTACAAGAATTTAAATCCATCTCCCCCGAAAAAATTAAACAACAATTTACAACACTTTCAGCTAAAAATTATTTAAAATACTCTTTCCCCGACTGGCTTTGGCAGTACGGAATTGATCAACTTGGCGAAAAACAATTTACAAATCAAGCACAGGCAATGCACAATACAGCCTCCGTAATATTAAGAGCCAACACACTAAAAACAAGCAGCGAAACTTTAAGAAAATTATTACTATCTGAAGATATAGAAACTGAAAGTATAGAAGGTTTAAAAGATGCTTTAAAATTGCTAAAGCGAAAAAATATATTTAAAACTACCGCTTTTAAAAACGGACTGTTCGAAGTACAAGATTGCGGCTCCCAGCAAATAAGCTTGTTTTCAAACCCTAATGAAAAACAAATAATAATTGACGCCTGTGCAGGCGCCGGCGGAAAATCGCTTCATATAGCTGCTTTAACAAATAATAAAGGAAAAATAATTAGCCTAGATGTACATGAAAAAAAACTAGAGCAACTGCGACTTAGAGCTAATAGGGCCGGTGCTTTTAATATCGAAACAAAACTTATTGAACCATCAACCCTAAAATTATTACACAAAAAAGCAGATTTACTTCTACTCGACGTCCCTTGCTCAGGCTCAGGCGTGCTAAAACGAAACCCGGATACCAAATGGAAACTTAACCAAAAAACACTTAACGAAACTATTGAATTGCAAAGTACTATTTTACATACATACTCAACAATGTTAAAAAAAGAAGGCACTTTAATTTATAGCACATGCAGCATTTTTCCTGCTGAAAATCAAGAGCAAATTGCTAAATTTGTAAAAACAAATAAAGAATTTAGTGTGATAGAAGAGAAAACAATTTTACCATCATTAAATTACGATGGTTTTTATATGTGCAAACTAAAACAAAATAACTAAATGCAAACTATTGATGTAGGAATAATAATGGGAAGCAAAAGCGATCTTCCTATAATGCAGGCAGCTGCCGATATTTTAAAGAGTTTTAATATATCTTTCGAAATGGATATTGTATCAGCGCACCGCACACCTGAAAAAATGTTTGCTTATGCAAACGATGCTCATAAAAGAGGTTTAAAAGTTATTATTGCCGGTGCCGGTGGCGCAGCGCATTTGCCGGGTATGGTGGCAAGCATTACACCTTTACCCGTTGTTGGCGTACCTATAAAAAGCTCAAATAGTATTGATGGTTGGGATAGCTTACTAAGCATAGTGCAAATGCCAAATGGAATACCCGTTGCCACAGTTGCCGTTAATGCTGCTCAAAATGCCGGTATTTTGGCCGCTAAAATAATTGCAGCGTCTGATAAAATATTACTTGAAAAAATACTTGAGTTTAAAAAATCTTTAAAAGAAAAGGTAATTGCCTCATCTGAAGAACTTAAAAATCCCTCTCCTAAAAAATATCTTTAAAAATGCCTAAACAATCTAATTTAGTAAAGCTTGGCGATGCCATAAATCAGCTGTTTAAACAAGAAAATCTCGATACAAAAATCTCTCAATTTTCAATAAAAAATAATTGGAAAACAATAGCGGGGCAAATAGTTGCAAACTATACCTCCGAAATAAACTTTCAACGCACTACATTATTCTTAACCATAACATCAGATGCTATTCGGCATGAACTGTCGCTACAAAAAGAAAAACTCATAGATGAAATAAATAAATATTGTGACTACAACATCATTAACCAAATAGTATTAAAATAGTTACATTCATTTATCACTACCACTAAAACAACGGTTATTTTATCATCACAATTTCATCAATAACATAAACACCTCGCTTTGTTATAATAACCCTAATTGCAAATACCCTAAATAAATTTATTTGGAAAGATGGGTTAATTTCGTTTTTTTTTTATAAATTTATCATTTGCGAAACCAAACAATGAGCGATAAACAACAAACCATAAAGCGCGAAGTTTCCGTAAGCGGAGTAGGGCTTCATACCGGAAAAAAAGTTACAATAACTTTTAAACCCGCACCCGTAAACCATTGGTATAAATTTCAAAGAATTGATTTAGAAGGTAAACCTATTATTGATGCCGATGCTAATTTAGTTGTTGATACCAGCAGAGGAACAACTTTAGAAAAAAATGGCGCCAGGGTTTATACTTGCGAACATGTGCTAGCAGCCTTGGTTGGTTTAAATATTGACAATTGCCTAATAGAAATGGATGGCCCTGAAATGCCAATCATGGATGGTAGCTCATGGAAGTTTATTGAAGCGCTTGAAGCAGCTGAAATTGAAGAACAAGAGGAAGATCGCGATTATTTTATTTTAAAGGATAATTTAACTTACGAAGACCCAATAAAAAAAGTAGAAATGCTGGCCGTTCCTCAAGATTCATACCGAATTACCGTAATGGTAGATTATAACAGCGACTTATTAGGCACACAACACGCAGGCATATACGATATTTCCCAATTTAAAAATGAAATAAGTAAATGCCGCACATTTGTGTTTTTGCATGAACTTGAAACACTGCTTCAACATAACTTAATTAAAGGAGGCGACTTAGACAATGCAATTGTATTAGTAGATAAAGAGCTTCCAAAAGAAAAAATTGATCACCTAAAAAAAGTATTTAATAAAGAAAATGTTGAAGTAAAAGGAAGAGGCGTTTTAAATAATACTAAGCTTCACTTTTACAACGAACCGGCTCGCCACAAATTGCTTGATATAATCGGTGATTTGGCCTTAGTAGGAAAACCCATGAAAATACATGTGTTGGCTGCCCGCCCCGGCCACCAAGGAAATGTTGAGTTTGCAAAAAAAATAAAAGAACTGATAAAAAAAGAAAAACTCGAAAAAGATTTTCCGAAAATTGACTTAAACAAAGAGCCACTCTTTAATATAAACGACATATCTAAAATATTACCTCATCGCCATCCGTTTTTATTAGTTGATAAAATTATGGAAATGAGCCCTGAACACATTGTAGGAGTTAAAAATGTAACTTTAAACGAATGGTTTTTTACCGGGCACTTTCCGGGCGAACCGGTAATGCCGGGCGTACTCTTAATTGAAGCAATGGCACAATGCGGTGGCGTTATGGTTTTAAAAACAGTTCCTGATCCTGAAAATTATCTCACTTACTTCATGAAAATTGACGGAGTAAAATTTAAACAAAAAGTAATTCCGGGCGATACCGTTATATTTAAACTAATACTTTTAACCCCTATCCGCCGAGGCATTTGCCACATGAAAGGCGTTGCTTATGTAAATAATAAGCCGGTTATGGAGGCTGAAATGATGGCTCAAATTGTAAAAGTTAAAGGAGATGAAAAAGCCGTTTTAGTATAATTATGATTTCGAATTTAGCATCAATAAGCCCAAAAGCTCAAATTGGCAATAATGTAACCATAGAGCCTTTTACAGTTATTTACGAAGATGTTGTTATTGGTGATAATTGCCACATAGGTCCAAATGTAACTATAATGAGCGGAACAAGAATGGGCAAAAACAATAAAGTATTTCCGGGAGCAGTTATTGGTGCTATTCCTCAAGACTTAAAATACAAGGGCGAAAACAGTTTAGTTGAAATTGGCGACAACAACACCATCCGCGAATGTGTTACCATTAACAGAGGTACCGTTGATAGAATGACTACTAAAATGGGAAATAACAACCTTCTTATGGCATACACACATCTGGGGCACGATACCATTTTAGGAAACAATATTATTATTGCTAATAATGGTGCCTTAGCAGGACATATAACTATTAATGACTTTGCAATAATTGAAGGCGTAGTAGCCGCACAACAATTTGTAAACGTTGGCGCTCATAGTTTTATAGCCGGAGGTTCTTTAATTCGAAAAAGCGTGCCACCTTATGTAAGAGTAGCACGCGAGCCTTTACAATTTATTGGTGTAAACATAGTAGGATTAACGCGCAGAGGCTTTGATAAAGAAATAATTAAACAAATTGAAGATATTTATCGCATCATTTTTGTAAGGGGGCATACGCTAAGTCAAGCAATCGAAATAGTTGAACAAGATATTCCGGATAGTCCTCAAAAACGCGAAATAGTAGAGTTTATAAGAGTTCAAAAAGATGGCATTGTAAAAGGAATTTAGTTTTGCTTAAAATTCAACTCAATACTGTATCAAAAAAATTTCAAAATGAATGGATTTTTAAAAACATTCAATTAGAAATAGCCCCATTCGAAACACTTGTTATTAAAGGAAACAATGGCTCCGGAAAATCAACATTATTACAAATAATTGCAGGTTTTGTTTCTCCTACAAAAGGAACTGTTTTGCATTTTATCGAAAACAAACCAATCGAAAATGAAAAAATGTTTAGCCATATCGCTATTGCAAGTCCTTATTTACAATTAATTGAAGACTTTACAATACTTGAATTAGCGAACCATTGCAATAAATTTAAACCCTTCGAAAACAATATTTCAGCCAAAGATTTTACTGAATTAATTGAACTTAAACACGCAGCTAATAAGCAAATTAAACAGCTAAGCAGCGGTATGAAACAGCGCGTTAAACTAGGATTAGCAATTTATAGTAAAGCACCGCTGTTGCTTCTTGATGAGCCTTTGTCAAATCTTGATTTTAATGGTGGTGAGTGGTATAAGCGTCAAATAAAAAATGTGTTAAACAAAAAAACAATCATTGTTTGTTCAAATCAAATTGAAGATGAATATTTTTTTTGCAATAAATCTCTTCTAATCTCAGAATATAAATAAAATGTATTTATCTAAATAGCGATAGTGTGCCTTGCTTCTCATACTTTAACTTATCTTTTCCCGTTGCCAAAATAGTATAAAAATATACTCCTGCAGCACACTCTGCGCCGTATTGATTTTTTCCATCCCAAGTTATATTGCCTGTATCGCTATCTACTTTATAAACTACATTGCCCCATCTATCAAATATTATGGCGTTTATTTCTGTTAAATTAATTGCCTTTACAAAAAACACATCGTTAACTCCATCATTATTTGGAGTAAATACATTTGGTACATCTAATTTAGATGGAATATCAACATAAATAACAGCCGAAGTGCTACCTACGCACTGCCCTTTAAATGCTGTTAACACAACTGTATAAGTACCGGGGGTTTGATAAGCAGTACCTGCCATTGAGCTTATTGTTGAAGTTGAATAAGTTGTTCCGTTTCCAAAAGCCCAAAGCGAACTTATACCAGAACTTCCGGTTGAAGTAGTACTATTATTGTTGAAATAAACCGTAAGAGGTGCAAAGCCTTGCAATGCGCTAGGTATAAAACTGGCTTGTAAAGTTCCTTGAACTACTATAAAATTTCCTTGAGTTCTGCAACCATTTATATTATTTGTAATTAAATAATTATACAACCCCGGTGAATTTACTGTAAATGGGACATTTGTATAACCGGTATTTAGTGCGCCTATTGTAGTTAAATTAGGATTTGAAAACTGAGTATTTAAAGGAAAATTTTGAATTAATAGATTCCAAGATATGATTGAATTACTTAATACCGTTTGAACTGTTGCGTTATTTGTAGCGCAATCAATAGGAACGGTAAATACTGTTTTTGTAATTATGGGCAACGCAACATCTTCAGTTACATGGTAAGTTAAAGTTTTTACACAACCATTATTTAAATCTGTAACTAATACGCTATAAGTTTGATTTCCAACATACGCATATATAGATGCTCCCGTAAGCGTTGCTCCTGATGGTTGTGGCAAAAACCATGTTGAGCTTCCTCCCAATACTCCGGAGTACTGACCTGGCGCATTACTCGCCGTATTTATAGGTACAATAGTTAAATTTACACTAGGCTGCCTGCACGTAATAGCAAATGGAGCCCCCGAAATTGTCATATTTGTAGGTGGTCTTAAACTTTGAAATAATTGAAGCGTCTGTGTTGTCATGCACTTATTATTATTATCGGTAGCTTGAACTGTGTAAACAGCATATGGTATCGGGCCTAGCGCAGTTGATGTTGAAGGACCGGTAGTTATTACACCTGCAGTTACTGTTGCACTTGGAACTACAGGTGAACTTGAAGGAACAAGCCACTGTATTGTTGCATTAGTATTAGTTGAATTTGCTGTAACATTAAATGTTGGATTAAAGCACGTAAGCGTATATCCTGAAATAGAAGACGCACAGCTAACCGGCGGACCAAAAGTATTTTGTATAACTGAAACTGGTATAGCTGTTTGACATTTACTTACACCATCTTGCACAATCATAGTCCAAATACCAGGCGAATTTGTTGAAACTGCAGGGCTTGTTGAAGTTACCATAGCTGTAGGAATTGGTATGCTCACAGGTACACCTGGCGGTATAAATGTATATGTTAAAGGTACACCGCCTTGCGCATTATATGCCATTAGCGTTGTTGAGGCACTTGCTCCGCAGCCTAAAGTAAAATTAGTTGTGCTTGTTGGCTGAAATGTAGGATACACCGAAGTTGAATTGATTGTTATTGTTTTAGAATTGCAACATCCATTAACAGTATTACAACTTAATACAGTTATTGTTCCGGGAGATGGATTATAAATTGATGAAGTTCCATTAAAAGGTCCGGATACAATGCTTGGTGGAGTTCCTGTAACTGTTGCTAAACTCCACGTAGTACTAACATTAACTGTTGGGCTAGTAATTATATTTGTTATAGTCGGAGCGGCACTAACACAATTAAGCGTAAAACTAGTTCCTGATAATGAACTTGTAGGCACCAAAATATTTTGCCCAATATTAAATGTTTGTGTATTTGAACACATTGATACCGGATCTGTTATCGAAACCGAATAAGTACCCACTGCCGTTGATGACCCAACGCTTATTTGAGTTAAACTTGATGTAAATGTTGATGAGGAATTAATCCAATAAAAAGTTGAACTTGGCGTATAACTTGCACTTACGCTAAAAGTAAGTAAATTATTATTACATGTTAAACTATAGCCATTAAGAGCAAACAATGAAAACGTTGGGGAAATTGCCGCACTCATAGTAAAATTTGATTGAACCGAACATCCTCCATTTGCAGTAACTGTAACACTTGTAATCCCTGGATATAAATTTGAGGCATACGTTTGCGAATATGATGTAACACTTGCTGGTAAAGGGCTCCAATTGACGGTATAACTAGACGTTGCCGGAATTGATGAGTAGTTTAAATTAACAGCATTATTAGAGTTACTGCATGTAGCCTGCGTAAAACTTGGCGATATTGATGGTTGTGGATAAACCGTTATGCTTGTTGTACTTGTTTGCACAATTGCCGAACCACTTAAACTAATTCCACTTCCGGTAATAGTGTATATAATTGATGTACTTGGGTTCACTGTATATACGCCTGTGGTATTAATATTCCCACCCGGCATTATGGTATAACTAGCCGCTGTCATTGGAGAAAAGCCAATTGGAGAAACAGTTGCAGTTTGCCCAGCACATATCGAAAAATTAAAGCCACAACTAATTTGAGCAGATCCGGTAGAAGTAAAAGAAACCAAAGTGTTTACATAACTATAATTAGATATTAAAACCAAATATTGCTGTCCTGCTGTTACATTAATTGGTGGTTGAAAATTTCCTGAATTGCCACCGGTGGGCACCGGCCCCATACCCGTTCCTCCTGAGCTTGCAGCATTCCAATTACAAGCCGCCGGAGGTAATGTATTTGAAAAAATTTGATTACACGTACTTGAATTGTACGGCCACATTGCCCAATCATAAAATCCAACTTGTGGATTCGCACTCCCTGCAGCACCAAAACAAAAACCTAATGTACCGGTTGTTGCAATATTCATTAACAACCATTGCGGCCCGGGTCCGTTAGTTAACAAACAGCCAGCATTTGGCGTTGTAGTGTAGTTTGAGCCATTCCCAATTTGAGGATTAGCTGAAGGGTTACTTATATTTAAACCCGAATTTAACCCTGTTGCACCTACAGATGTGGCATTAAACGTAAAATTTGGATTGCTGCACACATTCTGAGCATTATTGCAATCAGCAACACTTTGAGCTTTAAATTTCAAACATAAAAACAGCAAAACTAAGATCGATAGCTTTTTTTTCATCTGTTGTTTAGCGTGTTATTAATTGCTGAACTGAAGAAAAAATTTTATCTGAATTTAAATTCTTATACGTAGCATTTCCGTTAGAATCAAACACAATATTTTTTAAATTACTCGTTTTTATATCATCTAATTTGATTGAAATTAGTTTGGTTATATCATCTTTTTTTAAAATAATTTCAGCGTTTTCATTTTTAACATTAACACAAACGCAAACTATTCCTTTTGAACCTCCTTTAAGCAAAGCATTTTCAAAAGTTTTACTTACTCTTTCAAATTCTTTATTACTATTGCGCGACTCAATGCTAGATGATGTCCAAAAATTTACTGCAATTACCTTGTCCTCAACTTTTAAATTTGGTTGAGAAAGAATCAATTCATCTTTAATCTTTTTAAATAAATCTATTTGAGAAAAACAATTAACGCCAAACACTAGCATTATAAAAGTAAGCATCTTTTTCATACACTATATTTTAAAACTTCATTGTAAATATAGTGTTTTATGCTAAACTCTAGGATACTATTTTTAAACGCAAACAAAGTTCATCAGATAAAAAATTTAGCCGCTGTAAATATTCTACAACGGCTAAACATACTGCAAACTAAAATCATTGTTACTTCAATAGGGTTACATGTCCCACTTTGTTATATAACTTTCCTGTTGCATCTTTATATTTAATTTTATAAACATAAACGTCTTCCTTCATAATTCCATCGCCCTTATTGTTATACGATCCATTCCACCCTTTTGTATAATCTTTTGTGTAATAAATTGAATGACCCCATCTGTCAAATAGTTCCATCTCAAACACTGTTAAATCTAATCCAAAAGGTGTTAATATTGGCATAAATACATCATTTAACCCATCGCCATTTGGCGTAAATGAATTAGGTATATAAACGCCAAACTCATTTTTAATAGTTATCCATTTATCAACTGAACTCATACAACCATTAGGTGAAGTGGCTGTTAAAAATATATGATAATCTCCGGCACCAGGGAATGTGACGTTCGGATTAATTTCACTAGTTGTTAAAAGAGTATCCATTTGCCAATTATATTGATTGTTTGAAAGAACAACCGTTTGATTTGTAAATTGCACTATCGGACTCATCGCTGTTATTTCTTTTGGTGAATAATCGAAATTAGCAATTGGCGTTGCAAAAACACTTACTGAGTTTGCTACCATTGTTTGGGTTTTACAGCCAATGTCATCTATATAATAAAAGGCAATTGTGTATGTACCTTGCGAGTTATACGTATGAGTTACACTTAAACCGGTTTGCTGTGGAGTGCCATCGCCAAAATCCCAAGTACCTGTTCCTGTATTTGCACTCGGTGTATTAAAGTTAACTTTCAATGGAGAACACCCACTGTTCACGCTGTTCAAAGCTTGTACAACTGGAATATCGTGAACTATTATTCTTATTGAAGCCGTATCAGGGCAAAGCGTTGCCGTTGGTACAGAGTGTGTTTGGTAAATAATAACATTATCAACTCCTATGTTTGCAAATTGCGGATTAAATGTGTTACCTGGAATAAAACCAGGACTAGTACTTGTGAACACACCTCCCGGATTTTGAACCAATGGTAGTAAATTAATTGAAGGGTTTGTTTTACAAAATGGTCCTGCATAGGAAGCGAATTTTGCATCAACAAAAGCCTCTATCGTAATTGTGGTTTGCGATACAGCTTTACATATTCCTGAAGTAACCGTATATGAAATAATGTTATCTCCAATTGCTCCTAGGGCTGGATTAAAAAATCCTACCGCATTAATTCCGCCTGAATTTTGACTGCTAAACAACCCTCCAACAGGTGTTACCGTCATCTGAAAAGGCATCGCAGAATTACACATTCTGTTAACAGGAGAAATATATGGAGGTGCTACCGAAAATACATTAACTGCTGTAGTTGATGTTTGAGGGCACAAGCCTTGTGGTTGTGAATTCGTTGATAAGCTCAATGTAACCACACCTGTAGCAGCACTATTAGGATTAAATGTTGTTCCAGTTACTCCTGGCCCACTCCACGTTCCGGTAGTTACAGAAGTATATGGTTGTAAATTAACTGTAGTGTTATTACTATAGCATTGGTCTGGTATAGTTCCTGTAATAGTTGCCGGAACAAAGGCTTCAATATAAACTGTAGCCACCTGTGTTGCTAAGCAAGTAGGGTTGCCCGTTGTGTACATAATTGTATTATTACCTACCGACGCTAATGACGGCGTAAATACGCCTGTTAATGTATTCATATAGGCAACAGGAGTCCATGTACCTGTATTAGGCGTAGTATTAACAACTATTGCCGGGTTATTATTGCACATCGAAGGTACAGGGCTAATTACTGGTGCAGGAGGATTTAAAACTGCAACTGAAATTGTGCGCGAGTCAGGACAAAGTGTTGCATTAGGGTTTGAAGTTGTACTGTATGTAAGAATATAGTTACCTGTACTTAATCCAGACGGATTAAAACTATAAGTGCCAGTCACATTTTGCCCGGTCCAAGTGCCATTTACTGTGCTTTGCACAATTGAAGTTAAAGATACCGGTGCATTTGTAACGCATAAATTTTGAACGCTTCCAGTTAGGGCCGCCGTATTAAATTGAGACACATTAAAACTACCATTAGCAGTTGCGATACAACTTCCTATACCCACCGTGTACATAAAGGTATTAGTTCCTATAGCTGCTAACGAAGGTGTAACAATACCTGTAATTGAATTTATTGGCGCACTTGCTATGCCTGTCGTAAATGTACCTCCACTAGGTGTGATACTCAAGGTAAAAGGAGAAGCCGTATTACACACATCTGGTATTGCAGCTATTGTAGGCGTTTGTGCATTTGAAACAGTAATTTGAACTGTTTTAGTTAATGGGCACGGAACAAACGTTGGCGTTACAGTTACCGAATATGTAAGATTACTTACTGTACCCGGTGCTGTTGTAGGTGTTATGGTTGTTACTGTTCCTGTATTAGTTGAGAGAAAACTGTTGGGCGTCCATTGATAAGTAAATTGATTAGGATTTGTACCCCCGCAATTTCCAAATCTTGTGTTAGGTCTGTTCGGAGATGTTGCAGTGTTTCCTGCAGGAGCACCGCATGAAGATCCTGAAAATAAAACATAATCGTAAATACACGAAACAAATGGAGTTGTAGTATAATATGCAGACACGTTAGTTGAATAAGGCGTATTATTAAAACAAATGTCAACTAAAATATTTGATACACCATCCCAATAATAAGGCGTTGCAAAATTATGCACATTCCATCCCATAATCGGGTTATATGACGGAGATGTATAAACAGTATAAAACGTATTTGAATAATCAAACGCAGTAATTGCACTATTATTTGTACATTTTATTTTAATCGTGTAGTTAGGTAAGTTCCCTATACCGTTCAAATTTTGAACATTAAACGCCATACTAGTTAAATAGCCTTGCTGAGCCCCCATTGTTAATAATTCAGAAGCTGTGTATAAAAACTGCTGATGACAATCGTTCCACCATAAAGCATAAGGGCTAGGGTACGACCACAGTTGGTTAAATGTTGTTGCAGTTCCTAAAGTTACTTGGTTAGGAGTAGTGCATGCCGGGCCAACTCCTAAGTTGGTACATGGCGTACCCATTATTGGATTACCCATAACAACTGAGTAAGTTGCATTATTTCCCTGGCAAACAGTTGCTGTTAAAGGCGATACAGTGTAATTAAATGTGTAGGGCGTGACTGTAAATTGTTGTACATAAAAACAAGATCCGTCAAACGCATTTACCGTATAAACACCTGCCGATAAACCGTTTACTATATATGTATAGTTTGATGTTGGGGCCAATGATGATGAGTATGCTCCAGGCCCATTAACCGAATAGGTATTTTGCCCCAATGGAGCACCTGCCGCAGGCGTTAATATTACAGCTGCACTTCCATTACTTGCTGCAGGACATATCGGCGAAATGCTTGCCACCCCTATTGCTCCCGGAGGTGTAGATTGTAAAGTATATTTTAATGAATCTTTACATCCTTGCGGTGTAGTAAACGTTAAGTAATAAACTGAATTATTTATAGGAGAGTTAATTATTATACTTGATGTTGTTCCTGCCGGAGCAGGAATAAGAACCATATTATTATACCATTGATAATTAGTGTTTCCAGGGTTTGAAATAATTGCCTTTGTTCCACAGTAAGGTGCCGGTAAGGAGGCATAATATGGCGGCGAAATTCCAACTTGCACCGTTTGTGTAACCGAGCCGCATGAAATTCCTGTTACCGTAATTGAATAAATACCGGGGGCTAAATTTACTGCATTGCTTGCGGTACTAACAGATGTGCCGGAACTGTTTTGCCAATTATATAAATAACCACTATTACTTCCCGCTACATTCACTACTGCACTTCCGCTATTACCACCTGGGCAAGTTGGTAAGGAGTTTAAACTTACAATTGTAACTTGACTTATCGCTAATGTGTTTGTCATTTGAACGGTACAACCTGTAGCGGTTACCATGTTAACAGTAAATGTTTGACCAACGATAGCCGGATTTACTGTTATTGATTGGGTATTGCCCCCTAATGCACTTGGGTATACTGTTGATGTATTGGGCCCAAACCACTGGTATCCCACGTAACCATTTGGTGCAGAAATAATTGCCGAGTTAGTACCGGCGCACATAGCATTTATTATTCCGCCTTGAGAGCAAGCTGCATCTACATAAGCGTATGCAAAGTGACCGCCTTGGGCACAGCCTCCAACTAAAAACTCTAAATTAACTTGGGTAACAGATGCGTATATTGGCGAACTTAAATCAATTCCATATTGCCTCCATTTTCTATAATAAAAAGCATTGTATATTCCGGTTGATAAGGCTGATGATGCAAATGAAGTGTCTGTAGTTGCCATTGTAGCATTAATATTATAAACGCCACAATTGCCCCCAATAGGATTTCCATTTTGATCAGTTACTTTCACTTGAAAATACGGTTGGTCGTAAGCAGCGTGCCCTCCATCATAAATAACTAAAGCAAAAGCATATTGTACATTTTTATTTGCCGGGCCTATTGAAAATTGATATTTTAAACTACAAGCACGGTAATTAGCTAATGCTGCATTCATTCTAACAGAATTAGGTGAGCCGAAGAAAGGACAAACAAAAGGAATTTGCGAAAGTGTTTGACTACCTGACGCCATAACAGCTATTGAATCATAACCGGTTTGGTTGCAATTGGGATATTGGTTATTTGTTGGCGGAGTATTCATTATTGTATGGTAATTTGTAGCGTTTTGAAGTCCGGCATTTGGCCCGGCACTGCTCAAAATAGTAGCCGATGTAATATTGTAATTTGGTTGAGTTGCAGCAGGAGGACCTGATGAAGATGTGCCGTAACTTCCTGTCCAATTAGCAAAATTTCCGTTTTCAAAACCGGCGTTTGGGCAACCGGCACTATAAATATGTGAGCCTCCACCAATCGGCCTATATGCAGCCGAAGGATTTGGAGCAACAGTGCTTGAATGAGTGTTATTATGAGCCTCATATTCAAGCATTTTTGCTTGCACATAGCCTTTTACATCTTGTTGAGGCATTCCCTTTTTAGCAGCGTCGGTTGTTATTTGCCTGCGATACATTTCGCGTGCTAATTGCTCGTTTTCTTTTTCGCCAACTATGCTCATTGTAGGTTGCACCCTTGTGTAGTTTTGCGAAAAAGCAGCTAATTGAATTAAAAAAAACGCTGTTATTAAATTAAGTGCCTTCATAATGAATCAATACTATTAAGTTTATTTTCAACAAAGTTACTGATTAAATAGTTTTTATTAATCTTTTTTACTCACTTAAAACACTATTTTAATAACTTAAAAGCCACATTCACCATTCGACTTTAACTAACAGATTTATCTATTTTCTTAAAAAACAAAATACGATATGCCTCTTACTGCAATTGGCGCAAGTACATTTGTACGGTATTTTCTAAACCAAAATACAAGGCATCTGAAATTAAAGCATGCCCAATGCTTACCTCTAATAAATTTGGAATATTTTTTTTAAAAAACTGCAAATTATCTAAGCTTAAATCATGTCCTGCATTTACGCCTATGTTAAAGCGCTCTGCTTCCTTGGCTATTTCAAAAAATGGTTGTATGGCTTGGGTTTTATTTATAGAGTAGTTTTTAGCAAACGGCTCTGTATAAAGTTCAATTCTGTTAACACCTATTGCAGCTGCCGGTTCAATAAACCTAGGTTCGGGGTTAACAAAAATTGAGGATCTTATATTATTATTTTTTAATTCAGTAATAATTTCTTTCAAAAAATTGGCATGTTTAATTGTATCCCAGCCGTGATTGCTGGTTAATTGATTGTTTGCATCGGGCACCAAGGTAACTTGAGTTGGTTTTATTTTTAAAACCAAGTCCATAAATTTTTTTTCTTTAGGATTTCCCTCTACATTAAGCTCAATGCTTAATGCTTTTTTCAACTCAAGCACATCACTATATCTTATGTGTCTTTCATCAGGGCGAGGGTGAACAGTTATACCATGTGCGCCATACTTTTCAATATCTACTGCACATTTTATTAAATCGGGCACGTTTCTCCCTCTTGCATTGCGTAACGTTGCAATCTTATTAATATTAACACTAAGTTGAGTCATTTTATTTGGGCTTAAATCTAATTATTTATTAGTAATTTTAGCGCAAATGTTAGTAGAAGATTTAATCACTGAAGATATTCCTCCTTTAAAAACAACTGATACCGTTGAAACAGCGTTAGATTGGATGGAACAATTTAAAGTATCGCATTTGGCAGTAGTTAATAATAGAAATTTAGAAGGAATAATTTCGGAAAACGAATTACTAGATTACGATCACCCTGAAGAGGAAATAAATAAAGCAAACGTGAGGCTTTTAAAGCCTGTGCTGCACCATAAACAGCACACCTACGATTTATTGAAACTAATGAGTAACTTTAATCTAACATTAGTTCCGGTATTAGATGAAAACGAACAATACCGAGGTTGCATCACACTAAAAGGCTTAATGCAAAACTTAAGTGAAATGACCTCTGTTCAAAATCCGGGTGGAGTAATTGTGTTGGAAATAAACCAAGCCGATTATTCGGCAACTCAAATTGCTAACATAATTGAGGGAAATGACGCTAAACTACTTAGTTTGCACATATCTTCTCGCCCCGACAGTACTAAAATAGAAGTAACCATAAAAGTAAACCGCGAAGACTTATCAGCATTAATTCAAACATTTAATCGCTACAATTATAATGTAAAAGCAACTTTTCATAAAGGCGATTATGATAAAAATTTAAGAGACAGACTCGATGAATTTTTGCACTTTTTAGATATTTAGTTTTTTTTTGGAAACTTGAAAATTAAATTTCAATATTGATAAAAAAACTATTGTTTTTGGCTAAAAATTACCTACATTTGCACCCGAATTTAAAAAAATGTTAAATGTTGCTTGCTAAAAGCCCTATAAAATCACTCATCTTAGTTCTATTTTTTACACTTGTTTCTGCATTTTCAGAAAAACTAACCGCTAGTTCACAAAATGATACTGCCCTTGCAGACACTATTGAAAAGGAGGTTGATATAGATATTACTGAAGTTGCTTTTGAACATATTTTAGACGCTCACTCGTGGCATATTTTTGGCGAAGGACATCATGCCGTTTCAATTCCGCTTCCCGTAATATTAGAAACAAATAATGGTATTACTGTTTTTTCATCATCTGAGTTTAATCACGATATAAAAGGAAAAATTGTTGTAGAAAAAAATGGCGAACGTTTTGTAAACTATAAAGAAAAAATATACTACGCATCAGACTCTGCTAATCAAAACGGTCAATATTTAACTGCAAAAGAAGAAGGAAAAGAATTAATTATTGAAAACGCATCGCCGCTTGATTTTTCAATAACTAAAAATGTTGCCTCAATGTTTATTTCGGTTATAATTATTTTATGGCTGGGAATTTCGCTTGCTAGGGCTTACAAAAAAACTGGTATAACATCTGCTCCAAAAGGAAAACAATCATTTCTTGAACCACTTATTGTTTTTGTTCGCGATGATATTGCAAAATCAAATATTGGTACTAGAGGCGAAAAATTTGCACCATTTTTACTTACTATTTTCTTTTTCATTCTTATTAATAATATTTTAGGCATGTTGCCATTTGGCGCTAACTTAACTGGAAACATTGCCTTTACACTTTCTCTTTCAGTAGTTACACTAATAGTAACAAATGTTAATGGCAACGCAGCATATTGGCATCATATTTTTGCTCCACCGGCGCCATGGTGGTTATATCTAATCCTTATTCCTATCGAAATTATAGGAATATTTACTAAACCTTTTGCACTAATGATTCGTTTATTTGCCAACATGTCGGCAGGGCATATTATTATAGTAAGCTTAGTTGGTCTAATCTTTATTTTTAAAACACTTTTAGTTTCGCCGGTATCAGTAGCGTTTGCCTTATTTATTGATGTGTTAGAATGTTTAGTAGCGTTATTACAAGCCTACATATTTACAATGCTAACAGCACTATTTATTGGAACAGCTACAGCAGACCATCATGAACATGAGCACAGAGACGAAGAGCAACATGAGGGAGAAACACTAAGTACACAAAATCATTAATAAACAATAAACAACAAATAAAAACAACAGAAAAATGACAGGAAGTATCGCAGCAATCGGAGCAGGTTTAGCCGTAATAGGCGCCGGCATCGGTATCGGACAAATTGGAGGACACGCAATGGACGCAATTGCACGTCAACCAGAAGCACAATCAAAAATTCAAACAACAATGATTATTGCAGCCGCTCTAGTAGAGGGTGTTGCTCTTTTCGGCGTGGTAGTTGCTTTAATGAAGTAAGAAATATTCCTGCAACGGTTGGTTGCAGGAATTTCTTTTTTTGTAAAATATTGTTTATAAAACCAGAAAAATATAAAAAAAATATGAACTTAATAATTTTAAATGCCCTTGTTACACCTGCAATAGGCCTTATCTTTTGGACAAGCATCGTGTTTATTCTATTAATTTTCTTGTTAGGAAAATTTGCATGGAAACCTATTTTAAGTGCAGTAAAAGAACGTGAAAAAGGAATTGAAGAAGCCTTAAAATCAGCTGAAAAAGCTAAAATTGAAATGGCTCGTTTAAAATCTGATAACGAACGTATTTTAAATGAAGCTCGCTCTGAGCGCGATGCACTTCTTAAAGAAGCGCGCGAAATAAAAGAAACTATTTTAAACGAAGCAAAAAGTAAAGCTACTAAAGATGCCGAGCGCATATTACAAGGCGCAAGGGAACAAATTATAAACGAAAAAAATGCAGCGATTGTTGATTTGAAAAATCAAGTTGCTTCATTTAGTATCGAAATTGCCGAAAAAATTCTACGCAGCGAGTTGTCAGGTGATGAAAAACAAAAAACACTAGTTAACACCTTATTAAAAGAAGTAACTTTAAACTAATATGAGCGCTGCTTCAAGATACGCAAAATCGCTTTTAGAACTTTCTATTGAGCAAAAACAATTAACCGAAACACGTGCTGATATGCGCTTGTTAAGCCTTGTTTGCATTCAAAATAAAGATTTTGAACTTTTATTAAAAAGCCCTGTCATAAAAACAGATAAAAAAATATCAATTTTTAATTCTATTTTTGATGGAAAAGTATCAAAATTAAGTTTTCAATTTTTCACTTTACTTGCACAAAAAAAACGTGAAGATTTGATCCCCGAAATTGCTACCTCGTTTGAAGAACAATATAAGCTACACTTTAACATCACAACCGTTAAAATTGAAAGTGCCGTTAAAATTGATGAGGAAACAAAAAAACAAGTACTTGCTATCGTTAAAAAGCAAACTTCCGGCGAAATTGATTTAGTTGAGAAAACAAACTCAGACTTAATTGGAGGCTTTATTTTGACAATAAACGACAAACAAATTGACCAAAGTGTAAAAACAAAATTAGCGCACTTACGTAAAAATTTTTCAGAAAATCATTATCAACCAAATTTAAATTAATAACATGGCTGAAATAAAACCCGCAGAAGTTTCTGCAATTTTAAGACAACAATTAAGCGGCTACAAAAGCGAAGCTGAATTAGAAGAAGTAGGAACTGTATTACAGGTGGGCGATGGTATTGCCCGTATTTACGGACTTTCAAAAGTTCAATCAGGCGAGTTAATCGAGTTTGAAACCGGTTTGCAAGCAATTGTATTAAATCTTGAAGAAGATAACGTTGGTGCTGTATTGTTAGGCCCAAGCGAAGGTATTAAAGAAGGAAGTAGCTGCAAGCGTACAAAACGCATTGCTTCGTTAAAAGTAGGAGAAGGAATGTTAGGGCGCGTAGTAGATACTTTAGGAAATCCTATCGACGGCAAAGGACCAATTGCAGGTGCTACATACGAAATGCCCTTAGAGCGCAAAGCACCGGGTGTAATTTATCGCCAACCAGTAACTGAACCATTACAAACAGGAATAAAAGCTATTGATGCCATGATTCCTATTGGAAGAGGGCAACGTGAATTAGTAATTGGCGATCGCCAAACCGGCAAAACTGCAGTTTGTATTGATACTATTATTAACCAAAAAGAATTTTTTGATGCCGGTAAACCTGTGTTTTGTATCTATGTTGCTATTGGGCAAAAAGGCTCAACAGTAGCAAATGTGGTACGCGTGTTAGAAGAAAATGGCGCACTGCCCTACACAGTAGTAGTAGCTGCTAACGCTTCAGATCCTGCGCCAATGCAATTTTACGCACCGTTTGCCGGTGCAGCTATTGGGGAGTTTTTCCGCGATACCGGTCGTCCTGCACTTATTATTTTTGATGACTTGTCAAAACAAGCTGTAGCCTATCGTGAGGTATCGCTGTTACTTCGTCGTCCTCCGGGGCGTGAAGCTTATCCTGGAGATGTGTTTTATCTACACAGTCGTTTGTTAGAGCGTGCTGCAAAAATCAACGCAAGCGACAGTATTGCTAAACAAATGAACGATTTGCCTGAATCAATTAAACCTTTAGTAAAAGGTGGTGGTTCACTTACAGCTTTGCCAATCATTGAAACACAAGCAGGCGACGTTTCGGCATATATTCCTACCAATGTAATTTCAATTACCGATGGACAAATTTTCTTAGAATCAAATTTATTTAACTCAGGCGTTCGTCCGGCTATTAACGTAGGTATTTCCGTATCACGCGTGGGTGGAAATGCTCAAATTAAATCCATGAAAAAAGTGGCCGGTACTTTAAAACTCGATCAAGCTCAGTTTCGCGAATTAGAAGCTTTTGCAAAATTCGGATCAGATCTAGATGCTGCTACAAAATCTGTATTAGACAAAGGTTCGCGCAATGTTGAAATTTTAAAACAAGGTCAATTTTCGCCGCAGCGTGTTGAACAGCAAATTGCCATTATTTATTTAGGTACTAAAAATTATTTGCGCTCAGTTCCGGTAAACAAAGTGCGTGAGTTTGAAAAAGAGTTTTTAGATATGATGGAACGCAAACATAAAAATACGTTAAACGATTTAAAAGCTGGAAAATATACTGACGAAATCACTAATACGTTGGAAAATTGCGCTAAAGAATTAATCGCAAAATATAACTAATAAAATTACTTCATTATCAAAATTGACTATTTAAAAAAATGCCAAGTTTAAAAGAAGTACGAAATCGCATAAGTTCAATTACCAGCACTATGCAAATTACCAGCGCCATGAAAATGGTGAGTGCTGCAAAATTAAAACGTGCTCAAGATGCTATTGTTCAAATGCGCCCTTATGCCAACAAGTTAAAAGAAATACTTGAAAATGTTAGTTCAAGCGTAGATGCAAGCGAAAATATTTATGCCCGTAATACCGGCGGCAAAAACCTATTAATTATTTCAATATCATCAAATAGAGGTTTAGCAGGGGCTTTTAACGCAAATGTAATTAAAAAAACAAATGCATTAATTCGCGATAAATATAATGGCTACAACATTACAGTTTTACCAATAGGTAAAAAAGCAGCTGATGCTTTTAAACGTACCAAATACATTATATCAGGTCAAGACTTGCCAACTAATTTAAACGAATTATTTGATGGCTTAACCTTTTCTAAAACAGCAACAGTAGCCGAAAAAATAATGCATGCATTTTCTACCAAGCAATTTGATAAAGTAATTCTTATATACAATCAATTTAGAAATGCCGGAGTGCAAATAATAACTGAAGAGCAATTGCTGCCGGTTGAAGCAACATCAAAAATTGAAGGTGCTTTAAAAACTGATTACATTTTTGAACCCAATAAAGAATTTATTGTAAACGAACTTATACCAAGCAGTATTAAAACACAGCTATACAAAGCTATGCTGGACAGTGTAGCCAGCGAACACGGCGCCCGTATGACAGCAATGCACAAAGCAACAGATAACGCTAAGGCTATGCAAAAAGATTTAAAAATCATGTACAATAAAGCCCGTCAAGCGTCAATTACAAAAGAAATTCTTGAAATTGTTGGTGGAGCAGAGGCATTGAAAGGATAATAAACCTATCAAAAAAATTGAGTCCTATTGATAAGATTAATAGGGCTTTTTTATTGCTCTCACACGTTTTCGGGTAAGCAACAAGCCGTTAATAAGTGCCCTAAATTATTTATAATAAAACTTGTTGAATACATAAAATTTCACTAACTTTAAAGGATAAGTTAAATGCTTATTTATACGAAATTATGTCAGATATTAAAGAAGAAGTTAAAAATTACAGTGCCGAAAACATTCAGGTACTTGAAGGATTAGAAGCTGTTAGAAAGCGTCCTGCCATGTATATTGGCGATATTGGTGTAAAAGGATTGCATCATTTAGTATATGAGGTTGTAGATAACAGTATTGATGAAGCCTTAGCCGGTTACTGTAAAAACATTTTTGTAACCATTCATGAGAATAACTCTATAACCGTAAAAGATGACGGGCGGGGCATTCCTACTGATATACACCCAAAGCTTGGTATTAGTGCACTTGAAGTAGTAATGACAGTACTGCACGCAGGTGGTAAATTTGATAAAGACACCTATAAAGTATCCGGCGGCTTGCACGGCGTAGGCGTAAGTTGCGTAAACGCCTTATCAAGCCATTTAAAAACAGAAGTACACAGAGGCGGTAAAGTATTTATACAAGAGTTTTCGCAAGGGAAACCTTTGTACTCAGTAAAAGAAGCAGGCGAAACTACCTACAGAGGCACAATACAAACGTTTACACCTGATTTAAGTATTTTTACGGTAAGTGAATATAGTTTTACAACACTTGCCAATCGTATGCGCGAATTGGCTTTTTTAAATAAAGGTATTTCTATTTCATTAACCGATGAACGCCAAAAAGATGAATCAGGTAATTTATTAAACGAAATTTTTTACAGCGAAGGTGGGTTAAGAGAATTTGTAAAATACATTGATGGTGCTAAAGAAAAATTAATTGAAGAGCCAATTTATATCGAAAACAATAATGGCCCAATTCCGGTTGAAGTAGCTATGCTATACAATAATTCATTTTCAGAAACTATTCAAAGCTACGTAAATAATATTAACACACACGAAGGAGGCACACACCTTGCCGGCTTTAGAAGAGGATTAACGCGTACACTAAAAAGCTACGCAGATAAAAATGGACTATTACAAAAAGTGAAATTTGAAATTAGCGGTGATGATTTTAGAGAGGGGCTTACCGCTGTAATATCGGTTAAAGTTGCCGAGCCACAATTTGAAGGACAAACAAAAACAAAACTTGGAAACAACGAAGCCATGGGCGCTGTTGATACAGCTATTAGCGAGGCACTTCAAAATTATTTAGAAGAACACCCAAAACAAGCAAGAGTAATTGTAGAAAAAGTTATATTAGCGGCTACCGCACGCCATGCAGCGCGCAAGGCACGCGAAATGGTGCAACGTAAAAATGTAATGACTGGCACGGGGCTTCCAGGAAAACTTGCCGATTGTGCGAATGGCGATCCACATGCTTGCGAACTTTTTTTAGTTGAGGGTGATAGCGCAGGCGGCACTGCTAAACAAGGCCGTAATCGCGATAATCAAGCCATTTTGCCGCTTCGCGGAAAAATATTAAATGTTGAAAAAGCTCTTGAGTATAAAATATATGAAAACCAAGAAATAAAAAATATTTTTACTGCACTTGGTGTTTTTCGCGGAACTAAAGAAGATGATAGAGCCTTAAACCTCGAAAAATTACGTTATCATAAAATAATCATCATGTGCGATGCTGATGTTGACGGCTCTCACATCACCACACTAATTTTAACCTTCTTTTTCCGGCACATGCGTGAATTGATTGAACATGGGCACGTGTTTATTGCCTCTCCCCCACTCTACCTCGTTAAAAAAGGAAAAGAACAACGCTATTGCTGGAACGATGAACATAGAGATGCAGCAATTAAAGAACTTGGTGGCGACAAAGCCGATTCTGTTAACGTACAACGCTATAAAGGTTTAGGTGAAATGAATGCTGAACAATTATGGGAAACAACACTCGATCCAAGCACTCGTACACTACGCCAAGTTACAATTGACAGTGCTGCTGAAGCCGATAGGATTTTTAGTATGTTGATGGGCGATGATGTACCACCGCGCAGAGAGTTTATTGAAAGAAATGCAAAATACGCAAAAGTAGATGCGTAAAATAACTGAAAATTAATAAAAGCATCTATCATAAGATGCTTTTTTTATGCTTGATAAATTTCAAAATAAAACAATTTTAATTGCGCCAATTGACTGGGGCTTAGGGCATGCTGCACGTTGTATTCCGATTATTAATTTGCTTTCAAAAAAAAACAACTTAATTGTTGCTTACACAAAAAATAATGAACTGTTTTTCAAAAAAGAAATTGCTCAACTAAATTTACATATAAAACTAGTTGAGCTATCTTCTTATAACATACGTTATTCAAAAATTTTACCGGCATGGCTAAAAATAATGCTTAACCCACTTAAATTTTTTATAAGCGTTCGCCGCGAAAATAAAAGTGTATTAAACATTGTAGAACAACATGCTATAGATGTAATTATTAGCGATTGCCGTTTTGGTGTAAGGCATAAAAACTGTGATAATTACATTATAACACATCAGCTCTCAATACAAGTGCCATTATTTAAAACATTCGTAAATATTATAAATCATCATTACCTTAAAAAGTTTAATGAAATTTGGGTTCCTGATGAGCAAGAAAAAAACATGCGACTATCCGGAAAGTTAAGTCAGACAAAAACAAGAAATTTAACAGTAAAATATATTGGTACATTAAGCAGATTTAACATTATTGAATTTGATACAAATCCAACTATTGATTATTTAGTTTTAATTAGCGGAGTTGAGCCTCAGCGCACCTTATTTGAAAAAAACATTGTTTCACTTTTTAATAACCACAATAAAACAGTTACACTAATCAGAGGAACAGAAAAAAGCAGTACAATAAAAAACAGTAATTGTTCCTTCATTAATTTGGCTACTACAAATGAAATTATGCAATTGATTAAACAATCAAAAAAAATTATTTGTAGAAGCGGTTACAGCACTTTGATGGATTTGCACGCAATGCATTTTAATAAAAAAAATATTATTTTAGTTCCTACCCCTGGACAACCCGAGCAAGAGTACCTGGCGGCACATTGGAAAAGTATATTTGGGACAAGAATTATAAAGCAAGAGAATATTTTTAGTTTAATGCTATAAGCAAATTTAAAAACTAGTTTGTTCTTTCTCGCTTTTATTGACACTGTTTCACTAAGTGTGTAAATAAAAAAATATATTTGTATTTGGAATAATATTGTTTTTTTATTTTAATTTGAAAAGGAATTGAACTTCATTACTAAAATAATTTTAATGCTTTTTTTTGTTGGCTCTGCAAATGCACAACAATACTTAAAAGGTGTTATTGTTGAAAACGACAGCATTACCCCAATGCCTTTTGTGTATTTAATTAACCGAAGCACCGGAGCAGGCACAATGAGTGATAACAACGGAAAATTTAGTATGGTTTTAAAAAGCAATGATACTATTTTATGCACTTATGTTGGGTATTTAAAAGTTCGGATTGCCGTAAATGATATGCAAAAACTACCTAACGGTGATTATAAAGTTGTAATGATACCCTTACCCATAAATTTAAAACCAGTCGTTGTTACTACATTTAAATACAAGCCTTACGAGCGCGAATATATGAAAGATATTATTGATAAAAGTAAAATAAGGCCTATTAACGCTATTAGTAGCCCAATTACGGCATTATATATGAAATTTAGTAGAGAAGGCAAACAAATAAATAAACTAGCTAAGATATTTGAAGATATTTTAATTGAAGAACAAGTGCAGCAACGCTTAAGTCCTGAAATATTAAGAAAGTTAACTGGCGATGAAACTATTGATTACGAAGCCTTTAGAAAGTATTGCTACACCTGCAGTAATTATTACATAATTAACGCACCAATAATTGAAGTTTACAATAAAGTAATGGACTGCTACAAACGCTGGAAATTTGAAAAAAGAAGCGGATATTAATTTTTAAAACTTAAAACAACTACCTTTCCATTTTTTAAAAATTGCACCGAGTCGGCAAGGTTTTTCATTAAAAAAACGCCACGCCCCCCAATTAAGCCAACATTGTTGGGGTCAGTTGGGTCTGGTAAATTATTAAAGTCAAAACCATTACCCTCATCGCTAATGCTAAAAATAAGTTGCTGGTTATTGTTTTCAAAATCGATGGCAACATATTTATTTGGGTTTGATTTATTACCATGATGAATAGCATTATTAACAGCTTCTGTTACTGCAATTAAAATATTGCCGTAACAATCTTCATTAACTTTTAACGACTGGCAAACATCATCAATAAGCTTTTCAACTAATTGAATATTAACTGAATCAGATGCTATTTTCAAATGCTCTCCCTTCACACTACTTCGCTTTAATTGTATTATTTAAATAATTATTCACTTTTTCTCTATAATAAGGAGTCAAATTAGGAGGAACTGTTTGCAATAACTCCAATTCTTTCTCTTTTAACCTTTTATACTCTAAAAATTGGTTAGGGTTGCTTAAATTTTCATTTTTTGCTTCATTACTTTTTCGTTGTTCGTCTTGATCCCTTTCTTTTTCTGCTTTTTCGCTTTCAAGAAGGCGTGTTAAAATTTCTTGTTGACGCTTCATAGTTTCATTACTAATAGAGCGATTTACAATATCTTTTTCTGTTTGTTCCATTAAATCAGCCATATTTCCACCTGGTTTTGAGCCTTTATTTTTTAACTTTTCAGTTAAAGCTTCTATTTGCCTTCTTATTGCCTCTTGTTGGGCAGCCATTTGCGCTAATTGTTGGCTATTTCCAGGCAGCATATTTATACCGCTGCCACCTTGTTGTTGACCGGGTTTTTGTCCATTAGGTTTTTCACCAGGTTTTTGCCCTTTTTTATCTAATGCATCTTTTAATTGTTGTAATTGTTTATTTAACTGTTCTTGCATTTGCCGCATACTTTGAATGCTGGGCTTATCTGATGGTTTTGATCCTTGCCCACTACCCGGTTTTTTGCATTTTCCTTTTTTACCACTTTGCTGTTTTTGCTGTTGTTTTTGCTGCTGTTCTTTTTGTAGTTGGTCTAATATTTCATTAAGTAAAAGTGCCAATTTGTTAACCGATGTCATTGAAGATTGCATACGCATTAAACTTTCTCCGGTATTTCGTTCAGCTAATGATGAAACTGTTTTTGCCATATTCATATTAATTGAATTTATTTCGCGATTTACTTGTGCGCTAATTGCCGGTATGCGTTTACTTAATGAAAGTAAACTATCTTCAATCATTTTTGAATCGTCTTTCAACTTTTTTTGGTCCTTTGGAATGTTTACGTATTGAGGGTTATCAATGTTTGTTTTAGGTAATTGGATAATTAAATTTTCTTGCCCATACGAAACGTTTAGTAAGTTTTTTAGTATTTGACGTAAACTTTTTTCATTAAGCTCGTCTTGCTGCTCTTCGTTTTCAGACATAGATTCTTCCATTTGCTGTTGCATTTGCTCCATTTTTTCAGAAGCATTTTTTTGCTCTTTACCTGCACTTTTTTTATTGTTTTTACTTAATTGTTGCGAAGCATTTTGCATGCTTTGATTTATTTCATTTTGCAGTTGTTTTGTGTCAGGCAGCTGATTGGGACTTTCAAGTTGCGAATTTTTATTTTCTATATCTTTTAAATCTTCTTTTAACTTCTCAAACTCTCTGTTTAATTCGTTTTGTTTTTGTTCAAGCTGCTTTGAAGTATTTTTGTTATTATCTTGATTTTTAGACTCGTTATTTTTGTCTGGTTGTTTTTCATTTTTTAAATCGTTTGGCGATTTTTCGTTGTTTTTTTGACCTTCGTTTTTTGAGTCTTTAGTTTTTTCATCTTTAGTTTGATTATTCAATTGTGCATCGTCTTTCTTTTTATTTTCAGTAAGTTCATTGAGTTTATCTTGCTTGTTTTTCAATTCATTTAATTTATCTAATGCGCTTTGCATTTTTTGCTCTACTTCCAACTGTTTAAAGGCTTCGAGGTTGCGATCCAACTCCTTTTCAATATCTTTGTTTGATAGTTTTAGATCTTCCAGTTTTTGTTGAATTTCATTTTTATCTAAACGCTCCATTAGTTTATTTAATTCATCAAACATTTTTTTCATTTCCGGAGTCATTATGTTTTCAAAAAGTTTTTCAAGCTCTTGTTGTTTATCTAAAATACTTTGATCGTTTTGGCTAAATTGATTTTGTTGTTTATTGTTTTGTAAATTATCTTGTTTTATTTGTTCAATTTTTTGTCGAAGCTCGTTTTGCTTTTTTAACATCTCATCTAGCTTCTTTTTTTCTTCATAGCCTAATTGCTTTTTTTCGTTCATTTTTTTTGATAAGTCGCTAATGTCTTTCTGTAATTGTTTTGCTTTTGAAATGCTTTCTTCTAAGTCTTTTTTTATTTCAGAGTTATTCTTTTGTGTTGCTTCTGCAATTTCATTTTTAGTTGGCGCACTATATTTATATGTTTGTGTTTTTGATGATTTAGCGCCATTTACACCATCATTATCAAACACTTCAAAATAGTATTCAAGTTTGTCGCCCGATTTTAAACTGTATTTTGTAGCATCAAAAAAGTAGAAAAAAGTTTGTGTTGTTTGTTGTTTTGAGAGACTAATTTGTTCTGTACCTTGTTTTTCTTTTTCATTACCAAGTGTATCGGTATATAAAATTTTATAAAAATACTGCAATTTCGAAAACCCATAATCATCTTTAATTTGCCCACTGTAATATATATTTAGGTTATTAAGCGAATCATTTTTTTGCTCGGCACTAATGATTGGATATTGGTCTAATATCACATTAATGCCATAACTTACAGAGTCAGGATGTTGTACATTGTTTTCGTTTAAAGGTTTAATGGTATAAGCATTGCCTGCTTTAAATATTCTTGTGTATGTAAATAAATTGTTGCTTGCTTTCTTAACGTGTGCAAGTGAATCAGTAAAACTCATATAAAAGTTTGATGTATTTTTAGTATTAAACTTCCAAATTACTTTTGTGCCTTGTGGTATTTGTATATCGCCTGTGTTATTAATTGTTTCAGATGGTTTATTAAGGTACACCGGATATATAAATGTTAAACTAAACTGCTCAAGTAAAGGTTTAGAAAGCACTTTTAATTCGTATGGCTCACTGTTATAACCTGCAGCATTTAAAACAAACTCTGTTGTATGCTGTAAATTTTTAAAAGTGTATTTAAATTCTGTTTTAGAAACTTTTTCGAGTTTGTAATCAATGTTATTAATATTTATAAATACTTCATTCGGGAGTGTATTACCATCAATTAAAACCATCAAATCAAAATCATTAGTTTGCAAAGTTTGCAATTGCTTATTTTTTATTTTAAATTGAAAAGGTAGTTCTTTTGCATAATAGGTTGAATAATGCATTAATCTTTTCGAAGATTTTAAAATAACTTGAGGCCATAATATGTATATAAGCAAGAAAACAAAAAGCGGTGGTAAAACATATTTTATGTACTTTTTATTTTCATTTAAATTAATGGCCGATGTAAATGGTATTGGCGATAACTGCATTGTTTTTTGATGAATGCCAGCCAATAGCAAGTCGTTAGAGTGATTTAAAGTTAGACTATTTTGAAGCTGCAAAAGGTTTAATAATTTATCTTCAACAGAATTAAAGTGCTTACCTATAATTTGAGCGGCAAATTCGTACGAAATAATCGGCCCTATTTTATATAATTTAAGAAGTGGAACAATAATAAATTTTGCAAGCACAGTTATACTGAGTGTAATAAATAAAAAAAAGAAGATTGTTCGAAACAAAATGTCAAATTCACCAAAATATTCTAGTAAATTGATCAGAGTAAATGCAAAGGTTAATAAGCCAAATGAATAAAGCAGGCCTTTTAGTAATTGATTTTTATAGTATTTACGTATAAAATCGTCGAGTTTTTTTATTAGTATATTATTATCTTCGGTCAAATTTTAATAAAATTTCTAATTATTTTATGCATGCTACACAAATTTAAGGTAAAGTAATAGAAATTAACCATAATGCACGTTAAAATTTGTTTTAATTATAAAAAATCGTTTACAAAGTATGAAGAATACGGTT
The DNA here is from genome assembly GCA_018267655.1 of Bacteroidota bacterium. Classification (GTDB taxonomy): domain Bacteria; phylum Bacteroidota; class Bacteroidia; order B-17B0; family Aurantibacillaceae; genus Aurantibacillus. The sequence goes on from JAFDYB010000086.1 coordinate 123,978, forward strand.
ACTAAAGCGCCTCAGTTGAGTTTTTATTTTATTGCCAAATTAGCCACTTCTTTAATTATTCTATCGCATCGAGTGATTCAATACCTGCCTTTTTTCCACACGCACAGAGTTTTACTCAAATTAATATAGGAAATTATTATTCCTCTTTTGCGTTAGCCAATGAGTTTGAGCAATCAACGCGTTCTTTTTTTAAAATAAAGAGTATTAATTAACGTAAATTCACAAATAAATGTTATAACATATAATGTTATAACGTATATTTGTAACATAATTTTAAAAATATGAAAAAATCAATAACAACAATTTTTGTAGCAGCTTCAGTTGCTGCAATTTCACAAACAAACTGGAAGCTAGATGCTTCGCATTCAAAATTAGGGTTTTCTGTTACTCACATGATGGTAAGCGAAGTAGAAGGAAAATTTAAACTGTACGAAGGAACCGTAAGTTCAAAATCAGACATTGATTTTACCGACGCTAAAATTAATTTTAGCGCAGATGCAGCTTCAATCAATACTGAAAATGATAAACGTGATGAACACTTAAAGAGTCCTGATTTTTTTGACGTAGCAAAATTTCAAAAAATAACCTTTGAAGCAACAAGTATGAAGCCTCTTGCAAAAGTTAAAACAGAATATGACCTAGAAGGGAATTTAACTATGCATGGCGTTACTAAAAAAATAAAATTAAAAGCCATTGGAGCTCCAAATGTTATAAAAGATCCTTATGGCAATTTTAAGTACGGCTTTAAAGTTAAAGGAAAAATTAACCGAAAAGATTTTGGCTTAAAATGGAATGCCGCTCTAGAGGCAGGAGGAATGGTTGTTAGCGAAGAAGTTACTTTAGATATTAATATTGAATTAAATAAAGCATAATTAGAAAATTATTTAGGGCGCAAGTGTTGCGCCCTAAATTTTTATAACGCCAAATATAAATACATCTGCAATAAGTGCTTGTTATTAAAATAAAAAGACACTACGTAAAAAATTATATAACAATAGTCACAAGAGTTTTTAAAAAAATAAACTTAACCATAACATATTTACTTTTAGTGCTAAGACTAATTTTAGTTTTCTTATATTTATCAATTCAAACTATTAAAAGAAATGAAATTGGAAGAAGAAATACAGCAATCTCTTTTTAAGTCACACCAACAAAAACTTGCCGTTAATTTAACTTATACTTCTAATTGGTTAAACTCAAATTTTTCGGCGTTATTTAAAAAGTCTGATATAACGCTACAACAATTTAACGTGCTGCGTATTTTAAGAGGCCAGCTCCCTAATTATTGTAATTTAAAATTGATTAAAGAACGAATGCTCGATAAAATGAGTGATGCTTCACGAATTGTAGATAAGCTTGTTGCTAAAAAATTCATTGAACGAATTGCTTGTCCTAACGATAGAAGAAATATTAACTTAAAAATAACTAAAACAGGTTTAACACTTCTTAAAAGACTTGATACTATTGACGATCTGACAAACTCTCTTTTTAAAAATTTAAACAACGCAGAGTTAGAAAGACTTAATAACCTACTTGATAAACTCAGAGGATAATTACCTAAGTTTAATAAACTCTTTGCAATTTCAAACTATTTTTCATGGGGTTAGGTGTTATATAAAGTTAAAGAGATAAACTTTAAAACACAATTATGTCCCTAAATGAAAAGGCTGTTTCACTCAAAATATTGATTAAAAAATAGAATTACTTAGAAAAAGAATTCCAGCCTTGAGCTTTTAACTCGATTAAAGAGCCATTTTTAGTTATTAAATTACAGCCGGATTCCTTACTTGTAATATGCCCTATAACTGTAACCAAAGCTTGTGATTTTATCTTTTCATACTCCTGCATCGAAATTGTAAAAAGCAATTCATAATCTTCGCCGCCATTTAAAGCACAAGTTGTTGGGTCGATATTAAATTCAAGCGCTGTGTTATATGTTAATTGATCAATTGGAAGTTTTTCTTCATAAACCTGCGCTCCAACATTTGATTGCTTGCAAATGTGCAATATTTCACTTGATAAGCCATCACTTATGTCTATCATTGAACTTGGTATTATATCAAGTTGGTGTAGTAATTTAATTACATCTTCTCTTGCTTCCGGCTTTAATTGTCGCTGCAAAATATAATCTTTCCCTTCTAAATCCGGCTGCATGTTTTTGTTCGATTGAAATACAAATTTTTCGCGCTCAAGAACTTGAAGTCCTATGTAAGCTGCACCCAAATCGCCGCTTACACACAACAAATCATTCGCTTTAGCGCCATTCCTATACGAAATTTTTTCAGAATTAGCTGAACCTATAACCGTTATAGATAAAGTTAAACCAGAAAGACTTGAAGTAGTATCGCCACCAATTAAATCAATTTTATATTTTTCACATGCCAAATACATACCTGAGTACAACTCTTCAATTGCTTCTAAACTAAAGCGGTTAGAAATTGCTATTGATACTAAAACCTGTTGGGGAACTGCATTCATTGCAAAAATATCGCTTAAATTAACTACGATGCTTTTATACCCTAAATGCTTTAAAGGAACATACGTTAAGTCAAAATGCACGCCCTCAACTAACATGTCGGTTGATACAAGCGTTTTTTTATCTTCATTAAAAATTACAGCGGCATCATCGCCTATACCTCTTACACTCGAATTATTTTTTATTTCGAAATTTTTTGTGAGATGATTTATTAATTCAAATTCTCCAAGAGAAGCTATTTCTGTACGTTGTTTATTTTCAAAATCCATTTATAGTGGATAAAGATAAATAATAATTAATTTTGTTCGATAATTTTTAGTAAGAAATAATTTTAAACTTTATGATGAACTATTGGTTGGTAAAATCAGAGCCTTATAAATATTCATGGAAAAATTTATTAAAGGATAAAAAAACTACATGGGATGGTGTTAGAAATTACGGCGCACGCAATAATTTAAAATCAATGAAAAAAGGAGATTTGGTATTTTTTTATCATAGTAATGAAGGTTTGGAAATAGTTGGTATTGCCAAGGTTGTAAAAGAATTTTTTCAAGATCCAACTACAACTGAAACTGCATGGGTGAGCGTTGAGTTAGCGCCTTATAAAACATTAAAAAAACCTGTTACATTAGCTTTTTTAAAAAATGACAGTTTTTTAAAAGAAATTGAATTAGTAAGACTTTCAAGATTAAGCGTAAGCAAAGTAACCGAAACTCAGTTTTTAAAAATTTGTGAACTGGGAGAAGTAACACTTTAATTCATTAAAGATAAATGCTTTTGGCATTTAACTAATTAACAAATTGCTTTTAGTAAAAAGCAACTTCTCGATAAAAATTTAAAGCCTATTTTTTTTAGCTTTATTACTTTGTAATTTTTATGCATGAACGGCCTTTAATATTTGTAACAAATGACGATGGTATATCAGCACCCGGTATATTGGCTTTAAGTGCAATTGCCAAAAAATTTGGCGATGTAGTTTTACTTGCCCCTGATAAACCTCAAAGCGGCATGGGACATGCTATCACCATCAATTCCACATTACGTTTAAACCAAACTAACTTTCACAATGTATTGCAAGAATATTCTTGCAGTGGCACACCGGTTGACTGTGTGAAAATGGCGGTGAATCATTTATTAAAGCGAGTACCGGATTTAGTATTAAGCGGTATAAATCATGGCAGTAACAGTTCTATAAACGTGATATACAGCGGCACAATGAGTGCTGCGCTAGAGGGTGCTTTAGAAGGGACCTCATCAATAGGGTTTAGTCTTTGTGATTACAGTATTGACGCTGATTTTACGCAATCAACTGCATACATCGAAAAAATTATTGCAGAAGTTTTAGAAAAAAAATTGCCTAAAGGCGTTTGTTTAAATGTAAATATACCTAAACTTAAAGCTGATGAAATTAAAGGCATTAAAGTAGTTAGACAAGCGCAAGCTAATTGGGTAGAAAAAATTGATGAGCGAAAAGACCCTTACGGCAAAAGTTATTTTTGGTTAACCGGAGAGTTTATGAACTTTGAAAAACACTCAACAGATACTGATGAGTGGGCTATTGCAAATGGTTATATATCAATAGTTCCAACACAATCAGATTTAACATCACACAGTTCTATTCAACATTTAAAAAAATTAGAATTATGAGTTGGGAACAAAAATTAAATTCTTTTTGGAAAGGTTTACTAATAGGATTTTTTTTCCCTATTATTCTTTACGTTGGGTATTGGTTGTTTTTTTATCACCAAATTTCATTTCCTGTAAGGTTTACTAAATATTTGCTTAACGGAAACATGCTTAGTGGAGTTGTTAAAATTTGCGGTATAGCCAATCTGTTGCTTTTTTACTTTGGTTTAACAAAAAAAATTGATGCCTTTACCAAGGGCATTATTGTAGCTACAATAGTGTATGTAGCATTAGTTGCTTACTTAATGTACTTTCACGAAACTGTTTATTTATAAATGAAATATTTTTTTATAGTTGGCGAACCTAGTGGCGATATGCATGCGGCAAATTGTATTAAACACTTAAAGCAACTAGATACAAATTACACTATTCAATACACAGGTGGTAAATTAATGGAAGAGGAAATAGGAATCGCTCCTATTATTGATATAAAAAACATGGCCTTTATGGGTTTTGTTGATGTTTTAAAGAATATTACCACTATTAAACGTAATTTTAAAATTGTAAAAAAAGCACTACTTAAATTTAAACCAGACGTACTGATTTTAGTTGACTATCCCGGTTTTAATTTGCGAATGGCAAAATGGGCAAATAAACATAACATTACTACAGATATGTATATTTCGCCTACCGTTTGGGCATGGAAAGAAAAAAGAGTTGAAACTATTAAAAAATACATACGCAATATGTATGTTATTTTACCATTTGAAGAGGCCTTTTATCAAAAACATAATTATAAAGTACATTTTGTTGGACACCCATTAGTTGATGTAATAAATGAAAAAAAACAAAATTTAAAATCGTTTGAACATTTTAAACAAGAAAATAATTTATCTAACGCTCCTATAATTGCTATTTTACCTGGGAGCAGAGTACAAGAGATAAACTACATGCTACCTACAATGCTCACTGTAGCAAAAAAATTTCCTGATATTCAATTTGTAATTGCTGCATCTAACTCTATTCCAGAAAGTTTTTATCAAAATAATAATTGTAAAAATGTAAAAACAGTTCACAATCAAACCTACGAGCTGCTCCACTATGCATCTGCAGGCTTAATAAAATCAGGCACATCTACACTTGAAAGTGCTTTATTTAATTTGCCTCAAATTATTTGTTACGCAGGTGGCAACTTATCAATACGTATTGCGAAATTTTTTGTAAAATTAAACTACATAGGGCTTCCAAACTTAATTATGAATAAGCCTATTGTTAAAGAGTTTGTACAACATGACTTTAATGTTGAAAACATTAGCAACGAACTAACTAAAATTTTAACTAATGAGAATTATAAAAAAACGATACTAACAAATTACGCCGAATTAAAAAAAATGCTTGCTGGTGGAGCCGGAGAAAAAGTTGCAAAATATATAACACAGGTAAATTGAAAAAAGCGATTATATATTTATTTTTTTTCTTTTTCATTATTATAAATACTTCATTCACAATTTTAAGCGAATCTATCTTAATCCGTATTTACGCACACCTAAAAGTAACTTCCGTGCAAATAATCCAAAGCAAAGGAAACTATTATGTAATGGCAGATGCTACTACAATTTTAAAAACAAAAAACACAGATGTATTAAAATTTAATCTTATAAACGATAGCGTTAATTTAATGCTAAACGATTCTTTTAAAGGTAGATATAAATACATTAAAATAATTGGATCGAACGATGCAGAATTTAAAATAAAATTATTAAACCCCGACAGAAAAATACGAACATATCAAAACAACATTTCTTTATCTGTTGTTGAAGAAGGTTTAAAACTAATTAATGAAGTTGAGCTAAATAATTACATTGCCGGGGTAACCGAAGCTGAAGCAGGGAGTAGGACTACTCTTGAATTTTATAAAGTACAATCTATTCTTGCAAGAACTTTTGCTTTAGCACATATCAATAAGCACGTTAATGAAGGCTTTAGTTTATGCGATCAGGTGCATTGCCAGGCTTATTTTGGAAAGCCTAAAGACAGTAACATTTGTTCGGCAATCAATTTAACTCAAAATTTAGTTGTGGTTGATGAAAACTTAAATTTAATTATTGCAGCATTTCACAGTAACTGCGGCGGACAAACAGCAAACAGCGAAGATGTTTGGGGCGCAAAAACAAGTTATTTGCGAAGCATAAGCGACAGCTTTAGTTTAAAAATGCCTAATAGTAAATGGGAAAGGCGTATGCTTACAGACGATTGGCTATCTTACTTAAAACTCAAACATAATATACCTATTGAAAAAGAAAACATTAGACAAGCTGCATTAAAGTTTAATCAAGAGAGTAGAAAAATTTATTTAGAATGTAACAACACAAAAATTCCACTAAAAAATGTAAGGCAAGATTTACAATTAAAATCAACTTTTTTTAATATTTTACCCTTAGGAAAAGATAGTATTTTATTTATTGGAAGAGGTTATGGACATGGCCTAGGACTATGCCAAGAGGGAGCAATAAAAATGGGAAAATTAGGGTATAATTATACCCAAATACTAAATTTTTATTATCAAAATACTCAACTCATTGATCTTCATAAATTAAATTTTTTTAAAGACGAATAAATATTAAATTCACTTATGCGCCTTGTGTTTTTCATAGCCTCATTTTTATTTACAGTAATATTTTATGCGCAGCAGCCTTTAACTATCAAATTTAAAAAAGAAAGCATGGCTACTAAAGCTGTATTTGATAATATTGAAATGAAGTTAATTGTTATGGATAAATTTGGTAACATTACACAAATCGAAATAAGAAATTTTAAATTATTTATTAAAGAAAAATCAGCCACAAAAGAATTTGAATCGTTTTCAAATAACTTAACGCAAGATATGCTTACACATTTAAACAAGTTAAAAAAATCAACAAAATTATTTTTCACAAATATTTATGTTGAAGAGCATGAGCATTTAGAAAAATTGCCCGACGTGATTGAAATTTGGTTTCCTGTATGTAAGTAAACATTTAATTATTATTTTTTTATGCAAAAGTTTATTTAAAATAATGAAATAAATTTTATCTTTGAGTAATAGGATGTTGTAGCTTACAAAACATCTTGGTTTTAAATATCTTACAAAGAAAAAACAATGAAAATAATTTGTATAGGACGTAATTATATAAATCACGCCAAGGAAATGAATGCCGAAATACAGGAAGAGCCCGTTTTTTTCATGAAACCTGATACTGCCCTTTGCAAAGAAAGTGACTTTTATATTCCTGATTTTACAAAAGAACTCCATCATGAAGTTGAACTAGTAATTAAAATATGCAAAGCAGGTAAACACATTAATGAGTCATTTGCAAAAAATTATTATAACGAAATTGGATTAGGCATAGACTTTACAGCACGTGATATACAACAAAAATGTAAAGAAAAAGGACTTCCTTGGGAAAAAGCAAAAGCATTTGATAATAGTGCCCCAATTGGAAAATTTATTGATAAAGGAAAAATAGATGCTGCGAATATAAACTTTGAATTAAAAATAAATGGGGCCTCTCGTCAAATCGGAAACAGTAAAGATTTAATTTTTACCTTTGATAAAATAATAGCACATGTATCTCAATTTGTAACCTTAAAAGTGGGTGATTTAATTTATACAGGAACTCCCGAAGGAGTTGGCGCTGTCAAAATTGGAGACTCTTTAGAAGGTTTTTTAAATAAAGAACTATTTTTAAAATTAAATATCAAATAATATGATACCAATGGAAGCAAACATACAAGACAAAAAAATCGAAATAATAATTGTTTTTAAAATTGATATTACCGAAGAATTTGCCGAAAACTACTTAACAAAATTAGGCATTGCGTTTCGCGAGGGTATGGATTCGAGCAAGGGTAAAATCTATTTTTATAGCACAGGTCCAAAATACATACTTACATTTACAAGCGAGAAAGACAAAAAAGAATTCATGTCAAAACACGCAAAAGATAAAGAAATACACGAAATTTATACTCCAAATTGGAAAATACAAAAAGATTAATTTTCTTAAGAGATCATAAAATTTGCTTAATTTTTATTTAAAACATAACTCAATATTTCTTAACTTTATTCGTTATTAATTAAAGTTGAAGTTAATTAAATACATAGTCTTTTTTACTTTTTTGCGTTTTACTAGCGCCCAAGTATCCGCCCCAGATTTACGATGTCTTCAAGTGCTTTCTAATGGCGACGTAAAACTGACTTGGATTGCCCCATCTGATCCATCAAATCAATTTTATTCTTACACAATTTACAGCTCCATTAACAGCTACGGACCTTTTACAAATATTGGCACCGTAAGTTCCATATCTATTACAAATTTTACGCATGTAGGTGCAAGTGCAAATACACAATCACACTACTATTACATTACAACGCAGTACGGCAGTTCAGGTAGTTCGAGCTCAAGCGGCTCTTTTACTTTACAGAGTATTTTTTTAAACACCGTTCAAAATACGGGTGCCGCAGCTGTAAACTGTATTTATAATAACCTTAAAAATCCACCCTTACCAAGCACTGCAAATACATTTACATTAAGCCGAACATACCCAATTGGTGTCTGGAATATTCTTTCAATAAGCAGCAACACTACATACCCGGATACAATCTCAATATGCTCCTACTCTTACAACTATGTTGTTGAAATTGCAGATAACTCAGGCTGCATTTCAAGTAGCAACATACAAGGCGGCATTTATAAAAACAATAAAATACCTAATCAATTAAATATTGACTCCATTAGCGTTATGCCAAATGGTCAAACTGTATTTGGCTGGCATTACCCATACGATCAAACTATCGTAAAATACACTTTATACCAAAACATAGGCGGTGTTGCAACAGCATTTGACACCTTAGCAGGAATTAATAATACCGTTTACTCCTTTACCCCTACCACAGCAAATACAAGCACTGTTGGGTTACACGTATCGGCAATTGATAGTTGTGGCAATAAAAGTACATTTGATAATCAGCCTTATATTACTATGTTTTTAACTGCTACTTACGATAGTTGCAAATACGCAAGTAATTTAAATTGGAATCCTTATTTAAAAATGCCCGGCGGATTAAAAGAGTATTGGATCTATTACTCTGTAAACGGCTCTCAATACATAAAAATTGGTACATCAAACACAAATAGCTTTGTACACAATAATGTTTCTCCCGGTCAAAATGTATGCTATTTTGTTAGGGCTGTAAATACGCCGGCAAACATTACAGCATCGAGCAATCGCACTTGTTTTTTCAGCAAACAAGTTAGAACATCGGCATTTGCTTACTTGCGCTTAGCAAGTGTACTTTCAAAAAACAATAACCTAATTAATTTTTATGTTGACACTACTTATAAATTTAGTGGCATAAATTTATTACGCTCTGAAGACAATACTAATTATTCAGTTATAAACACTCAAAACTATAATGGCACAAGCTTATATTCGTTTAACGACAATAATGCATTAAATTCATTAAAACCCTATTATTACAAAGCGCAAATAATTGATGCCTGTGGAAACTTGCGTATTTATAGCAATATTGCTAAAACTATCTTTTTAACAGCCGCAGGCGACAACGAGCAAACAACTAGTAAAAAATTAGTTTGGACAAATTACTTTGGCTTTAATGCAGGTGTTAGTGGTTATAATGTGTATAGAATAATTAACGGTGTAAAACTTGCTTCACCAATTGGCTCAACATCACTTAACGACAGCATATTTATAGATAACGTAATTGATGAATCAACAAACGGATCAAAAATAGAGCACCAAGTAGAAGCAATTGAAAGTCTTGGAAATATTTATGGCTTTCAAGATAAATCTGTTTCTAACATTGTAGATGTTTACAATAACGATTTACTGTTTATACCAAATGCCTTTTCGCCAAAGGGCGTTAACAAAACATGGAAACCAATACCTCATTTTATTGACATTAACGAATACACTGTAAAAGTTTTTAATAAATGGGGAAATAAAGTATGGGAAAGTTCGAACCAATCAGACGCATGGAATGGCGAAAATTGCACGCCAGATGTTTATGTTTATATAATTAATTATAAAAACTCAAGAGGCGAATATAAAGAAGCTAAAGGTAGCATATTACTGCTTGAATAATCTCTTAATTAACTCAAATTTATAAATGAAACTATTTATCTGCACCGTACTACTAGCTGCTTCTACATTACTTGGGTATGCACAAACAAGCGACTCTGCATGGCAAGCATGTGTAAAAGCAGAAAAGCAATTAAAAAAATTACAAATTTTTTTCAGTTCAAAAAATGAACAGGACAGGATAGAAGGTAATAAAAAATTTGTAGCCGAATGGGATAAAATTCTGAGTAATCCCAAAAGTTTAACCTACCCATTTGATAGCTTAAAAGAAGTTTCTATACTAAATTCAAAAAATAAAAAAATAAAATTAATTACTTGGAATCTTCACAAAAACGATGGTTCACACATTTTTTTTGGTTATTTATTAGTTGATAATAGCAAAAAAATAAAAAAAAGTTTTTTAAAATATATAAAAGTTGAAGAGTATAATTGTTTTAAATTAATTGATAACTCAATGACAATTAATAACCCAGAAAATTTTATTGGCTCTCCTAATAAATGGTACGGTATGTTGTACTATCAACTCATAGAAAATGATGGCTTTTACACCTTATTAGGATATGACCCTAATAATAAAATTACTCAAAAAAAATTTATTGATATATTGTATTTTAAATCAGATGGCTCGCCAATTTTTGGAAAAGATGTATTTAAATTTGCAAGAAAAAATCCGAGGCGGTTAATGTTTGAATACAGCAGCGAAGTAAGCATGAGCCTGCGATATGACGAGCGACAAAACAAAATAGTGTATAGTCACTTAGGGCCTAAAACCGAAGATGCCATTCTGCAAAATCAAATGCAATATTATGGACCAGATGGAAGTTTTGATGCCCTTAAAATGGAAAAAAATAAATGGACAATTGTCGAAGATGTAGATGCTAGAAATCCTAAAAGTAAAAATGAAAATATAAAGCCACCTGATATAAAAGATCAAAAAAAGATTTATAAATCAAATTAATAACCTTGTGATTTATCCGCCAATTAAAGCTAAGCTTAAAAAAAAATTAAATCAAGATTTTATTTTTGACTCCATTCGAAAAAAATGGCTTTTACTCACTCCCGAAGAGTTTTTGCGACAACATGTTGTAAGTTGGTTACTACATCAAAAAAAATATCCAGCCTCATTAATATCTCTCGAAAAAGAAATAAAATTTAATAACATAAAAAAACGTTACGATATTGTTGTTTACGACAGGTTACTTAATCCCTTCATAATTATTGAGTGTAAAGCTCCAAATGTTGCAATTGACATTTCTGTTTTAGAACAAGCGTTGCGCTACAATACTATAATTAAAGCACCATATTTATTAATTAGCAATGGCTTTAACCAAAAAGTGTACTTAAATAATAACCAAGTTAATGAAATACCCACTTGCAGTTATACAAGTTATTAATCTTTTAAAAATTTAAGTTATTGATTATCATTTGTTTAGCAAATAATTACTAAATACCTAAAACATTTTACCCTTAACATTGTTTTGTGTTTGGGAATAAACCCACATTAAATAAAAACTATGAAAAAAATCTATCAATTAATCATTGGCTTTGCTATTTCTCTAGGAATTGCAAATGCCCAAACCTATCTGAGTGAAAACTTTGATGGCACATGGAGCGGTAGCCCGGCTGCACCGGCAGGGTGGACACAAACACAAACAATCTTATTAGGCGATGGTATTCCTGAAGCTACAACTGCCAACGGAGAAAAAGACTGGGAGCAAAACACTAACACAGGTGCAGGAACTTGGTCAAATTCACCAGGAGGCACAATGCCAAATGCAGCTGTGAGCGGATCAAATGTTCTTTTCATGAACGATTATTATTTTGGCTCTACTGGTAATGCTTTCGGCTCAAGAAGAATGGAAAGCCCAGCAATCAATTTAGCTAGTGCCACAAGTCCTTATGTTAGATTTAGTTATTTTTGCGGCTACCCTTCAACAAATCTGTTGCTTAGAGTTGTAGCTTCAAATGATGGTGGAACAACATGGAATCCTATCATGTTTATTTCACCAAATGCTGATGTTACAAGCTTTTCTAGTACAACACCGTGGCAAAAAATTAGCGTTAAGATACCTTCAATATTCATGGTATCAAATGCTAAACTTGGTCTTGAAATGACTAATACATGGGGTACATCTTGCTTATTTGTTGATAATTTTAGCGTTGAAGAGTTTACTCCTACAACAATTACATCAGCTGCTTCAGGTGCTTGGAGTAACCCAGCTACATGGGTAGGTGGTGTGGTACCAAACGCAAATAATAACGTTGTAATTGCAGCTACTCATACCGTTCAAACCGATGTAAATATTGCACGAATGCAAGATTTAAGTATTGATGGGGTATTTACTTATTCTTCTACTTCAACAACTCAACTCAATCATGTTTTTGGAAATATGACAATTAATGCGACAGGCACATATTTCTCAGGAAATGGCACTACGGGTAAAAGATCTTATTTTGGTGGAAACATAATAAACAATGGCATTATGAACTTTCAACCTGGTACTAGTGTAACTGGTGCCTTAGTTTGGATTGGCTATCAAAGCACATATTCAGGATCTGGAAGTATTGTTAATAATAGAGTGCCAACTGTTGCTCATGCAGCAATTGGCGGGGTTCAATACAGCTCTCCTTTCACAATTTCAAATACCTGTGCTTTATATTTAGGAACCGTAAATGGAACAAATTTAACTTTAGGTAATGCCCCCTCAACAGGCGCAACTTTTTTAATTGAAGAGTGTGTTGGTAAAATTGTAGGTCCTGTTACATACAACAGCACAAATATTGCACAACGTAACCTTACTTTTACAAACCCTGTAAATGGGCAAGGCGGTATTTCCTTAGGCATTCCTCAAAGCAATGTTACACCTGCCGATGAAATTGAAACAATTGCAGGAAATAAGCAAGTTACAGGTACTTTAAATATGAATACTCATAATAATATGGTGCTCGGGTATCCTTTGTCAGTTGGTACTTCAACAGGTTCTCAAAATATAGCTTTATCAAGAGGTATTATTATTACCACATCTGTTAATATACTTACACTTAATCAATCAGCAGCAGGAACAATCGGTACGGTGCCAACCACAATTACATCCGACGGCACAAACGGTGGTAATCATGGTTCATATATATCAGGGCCTTTAAAAATATTCTTTCCATCTACAGGATCAGGCAATAGAACCTTTCCCTTAGGTGCAGGAACTGCCTTTCATACAAATCTTCCATCAGCAAATGCTAAGCGAGAGCTTGTTTTAGGGTCTGGCTCGTTAGCATGGAATAGCCAAACAATTACCGCTACCATCGAAGCTCCTCCAAGCGGCTCTACCACAGGAACTCTAAGTACAGTTATGGGTAATAGAGCGTACCGTCTTAATTTTAATGGAGGGCCGAATTTAGGTATAAATAATACCTTGCAAATGGCGTACAATAACTCCACTTTTGGCGGAAACGATAACTTAGTTGGTACTTTGCAAGACATTAGAATTGCCCAATCACCTGCATTATCTGGCCCTTGGACTGAGCGATCGTTAACTTCAGGTTCAGGTCCTATTGTGAACAATACACCAAGCACTCGTGTTACAACTTCTGTTGCACCAGGCCCTATTAATTCCGGTGATCAATATTTTGCATGGGCTACTGTTTCATCAATATGTAACGGCGCACCTACAAGCGGAACAATTACTGCATCATCAACTACTTTATGCAACGGATCTTCAAAAACTTTATCATTAACAGGAGCAACATCAGGCGTTGGCATCACTTATCAATGGCAATCTTCAACCGTTGCAGGTGGTCCTTACTCAAATATGGGAACTTCTTTAACTCAAACAACAGGTGTCTTAAGTTCAACTATGTATTACATTGTAACAACAAGTTGTTCAACTTCAGGTTTATTAAGTACCACACCTGAGTTTACTTTAACTGTTTATGCTAACCCTACAATAGCTTTAACTCCAACAAATGCTAGTATCTGCTTACCGGGCTCACCAAGTGTTAATTTAACTGCCTCTGGAGCTTCAACATATACATGGTCTCCTGCTGCAAGTTTATCAAGTGCAAACGGAAGTTTAGTTAGCGCTTCTCCATCTGCAAGTCAAATATATACTGTTATAGGCACAAGCTCTGTTGGTTGCAATAGCGCGCCTACAACAGTTGGTGTAACAATGAACATTGGTGTAACAATAAACAGCATTTCTGCAACACCTAATTCTGTTTGTTCAGGAGGAAGTAGCACATTAACACCGTCAATACCTACACCAACACTTAATTACTGCCAACCAGTTTATTCAATCGGAACAAGTGGTGGAGACTATGTTGGAGGCGTAACATTAAGCACACTATCAAACACTACCACAGGATTGGCTTCACCATATTATACAGTTTATCCACAATTAGGAAATACAACTACCACCTTAACTGCCGGTACTGTTTATACCATTCAATTACAGCCAGGTTCATACTCAAGTTCAAATAGTTTAGCCGCATGGATTGATTTTAATCAAAATGGTAATTTAGCTGATCCGGGTGAAAAATTAGGCGAAGTAACAGGGCTTGGGGCATTTCCTGCTGTTGGGAATGTAACATTTACTGTTCCACCAACTGCATTAAACGGTAGCGCTCAACTTAGAGTTAGAGAAATTTATGCAGGTTTAAACATGGATCCGTGTGCAAATGACTCTTATGGCGAAACCGAAGATTACATTATTACCATTATGGGCGGTGTAAATCCTGTTAACACATACACTTGGGCGCCTATAGCAAATTTAAGTTCAGTAAATACTGCATCTACAGTTGCAAACACAATTACTGCCACTACAATTTACACACTAAATGTTACTAATATTTATGGCTGTATAACCACTTCAAACGTAACTGTTAGTGTTACTCCTTCTCCAACAATTAATGTGTTAGGTAATGCCCCTATCTGTAGTGGTTCAAGCCTTACATTAAATGCAAGTGGCGCTGATACTTATACATGGAGTACAACTTCTAATTCAACTTCAATTGTTGTAGCGCCTAGTACTGGTACAGTTTATTCAGTGTCAGGTACGTCTTCGCTAACAGGATGCAGTAATTCAATTGCAGTAACTGTAACAGTTAATCCATTACCAAGCGTAAGCTTAACTGCAGCACAAACTACTGCATGTATTGGTGGTTCAACAGTTGCTTTAACAGGTTCGCCAATAGGAGGTACATATACCGGATCAAATGTTTTAGGTAATTACTTTACACCTGCATCAACCGGTACATTTGTGCTTAATTATGCTTATACAAATACAGTAACGGGTTGCTCTAATTCTGCAACTACTTCAATTGTTGTTAGTGTTTGTACGTCTATTTCAAAACTTGCTCAAGGCAATGCTACCATTAACTTGTTTCCAAATCCAAGCAATGGTAAGTTTGTTGTTGAAATGAGTAATGCAAATAATGCGAGTGTTCAAGTGCTTGATTTAACAGGTCGTATTTTACTAAATACAACTATGAACAATAATGCCTTAGAAATAGATTTAAGCAATTATTCGAATGGTGTTTATTACATTAGAATTAATTCAAACAATCAACTTCATGTTTTAAAAGCTATAAAGCAATAAAATAAATTATAACTATCTTAAAAGCCGCATTTAGTACTTAAATGCGGCTTTTAATTTTTAGAAAAGATAATTTGTGCCAAATGCAGATATACTTTAGTTCAAAGGTGCAAATTATACTTAGGTGATAGAAAACTTTACATATCCCTTGCTACATAAGCATTTTTTTGAAAAGGTAAAGACAAAAAAGAATTAGCAGATTGGACTATAATATATTTACACGTATTTCATCAAAACAATTCATTAAATAGTCAAGTTAATTTAAAAAAAACAGCTTAACGAGCACATGCTAAGAATTTTCATATCTGATAATTATTTTTCTATCTTTTGATTTTAGAATTAAATTCATTTTACTCAATTTGCCGTGCAAAAAGATAGTGTACAAAAAACAGATAGATTATAAAAAATAAGTCGCAAATTTTTATTTGCGACTTATTACCAAATTATAGACTCGTTTAAATTAGAGAATACTTCTCTTTACTACACAAAAGATTTATTAGGTTAAATTTAATTTGTTTTAAACCTGAATACTTTTGCTCCATCAAATTTCACAAATTCATTTCCGTCATCTGAAAACTTAGGATTTCCAGTATCTTCAATTTTCCCGGTAATATTTCCTGTGTTTAAATCTAACCTAACAAAGGCATTGATAACCTCTTTATTTTTTCCGTTCCAAACATAAAATGCATCACCAACATCAAATGTTCCTAAACATTTGCCTGTTTTTGTACCATAATTAAGTTTTCCTGAGCCCATATCAACGCTTGCTATTCCTTTTTCACTTTCAACAATTAATGCATTTTTATACGACCAAATATTTTCGGCATAACCTAATTTTAAATCTTTTACAGGCGTTTTAAATAAAACTTTACCTGAAGATGCGTCAAAACTGTAAATATTTTTTGAACTACCTACAAATACTTTACCGTTATCTAAGAATAGATTGGTGATTGCACCTTTAAATTTATCTTCAAATTCCGACTCTCTGCTATGGGTATCCCAAAGTAATTTCCCAGTATTTATATCATACGCTTTTACCCCAAAATTACCATCATAACGAAACTCTCTTTTATAAGTGGTGCCCTTATCGCTGTTTATCATAATTTGTTTTTCAATTAACCCGCCAAACTGTGCAAATAATACATTTCCAGAAACACTAATGTTCGGGATAATTTCATCTTTATCAAGTTTATCTTGAATTTTCCAAATTACATTTCCGTTTTCGATGTTTACTTTTTTAATACACCTGTTTTCTTTTGATAAATCAACAATGTAAACTGCATCATTTATTGCTAAAGGCCATGCAGCTCTACCTAATTCTTGAGTTGATTTAAATACCCCAAAATCAAATGTTGAATTATCAAATGTTGAAGTCCACAACACTTTTCCGGTATTAAAATCTAGTACCGTTAAGCCTTCGTAAAGCACAAATATTTTTCCTGCTGTTTCGTACATCGTAATAAAATCAGAGCCACCATCTGAGTAACCGGAAGGAAATAAATTTCTTACCACTTTTACATTTATAGACTGCTGCCAGCTATTTTTACCGCTTGAGGTTATTGTTGCTGTTGTTTCTGAGGGCTTCATGCTACCTGTAAGTACCCTTCTTTTATAGGTAAGACTAATTGTTGAGCCATCTTTCTCAATTTCTCCAATCCCTATTTTTTTTGACTTAAATTTAGAAAACCAAACTTTTTTCTGTTTTTCTACCTTAATTTTTTCAAACTCAGCATTATCAATAACCTTACCTGTTTTAGCATCAAAATAATACGACTTTGTTACATCTTTTTCTTCTTTCACTATTTCTAATACATTTTTGTCATCATGAAATTCATAAGAACTTGCTTTTTTGAAATCAAACTTCTCCTTAAAATTAACGGTCCAAAGTATCGTTCCTGTTTTAGCATCCATCATTGAAAGATTCTTCCAGTCTGTGCCCCAGCAGTAGTCTCTGTCTTTACTAATTCCTCTAGAATCAACTGAAATAGGAAATTTACTTTTATAAATTTGTTGAAATTCTTTTTGAGAATATAGATTATATGTAAAGAAGATTGATACACATAATGCCAAAAAAAGATTGTTTTGTTTTTTCATATATTTTAGTTTTTAATAGTTCAAAGTTAAAGAGTGTTGTTTTTATAGCTATACTACTTTAGTAGTATTTAATTTTCTGAGCTTATGATTTTAAATTCAGTTCTTCTGTTTAATGCACGCTGCTCTTCGGTGTCATTTGGCCCATAGGGTTGATTTTTACCATAACCTTTAGCTACCATTCTGTTTGCAGCAATTCCTTTATTTATAAGCATTTGTACCACTACCGATGCCCTATCGTGCGATAGCTTAGTATTAACTTGGTCGTTACCAACGTTGTCTGTATGTCCGGATATTTCAACTTTTAGTTTAGGATTTTGCAGCATAAGTTCATACACTTTTTGTATTTCTAAATTAGAAGTTTCGGATAGTGTTGACTTTGCTGTTTCAAAAAAGATATTATTTAGTACTATTTTCTTCCCTTCTTTTAATTTTTGAAGCAGTACTTCTTTTTTTACTTCTTTAAAAGCATTATCAGGATGAATATTAAAATTTTCAGAGTAAAATAAATATCCTTTTTTACTTACAGTTAAAGCATAATTGTGCCCCGGTGCAAGTATTACAACAAATTTACCGGTTGCCGAATTGGAGATGTAGGCCCCCACAGCTTTTGCGCTATCTAAATCATCAATAGTGATAGTTGCTTCAACCGGCTGTTTAGTTTCATCGTCAAGCACATAACCAACTAATGTTGTAAGTTTCGATTTCATCTCTTGAGGATAAATAATTTCGTATATATCATCTTTACCGTAACCTCCATCGCGATTAGAAGCAAAATATCCCTTTAATCCTGATGGCGAAAGCACAAAGTATTTATCATCTTTTTCGCTGTTTATGGGATAGCCTAAATTTTCAGGAGTAGTAAAGGTTCCATCGTCTTTCATTGTAGTTTTGTAAATGTCAACACCGCCAATGCGAGGGCTTAAATTGTTTGAGCTAAAGTACAATGTTTTACCATCTGGGTGTAAATATGGTGAGTACTCATTTCCTGATGTGTTAATAGTTGACCCTAAATTTTTTGGTTGTAACCATTTATCATCTGCTCCTTTGCGCGCCATCCAAATATCTTCGTCTCCATATCCACCGCTGCGTGATGAGCAAAATACTAATGTTTTACCATCTGCCGAAATAGAAACTTGTGCATCCCATTCTTTAGAATTAATATTAGAGCCTAAGTTTTTTGGCTCTTCCCAAGTGTTACCATGCAATACAGCACCGTAAATATCGCAACTACCATATCCGTCAGATTCACCACATCTACCGCATACTACATATTGCCCGTCGCCGGTAAATGACGCTATCCCATTATTGTTTTTAGTATTAACCGGCGGCCCAAAGTTTTTTGGACTATTCCATTTACCGGAATCATTTTTGGTGCAATACCATAAATCTTCGTCATATTGCCCATCGCTACCTAAACCACCGGTGCTGCCTGAGCGCCTTGAGGTAAATAATAACATGGATTCATCGGCAGTAATTGATGGAAAATAATCACCTTCTTTTCCATTAATATCAGAACCAAGATTATGTACTTGCACATTTACAGGTTTCTTTTTTAACTCTGCACCTGCATTTATTTGTGGTAATGCACTAACGCACTCAGCTCTCCATTCTTTTAAAACATCTAATTTTATTTTACTGGCAAAATTATCAGAGGTGTAGTCTAACCATTTTATAGCATCGGCATAATTGTTTTTTGACTTTGCAATTAGGTATAAACCAACAGGAGCCATATAATCTACTTTAGGATCTAATTCAAGTGCTTTATCTAAATACTTTTCAGCACTAGCGTCATCTGTTTCTAATTTTAAGTACGAATAACCTAAATTATAAAAAAGCTTAGCATGGTTAGGCTTATAGTCTTTTATTGTAGTAATAGCTTGAGTGTAATTTGCTATTGCGGTAGCATAGTTTTCAGCTTTAAAAGCTTTATTACCATTTTGAATACTTTGTTTTGCAGCCATTTCTTGATCGTTTAGCAGCGCCGTTGGAAGCTTAGTGTTTAAAAATGCAGCGTCTGCATCAATAGAATGTTTAATTTGATTTAACGCTTTATAAAATGCTTTATCATGCGCTTTGTTTTGAGCATCATATGATTTGTAACCCCAATAACAAGTAATAATTGAAACATGTTTGCCTCTTGCTGTATATGTTTTAATTATGTTTTGATTTGCATCGCGCACATTAACTGACACATCAACCACAGCACGACGGTGTCCAACCGGAATACCCAATAAAGCAGGGGCTCTGAATGGCACAGAAGTTGCAAAACAAAATAATGAAATTAAAGGATTACGATTTTTTTTATAATTAGTAACGTCAAATTCAATAGAACCCATATCATCGCGATTTAAACGCATGGTATCTATACGACTTAATTGATTTATATTTTGATCAACTTCATTTTTAAATAGGTAACTTAAATCGTAATAACTACTATTTGTTTTTGGGGTAATAGGATTTAATTTATTTGAAATAGGCGAATGTTTAGGCCAAGTATTAAATACATTATAGCTTCGGCAGCTGCACATATATAATGCTATTAATGCAACTAATTTAATTGAGATTGTGTGATAATTGTTTTTCATATTTTTTCAAAATTATTTTTATTTTGGTGCTATTACAATACTCTATTGTGAGTATTTTATTAAGGTAAATTGCCAACGCGTAAGCCAAATGTAAACTGCTGATAGTTAGAAATAATAGGGTTTTTAATCATAAAGTTATCTTGAGATAGGGCTTTTAAATGAGTGTATTGCGCAAATAACCAAAAGCGAGCACTTTTGTTAATTGGATATTCAAGTCTAATGCCTTGGTAGGTCGGGCGCTCTTTGTTACCATTATCATACCATAGCGTTGCAATAGCTCTATAATCAGCAGTTTCAGATGATAAACAATATTCACCCCTTAAAAGAAATGGCCTGTTGAAGTTAAATAAGTCCCCACTTATACCTGGCATATCTGTTCCTCCAACGGCGTAATTACTCCATCTTAAATCTGCTCCGCCTAATGCAGCCCATTTTTCTGTTCTATATCCAACTAACAATAAGTACCCAAAATTTATACATTTCGAAAATTTCGATTCAGTTTCAATTCCGCTTGACCAAGCCATTTTTCGTTGCTTACTGCTCATTAATCCTAAATTAATATCAAAATAAAAAGCATCGTGTATTGCCAATTTATTTTCTTTTTTACGAAAGGCTGAAATTATTTTTACTTCATTTAATAAATGAATGCCATTAGCAATTCTTGCACCACTGTCTTTTTGAATGATACTCCAGTTGGTATATCCTATATTTGCTCTAAGCACATTTCTAATCCCTTCTCTACTTACATAAATATACTGTTGGGCTACAAATAACTTAAAAAGTAATAAAGGTACCACGAGTAGTATGTTAATTCTTGAAATTTTTATTTTAAATAAATGCATGTTTTTTTAACCGCAATTTACAATGCATTAAAATTAAACAGCTACCTAAAAAGTAGTATTTTTAATACTGAGGGAATTTATTGGATTTTAAAAGCTCTTGGGACTATAAAAAACATAAATGTTTTTGTAGTTAGATTAATCAGCGTTTTATTATTTCAAATTCTACACGCCTATTTTTTGCTCTTCCTTCATCAGTTGAATTGTCTGCAACGGGCATACTGCTTCCAAAGCCTTTAAAATACATTTTGTTTTGAACACCTTTTTTAATTAGGTACTCAAAAACTTCGCGCGCTCTTAATTCACTTATTTTTTGATTTTTAAATTTAAATCCGGTATTGTCGCTATGCCCATTAATTTGAATTTGCATTTCAGGGTTTTTCATCAAAAATTTAACTAGTTTATTTAATTCAAGATTTGATTCCGGCAACAAATAATATTTTCCGTTTTCAAAAAAAATATTATTTAACTGTACTTTTTCACCTACTTTAATGTCTTTTTTAACTTGTAGCGTTGAGTCGGGTTGTGGGTCACGATAATTAGGGCCAACAATTTCTACTTCTATTTTTTCTTCTTCGGTTTTATATTTGGTTAATTTAACATCATCAATAAAATAATATGCTTCTTTATAGCCAATACCTATGCTCATTCGCATCATGTCTTTTTTAATTACCGGAAAAAAATTTCCTATGGTTAAATACTTTTCGCCACCGTCTGCTTTATAAAATCCTTTTATAGTAAACCATTGAAAGGCTTTGTATAGCCCCTTTTTTTTATCGGTTGTATCTAACATATTAGCCTTTACTGCATCTGCTTGTTTAGTGTAACCTGCTTTACTAAACAAAACCCCAAAGGATTTTAAAACAGCGTTGCTCCAGTAAGCAAGTTTAATTTTCATACTAAACTCATAAGTAGTTCCTCGATGGAGTGGTTCCACCAATTTTACTTGCAAAAACTCTTTATATCTCTTTTGAAATCTAAATCCTGCATAACAATAGCCTTCAAAAGCTCCTTTTTGAATAGTTGTATCGTTTGTAAGTGGATTTTGGTAAAAATCAATAGTGCCTATGCCCTGCCAAGGAATGGCATTTTTGATACTTGATGATTTTTTCCTAAAATTTTCGAAGCTGCCGTTAGGCACTATGTTTTTAGACGTATTTGACGCTGTACTTACGGCATTTTGAGCAGATATACTCAAAAAGCATGTTATAAATAGCAGTATTAAGGGTTTTAACATCGTAAATACTTTAAAATTGAGTAACAAATTTATATTTTATTCGGGATAAAAATTAACATTTGGAAATTTAAAAAAATGAGTATATTTGCAGACTTAAATTTTTAGAAGAGTTTTAAATGGCAAATCATAAATCAGCAATTAAGCGCATTCGTTCAAACGATGCTAAGCGTGTAGAAAATCGTTATTATGCAAAATCTACCCGTACGGCTGTTAAAAAATTACGTACAACAACAAAAGAAAAAGAAGCTAAGGAATTGTTACCAAAAGTTTCGAGTATGATTGATAAGTTAGCTAAAAAAGGAGTCATCCATAAAAATAAGGCTTCTAACCTAAAATCAAAATTAACAAAAAAGGTAACTGCTTTAAAGAAGTAGTGTTTTTTATCATATAAATTTACCCGATTAAGAATTGTTTTAATCGGGTTTTTTTGTTTTATCCTTTTTTGTAAATCAGTGCAACAGCATAGGCATTCACGCCTTGTTCATTTCCAACATAACCTAATTTTTCGTTAGTTGTTGCTTTTATAGAAATACTGTCTTCTGATATTTTTAAAATTGGGGCAAGTACTTTTTGCATTTCAATGATGCGTGGGTTAATTTTAGGCGCTTCTATACTTAGTGTAGAGTCGATGTTACCTACTAGGTAATTATTTTGGTGCAATAAGTTTATGACTTCTGCTAATAGCATTTTACTATCAGCGCCTTGGTATTTTGGATTTGTATTTGGAAAATGATGTCCAATATCTCTCAAATTAGCCGCCCCAAGTAAAGCATCGCAAATAGCATGAATTAAAACATCGGCATCGCTGTGTCCCAAGCAGCCTTTGTGATGATTTATTTTTACTCCGCCAAGCCACAATTCTCGCCCTTCAACCAAAGGGTGTACATCATATCCAAAACCAATTCTAACATTCATGGTAAAAATTTATTTAAGTGCTTCTACGCCAGGCAAACTCCCATTTTCAATATACTCAAGCAAAGCGCCACCGCCTGTGCTCACGTAACTAACTTGCTGCGTTAAATTAAATTTATTAATTGCCGCAACACTATCGCCGCCGCCAATTAAAGAAAATGCGCCCTCTTTTGTTGATTGAGCAATAGCTAAAGCTATTTGCTTAGTTCCTTCTTCAAATTTACTCATTTCAAAAACGCCCATCGGTCCATTCCATAAAATTGTTTTTGAGTTTTTAATTACTTCTGAAAATTGTTCAATACTTTTTTGGCCAATATCTAAGCCCATCCACCCATTGGGTATGGCATTGGTATCGCAATTTTTTGAGTTAGCATCGTTCGAAAAATTATCGGCAATAACGGCATCGCTTGGCAAATGAATTTTTACATTTTTTTGTTTCGCTTTTTCAAGTAAATTTTTTGCAGTTTCTAATCGCTCGTCTTCGCAAAGTGATTTACCTATGTTTCCGCCCAATGCTTTGGCAAATGTAAATGCCATTCCACCGCCAATAATGATATGGTTTGCAGTACTTAATAACTGCTCAATAATTAAAATTTTATCGCTTACTTTTGCGCCACCAATAATTGCTGTAAATGGTTTTTGGGAATTTGTAAGTACTTTGTTTATGCTTTCAACTTCGCTTGCCATTAGTAAGCCCATGCAACGATTTTGTTTGCTATAATTAGTAGCAATAACGGCAGTGCTCGCGTGTGAGCGATGTGCTGTTCCAAAAGCATCATTCACGTATACATCGCCGTGTTTGCTAAGCTTTTCGGCAAATAATTTATCGCCTTTTTCTTCTTCTTTGTAAAAACGGAGATTTTCAAGCAACAGTACTTCGCCTTTTTTTAAATTAGCAGATAATCGAAAACTTTCTTCGCTAATGCAATCACCGGCAAATAAAATTTTAATACCAAGTTGTTTCGAGAGTTCGTTAACAATATGTTTTAGCGAAAATTTTTCTTCAAAACCGCCTTTTGGTCGCCCAAGGTGGCTCATTAGAACAAGCGACCCGCCATCATTTATTATTTTTTTAAGCGTTGGAATAGCTGCAGTAATGCGGGTGTTATCGCTTACTTGTAGTTGTTCATTTAAAGGAACATTAAAATCAACGCGAACCAAAGCGCGCTTATCGGAAAAATTAATAGAGTTAACTGTTTGCATGTAAATAAATTCAAAAATAATTAAAAATTATACCAAATGAAGTTTATAAAAGTGAAAAGTTTGACTTGTTATTAAAACTTACTGCGTAATCTGGCGCGTTTACGCTTTTGTTTTATGATATAACCAACGGTTACTTCGAGGCTTAAATACGAATCGTAGTTTGAAGGGTCGCCACGCTGGGCGCCTGTACCATTTGCATTTGGCAGTGTTGCTCCGGGTATTAAGCCTAAACTTGGGTCTGCAAAATGAACTGCTGTTGGTCCATATGCAGCCATAAGTTTTGCTTTATCATAATAGGTTCCAGAAACATCGTCTATATAATCGGTGAATGTTTTTCTCCACGAAAATTCAACTCCAATAGTCCACTGTTTGTTTATAATGTACTTATAATATAAACCTATAGGAATGCAAACCTGATAATTTGAATAATTTGAAGGGCCACCTGGTAAGCCTTCTCCCTCAGTATGCAGTGGTTTTAAGGCAGTTCCTGACAATGAATACGGGTTAAAATAAAAGAAACCAACGCCTACAAATCCAAATAAGGACCAATTATTATTTTTCATTCTTCTGTTAAATGTTCTTTTAATTCCATATCTATTTCCTACTTTATTTGATAAAAAGCCAAATTCTAACCTTCCGCTTAATTCAAATATGTTTGTTTTAAAGTTAAGATTTCGGTTTTGCCTATAAGGTTCGCTCGTTTGAGCATCATTACCCCTTAATATCAACCAATTAAATTTACCCGACACATTAAACCATCTTTTTACTTTATATAAATAGCCTACTCCAAACGCTGTTCGTGTTTGGGTTAAGTTTAAATCAATAGGGCTATAATGAGTTCCTATTCGATCTCGCCCTCCCAAATCACCTAAAAAACCCGATGCACCGGTTGAGATAAAAACCTCTTGTCGATACTTTTTCCATTCACCGGGTCTTACAAAGTTTTGAGAATAACCCAGCGTGCTTATAATAAATAAAATATAGAAAATAGTATTCTTAAAACTCATAATTACAACTAGCAATAATACAAAAAAAATTGTTCTTAATCTTGTTTTTTTAAATCATTTGTTAGCATTAAAATAAATTATAGCCAATTTATCCCTTTTTTTAATAAAGAAAGCGTATGAAACTCTTCAGAAGCTGCTTTTGGCTGAAAATTATATTGCCAGGAAGCATTGGATGGTAAGCTCATGAGTATTGACTCTACTCTGCCATTAGTTTCCAGCCCAAACTTAGTGCCTTTATCGTAAATTAAATTAAATTCTACATAACGGCCGCGCCTTAACAATTGCCACTGTTTTTGAGCCTCAGTATAATGTTTTTGCTTGTTTCTTTGTATTAATTCAACATAAATTGGTGCAAATGCCGAGCCTATATCTTTCCAAAAATTTAAATTTTGGCTAAATGTCATGGTTTCATCTGAAGTAAGCCTATCAAAAAATATTCCTCCAATGCCTCTTGTTTCACTCCTATGTTTAATAAAAAAATAATCGTCTGCCCAGTTTTTAAATTTTTGATAGTAATTTAAATTATGTTTATCGCATACTTTTTTTAATTCGGTATGAAAAAAAGAGGCGTCTTTTGTATTTATGTAATGTGGAGTTAAATCAATGCCACCCCCTAGCCATTTAGTGCCATTACTCATTTCAAAATAACGCACATTCATGTGAATTATAGGAACCATTGGGCTTTTAGGATGAATTACAATTGATATGCCGGTGGCGTAAAACTCAGTGTCAGATGTTTCTGCCCCTATAATAGTATGTTGTTTTTCAGTTTTTAAAAAGTCAGGAGTTTTCCCGTAAACAGCACTATATAAAACACCTCCTTTTTCTATTACATTACCATTGCTGATAATATTTGTTTTTCCTCCCCCCCCCTCATCTCTTTCCCACTCTTCGCTAATGAATTTAGATAGTTCATCGGCATTTTCAAGAGCATTGCAAATTTGCGATTGTAATTTTTTAAGCCACTCAGAGATTGTGAACTTGTTTACTTCCATCCTATTAATTTTAATTTATAATCTGAATAATAAAATAAATACGTGCCTCTATTATCAAAACCGGTTGATGTATCCGGACGGGTATATTTAAATCTTGTGAAATTTAATTCTTTATCGTGTTTATCTAAATTATAAATAAACTCAGGGCCGGTTTCTTTTAAATTTCCCAAATAATAGCTCGCAATGTCTATTGCCACATAAAAATAATCAGAAGGTAAAATATTTTGCCGTTGCTTATATTGCTCTGTAAAAGCTGCGTATTTATCAATGTTAATTACATTGTTTTGGTAAGGAAATGTAAATTTTAGTTGGTTTAAATACTCTTGATCAATATTTTCGATTTGGCTTATGTTGTGCCAACCACACAACGTAACATCTTTTTTTTGTGAAAAAATTGCTAACTGTGTAATAAAATCCATTAAAAAAACTTGGTTAGAACTAAGTGTTACAACTATATTTTTAGTATCGCTACGATACGCCGATTTTACGCCGGAAATACCTTTTACTACTTGAATTGTATCGTTTATTGAATAGTTTTTAGATTGAATTTTATTTAAATAATATTTCTTAAAATCTTTTACAAATTTGGTTTCTTTTGTGTCGTTACTTTGAGCTAAAATTATTTTTGCTTTTTGTGGTATCAATGAATCAATAATATAATCAGCAAGCGATTCCATTAATGTGTATTGCGAAGGTGTAACTTTTGAAGCGAATATATTGTTATATAAAATTTTATTTTGTTGAACGAGTGGTGACACTATTGGAATATGATACTCTTTTGCTTTTTGCGCTATATTTTTAAACGAACCACTGTATAACGGTCCAAAAATAAAATCGTATTGCTTAAATTTTGAGCTGCTTAACAATTCTGTATTTTTCAGTGAATCTTTTTCGTCAAAATCATATATATCAAGGTTTGTTTCAAAGTTTTTTGCCTGGAGGGAGTCCATCATCATTTTAAACCCTAAATAAAAATCAACTGCTAAGGCTGAAATTTGAGGAAAAGGCATTTTATTTTTTACTGCATTTTGTATGTCAAAACCCAGTGCTATATCTGTTTTAAATGGTAGTATTAACGCAATAGAATATGCTTCTTTTTTTTGTTTTTTGTATTGATTTGTATCTAAATTTATATGAGCATCAACAGATTTTACCTCAGTAAAATGATTGTTTTTAATACTTTGTTTTACTTGCAGTAAAATTATTTGCCCTTCTTTTAAAGTTGAAATAGTGTTACCGTTTAAATTGCGAAGTTCTGTCTCGCTTATTTTGTATTTGTGTTGAATACCATACAGTGTTTCTCCTTTTTCAACTTTATGCCAAACATATTTACTGGTATCAACGGCTTTGTCTGCTTCAGCTTCATATTTAGGTGCAACTGAGTTTGATTTTACACTCTGCTCTTGCTTTTTTTCTTTAATTAAGCAGGGGATTTTTATTTCATAGCCTGCTTTTACACCTTGTTTTGTTTCAGGGTTTAGCTGGTATATTTCATCGAGTGATACTGAGTAAGTTTTTGAAATTGAATACAAACTTTGTCCTTTATCAATTTTATGGATATAATATTTGTTACCATCAATTACTTTAATAATATCTGATTTTGTTTGCGACCTATAAATAAGCGCATTAAATACTAAAAAAAATATAAGAAGCTGTTTTTTCAAATTTGACTGTTAAACTGTTACTCCCACTCAATTGTAGCCGGTGGTTTTGAACTGATGTCGTAAACTACGCGGTTTACACCTTTTACTTTATTAATAATTTCATTACTTACTTTAGCCAAAAACTCATAAGGTAAATGACACCAATCTGCGGTCATTCCATCGGTTGAGGATACAGCCCTAAGAGCCACAACATTTTCATAAGTGCGTTCGTCGCCCATAACACCAACACTATTTATTGGTAAAAATACCGCTCCTGCCTGCCATACCTCTGAGTATAAATTGTGTTTTTTTAATCCTTCAATAAATATAAAATCAACCTCTTGTAATATTTTCACTTTTTGTTCGGTAACATCTCCTAAAATTCTTATACCTAAGCCAGGGCCTGGGAATGGGTGGCGATTTAATATTGAGGGATCTAAACCTAATGCCTTACCTGCCTTTCTTACTTCATCTTTAAATAAATTACGTAATGGTTCTACCACACCAAGTTTCATATAATCAGGCAAACCACCAACATTATGATGCGACTTAATTGTTGCCGATGGGCCTTTAACCGAAACGCTTTCTATCACGTCAGGATAAATTGTGCCTTGCCCAAGCCATTTTGCATTATCTATTAATTTGCTTTCTTCATCAAAAACATCAACAAAAATTTTACCTATAATTTTTCTTTTTTGCTCAGGATCAGATATGCCCTTTAAGGCATCATAAAACTTTTGTTTTGCGTTTACTCCTTTCACATTTAAACCCATGTGTTTGTAGGACTCTAATACTGACTCAAATTCATTTTTCCGCAATAAGCCATTATCTACAAAAATACAATGTAAATTTTCGCCAATAGCTTTATGCAACAAAAGCGCAGCCACGCTGCTATCTACGCCACCGCTTAATCCTAAAATTACTTTGTCATTCTTAAGTTTTTGCTTTAAGTCGGTAATAGTTGTATCTATAAACGAATCGGGGGTCCAAGTAGCATCGCATTTGCAAATTGAAAAAACAAAGTTTTTTAATAGTTGAAGGCCTTCTAAGCTGTGATAAACCTCTGGGTGAAACTGAATGCCGAAAGTGTCTTCATTATCAACTGCAAATGCTGCAACCTTAACATCATTTGTACTTGCAATGCATTTGTAACTATTAGGTAAACTTAATATTGTATCGGCATGACTCATCCAAACCTGAGAGTTATTTGAAATATTTTGAAGCAAACTGTTTTCAGAGTCAACAAAATTTAAATTTGCCCGCCCGTATTCTCTCGAGTTTGATTTACCAACTTCGCCGCCATAGAAGTGTGATAGATATTGCGCACCATAGCAAACACCCAATAAAGGAATTTTACCTTTAATTTCGCTTAATAAAGGTTTAGGCGGATTTTCTTCCCTCACACTATGAGGGCTACCCGACAAAATAACGCCTTTAATGTTTTTAGAAATTTGTGGGATTTTATTATAAGGGTGAATTTCGCAGTAAACATTAAGTTCGCGTAAACGACGCGCTATCAGTTGGGTGTACTGTGAACCAAAATCGAGAATTAAAATACTTTGCTGCATATTGCGAAACGAAATTACAAATTAATAAACGCATATAAATGAATTAATCAACTTTTTTTTGCAGAAATTAAATAAAGTGGTAAATTTGCAGCCTTGTTTGTAAAAACACGGGGTGTAGCGTAGCCCGGTATCGCGCCACATTTGGGATGTGGAGGTCGTCAGTTCGAATCTGGCCACCCCGACAAAGAGTTAATCAAACTCGAACGAAACCCAGTAAATCATACGATTTTACTGGGTTTTTTGTTTTTTGTACTTCATAATAAATCAAAGAAATCCATCTTAATTGGGACTAATTCAGGGACTAATTTAAAATTCTATTTTTAGTCCCTAATTAGATGAAAAACTTTGATTACCAAAGGATTCCATCAATTTGATTTAGTTTAATTCGGTTTGAAACAAGTCTTTAAAGGGACTAAATGTCTAACCCTTTAAACATTTTTGAAAATGAGAACAACAAATTCATTCGGTATTCTATTTTGTGTGCGTACACAATTCCAGTCTGAGGGCACCGCTCCGTTAGTAGTGCGTATTACTGTTGATGGTATCAGAAAAGAGATTTCCCTTAAGAAAAGAGTGCCTGTTGCTAAATGGAACAGTGCAAAAGAAATTGTTTCTGGTACCGACAACGAAACAAAATCACTTAATAATTACATTGCAGAAGTTCGTACTGAGTTACACAATTGCTATCGGGCAATGCAAATCGACAAAAAACTCATTACTGCTTTGGCAATTAAGCAAGCTTTCCTTGGTGATGATCCCAACCAAAAATCACTATTAGATGTAATAGAGTATCATAATAAGTCAATGCTTGAAACTTTAACATGGGGCACGGCTAAAAACTACTACACAACAAAAAAATACGTTGCTGAGTTTTTAAAAGAGAAAAAAGGCACAACAGATATTTATTTAAGTCAACTTAACTATAAATTCTTGACGGAGTTCGAAATGTTTCTTCGTAGTCATGTTCCCGGTGAAAATCAAAAACCTTGTGCTAACAACACTGTGATGAAACACATTGAGCGTTTCCGGAAAATTATTTCAATGGCAGTTCGTAATGATTGGTTGAAACAAGATCCGTTTGTGAAGTTTAAACCTAAATTCATCAGAAAGGAAAGAGGTTTCTTAACAGAAACAGAATTAGCAGTAATTGAAAACAAAGAAATTCAGAATGCTTCTTTGCGCACCGTGCGAGATTTATTTATTTTTTCCTGCTATACAGGATTAGCATTCGCAGATGCGTATAATTTGAAAGCTGACGATATGAATAGAGGAATTGATGGTGAAATGTGGTTAACTATAAGCCGTCAAAAAACAAATGTAAAAGCACAAATTCCTTTATTGCCAAAAGCTTTAGAAATAATTCAGAGATACAAAGACCATCCAAAAGCAAAAGCTCACGGTACATTATTACCCATGCTTACAAATCAACGTTTCAATTCTTACCTCAAAGAAATTGCAGACATCTGTAATATTTCTAAAAACCTAACACACCACTTAGCACGTCACACTTTCGCTACAACAGTTTGTTTACAAAATGGAATTTCTTTGGAAGCAACTGCAGGCATGATGGGTCATGCTTCAACACGCACTACTCAAATTTACGGTAAGATATTACCAAAGCGCATTAGTGCTGAGATGCAAATCTTGAAAAACAAAATGAGTGATAGCGAGGGCTACAAATTAGGATTTGTAAGGGAAGCTTAACAAAGCTGCTTCCCTTTTTCAATCTCAAACAAAATACACTTTAGTTCTTTGCCTTCGTAGTTTCTGGTTATGTTGCCTTTGGCAACAGCCCCAATTTTCTCCAATGCTTTTTGAGAACGAATGTTATTCTCTATAACATAAAATACCACTTTACTCACCTGTGTAAAAGCATAATCAAGCATCAGCTTTTTTATGCTTTTATTATATCCACTACCCCAGTAGTCCCGTGCTATAAAAGTGTGTCCTATAACTACTGAATTTTCTGCTTCATTATATCCATACATTCTCGTGCAGCCAATCACTTTGTTTTTCAATTTGTCAACGATAATCAATGACCCAATGGTTAAAGCTTCATTGAAGAATTTATCAAATCCTTCTTTTGTATATCCATTATTGATTGGATGGTGTTCCCAAAGTATTTCACTCAATGCTACATCATAAAGTTCATTATAGTAAACTTGGCTTAATGGTTTTAAGCACACAATTTCATTTTGTAGTTCAGGTGTGCAATTCATCATAACTGTAATAGTTATTTTTTCTCTTCAACTATTATTGTTTGCGCTTCAATTTTAACTTCATTTGAAGCTACTGCGTCTTTAAATGGATGGCGTATTTCAAAAACAGCCTCAACAGCCATTTTATATAACTTATAAAACCCTATAAACATAAATGTTATTACAACAAAACCAAATGTCAAATAATCAACATCAGCAGCTTCATGAAAAAAAAGTTTTACTTTAAGTATTTCATTTAACAACCCGACAGCCATTTTTAATCCTTGAGTTGCAATTATTGAATATCCGATAGCAGAACCAAACGAATCGATATAGCCGATTGATGTATTAACAACAATGTTTCTACTTTCCTGTTTATCCTTCGTGATATGAATAAAATGAAAAAATCCAATTACTA
The DNA here is from genome assembly GCA_018267655.1 of Bacteroidota bacterium. Taxonomy (GTDB): domain Bacteria; phylum Bacteroidota; class Bacteroidia; order B-17B0; family Aurantibacillaceae; genus Aurantibacillus. Next base: position 156,505 of record JAFDYB010000086.1, read on the forward strand.
ATCCTAAGAAATAGATTATTAATTGAGTGTACCAATTATCAATAAAACAAATACAATTCTTTAAAAACTCAAGATTTAGTTTTCCTGATAATATCCATACGATACCAAGTACCATTATTAGAAGCATTGGTATAAAACGCTTCCAGGATAGTTTTTTATTTTGGTTAACTTCTCCGCTCATCTCAATAACTCCTATTAAAAGCGTTAACCCTATTATTTTCATCTTGATCAGAGTTGTTTCCTATCAACCCACCAAGCCCTGCACCAAGCAATAATCCAATTGGTCCTCCTAAAACACCAACTAAACCGCCTATTACAGCACCTCCCGCAGTGCTATTTGATTCACTTTCTGCATACACCTCATGTACACCATAAATATGTCCATCGCCCACAGTAAAATAATCTCCATTAAACCTTATGCGCAAGTCATTTCTCGTACTTGCCGATAGATTTAAATACACCTTTTGTTGATTTACTTTACTCCTTACAAATAGTTTCATTACCCTAAATGATTACCTATTTCATCAATAATGTCATTCTCATAGTCAGTATTCTTACCCCAACTAATTTGTAACATCTTTGATTCTGATTCCACACTAACCTTTGAAGTTCCAGCACCGGGAGTAATTTTCACCCTGATGCTATTACCCCACGATAATAATGTCGTACCTGCTGTTGCAACTATTATCCCATTGTTCTTATCTTTCTCTTCTATATCCATATCCAGTGATTTCAGCGCTTTGACAACCGCATTAAAAACATCTGAAGATGGATATTTAAATGTTTTCGATTTCATTCCATTACAATCTATAGCAAAGATAATATTTTTTCATTCATTTTAATACCGATTGGTATATTTTAGTTATATTTGCATTAGTTTCTAAAATGAGCCACGTCAAAAGCTGAACGTACACGCCAATTCATCATCGAAAAAACAGCCCCTATATTCAATTCTAAGGGCTATGCGGGTACTTCGCTTACCGATATAATAGATGCAACCGGATTAACAAAAGGAGCTATATATGGCAATTTTGCCAATAAAGATGAGGTTGCTTTAGCGGCTTTTGAATATAATTTTGGCAACATCACTAATTACATCGCTATCAGAATTCGTGAACGTCAATCTGCAATTGATAAATTATTAGTCTATCCAGAAACACATCGTCAAATTCTTAAACTCCCTTTTTTAAAAGGTGGTTGCCCGGTACTGAATACTTCTGTTGATGCAGACGATACACATCCAATGCTTAAAGAAAAAGCCATTGTAGCGTTAAACTTATGGCGTTCATCCGTTGAGCGTATTATTAATAAAGGAATTCAAACCAAGGAAATAAAAAAAAACACCAATGCAACTGAATTTGCGGCCATATTGGTTGCACTTACCGAAGGTGCGGTTATGCAAGCTAAGGTATCAGGTAAACCAACAGAATTAAATATAGCCATGGATTTTCTCGAAAAGATGATCCATGAATTAAAGAACTAAAATTTTTTACCCCAAAATATACCGAACGGTATATTTTACAAAACAACGAAAAATGGAAATAAAATCAATCAACGCATTTCTTTCTTACTACGAAAGAACACGTCAGGCAACTACAAAAGTTATTCAGGTTATTCCTCATGACAAAATCGACTGGTCATATATGCCCGGCAAATTTACAATAGGTGATTTAGTTCGGCACATGGCTGCTATCGAAAGATGGGTATTTGCCGAAGTAGCTCAGGGCAATAAACCTGCTTATAAAGGTTGCGGCAAAGAGTTAGCCGATGGCTATAATAATACCGTTGCATACTTCAATCAAATGACAGAACAATCAGTTCAAATCTTTAAGTCAATTAAAGATGAAGATTTAACTAAGCATGTAAAAACACTTGACGGAAAAGATATTGAATTAGGTAATTTTTTAAGAGCATTGTTTTTACACGAAATCCATCATCGAGGCGCACTGTGTATTTATCTCAATCTGCTGAATGTCGAAACACCTCCTATCATAGGTTTAAAAGAAGAACAAGTTAAACTATTAAGTAAATAAAATTCACATGAAAGAAGTATTTATAGTATCAGCCAAACGCACACCGATAGGTGGCTTTTTAGGCAATCTCTCAGGAGCAAGTGCAACAGAGTTAGGTTCAGTTGCAATTCGCAACGCCTATCATTTAATAGGCCTTAATCCTGCGTATATTGATTCCGTTTACATGGGTAATGTCTTGTCTGCCAACTTAGGTCAGTCACCCGCGCGCCAAGCATCTAAATTTGCTAGTATTCCTGATGAGGTCGATTGCACAACAGTAAATAAGGTGTGTGCTGCAGGAATGAAAGCAGCAATAATCGGTGCGCAACAAATCCAATTAGATTTAGAAAACATCGTAGTTGCTGGTGGTATGGAAAGCATGAGCAATGCTCCGCATTATGCTATGCTTCGTAAGCAAACTAAGTTAGGTAATGAAACATTCACTGATGGTCTTTTAAAAGATGGTTTAACTGATGTGTACAACGGTTTTCATATGGGAAATGCAGCTGAGATGTGTGTCAGAAAATATAATATCTCTCGTGAAGAACAAGATACTTTCGCACTTGCATCTTATGATAAAGCTGCAAAAGCAACTAAAGCAGGTAAATTTATGAATGAGATAATTCCCTTTGCTATCCCACAAAAGAACACTGAATTTATTCTCGATAGCGATGAAGACATTACTAAAATCATTCCCGAAAAAGTATCTAAATTAAAACCAACTTTTCAATCTAATGGCACCATTACAGCAGCAAATGCAAGTAATCTTAACGATGGTGCAGCTGCACTAATCTTAGCCTCAAAAGAAGCCGTTGAAAAACACAATTTAAAACCCATTGCTAAAATTATTGCTTATGCCGATGCTGCTTTAGCTCCTGAGTGGTTTACCATCGCTCCTGCCGAAGCAATTAAAAAAGCTTTACACATGGCAAATCTTACATTAAATGATATTGATTTCTTCGAAATCAACGAAGCTTATGCTGCTGTTGTTTTAGCCAATCAACAAATACTAGGCATTAGTTCTAAAAAGGTAAATGTTTATGGTGGTGCGGTTGCAATGGGTCATCCTTTAGGTGCATCCGGTGCACGTATCATGTGTACACTGACTTCTGTTTTAAATCAGGAAGGTGGCAAATATGGTATTGCTGCTATTTGTAACGGTGGTGGTGGTGCATCAGCTATAGTAATCGAAAGCTTAACAAACAATAATTAATAATGAAATCCAATCTTTATATATCAGAAAACCAGCCACATACTGTTTACTCTAATCCAACTTTTTTAGTAAATTCGATATGGGATATGGGTAAGGAAATTTATAAAATACCTGACTTTATAATTAATGATAAGCCTGTAGTATGGCCTTATATTCATTATTATTCTTCCGATAAAATTTTTTCTAAGAATAAAGTCACTTCAACACAAAATTTACTTTGTATTCTTTTAGAAGGGACTAAAATTATTCACGAGAAATATTCAGTAAAAGAGCTTGCTAACAGTCAGCTATTTTTGCTTGCCAAAGGTAATATCTTAATGAGTGAAAGGCCAAATGAAAATAAAATTTACAAGTCGATCTTAATTTTCTTTGACGATGCCTTTTTAATAGATTTTTGCCTGAAGCACAAAATTAATTTCAGCGACCATAAAAACGATGACTCATATTTCCAGATCATTAATAAAAACGAATACCTAATTAATTATGAAAAGTCGCTTCAAAATATAGAGTCTATAAAAAATGCAGCATTTACTAAATTAAAAGTTGAAGAGATTCTATTGTTTTTTTATTTTAAGTACAGAGATGTTTTTCTAAATTTTCTTAAAAATACATTGTCTGTTAATCCAACAATAAGATTCAAAAGTGTAATTGAGGCATATAAAAACAACAACAATATTCGGATAGAAGAATTAGCATTTATCTGCAATATGAGCCTTTCTACATTCAAGCGCACCTTTCAAAAAACATTTGATTTGCCGCCTAAACAATATTTCATTAATGTTAAAATGAATCGAGCGGCCATTTTATTAAAATCAAAAAGGTCACCTTCCGAAATATACCTCGATCTAGGTTATCAAAGCCTTTCCTCATTCAGCAATGAATTTAAAAAGTACTTTGGAGTATATCCTAAAGAATTTCAAAATAATTAAAAGAATAATAAGGGCAACAATTTGAGCTTTTAGCGCAAGTTTTTTCATTTCATTATAATTGAAATTTGCAATGTACTATTCTATAAAAAGTAAAAAATGAACAGTTCTCTAATTAAAATCAGAAAAATTGAACAAAGTCGTATAAACGAATTTGACTTTAATAATATAATTTTTGGTAAAAATCCAACAGATCATATTTTCTTAGCAGATTATCATAACAAGGAATGGTCTAATCTCAGAATTGAACCATTTTCGAATTTATCATTGAGTCCAATAGCACTTGGATTACATTATGGTCAATCTGTATTTGAAGGAATGAAAGCATACAGATTAAATAATAATGAAGTCGTAGTTTTTCGACCAGAGAAACACTATGAAAGGCTAAATAAATCTTTGAAAAGAATGTGTATGCCCGAAATTCCTCACCAATTATTTTCAAATGCAATTTATACTCTTTTGCAAATTGAAGAAAGTTGGGTAAAAAACATTAACGGAAGCTCATTGTACATCAGGCCTTTTATGATTGCTACTGAAGAAAGATTAGGCGTAAAAATTTCTGATGAATACTTGTTTGGCATTGTTTGTATGCCCATGGGAATGTATTATAGTTCAAATTTAAAGGTTAAAGTTGAAACCAAATACAGTAGAGCAAGCGAAGGAGGAACTGGGGATGTGAAATGTGCTGGAAACTATGGTAATTCTTTTTTACCAACTCATTTAGCAAAACAAGAAGGGTTCGACCAAATACTTTGGACAGATAGCATTCAACATGAGTATATTGAAGAATCAGGCACAATGAATGTTATGTTTGTAATTGATGATGTAATAATAACTCCTCCGCTAACTGGAACCATTCTTGACGGCGTCACGAGAGACTCGCTAATTAAAATTGCTAAGGATCTGAATTTTATTGTAGAAGAAAGAAAAATTAGTTATAAAGAACTTGAATTGGCATTCATTCAAAACAAAAAAATTGAGGCATTTGGTGTTGGAACTGCTGCTGTAATTTCCATAATTGAATCAATTAGTATAAACGATAAATTATATCATACAATTGTAAACCCTACAAGTATTGCTTGTAAGTTGAAAAAGGTTTTAAATGACATTAAATCAGGGTCTATTCAAGATAAAAATAATTGGCTTAGAAAAATAGATTATTTTACTCATGAGGACGACGATATTGTGGAGTTTAAAGACAGTTTGAAACTTTGGATTATTAATAAATAAAAATGTACTCAAATATTAAAGTATTTATTTAATATCAAATGAATAATATAAACAAATCTATAGAAATCCTTGAAAGAACACCGCGTGTTCTGCACACATTATTATACAAACTTAATCCCGAATGGACACAAAATAATGAAGGAGGAGAAACCTGGTCATCATATGATGTTATTGGGCATTTAATTCATTGTGATGAAGAAAATTGGATTCCACGAATCTTGGTTGTGCTTTCTGATTCTGAAGTTAGAAAATTTGAGCCGCTAGACAGATTGGCCCAATTAGAAAAAAGTAAAGGAAAAAATATAAATCAACTGCTCGATGATTTTGTGAAAATTCGTTTTTCCAGTATAGTAAAACTTAGAACGCTAAACATAACTGATGAGCAACTTTCAAAAACAGCAATTCATCCCGAGTTAGGAACGGTTACTTTATCACAATTAATTTCAACTTGGGTGGTACATGACTTAGACCATATTTCGCAAATCTCTCGCGTAATGGCAAAACAATACAAAAACGAAATTGGCCCTTGGGTTCAATACATGCGCGTTCTTAATCAATAACATTTAAAAATTGAAATCATGAAAACAGATTATTTAAACAGTGTTATCAAACAATTTGAATACTACAAATTGTTAGGCGACAAAACAATCGCTCAATTACCTGATGATAAACTAACATGGCAATACAATCAGGAAAGTAATAGCATTGCAACCATCATTAAACATTTAAGCGGTAATATGCTTTCTCGTTGGACTGACTTTCTTACTACCGATGGAGAAAAGGAATGGCGTAATCGTGATGCTGAATTTGAAAATGATATTCCAACTAAAGAGGCAATTATTAAAGTATGGGAAGATGGATGGAAATGCTTTCTCGATACTTTAAAAAGTCTTAACGAAGATGATTTAGAAAAAATCATTTACATCCGTAACCAAGGGCATACAGTAACAGAAGCTATCAATCGTCAATTAGCTCATTACCCCTACCATGTCGGGCAAATCGTGTTTATCGGAAAAATGATTCTCAATGAAAAATGGCAATCGCTCTCAATTCCTCGTGGCAATTCCAATACGTACAATGCAGAGAAATTTGCTAAAGAAAAATCAAGAGCGCATTTCACTGATGAGTTTTTAAAGGATAAAGACAAAAAATGACAATCAGGTTCTTAAATAATGATGATGTACAAAGCTACACTGTATTAAGGAAATATAGTTTAGTGGAATCTCCTTTTGCTTTTAGTGATAGTTACGAAGACCAGGAAAACAAAATAATGCTTCACTACCAAAGCGAAATAGAAAAATGGGGCAATCCACTCGAAGCTTTTACATTAGGCGCATTCAATGGGGCTAATGAATTAGTTGGTTTTGTTAAGTTTAAACGCGACCAACGCACTAAGGCACGCCACAGAGCTTCATTGCATTCGCTTTATGTCAAACCCGAGTATCGTGGCCAAGGTTTGGCTAAAAAACTTATTACCGAATTAATAAGAATAATTGAACCAATTCCCGGTATCGAACAATTACAGCTTTCATCCATTGTCTCACATATTTCATTAATTGAATTCTACGAAAAATTAGGCTTTCAAAAGTTAGGTGGTCTTCTCGAAAAGGATTTAATCATTAACGGAAAATATGTTGATGCATGGTACATGGTTAAACATTTAAAACAATAACAATGGAAAAAACACCTTCATCCAATTACAACATTCGCTTTCACGATTGCGATATGTTTGGTCATTTAAACAATGCACGTTATTTAGACTATATGATTAGTGCACGTCAGGATCATTTAAAAGATGCGTATAATTTTGACTATAATAGCTATTATAAAAACAACCTTGGTTGGGTTATCAGCTATCACGAAATCCAATACCTAAAACCTGCCTTTTTTGAGGAAAACGTAAACATTCAATCTTCATTATTAAATGCAGATAACGATACACTTTATGTGGAAGTGTTAATGATGAACGAAGCCAAATCTCATCTCAAGGCAATATTAAGGTCTAAATTGACATTCATTAATCTTAAAACTGGTCGAAAAGAACAACACCCACAAGAGTTTATTCAATGGGCTAAGTCGCTTGTAATTGAAGATTCAGGGGCTAGCGCTCCAATTCAGGATAGAATCAAACAAATACTAACTGAATTAAAACAAAGTACTAACAACATAACAAACTAATACATCTTTATGAAATCTATAATCAAATCACTGTTAGCCATTTCAATAATAGCTACAACAGTAAATGCACAAACAACTAAAACCATCAGTGGGTTCAATCATATAGAAAGCGTTACTTCCGATGGCAAATACATTTATGCTGCTGATATCGGCAAAGAATTAAATCCAACAGCTAAAGATGGCGATGGTAAAATCATCAAATTAGATTTGAAAGGAAAAATCATCGATTCAACTTTTTCAAAAGAAACACTTAATGCTCCTAAGGGCATAACCATCGCTAATGGTATTTTGTATGCAGCTGATGTCGATCGTTTGGTTGCCTTGGATATTAAATCAGGCAAAAAGCTATATGAGATTTCATTTACCGATGGCATTTCTTTCCTAAATGATATAACCGTAGTTGATAAAACAACGCTTTACATTTCATCCACTGATAAAAGTAAAATTTACAAAGTAAACCTTACCGCAAAAACATACTCCGAATTAATCACCGATAAAGCCATTTCCGGAACCAATGGTTTATTTTTCGATAAAAAATCAAATCGCCTTTATGTGAATGGCACGGGCTCAGATAACAAACCCAACGGTATAGTTGGTTATGTTGATTTATCTAACAACAAATTCACTCAACTGGCAACAATCGAAGGATTATTTGATGGCATTTGGTTGAATAACAATATGCTCTACACAAGCAATTGGGTTGCCTTCGAAAAGAAAGGCATTATTCAAACAGTTGATTTAAAAACCAATCAGGTTTCAGAAATAAAATTAAAAGAACCAATTGCAGGTCCTGCAGATTTTACTATTCTAAAAAACCAAATCATTATTCCCGAAATGATGACCGGTACAATTCAATTTATAAACCTTAAATAAATAAAAATGATTACAACAGACCAAGCAAAAGATTTTGCATTAGAATGGATTAACTCATGGAATAGCCACAATTTAAATTCAATAATGGAACATTACGATGATAAAATCGAGTTCCATTCCCCATTTATTCCTTTACTAAAATTCAATGATACAGGCATTATTAAATCCAAAGCCGATTTAGCAAAGTATTTTAAAATCGGTCTCGATGCTTATCCTGATTTAAGATTTAAACTTCATAATGTGTTTACGGGTATTAATACCGTTACAGTTTATTACACATCTGTAAATAAACGCATGGCAGCAGAAGTATTCCATCTGAACAAACAAGGAAAAGCCACAAAAGTATTTTGTAATTACAGCAATGCTCAATCACTTTACTAATAATTAAAATCCATGTCAATATTCAAAAGAAAGCCACTATCTGTTATCCTCGAAGAGGCTAACGAATCAGGAAAAGGATTAAAAAGAACCATCGGAGTTTGGACACTCATTGCCCTTGGCATCGGTGCCGTTATAGGTTCAGGTTTATTCGTCAGCACAGGAAGCGCCATTGCTCACAATGCCGGCTCTTCTGTTACTTTTGGTTTTTTAATTGCAGCTTTAGGCTGCGCCTTATGTGGTTTTTGCTATGCAGAATTGGCTTCCTCCCTCCCTATTTCAGGAAGCGCATATACTTATACCTATGCTACAATGGGCGAATTATTGGCATGGATTATTGGTTGGGATCTTATTCTCGAATATGCTGTAGGTGCAGCAACAGTTGCAGTTAGTTGGAGCGAGTACCTAAACAATATGCTTGTAAACGTGCTTCACACAAATCCAATTCCTTATGCCTTATCTCATTCTCCTTTTCAAATTTCAACCGCAGGAGAACACGGTATAATCAATTTACCTGCCCTATTAATTGTCGGAGCAATTACCTTATTGCTAATCAAAGGCACACAGGAATCCACCTTCGTTAATGGCATCATTGTTATTATTAAAGTGAGTATTGTTATTCTTATCATCGCTATTGGCTGGGGCTTCATAAACCCTGCAAACCATACGCCTTACATTCCTGCTGCATCTACCTTTACCGATGAGCATGGTATTTCACATAGCTTCGGTGGCATCACAGGTATTTTAGCCGCTGCAGGTACAGTCTTCTTTGCCTTCATTGGCTTCGATGCTGTTAGCACAGCCGCACAGGAAACAATAAATCCTAAAAGAACAATGCCAATAGGCATCCTTGGCACCTTAACATTTTGCACCATTCTTTATGTCTTATTTGGTCATGTATTATCAGGCGTTGCAACAGTCGAAGATTTTCGCACAGGAGGTAAAGAAGCATCGGTTGCTTTCGCTATCAGTAAATACATGCACGGCTACAATTGGTTGGCTCAGTTTGTAACTGTTGCTATCCTAGCAGGTTTCTCATCTGTTATCCTTGCCTTGTTATTGGGTCAATCGCGAGTGTTTTATATCATGGGTAAAGATGGTTTACTGCCTAAAGCTTTTGGCGATTTACATCCAAAATTCAAAACACCTTACAAAGCAAACATAGCAATCCTTGCAATTGTGGGTTTATTTGCGGCATTCGTTCCGGGTAATGTAGTGGGCGATATGACAAGTATAGGAACATTGTTCGCTTTCATTTTGGTGAGTATTTCAGTAATTGTTCTTCGCAAAAAAGAACCCGATTTAAAACGTGAATTCAAAACGCCATTTGTTCCTTATGTGCCAATTGCTGGTATTTTAGTTTGCATGGCTATGATTTACGGTCTTGGTTGGGCTAACTGGCTTCGCTTAGGTGTTTGGTTAATTCTCGGCTTATTAATTTATTTCTTCTACAGTAAAAAGAACAGTAATTTAAATAACAAATCGTAAAAATGAAAAAATCATTCGCCCTTATAATTTTATCCTTTGTGTTTCAAATGTATTTGTATGCACAAAACATTAAAGTCAATTTTTCAATCGGAGTAATTGATACAATACATTCAAAAGTTCTCAATGAAAAACGAATAATCAATATCTATCTACCTGAAGGATATAATCAAAAAGACACAACAAAATATCCTGTTATCTATTTACTTGATGGTAGCAAAGACGAAGATTTTATCCATGTTGCTGGTTTAATCCAGTATTTAAGTTTCCCTTGGATAAACCAAACAAAACCATGTATTATTATCGGTATTGCTAACATTGATAGAAGGCGTGATTTTACATATCCTACAACAGTAGCAAAAGACAAACAAGATTTCCCCACTACTGGCTCATCCGAAAAATTCATTTCCTTCATCGAAACAGAATTGCAGCCCTTCGTCAACACCAATTTTAAAACAACAACCAATAAAACTATCATCGGCCAGTCATTAGGTGGCTTATTGGCAACCGAAATCCTTTTCAAAAAAACACACCTATTCAACAACTACGTTATTGTAAGCCCTAGCTTATGGTGGGATAATGAATCACTTTTAAAATTTAAACCTGACTTTTCTAAACAATCAAAATTAAACGTACACATCTCCGTAGGTAAAGAAGGAGATGTAATGATTAGAGATGCAAAAGCTTTATTGAAAAAATTGCAATCTATAGAAAATGGAAAACCTAAAACTGCATTCCGGTATTATGGCGACATGGATCATGCATCAATTTACCACATCGCATTATACAATGCTTTGGTCTGGTTAAAATCAAACATGAATTGAATACCGGTCAGTTCAGCCAAAGGCATAACGCTGTATGAAATATGAATTAGAAGTATTTGATAGAATAATAAGCGGTGACCTTTCGCCATTTGCCGATGGCATTTGCGAACGTACCAAGTACAACAATGCCCTTAAGCAAAAGCATGAGTTGTGTTACAATTATGTAATAGCAACATTCAAAACATCAAAACAAAAGGTTGAATTAATAGACAAAAAGATTGTAAGCACACTGCATCCCTTTGTCAATAGTGAAATCACACCACAACAAAATCTGTTTCAGGTTGCAGATATTGAAAATATTGCACCGAACGCTTTTAAAGAATTAAAATTAAACCGGGATAAAATAGTACACATCTCATATTCCAGGCAGCCACACAAAACAATTGTTTACTTTAAAGCAATTCGCGATTGCAATGATATTCCATGCAATGAAGCAAAGTACTACTATTACAACGATTTACTCCGAGAAGCCACAGAAATAATAAAGACCAACATTAAGCAAAATGTTTTTAAATCCGATTCGGCACACACTATTGAAGAATATATTTATAAAAACCAGTCCGCTTTATTCAGCTTGAGTTACCGCTTAATGAAACTCATTTGTCCCAAGAATAAGAAAGATATATACAATACAAAAATCGAATTTACAGACATAGATATTCTGTGCCTCACATACATCTATTTAGAAGAACTACTTCGTTTCATTGAAAAAAACTACTTCAAATATATCGATGTCAATATTCAGGTTCCATATCGTTCTGAACTCATCAATGCCTACGACATCCCCGAAAAGTTAGAAACAGTTAAACCGGCACTTCTGAGCTCAAATATCAGTAAAGAATTATTAAAGATTATTTTCGTGCCATTTCTAAAACTGAGTGCCTTTGGTATTGAAGAAAAAATCACCTATCAGCAATTATCCTATTTAAACATTTACATTTCTTCCTTTTACGATTTTATTTCCGTTCATACACCTGAAAGCATTACGGATGAAAATATTTTACAATTGGTAAAAGAATTAAATTACAATCCGGTTGAAATGTTCACTTTTATAATTGACCGTATTATTTCAAAAGCAGAGCCGCATGAATCTTTAACCGATAAAATCGACTTTTACTACCAATGTCTTAAAATCGTTAACCAAATCAATTGCAAAACACCTCAATCCTATAACAGTAATTTACCATCTTTAAAGCATCAAATTATAGGATGGCTCGAAGAAGAAATAAATTACCTCACTAAAAAATTACAATTACAGTCGCAAAAGCAACCCAACCTCTTTTCACAGCAAGATAAAATCAAATTGCACTCAGGTTTATCCGTAGCGCAATTGGCTTACTTCTTCAAATTACAGGTAGATGCTGGTATTATAACTCACAAAAACCAACGTGATATATTTCGCCATATTGCAGATAATTACCAAACCTCTAAAGTACATGACATCTCTGCTGAAAGTGTGGGTAGTAAGTATTATAACATTGAATCCAGTACAATAAATCAATTAAAAGATTCAATAATAATTATACTAAATTTGATAAACAAAAAGCCGTGAAAATATGACTAGAGATGAAATTTTAAAAATTGTAAAAGAGGCTGCTAAACTTAAGGAAACTGCGAATCTAAGAAGCGAAAACTTTAAATATTATCCCGAAGCAGAAAAATTATATTTATCAGCATACACATCATTCAAATTGCTTAAAAATATAAATGAGGTAGAGATGGATTTATTCCCTTCTATTTATTTATATGAGAGCTTAGATTGTAAATTTTCATATAATCTAAAACTGCTTAATTTCGATGTGTGCGTAACAATAAGTCAGGAGCAACTTGAATTAATTAATTCAATACTAAGAAAATATCCCAATATAGATGATTACAATGAAAGCATAAAGTCACTATTTATGTATCTAATTAACAATAAAGTTACCGCTGAAATTAAATCTCATTTTCCAATCGGTAGATATTATTTTGAAAAGGATGACTTTAAGAAAGCTCTTTACTATTTTAGACGATCAAGCGAAATATTGAAAAAATATGAGACTTCCCACTTGAATGAGGCGTATTTGAAAAACTACTATTTAAATTCTTTTATACTTAAGGTTAATATTTCACAATGTCAGATTGGTATTTTGAAAGATGAAAAAGAACATAAAGAATTTATGGAACGTCAAATAATAAAAGAACTTCTTAGTAGCTACAATCTTGCATTAGAAGTTACTAAAATTTCGGATGATCCAATTTATAGCAATGGTTTGAAAACGATTCAATCAAACATTAACAAAATTTTATCTAAGGCATTAAATAGTTGGCAAAAATTATTTGATTATACTAAATCAAGTTTTTTACTAGACTTAATGCGATCTATTGATCCTAATCGAGCAAATGAAGTAGTAATCTCTAATGCAAATAAAAAGGACTATTTTTTATTTTATACGCATGGATTTAATACTAGAGGTGAATGGAAAGATTGGTTAACTGAAGTAATTACCTATGAACAGAGAAATACAAATGTGAATTTTATATTACTACCTTGGGACTATGGTAAATTCAAAGTGAAATTTTTAATTAAATCCGCAAGACAAAAAGCAAAAGAAAAATTTATTGCAAGGTATAATGAAATACTTGATACCTATGGAGATTGTGAGAGAAAGTGTTTAATAGCTCATAGTTTTGGAACTTATATTACAGGCACTGCTCTTCAAGAAAATGCCAACTTTATATGCAACAAAGTAATATTTGCAGGAACGATTTTAGATAAGAACTATAATTGGAATAAATTAAAAATAAACGGTCAGGTTGACTCAGTTCATATTGAAATTTGTAAAAACGATGGGGCATTATTACTTGCTAAACTTATGAGAACAATTTTGAAACGTAAATGGATTGGTTTTGCAGGTCGGGAAGGATTCAATGGAAATTATTATTTCATGACATTTAACGAAACTAACAAAGGGCATAGCGGAATGTTAAACAAGGACAACATGAGAACCAAAAGGTGTTCCTCAGCTTGTGCAAAGCAAAAAGATGCGCCAAACCAATATAGCATTTGCTTTTAGTGTCTATTTTTTTTAAGGTTTTAAGCAAAAGCTACATTGTCCGTTTCCGTTGCTCATTCTATTCCGCTACTCAACGGGTTAAAAGTATTGTCACACTTTTTGCTGTTTGCACGAGCTTCGTCACGGCAGCCTCCTTCATTAAATTTAGCCACTTCATTCATTACACTTCACTATCTGCCCGTTGCACTGGGCAGCGTTACGTTTCATTCATTTCAGTCGCTAAATTTAATGCCGGCTGCCCATAATTTTGCTCGCCTGCTGGTCGCCTTGGGCTGCGGGGCTGTCACAGTTTTTGTAAGAAAAACAAAAACTCCGCCAGCCCCTTGTGTTTACAACATAGGTCGCCCCCGCATTCGTACCTCATGCTCCCGGTCTCCCACCCAAGGCTCCACTCGCAGGACGGCTCGCTAAAGCTGCACAGTGTCCGCAAACCGTTTCATTTCGTTCAGCGCGCTTTAAAGAGCGCATCTCACTTCATTTCACTATTTGCAGCCACTCTCCCTCCGCACAGCCGCAGGCGCTATAACCTCCAACACACAGTGAAAATTCGTAAATTGCACCAATATAATTTTATGAAAGTAGAAGACAAGATATTTTATCACACAGCAGTTGATGATGATGCGATTAAATACATCGAAAATACAAAGCCATTAGAATTTATGAATGGTAAACCAAATAGACGTACAAAAACTAATGTACATGAATTCAAACCTATTGCAAATTTAGCAAGTCAAGGCAAACAATTAACGTGGTTAAAATATCTTGACTACTTAATCGAGCAATATAATATTCATGGCACTCCTCCTGATAATTGGATAGACTTACTTAAAAGTATGACATATACATGCTACAATTTAAATAGCAGGTATTGGGAAACATTATTCGAAAACATTAGAGCTGAACATTATCCCGATTTACCATCACGTCTTAGCTGTTTGTATTTAGCAGACGAAAAAAATATTGAAAGGTGGCACAAAAAAGCTTTGACTGATTTATCATTAGGGTCACTTCCAATTTATGAACTTAAAGTTAACGGTGAAATTCATTATGCTGACGGGGAATGGTTAGAAGTTGATGTTGTAACAGAACAAGAATACCTACAACACGGTCACAAATATTGGAAAGGCAAGTTTTTTGAAAACAATCCCGAAAACATTCAGGAAATATTATTTTGTGGGGTTGCAGAAATTGTACATAAGCACCCTTCTTGGGATTCATTAGATGCCAAATTAAAAAAAACGAAGTGAAAATTTCCGTTGGTACCGATCAAATTTCAATTTTAACTAATGTACACTAAATCTGACTTTTTAAGCGCCAACGAATTAAAGCAGGTATTTTCTGTTACAGGATATTTTTATTCTACAGGCAAAGTAAAGTGTAGAAAGCACCTTAACATAAAATTGAAAACATCTAAGAAAAAAAAGCCTGACTTAATGGTTGTCATGATGAATCCAGGTTCATCAAAACCTTTGAATGACACTCCCGCATCATACAATAAGGAAACACCTGCAAAGCCTGATCCAACACAATATAAAATAATGAGATTCATGTTGCAATCCAATTACGAATATGCACGAGTTCTCAATCTTTCTGATTTAATTCAAGCAACAAGCAGTAAATTTTACAAGTCAATTTCCAAAAAATCAAAAGATAACAATCATTCTATCTTTCACCCAACTAGAACAAAAGAGTTAAAAGACCTTTTTGAAAAAAACATACCAACCCTTATAGCATGGGGCGTCAACGATGATTTGCAGCCTTTAATAGATCTCTCTTATAAATACATTACCACCAATTCAAATTTCTTCTTTGGTTACAAAAAGGAAGGCGCACTTGATAGATATTTACATCCTCAAACGCGTGATAGTGGAGTATATGCTCGTTGGCTTAATGAAGTTTTAGCATCCTACCAAATTAAAAAAAGTCAGCAAAGTTAGGCGGGCGCACAAGCCCATCCTTCAAGCATATCAAGGTCAAGCCCTCCGGGTTTTGCTAAAAAAATCTCCACCTTTCAAGTAGTATTTTTTTAGTCAAAAACCTTGACAAGCTTGGCATGCCCGCCTTTTAATTCGGCTTTCTTTTTTATTTTTTTAGGTTTTTGTTTTTTCTTTTAAAAATATATGGCAAGCGCAGCGCAGCATAATTTTTAATGCTCAAGCTATGCTCAAATCAAAAATCAAAACACACAAACTAGGCACTCAGTATGCCCAACCTCATTTTTTCATTCTAAACAAAGGTCGTAATGCAGGTAAACCATGTACAGAATGTTATACCAACTCATTCGTGTTTCTTGCGGATGATGATGATGAAAGATGGCATTTTTATTATCTCTGCCAAGCTTTGTGGCAAGGTAAATTTTTCCATTCGCTATTAATTGGCTCAGTAATTGCGTTTATACGCATTGATGAATTCACAATGGCACTACACCATGCAAATATTACAATCTCTCAAAATAAGGCAGATTATAGCGAATTCATAGGGTATTTTAAACAGTTGGATGAACACCAAGCCAACCTCGCCAAACAAATCAAATTAATTCACCAGGTTAGGCAATCAATGGTATATAAAATGCTCCATAAATAATGGCAGCTTTTGCCTAATTAAATTTTATATGCAAAGGTAGCAGGTGGGCTGACCCACTTGCCGACACTAATAAAAACAAAAGACTACGGCATAAACACAGGCAGACGCACGAGCTTTCATTTATTCCGTTTCCTTTTGTTTTTATTAATCCACCTGCTTAAGGTCGCATATAAATTTAATTATTATGCAAAAACATCCACGTATTAAATCCGGCACTAAATCACTCAATTGTCCATTTGGCAATCAAGTTTTGCTTCAACACATGCCGCTTTCACCTTATGCTTTTAATAGGTATTTGCGCAAGTCATCTTTTCGTCATTCACCTACACCAAGCATCAAAGTTTATCAGTTGCCCTGCAGCTGCTATGTTTGGGTTTATGCTTCAGGCATCCGTCAGCTTTCAGCATTGCCATTCTAAGGTTTTGCTAATAAAAAAGGGCCGCCCTTCGGGGCGACCCTTTCACTGTTTTTTTCGTTCTTTGAATTACTTTTTCTTCTTAAACCGACTGACCAACCATTTAAGCAACACAGACACACTGAAACTAACCACAGCCCCTAATGCCGCTAGGACAACTGTTTTTATGACATCGGATGAACCTATATTCACCGCTACGGTTAAGACCGTTCCTGAAACAGTGCCTAGGATAGTTCCACTTTCTATGTGATAATGATTAGACATGTTTATTCAGTTCTTCCGGAATCCGCTTTAGTTAATTTCGAGTGCGATTTAATTTCAAGCTTTGGAGCTTGTCCGTTTTCACTTGGCTCAATGCGCACTTCAATTAGTTCTTCACTAATCTCAGCGCTTTTTCCTGCATCTGCTTTTGTAAGTTTTGAACCCGCTGCAATAGCATCAATCAATTCTCCCTTGTCCTTGTTGAAGGTTTTCACTTTGATATCAAAATCAATGGTAGTGATACGTTCTTTTGTTTCCATTTCACTATTCGTTATTTGATTCAACTTTTCCCGCATCCGCTTTAGTTAGTTTCGCATTACTGCGAATTTCTATACGCGGACAGCCACAAGTTTCAATTGGACCAAGGCAAGGGTCAACCTTAATGCTCACCCAATCCTCAATTGTTCGAACATTACTGTTCTCAATTTCGGCTTGTCGGCCGGCATCTGCCTTGCTTAACTTAGCACTCGCTGCAATTGCATCAATCAGCTCAGCTTTATCCTTGTTAAAGGTTTTTACTTTGATATCGAACTCAAAGCTCGAAGTTCTTGTTTCACTTTTTTCCATTTTTCGCTGTCTAAAAGATTAACATTTACCTTCAATGCCTGCATCAGCCTTAGTCAATTTTGCACCTTCAACAGTTTGAATGTGCATATTGAAATCAAGAATGTCGGCAGTTTCGGTTTGCTCTTCGCTAACCTCCACGCTAATCATTCGTGTTAACTTGCCTAATTCAGCAGGTGCTTTGTATTTTGGCACTTTCGTAGCCTTCACGCGAACGAATAAATCGCTTTTTACTTCGTTCTTTCCACAAGCATTTTCCAATGTGATTCTAATTTTAATGATTACTGATCTTTTTTTTTCGTCCCACAGTCTTCCACTGCGGCCTGACTTACCGCTGTTGCGACCGCACCTGCAGTAATGAGATAACCTCCTGCGGTGATGATAGCTGCAGGCAAGGCTATTGGTGCTGCCACCAATACGCCACCTGCTGCAGCCAATATCAAACCAACAGTACGCAGTTTTTTAAAGAACTTCGGTGTTGGTTCTGCACATCTTTCCAGGAAATTCATCTCATCCGGATTTTTCTTTTCTCTGTTCATAATGCTACCTCCTTATGCTACATCTACAACAGTTAATGAATTATGAGCACCATCTTTCAAAGAATACTGAACAGCGTTCACTTCTTGGAAAAACTCCATTTGTAAGAGAAAAATGTCGGTACCTGCACCCGCAGGAGCACCTGCCGGTGTTAACACTACGTTAGTAGGTGCCGCATTTATAGGTAAATTCACAACATTCGATGGTTGTAAATCATATACACCGTTTGCAAAATCCAAACGCAACCAAGCCCCTTTTAGAGTTACATGCGTAGCTCCTGCAGGGAAATTGATGTGATTTACCGGTTCAAGTGCATTGATGGTGATTACTCCCGTAATGGTATTCACGCTGTACTGCTTAAACAAAACACTGCTTAAGATTGCACGCTGATTGAAGTTGAAATTCTTCAACAACGCTTTTGCCGCTGGCAAAGCAATCGCAACACCTACATTACGGTCACCACGAGCTGAAGTAGCATCGAGGTTCTTAATGTCGGTCATGATTTTTGTTAAACGAGATACAACACGATTATCGGAAGCAGTTTGCAGCATTGCAAACAATGCTGTACGCAGGTTTTTACCTGCTACCGCAGATGATCCAAATTCAGCACCGTTTTCTCGCGTTCTAACGAACGCAGGGTCGTTTTTAATGCGTTCAGCATCTACGCCTCCTTTTTCACGGGCCAAATGTCCATCCTGCGTTTTGTAAAAGGATAAATCTCCGATTTTTCCTTTTAGCTTGATGATTCCTTTTTGCCTAGCCATGTTATAATGGTTTTTAAATAAATAATTGATTAAATTTTTGTGTTGCAACACACCAAACGCCACTTTATCGCGAATAAATTTTGTTTGGTAACACAAAAGTATTTCGGTATTTCTCCAATGGCAACACAGCGGTTCCGCTCAGTACACTTTGATGCACTTTGTGCCGATTATGTATAAATATGTAGTTGCTAATCTCGGTATCTTTGCTCTATATCAACCCTATAGATAAAGCATAGATAAAGTATGAGTAAAACAGTTCGGGCATGTATTTACCCTAAGGATGTAATGCGTATAACAGGTAAAAGTGAAAGGTATGCCCGGAAATACCTCAACGAAATCAAAAAACATTTTGAGAAATCCAGCCACCAGTTCGTCACCGTTAGTGAGTTCTCATCTTATACGGGAATTGATATTTCCACTATAGAAAAGTACTTAAACGATTAATTTATTTTGAACTATTTTGTTGCACTTTCACTATATAGTATTACCTTTGCAAAAAGAAAAGTTCTTTTAAATTCTTGTTCAAACTGTTATTTATTAAGTCAAAATAATGGGGACGTATTCGGTTACTATACTGGGTTTTGTTTCGGTTAAAAACTTGATTAGCAATATATTGGGAGCCAAACTTTCGTCTGGCCACCCCGACTTAGAGTTAATCAAACTCGAACGAAACCCAGTAAATCACACGATTTTACTGGGTTTTTTCTATTTATGTATCTCCTGCCAAAAATTTTTATTGCTCAACGTGCTTTTATTATTTTTTTTATTGAATCATCATTTCAAAAAAATAGCCTTACTTTTACTTTAAGAGAAAGCACTATTATTTATCACAAATACAAATTCTCTTTATTTTTAATAAAACACAAATGGCAAAAAATTATTTTGTAACCGGAATAGGCACAAACGTGGGCAAAACCTTTGTATCGGCTGTTTTAACCGAAGCTCTAAAAGCAGATTATTGGAAGCCCATACAAACAGGCAATGTAAGTGACTCTGACAAAGACACCGTTAAAAATTTAATTACAAATACTAAAACCATAATTCACCCCGAAGCTTATAGTTTTAAAGATCCTGTGTCGCCCCACATGGCTGCCGCTATTGAAAATACGCCCATTATTTTCGAAAATCTTTATCTACCCGAAACGGAAAACAATTTAATTATTGAAGGTGCCGGAGGTATTTTAACCCCATTAAACGAACATAATTATGTAATTGAAATGGCTCACAGTTTAGGTGCCGAAATTATTTTAGTATGCAATAATTATTTGGGCTGCATTAATCACTCCTTGCTAAGTATCGAATATTTAATTAAAAACGATTTTGAAGTAAAAGGCATTGTTTTAAATGGAAATTTTGACAAACTATTGCGCTCGGCAATTATTAATTACTGCGAGTTGCCTATACTTGCCGAAATGCAAAACATTTCAAACGTAAGTAAAGAAAGTGTTTTAAATCTTTCAAACACCATTAACAAACAACTATTTGAGTAAACTTTCAAATATTAATTACACCGAGTGCGACGAAAAATTTATTTGGCATCCTTTCACGCATCAACTAAACAAAAAGTCGGCAATAAATATTGTAAAAGGCGAAGGTGTTTATTTAATTGACGATAAAGGAAACAAGTACATTGATGCCGTTAGCTCGTGGTGGGTAAATTTACACGGACATTGCCACCCCTACATTTCAAAAAAAATTTCAGAACAATTGTACCAACTCGAACACAGTATTTTTTCGGATTTTACACATCCAAAAGCAATTGAATTAGCCGCTGCGCTTTTAAGCATTTTACCTTCCAATCAACATAAGCTATTTTACTCCGACGATGGTAGTACCGCTGTTGAAGTTGCACTAAAAATGGCACTGCAATATTGGAACAATCGTTCAGAAAATAAGCACATATTTATTGCTTTTGAAAACGCTTATCATGGCGATACCTTTGGCAGCATGAGTGTTGGCGATAGAAACGTGTTTAATAAAGCATTTGAAAGTTTGTTGTTTGAAGTAATACACGTTCCCCTGCCAACAAGCGAAAACATGAGCGACTTAAAAGCACAATTTAATGCGCTTTTTCAACAAAAAAATATTGCAGGTTTTATTTTTGAGCCATTAGTGCAAGGTGCAGCAGGAATGTTGATGTATGAAGCAAAATATTTAAACGAATTACTATTATTATGCCAACAAAACGGTGTTATTACCATTGCCGATGAGGTAATGACTGGCTTTGGAAGAACAGGAAAAAATTTTGCCTGCGATTATTTAAATACTGCACCCGACATAATTTGTTTAAGCAAAGGGCTTACCGGCGGATATATGCCTTTAGGCATTACCACCTGTAGCGAACATATTTACAAAGCATTTTTACAAAATGATAAAACAAAAACTTTTTTTCATGGGCATAGCTATACCGCCAATCCGCTGGCATGTACTGCTGCATTAGCAAATTTTGACGTGTTGTGTGCTTCTGAAACACAAAAAAATATTCAACTTATTTGCGATGCACACAACAATTTTTTAGAAAAAATAAAACATCATGCTGCATTAAAAAGTGTAAGACAAACCGGTACTATTTTAGCATTTGAAATTGCGTCGAACGACAAGCTTAACTATTTAAACGAGGGTTTAAATAATTTACAAGATTTTTTTATAGCACGTGGAATTATTTTAAGACCCTTGGGAAATATTTTTTATCTCATTACACCATATTGCGTAACTTTAAATCAACTCCATTATATTTACTCAACCATTGAAATTTATTTGAATGAACTACTTAATTAAAAACGCTTTTGTTATAAACGAAGGCGAAATATTTGCAAGCGATGTACTCATCGAAAACAATATTATTACTCAAATTGACCGAAGCATTGAACCTAATAAAAAGGTAAATGAAATTAATGCGGAAGGTTTGTATTTAATGCCGGGAATTATTGACGATCAAGTGCACTTTCGCGAACCAGGTTTAACACATAAAGGCGAATTATATACCGAAGCCAAAGCTGCAGTTGCCGGCGGAACCACCTCATACATGGAAATGCCAAACACAGTACCCAACGCTATTACACACAATTTGCTTGAAGCAAAATATCAGCGGGCTGCCCAATGCTCCTTAGCAAATTACTCTTTTTACATGGGTACCACCAACTCAAATTTAGAAGAGTTATTAAAAATAAATTATAAAAATGTATGCGGCATAAAAATATTTATGGGTTCAAGTACCGGCGATATGTTGGTTGACAATCCTCAAGCACTCGAAAATATTTTTTCAAAAACAAATGTATTAATTGCTACACATTGCGAGTACGACCCAATGGTAAAAGAAAATCAACAGCGAATTATTGAAGAGTATGGCGAAAATATTCCTGCATATTTTCACCCTGTTATTCGTAATGAAGATGTTTGTTACCGGTCATCGTCGTTTGCAGTTGAATTGGCTAAAAAACACAATACCCGTTTGCATGTTTTGCATATTTCAAGCGCAAAAGAATTGAGTTTATTTACCAATAAAATTCCTTTAAAAGAAAAGCGCATTACAGCTGAGGCTTGCATACATCACTTATGGTTTTGCGATGAAGATTATACTACAAAAGGAAATTTTATTAAATGGAATCCTGCCGTTAAAACGGCTTACGACCGCAACAAAATACTTGAAGCTGTTTTAAATGGCAATATAGATGTAGTAGCAACTGACCATGCGCCACATACCATTGAAGAAAAAAATCAGTCCTATTTAAAAGCACCAAGTGGCGGACCTTTGGTGCAGCACAGTTTATTGGCAATGCTTGATTTATACCATGCTAAAAAAATAAGCTTACCGCACATTGTAAAAACAATGTGCCACAATGTTGCAGAAATGTTTGATGTTTCCAAACGCGGGTTTATTCGCGAAGGATATTTTGCCGATTTGGTCTTAATAAACTTAAATAAACCTGCTACGGTAAGCAAACAAAACATTTTGTACAAGTGCGGGTGGAGCCCTTTTGAAAATTATACTTTTGCATCTTCTATTGAGAAAACATTTGTAAACGGGCATTTAGTTTACAATAATGGCATATTTGATGAAAGCAAATTTGGCGAAAGATTAGTGTTTGAGAGGTAGTAAAGTTTACAAAGAAATAGGAGTCACGCTTTTTCAGTAACCAAATTGTTTTCAAAAATTAATGTTCGACTTTTAAATTTATTATAAACTAACATATCGTGTGTTGCAAATATAACCGATGTTTCAGCTTCGTTAATTTTTTTAAAGACGTTTAAAATTTCTTCACTCGATTCGGGATCTAAATTTCCGGTTGGTTCATCGGCTAGTATTAATTCGGGATTATTAATTAAAGCACGCGCAATGCTTACTCGTTGTTGTTCTCCACCACTTAATTGGTGTGTTTTTTTATTTTCGAAGCCTTGTAAATTTACTTTTTGCAAAACATCAATCGCTCGTGTTTTAATCTTTGTTTCATCTGTCCAACCGGTTGCATTCATTACAAATTTTAAATTTTCGTAAACATTCCGGTCATTTAACAATTGAAAATCCTGAAAAATAATCCCTAATTTTCTTCTTAAAAAAGGAATTTCATTGCTTTTAATTTTACCTAAATTGTACCCACAAACAGAAGCGTTTCCATTATTTATTGGCACATCGGCATAAATACTTTTTAAAAAAGTACTTTTACCACTTCCGGTTTTACCAAGTAAATAAACAAATTCACCCTTTTTAATTTCAATACTTAAATTTGAAACAACTTCCCGGTCGTTTTGAAAAAGCGAAACATTTTTATAATCTAACAAAACTTGCATTAATAAGATAAAACCCTAAAGTAAAACAATATAACGACAAGGATTGTTTTACAGCATACTCAATATCAACAACAAAACGTTGAAAACAAAAACAAAAGTTGATTTTTTAAAAATGCTATCAAACTACTTTTAATGTGTTAAATTTTTATTTTTGTTGCGATTCAATAAAATAGTATTTATACCACTGTGTATATTAGTAAGCATGCTCAATGCACAGCGTACTGCAATATATGCTGATAAAGAAATACAGTATAAATTAGGGTTAGAGTTGTTTGATAAAAAACAATACGTATCTGCCCAAAAACAATTTGATGATTACGCATTTAAAACTCAAGTTTCATTATTAAAGTCAGAAGCCACTTTCTACTCAGCTGCATGTGCTATTGAATTATTTAACAAAGATGGTGAGTGGCAAATGAAACAGTTTATCTTAAAATACCCTGAAAGCAACAAAATTAACGATGCCAATTTATATTTAGGAAAAACAAATTTTAGAAAGAAAAAATATGCAGATGCTATTGAATTTTTTAATAAAGTTGATCTATTTAAAATAGAAAAAGAACCCTTAGCCGAGCTACACTTTAAAAGAGGTTACAGCTATTTAGAAAATGGAAACAGCGAAAAGGCTAAATCTGATTTTTACGAAATTAAAGACATTGATAATAAATATACCTTTCCGGCTTTATACTATTACTCACATATTTCATACACCGAAAAAAATTATGAGATAGCCCTTGAAGGATTTAATCGTTTAATTAGCAACGAAACCTTTGGATCAGTAGTGCCATACTACATTACACAAATATATTTTATACAAAATAAATATGAAAAAGTAATTACCGAAGCCCCAAAACTGTTAAATGACAGTGCAAACATTCAAAAAAGTGGTGAAATTAATCGTATGATAGGTGAAAGTTATTTCAATTTAAAAGATTTTGAAAATGCATTAAAATATTTTGAGAAAACAGAATTAGCATCGGGTTTAAACACACAAGGTAATTATGTACTAGGATATTGTTATTATAAAACAGGTAGTTTTGAAAAAGCAATTCAAAAATTTGAAAAAGCAATTGATTTAAACGATACTCTTTCACAAAATGCATGGTATCATATTGCAGATTGTAACATTAATTTAAATAATAAATTAAAAGCTAAAAATGCTTATTACAGTGCTTACAAGCTTAATATAGATAAGAAAATTACTGAAGAATCGTTGTACAGCTTTGCAAAACTTTCGTACGAATTAGATTTTAGTCCTTATAACGATGCTATAAAGGCATTTCAAAAATATTTGGCTGAATATCCTAATTCCCCTAAAAAAGATGAGTGTTATACATACTTAATTAACGTTTATAGTACAACAAAAAATTATGCAAAAGCTATTGAAAGCATTGAAAACATTAAAATAATTGACCCTATATTAAAAATTACCTATCAAAAATTAATTTACTTTTTAGGAATTACTTATTTTAACAATGGTGAAATTGACAAAGCTGAAAAAGAATTTAATAAATCACTCAAACAAAATTCAGATTTTCAACTAAATGCATTGTGTAAATATTGGCTTGGCGAAATAAGTTACCAGCGCAAAGATTATAGCACTGCTATTAATACCTGGAAAGAATTTCAAGAAACAAATGGCGCCGCATCATTAAAAGAATACGATATAAGTAATTATGCTTTAGGCTACGCCTATTTTCAAAGAAAAGAAGATAAAGATTATGGAAATGCCCAAATTTCATTCAGAAAATATTTAATGGCAAAAAACAAAAACGATGATTTAAAAGTTAATGATGCTACAATAAGAGTTGCAGATTGTTATTTTATGACCCGTGATTATGGCCAAGCTTCTGAAAATTATGAAACTGCAATTGCACTAAATAAATTAGATTTAGATTATTGTATCTATCAAAAAGCAATGTGCGACGGCTTAACAAAAAACTATAAAGAAAAAATAAGCGAATTAAAAAAAATAGAAAGTAAGTATCCTAAAAGCACTTTTCTTGCTCCATCAATTAATGAAATAGCAGAAACTTATTTAAACAATTTAAAAGATGACGATAATGCTATTTTATATTATAATAAACTATTAACTAACTTTCCTAACTCTACTTATGTTTCAAAATGCTACGCCCAATTAGGTAACATATACTACACTAAAAAACAAGATAGTAAAGCATTTGAATATTTTGACAAATATGTAACATTAAACCCCGGCACTGAGGAATCAAACGACGTGATGGAGTCTATAAAGAAAATATTTCAAGCAAAAGGAGATGTTGACGGCATAGAAAATTATTTTGCATCAAAAGGGCAACCTTTAAGCGAAAGTGTAATTGAAAAAACAGCTTATTCAGCCGCTTTTGATTTATATTACAATCAAAAAAATTACGCTGCAGGCGCTCAAAAATGGGAAATATACCTTAAAAAATTTCCGAACGGCAAAAGCTCAACAGAGGCATGGGCATGTATTGGCGATTATGCATACTCTCAAAATCAATTTGATAAAGCACTAGAAGCATTTAAAAATGTAATTGCCAAACCAAGGAATTTATTTACTGAAAATGCACTCTCTAAATCAGCCTATATTTATTATAAAAACAAAAAATATACCGATGCCCTGCCATTATACCAGCAATTAGAAGATATTGCAGAGCTGTCTGAAAATAAAAGTTTTGGCAGATTTGGATCAATGCGTTCCGCATTTTATACGCAGCAATTCGAGATAGCTTTGTCAGAATGTATCAAAGTTATAAGTAATGAAAAATTAACTCCTCAACAAAAAAGTGAAGCGGCTTATATTAAAGCTAAGTCATTATTTGAAACCGGTAGATTAGACGATGCCATGGGAGAATTTAAAGAAATTGCAAAAAACGCTAAAAATAGCTCAGGAGCCGAAGCCTATTATCACATTGCACTTATTTATTTTAAAAAGCAAGATTATAAAGAAACAGAAAAATCAATTAATAAATTACTTTCTTATCCTTATTCAAATGACGATTGGAACAATAAAGCAATGATTTTGTTAGCCGATAAATACAGTGCCACTAACGACTATGTAAATGCTAAAGTATTTTTACAAACTGTTATTGACAGCAAACCAAAAGATGAATATGTAAAACAAGCTCAACAAAAATTAGAAGAAATTAACTTAAAAGAAAATGCTTTAAATAATAAAAATAACGCAAATGATAATTCTATGAAAGTTGAATTTAAACAAAGTAAAAGTGACGAAAAATTATTTAATAATTCAAACGACATGATAAACAAAGCAGATTCAACAAAAACATTTCAACCTAAATAATGCAAAAAACACATATAGCTGAAAATAATTTTGAAACAAATACCCTTTCTAAAAAGCAAAAAGAAAGAGTAAAGTGGTTGTTGATTTTGTTTTTAGTAATTGGATTTGTAATAGCTGCATTTAGTCAAAATGCTACTAGTAACGAAACTTACACAACACTAAGCACTTTTGAGCCAAGCATAAAAAATGCAATAAAATTTACTGACCTACCTGAAATAATTGATACAGTAAAAAAAATTAATAGCATAAAATATGGTATTAATAGCCAGCCGTTATTTCCAAAATATAATGTTACAAAAATAGAGCAAGCAAAATTGCAAAACGAACCTCTGCCCAAAATTTATCACTCACTACTAAAAGCAGGTTATGGTCCAATTTATAACATGCCTTACGGCGAATTTTGGATAAGCAACGCACGCTCTCGTGACATGAGTTATGGCGCTCATCTAAAACACTTTTCAAGCACTACACATTTAGAAAACGTTGGTTATGGCGGTTTTAGCGACAATCAAGCAAATATTTTTGCGAAAAAGTTTTATAAAAAACATACCCTTACAGGTGATTTTAACTACGAACGTAATGTAATACATTACTATGGTTACGACACTTCTATAAATAAAGTAAGCAACGATTATACTAAACAAATATATAATTTCTTTAATCCAACGGTAAGATTAAAAAGTCATTACTCAGACAGTACTCACATTAATCACGATATTAAAACAAGTTATTATAATTTTTTTAATGCCTTTGGCGAAAAAGAAAATAACATTCGGCTTAATGCTGACGGTCAAAAATTTATAAATAAAGAAAGGGTAAGTTTGGGGCTTTTGGCAGACTACTACAACCTAAAACAAAAAACCGATACCTTAAATAATTTAATTGTGAGCGTATCACCAAAGTGGGAAGCAAACGGAAAACAAACAAATGTATTTATTGAGTTTACACCAACGCTCGATAATTTTTATAACACAAATAAATTTTATTTCTACCCAAAATTTCAAGCTTCATACGATATATACCAAAGTATTATAATTCCTTATGCCGGCTTAAATGGCGGCTTAATAAAAAATAGTTTTAGAAACTTTATGTTAGAAAACCCATTTATTGACACAACTATTAAATACAAAAACACAAATAATCAAATTAATGCCTATTTAGGCTTAAAGGGCAGTTTAAGCGAAAACACTTCTTATGATGTAAAAGCAAGCTACAGTACCTATAACAACATGTATTTTTATACCATTAATTATAACGACTTAAACTTATTTTACAACCGCTTTAGCGTTGTTTACGATGATGCAACTTTATTAAATGTTAACGGGCAATTAAAATATAATTTTAAAGAAAAATTAAATTTTATGCTAAAAGGTAATTATTACTTGTGGCATACAAAAACATTAACACGCGCTTATATGAAGCCTGATTTTGATTTTACCCTGAGTGGCGTATATAATATTCAAAGTAAAATTTTAGTTAGAGCAGATGTGTTTGTATTAGGTAATCAATGGGCTTTGTCAAAATCTAATCAAACCAATGCTCTAGTTCCAAAAACAATAAATGCTTGGGTAGATGCTAACCTTGAAGTAGAGTATCGCTATAGTAAAATGCTAAGTTTTTTTGCACGCTTTAGTAACATTGCAAATCAACGGTATTATCGCTGGGATCGCTACCCATCGCAACGATTTAATGCTATGATTGGCGTTACATTTGTGCCTTTTTAAGCAAACTTTCAAATTCAACAGCACTAATTTCAAGCACTAAGTCATTAAAATTTAATAGTAAATCCTTTACAAATAAAATTTCCGGAAATTGCTTTGCTTCAACTTGGTTAACAAAATATTTTGAACCAATAACCTGAACTTCAATAAAAATGCGCTCATCAATAATTTTAAAATAACTCAAATTATTTTTATACTTTCGGTATTGAGGAAATTTAATTAAATTGTTGTTCATGCCTGATTCGTTTTTAAGTTTAGTATCAAATTATTTATATAATACATACAAAGATAACATTCAAAACTGTTGTATTATACTCCCAAATAAACGCGCAAGCGTATTTTTAAAACAAAATTTAGCAGCTAAATACAACAAAACAATTTGGTTGCCAAAAATATACAACGCCGAAGAATTTATCACCGACCTCAGCGGACTTGATATTATTGAAAATGTTGAGCAAATATGTTATTTGTACGAAAGCTACACCAATGTGTTTGCCGATGCAGCTGAACCATTTGACAAATTTGCAAAATGGGGACAACTCATGCTGCAAGACTTTAATGAAATTGATAGATACCTTGCAGATGCTACTAAAATATACGCTAACCTAAAAGATATAAAAGAAATTGAAAACTGGAGTTTAAATGTCGAATCGCTTTCAATTACACAAGAAGAGTACATTTTTTTTATGACGAAAATTGGCAATGTGTATGAAATTTTTGTAAACAATCTTTTAAATGATAATAAAGCATACCAAGGTTTGGCATATAAAATTGCAGCAAAAAAAATTCAAAATAGTAAAATAGCAACTGATTATTTAAGCTTTATTATTTGTGGATTTAACGCCCTAAATGCAGCCGAAATAAAAATATTTGATTTTTTAGATAAATCTAAAAAAGCTGATTTTATATGGGATACAGATGCCTATTACCTGAGTAATAAATGGCAAGAAAGTGGTGTGTTTTTAAGAAAAAACTTTGAGCTATTTCCTAAAAAACAGCCTAATTTTATTTCTGATTACTACTCATCAAACCAAAAAAATATTACCATTGTTTCCATTCCTAAGCAGGTTGGACAAGTTATATATGCAAAACAAAAAATTGAAGAAATAGTTCAAAAAAACGAAAGTCTTAACTCTGTAGCTATTGTACTTGCAAATGAAGAGTTGTTGTGGCCACTCCTAAAAGTTTTACCTATAAACAACGTAAATGATATAAACATAACCATCGAGCCTCCAATTCAGCACAGTACAGCTTATGTTACAGCAGCTTTACTAATTGATTATCAAATAAAAGTAGTCGATCAAAAAAACACTTCTATTTATTATAAAGACATTTTACACATATTGAAAGGAATTTATATTAAACAATACATTCATTTGCTTGATTCAACAATAAATTTTGATGACTTAATTAAATCAATAACAAGCCAAAACGCAAGCTATCTTTCGTTAAATAGATTAGAAAAAACACTTGACTCAAAATTCAAAATATTAAAATATTTTTTATTCCCCTCAAAAAGCGTTTACGAATTTTGCGATTTACTAATTAATTTTTTTGCACGTTTAATTGCTGAAGAAAAAAAAATGGACTTAAATGCGGAGCAATTTTTACAATTGCAACTAATGACTGAATTACAACAACAATTTAAAACAATAAAAAATATAGTTTCAAAAGTAAACTACTTATCAAATTTTTCTAATTTAAAATATTTATTTAAACAAATAGTCGTAAACAATTCAACCGCTTTTATTGGCAAGCCAACATCTGGCCTACAAATAATGGGAGTACTAGAAACCAGAACACTTGACTTTGAAACTATTTTGTTTTTAGGTGTGAATGAAGGTATTTTGCCATCAGGAAAAAGCTTAAATTCATTTTTACCGAACGATTTAAAACGTGCTTTTAACCTCCCTTTATATACCGAAAAAGATGCGATATACGCCTACCACTTCTATAGATTGCTACAACGGTCAAAAAACATTGACATTACTTACGACTCTAATACCGATAATTTTGGAAAAGGAGAAAAAAGCAGATTTATTACCCAATTAATATACGAAGCAAAACAATTACCAAATATTAAAATTTTTGAAAAAACTGCTATTGATAGTAAAATTAGCCAATCTATAAATCCTGACTTTGTAATTGATATTAACCAACCTTTAACTCATAAAATTAAAAACAGAATATCACCAAATTCAGAATTTACAGGCCTTTCGCCCAGCTCTTTAATAACATTAAAAGACTGTGCATTAAAATTTTATTTCAAATATCTTTTAAACTTGCCTGAAGAAGATAAAATTGAAGAGTACGCCGAAGCTAATACCATGGGAACAATTCTTCACAATTCGCTTGAAGAACTTTACAAACCTTTTTTAAATCAAAAACTTAATGAACATGATTTAAACAAACAAAAATATTTCATTGACTCTATCGTAAATACAGTGTACAAAAATATTTTTAAATCAAGTGAACTTTCCGGAAAAAACATATTACAAGAACAAGTTATAATTTCATACATAAAAAAATATCTTAATTACGAAACACAGTTCATTAAAAATAATCATAACATTACATTAAAACACCTCGAATATACCTTGCAAAAAGACATTGCAATTGAACACAATAATGAAATTATTGCAGTTAGAATTAAAGGAAAAGTTGATAGAATTGATGAGCAAAATGGCGATATTTATATTTACGATTACAAGCTTTCAAGCTCATCAAATGATAAATTTACTTTTGATAGTTTTGAACTGTTATTCACAAACAAAAATTATGATAAACAATTGCAGCTTTTTATTTATGCCTGGCTTTATTATCGCTGTTTTAATATCTCTCCTAAAAAAATAATTCCGGTTATTCTCCCATTTAAACCTTTTACACCTAAGGGCAAATTTATTATTGATGCCGACACAAAAAAAACATTAACATTTACTGAAGATATTTTACAAAATTTTGAACAAGAATTAAAAACTTTTATTATTAATAACCTACTTTCTCTTTCAAATTTTAACCAAACTAACGAAATTGAAATTTGCCAATATTGCGGTTTTAAAATTGCGTGTAATAGGTAATTATGTAATAAACTTTACTTTTTAGTGCAATTTTAGTTGAAATTGATTTTTTATCCTTATCGAAATTCCTATTGTTTTAAGCTACTGGTTGTATTTTGTCGAGTGTAATTATTCGATAGTTACTTGAATTTATGGTTACCCTTATTTGATTATAAGTATTTGTTACATAATAGTTTTTTCCAATTTTCACAAAACAACTTTCTGCTGTTTCAAAAATTATTTTGTAAATCATTTTTTCAATTTCTCTTTTTGAAAATGTTGTTTTAAGTTTTTTATTTATCCTTGCGTAAACAAGTTCGGTGTAACAAATATTATTTAAAATTTTTGATTTATCTATTCTCATCTTTTGTTAAATTGCTTATAGCTGTTTGGCACACTTATTAATAAAGGTTCGGGTATTGCCATAGGCGGGAGGTTTTAGCACTAAAGCTCAATCAAAGAACAAAAGTTGAAGCTTGCGTAAATGCCTAATTAAAGTAGTTAAGCCCCGCTTTTAGCAAGACCTTGTACAAGCTGTCGTTTTGTTATTTCATTTAGTTGCCTATTTGTATCGCCCTAAAAAAAGTTTACATTTTTTGGTTAATAACCCTGATACAAGTTTACACATTTATCTTAAATAATTTTCTTAAACTTTTCGAAACTGTCAAACATAATTACTTTTTCAATTTTATTAATTTGTTTAATATCAACTGAGTTTTTTACATCTATAAGCAAATTAATATTAGGAAATTTTTGTTTTAACGTACTAATATAACCGCTCAATGTACTTTGCGTAAAAGATAGTGTTAACGCTGAAATTATTGAATCCGGAAGACATTTAGTTATAAAGTCACAAAGATCTTTTAACGATGTGCTCTGCCCAATATAAATTGTATTATACCCTTTTGTTTTGCAAATGTAGTTGCAATATAATAAATCTACGTCGTATGTTTCATTTGGCGGTAAAAACAGTAAAGCAGTTTTAAAATAGTTTTGATTATTTGTTTCTATCTTTTCGGTTTGAGAAATTAATTTTTGTTTAATAAAACATAAAATAAACTGCTCTTGAGCCATAGAAATTAAATTTGCTTGCCACATCAGCCTTATTGATTTTGAAATTGGCAATAGAATTTTTTCAAAAACAGTTTCAAAAGGTAAATCGTTAATAAGCGTATTTACATCATGTTTAAATTTTTCTATACTTTGTTCCAGAATGCACAATTTCAAGTTTTTAACATGAATATTTTCAATAGGATTATTCGAGTAAATTATTTTTACTTTTTCAATTAACTCAATGCTACTTAATTTTGCTATTGATGAAATTTTATACCCATTAGTATTAAGCAAAGAAACATTCAATATCTTTTTTAAATCATCGTTGTTGTAAGATCGAATGTTTCCATCAGAGCGAGAAGGAGTAAGAATGTTGTACCGTTGTTCCCATACTCTTAAAGTATGAGCCTTTATCCCGGAAAACAATTCAAGGTCTTTAATAGAAAGTTTTAGAGGCATATCTATTAAACATAATTTTTGCCAAAAAGTTTTGTTTTTTACAAAAAATTATTTACCTTTTGGTACAGCGCCACCTTGAGGGGTTTTGGGGTTATTGTTTGTTTTTGGCGTGCCATTTTTAGGATTATTTGCTGCATCTGCTCCCGGTAATTTTGCAAGCGGCATTGAATCAAGTTTTTTCTTAGCAACAAGCAACACATCGTCTCCTTGTTCGTGGTATAAAACATTTGTTCTTCCTGGTGATGTATCTAAAACATATTTAAAGCCGCCTTCTTTAGCTACAGCTTCAATAGCTTTCATTGCTTTATCGGTAATTGGTTGCATTAATTCACCTGTTTTACGTTGATAATCTTGTTGTGCTTGTCCACGAAAGTCTTCAATCTTTTTTTGCAAGCCGCTTAGCTCTTCCTGTCTATTTTTTTTAACTAAATCGCTCATTGTGTTTTCATCTTGCATATATTTTTGATATTTAGTCTCAAATTCTGTTTGCATGCTTAATATTTCAGATTCTATACTTTTGTAGTAATTCTGTGCTATTTCTTTTGCTTGCTTAGCTTCCGGCATAGTGCTAATAAGAGAATCAAGATTAACGTGAGCTATTTTTTGAGCGTTAATAGTTAATAAACCTCCTAATGTAAATGTTAAGATTGCAATTGCTGCTTTTTTTGTGATGTTCATGATTTTTATTTTCTGATTTAATTTATGTTATTTTTTAACTCCCATTGCAGCAATAACGTCATCGCTGCGGTCATATTTATTATTTGCATATAGTAAGGAAACCTGTCCTGCTTTATCCATTATAAAACCTAAGCCGTTTTTTTCTGCTACCTGTTTTATGGCATTATAAACTCTGTCTTGAATAGGTTTTACTAATTCCTGTCTTTTTTTGTATAACTCGCCATCAACGCCAAAGCGTTGTTTTTGTAAGTCTTTAACTTCTTTTTCCCTATTGATAATCTCATTTTCACGCTTTTTCTTCATATCTTCAGTTAAAAGTACCATATCTGCCTGAAAAGATTTGTAAAGCTTATCTATTTCAGAGTATTTTCCTTCAATTTCTTTTTGCCATTGAATGCTTGTTTTATCTAATTCAGTTTGCGCTGCTTTATATTCCGGTATTTGCCCTAAAATATAATCAGTATCAACATATCCAAATTTTGCAGCAGCTGTTGAATGTTGAGCATTCAAAGCAATAGTGAAAAATAATAAGGGCAATAAAATTAACTTTCTCATTTTATTTTTTACAAATATATAATTTATACCGTATATACTTAATATTTTACCTTCAATTAACTTTTTTTATTGAATTGTAAAAACAAAACCTTCATAAAAAGGGAGTAATGTACAAAACACTACCTAAAATTGCCTACAACCTTTTATAAACCTAGCTTTGAGTCAAATGAAAGGTTATAGATGAAAAAAGCGGCTTTTGTAATTTTTTATGTTGTAAGTTTAATATAATCAACCTGCGCTTTCAGCTATATTTCTTTACCTTCTTTTTGGCCCGTTTAAATATTCGCCTTTATATAAGATAATTTTTATATTTCATTCCGCAGTTAAAAAGCAAGTCGATGGAACTTAGGTTAGATTGAAACCCAAATTTATCGGCAAACACTTGGTAATACTCGTATTTAATTGATTCAGACACATTGTTGTTTAACACCTTTGAATTTAAAATATTTCTGTAATCTTTAGCTTCAGTGTATATTTTATTATACGTGTTTGTGAGTAATATTTCTTTTTTAACTCTTATGGAGTTAAGTAGCCATTTTAATAATTCAGTGTTAAATTCGAATAATCGTTCATATTTAGTGTTATAAAAATGTTCTAATTCAGATTCGAAAAATTCAAAAAACGGAGCGTTTTTATATGCGCTTTGAATAGCTCGCCAGTGTTGCTTTTGCCAATCTTCTTTGTATGAAATTTTAACTTCTGAAATTACTTGATTTGATTTTGATTCTACGGGTATAATTAAATTTTGTTTGCCATTTGC
The DNA here is from genome assembly GCA_018267655.1 of Bacteroidota bacterium. Classification (GTDB taxonomy): domain Bacteria; phylum Bacteroidota; class Bacteroidia; order B-17B0; family Aurantibacillaceae; genus Aurantibacillus. The sequence continues at coordinate 192,178 of JAFDYB010000086.1, forward strand.
TGTTAAAATAACACATCGGTTTCTGTAAGTTTGTTTTACAAAGTTTTCGTGTTTTTCAATTACAAATTGTTTCGCAAATATTAATTGGCTTAAATACGCAATATTAGGCCAGTAAGCAGTGCTTAGTATAATTTTATTGCTGTTTATTTCGTTTTTAATTTCCAAATTGCTATTCCTTTTATTGCATTTTGTGGTATGGGACCAAAATTTCTGCTGTCGCAGCCATTATCGCGATTGTCAGAAAGTATAATATAGTAATTGTTTTGAATAACAACTGTTTTTGGCTTTTGCTTAATACTATCTAAAATTAAATTTGTGGCTTCGTATTTATCGAAAATAAATTTATACAAATAGTATGAGGTTGAATCAATTCTGAGGCTATCTCCCTTTTTAGGGATTTTAAGTGGCCCATAGTTGTCTAAATTCCATGAATAATTGGCGTTATTTGGGTAAATATTTTCGTCCCATATAGCTTCTTTTTCATTTTTAACTTCAATATTTTTAATTAATTTATTTTGCTTTAAATTAAAAAATTCTTGCGCACCAAGAGTTAAGCCGTACTCAAAATTATTAGATATTGTTACAAATTTTGAAGGGATATTGTTTTCTTTTAAAAAAGTTGAGTCAATGATAGTTTGTTGTGTTGTTATTAAATAATTATACAAAACAAGTTCAGAGTCATTGATTAATTTTGAGTTTATAAATATTTTTTTGTTTTTAATTTCAAATATATCGCCAGGTAAGGCCATTAATCTTCCAAGAGAAACTGCGCTAATAGTTGTATCTGAAAAAAAATGTTCGCAAGCTACAACATCACTAATTTTATAATTTTTATTTATTTTACGAAGCAGCACTATGTTTCCAGAATCGTAAAACGGCCGCATATCATCAGTGTAAATAAAATATAAATCAAACAAAAATGATTTAATGCAAATAAAAATTATTAGTGCCACAAAGCCAGATATAAACCACTTAAGGGTTTTGGCGTATGAAATAATTTTTTTTACCAATAGCTTACTTTTTTTCTTTTTGCTTTTTTTCTTTTCTTTTGCGGCTCCATCTGCTATAACCCCATAAACCAACAACCGTAATTATAAATGGAATTTTAATTGACACTAAATTTCCTGCGTCAACATAACTAAAAAATCTATCCCAACGATATTTCCCTTCTTTACTATTTTTAAAAAAGCCTTTAACAAACGATGCTCCGCTAACCGGGTTATTTTCTTCGTATTTAACACTTAGCCAAACAAAAAAAGGCGAACCTACTACGTGATCAAACGGCACTAGCCCCCAACTTCTGCTATCTGCGCTATTATGACGGTTATCGCCCATCATAAAATAATAATCTTGCTTAAAAGTGTATGAGGTGATGGGTTTTCCGTCATACAAAACTTTAGCGCCCTCTGTTGTAATGTGGTGTATGCCATCATCGTATGTATCCATTACTTTTTGATATAGACATAAATTATGTGTATCAATAGGAAGTGTTAAGCCTGCTTTAGGAATAATAAGGGGGCCAAAGTTATCGTTGTTCCATGCGTAAGTGGATTTGTGCGGAAATATTTTGTAGTCATATTTGCCTGCGGCTTCGTTTTTAACGATAACTTGATATACATTGGGATCTGCCTTTACTTTTTCAGATGTTTCAACCGTCATATTTAACAAGTATAATACGGTATCTTTGTTTTTAGTAAAGGTATTTCTAAAAGGTTTGTAATCGAGATCTTCCATGGGGTAATATCGGTTCTCGTCCATAAAATCAATAGGTTGTATGCCTAGGATTGAGTCTTTTGTTTCAGTAATAGCGTTAACTACTTTAAATGCTTCGGGATAATAAATGTCTAAATTATCGAGATAGCGTTTATCAATAAATTCAGATTTAGCTTTAACAAAGTAATTATGCTGTGCTTTTGGCGGCATTTTTTGTTCAACTTTATTGATATAAATATGTCCGTTTTTTATTTCAAATTCATTTCCTGCTATAGCTACGCAGCGTTTTACATAGTGTTCACGTTTATCTTTTGGACGTGCAACAATATCGCCAAAATAATTATCGCCTGAATTTACTTGAGTCCATGCTTGTTTTTTTAATTCAGCATCATTTAATTTTATATTTTTTGAACGGTTGTATTGTGAAATTTCGTGGTATGCATTTCGCACCATTTGGTAGTAACTTTGGTTTTGTTGATTTAATGCAACTGTGTCGCCATCGGGGTAATTAAAAACAACTATGTCGTTATTTTTAACTGTACCAAAGCCCGGTAAGCGAAAATAAGGCAGTTTAATCCACTCGAGGTAAGATTTTGTGTTTACAACCGGCATTGTATGATGTGCAAACGGGAATGATAATGGTGTTTGTGGGATTTTTGGCCCGTAAGCAAATTTATTTACAAATAAAAAATCGCCTACCATTAAACTTTTTTCGAGTGATGAGGTTGGTATTGTAAAGGCTTCAATAAAATAACCGCGAATGATTGATGCCGCAATAACAGCAAAAACAATGGGATCTACCCAGTTTTTAATAATTTTACTTGGCTCAATTTTAAATTTATCTAACCCTACAAACTTTGCAGTTGGGTCGTGTGCAATTTTTACAAAGAAAATATAAGGCAGCAGCGAAGCAAACCATAAATCGTTGTTAGATGGTTTGTTAAACGCTCTGGCAACATTAAAGCCATACACGCCATACATTAAAATATTTACACCTGGTATCGCCATAATTAAACACCACCACCAAGGCTTATTAAGCAGTTTTGAAAGGGTAAAGAAATTATAAAATGGCACGTACGCCTTCCATTGTGGAATATTGGCTTTAATAAATAATTTACCTAAACCATAAAAAGATGCTAAAACAAGGACTAAAAAAATAATGTTTCCCATAAAATTCAGTTCCAAAAATACATAAATACTGCTTATTGAAAAAATGAAATATGTGCTTTCTTTTAGAAGAAGATGTTGTTTGATGAATTAATAGAATGTTTTTAAATAATTTACTGCTTAAAGCATTTGGTAACAAGGCTTGCAAAAGGGAATTGGAGTTTTATAAAAACACGTTGCTAAGGCTACAAACCTGTGTATTTTCTAAATAATTTTATTGCTAAGGCTAAAAGAATAATTCCAAAAACTTTTTTCAAAATTGCAATGCCGCCTGCACCCAACAATCGTTCAAGTTTGTTTAAATGCTTTAACACAAAGTACACAATAATAACATTTAAAACAATTGCTATTAGTATGGACACAATATTATATTCTGCTCGAATAGACAGTAAGGTAGTGAGTGTACCCGTGCCGGCAATTAACGGAAATGCTAAAGGAATAACAGATGCGGTAGCAGGCATAGTATCTTTATTAATTTGTATGCCCAATAACATTTCAAAGGCAACAATAAATATTAATATTGAGCCGGCAATTGCAAAATCGCCAATGCTAATGCCAATGATATTTAATATGGTATTTCCTACAAATAAAAAAACTACCATAATTCCTAAAGAAACAAACGAAGCCTTTTTAGCATCTATATTACCTGTTTTTTGTTTTAAGCTAATAATAACAGGTATTGAACCTATAACGTCAATTACTGCAAACAAAACCATAGTAACTTTTAAAATTTCTACTATATCAAATTGTAAATCAAACATTTTGCAAATGTAAAGTATTTTTTAACAAAAAGTAAAGTGCTTAAAATTCGCTAATGTGTAAAAGCAGTTCTTTGTTTTCGCTAATCCATAAAATTAAGCTATTGTTTCGAGGAGGTAAGTCAAGTTTTTGGCAAATGCGTGAGCGATAATTTTCAATTGTTTTTTCTGATAAAAAAAGTAATTCTGAAATTTCTTTTGAGCTTTTATTTTGGCTGACTAATTTTAAAGTTTTTAATTCAGCTTGGCTTAATGCTTTAAGAGATTCAACTAATTGATGCTTTCTTTTCCCCTCTAACGATAACTCTTTCTGTACCGAAAGTGTGTTTGTTTCAAAGTACTTTTTTCCTGTTCTAACTGTGTTGATGCAGTTTATGATGTCATCTACTGCATTGTCTTTTAGTAAGTAACCCATTGCTCCACAAAGCATGGCGTTTTTTATCATTTCTTTTTCTTGATACATCGTTAAAATGATAATCTTAATTTCTGGTAATTCTTTTATTGCTCTTTTGCAAACCTCTAAGCCATTAGCTTCGGGCATGTTAATGTCTAAAATAGCAATATCGGGTTTTATGCTAAAAATTTTTTCAATTGCTTGAGTACCATTTTCACATTCAATAATTTTAGTTTTAGTAAACGACTGTTGTAGTAAGTCAAAGAGTCCTTTTCTAAAGATGGGGTGATCGTCTGCTATCAAAAGTGTTTTCATATTGTTTAGTTAGCAGTAATTATTTATGGCAATTTGCAGCATGTACATCTTTTAATTAATCAAAAATTTTAGTGTAGAAGAGAACAGTCTTTTTTGTTTTAAAAATTACTGTGGTTTTTCAAAAATAAATAAATATTTTATAAAATGCTTATTCATCAATAAAAAAATAAAAATTGCCTAATACCTCTAATTATTTTAAAGTGTATTTAAATTATTTTTGAAGGAAAGCAGTAGATTAGCGATTACCAGCGTTACATGCTAAACTGGTATGTAATGCCTAACCCATTTGGATAAAATCCTTGAATTGAAACTACGCCTTTTTTGTTTAGCATAGCATTTTCAATATCTTTTGGATTTTCAATCTTCTTTTTATCAATAGCGGTAATAATAAAGCCTTCCTTAATACCAACTTGAGCTAATATGCCTTTATTTAATTTTTCAATTTTAACGCCATTCATAATTCTTAATCGGTTTAACTCTTCTTTTTCTACTGAAGAAAATTCGGCCCCCAAAGCATTAATAGTTGATTTAATTGCTTCACTTTTTTTTACTAACTTAGTTGTATTATCGAGTGATTTTAGAATAAGAGTAGTATTGGCTTCGCGATTATTTCTTAAATAAGAAACCTTAATTTTATCGCCGGGGCGATACTTGCTTATTTGTTCTTGTAATGCGCTAACACTTGTTACAGATACGTTTTCGATTTTAGTAATAATATCGCCCATTTCAATTCCGGCTTCTTTTGCGCTACCATTATCGTAAGCATCGCTTACATAAACGCCATTAAGCATTTGTATGTTTTTTTGTTTAGCAAATTTTGCATCAATATCTCTAATGCTAACGCCAATGTATGCGCGTTGTACAGTTCCATACTCAATCAAATCACTTACTATTTTTTTAACAATATTAACCGGTACCGCAAAGCTATAACCTTGATAAGCACCATTATTTGACATAATAGCGGTGTTGATTCCAATTAAATCGCCTTGTAAATTAACTAATGCTCCACCACTATTTCCTGGATTTACAACAGCATCTGTTTGCAAGAAAGATTCGATGGGACGCTTACTATTGTCAATTATATTGCTTCTACCTTTGGCGCTTATAATGCCTGCTGTAACAGTGCTTTCTAAATTAAAGGGGTTGCCAACCGCTAACACCCACTCGCCTATTTTTAAATCTTCGCTATTACCAAAAGTTAAATAAGGCAAGTCTTTTTCATCAATTTTTAATAAAGCCACGTCGGTACTAGGGTCAGTACCAACTATTTTAGCTTCATAACTTCGTTTATCATTCATCACAACCTCAATTTTATCGGCTCCATTTACTACATGATTATTAGTAACAATATAGCCATTATTACTTACTATAACACCACTTCCGCTAGCTTGTTGTGTATAGTTTTCTTGGCGCTTTTGAGGGCCAAAAAAGAGTTCAGCAAAGGGGTCATAATGTAAATTACTTACCTGCTCGCTTGTGGTTTTAATGTGAACTACGGCATTTACAGACTTTTCGGAAGCTTTTACAAAATCGGCGCCGCCAGCAATAGCCGAAGATGAGAGAGGGTTGCTAACTAAACGAATGTTACTGTTCACATTTTGCGATAACTGTTGCGCAAGTTCCTTTGAATTATTGTTATTAAAAAACTTAGAAACTCCTACAGCAACAAGGCCTCCCATAAAGGCAATTAAAATTGTTGAAACGTACTTTTTCATATACTTAAAATTTAAATGCACAGAAAACGCTGTGCCCGTTCACCTAAAAATAAAGTGTATAAATATTAATGCATGTTTTGTTTTATCTACACTATTCTAACACAAATTTCAATCCAAGGTTGCTTAAAAAAAATGTTTTTAACAAACCTTAACCGTAATTGCAATCATAAAAAAATGATTAATTTAGTACTGTTAATTAATGAATTTTAAAACCAAAATACCCACTTTTATATTTGGCCTTTCGATAGGCTTAATTATAGGCGTTGGGGTTTTTCTTTTTAAGATAACCGATATTTTCAATTCTCTTAAAAATGCTGCAAAAGAGCAGATTACTATTATTCAGCAGCCTAATGAAAAGGAAAACACTCATCAAAAAGAAGAGAATACAAATAAAGAAAGATTTAAAATTAAATTACCAAATTCGGCAAAAGTTAATTATAAAGAAGTAGATAGTCTTATAAAAAATTCAGAAAACATTAATGTTGCAACTGATGAATTGTTGTCAGTTAGAACTGTTAAGATTATAAAAATTTTAGAAAATCATAATTCAAAAAACGACACTTTGTCTGAATTGCAAAACAAAAATAATAACGAAGAAAGTTGTAGCATTGAGTTTTGGAAAACACCATTAAACTCTCGCGGCTACCGTTTTACAAAAAATAAAGTAATGCTTTACGGATTTGTTGACTTTAATAATGTTATTGTGTATGAGTTAAATGAAAACTATTACCTAAAGAGCAATGATTTGGTATTTAAAATAACTTACACAACTGAATTTAGCGCCTTGCAGCGTGTAGTAGATAATGATTTATTAGTTAAAATAAATTAATGCTTATTCCATTTAATAAATATCAAGGCACCGGAAATGATTTTATTATTATTGATAATAGAGAAGGGTATATACAGTTAACAACAGAACAAATAAAAAAATTATGTGATCGAAAATTTGGTGTTGGCGCCGATGGTTTAATGTTTGTTGAAAGGTCAAATAACTTTGATTTTAAAATGCTATACTATAATAGTGATGGTAATGAAAGTTCTATGTGTGGAAATGGCGGAAGATGCATTTCATTATTTGCACACACTCTTGGGCTGGGGAATAACAATAAAGTTACATTTACAGCTATTGATGGGCCACACGAAGCAATTATTTACGAAGGAGAGCAAGTAAGTTTAAAAATGAAAGATGTGAAAAAAATTGATTTTGAAAATGGTGATTATTTTTTAAACACAGGCTCGCCCCATTACATAAAAATAGTGAATAACGTTGAAAGTATTGATGTGTATGACGAGGGAAAAAAAATTAGATATAGTGATAAATATAAAGAAGCAGGTACAAATGTAAATTTTGTTTCATATAATGACGATGCTATTTTTGTTAGAACCTACGAAAGGGGTGTTGAGAACGAAACATTGTCATGTGGCACAGGAGTTACGGCGGCGGCATTAGTACTAAATTCTTTAGGTTTTTCAGGAAAAAAAAATAAAATAAATGTTATAACTAAAGGCGGAGATTTAGAAGTAAGCTTTGACAAGGTGTTAGAGGATACTTATTATAATATTTGGCTTAAAGGGCCTGCTCAATTTGTATTTAGAGGAGAGATTAATTTATTTATTTAAGTGGAATTTAAACTCGATCATAGCGAATTTACGTTGAATCAGGCAGAAAAAGGTATTTGGCTTGTACTTACACATGTAAAACGTGTGCCCCCCCACGTTGGACTCTTGCTAGATGGAATTTATTTTTCACTGAACATAACCGGGGTTGAAAAAAATATTAGTATTGAAAAATTTTTAAAAGCCTTAGCTTTAAGAAAAACAGAAACTCTTTTTTTGAAAATCAAAAAACATCCTGTTTACAGCACTTACTACATGTGTGAGTTTTTTTTAAACGAATTAAACTCTTCAAAACCAATAGGTGTAAATGAAACAACGTGTTTATCGCCAATAAAATATTTCTTTAATGAGTTTTATGCGCTCAATTTAACAAAGCAAGAGTTAATTTCAGATGTAATTTATCAAATGATAGAAAATAATTATTTTATTTCTTTTTCAACATTAAATTTTTCTGAGTATAAAAAAAATTCTTTTTTTATTCCAAATTATACCCATAGCGATTTGCACAACTTTATTATAGATAAAGGAGCTACCTCTATTGCAAAATAGTTAGCGGTCATTATAAAGCGACACTCAAAAACATCGAAAAGATCAATATAAAATATAAAGTAAAATGTCAAAAAAAAGTAAACCTCCAAAGTATAAAACAGTTAAAGAATATTTTGACATTCAGTCTAAAGAGACTTTAAAAACTTTATTAGCACTAAAAAAGTTAATATTGAAAGTTGTTCCTGATGCTGTAGAATTAATCAACTATGATATTCCAGCTTATGCCTTGGTGAAAGACGGCAAAAGGGATAAACAAATAATGATAGCAGGATATAAGAAATTTGCGGGGTTTTATGTTGGGACAGGAATTTTAGATAAGTTTTCAACGGAATTAAAAGAATACGAAGTTGGCAAAGCATCAGTTCAATTTCCAAATAATCAGCCATTACCAGAAAAATTAATTACCTCAATTATAAAATTCAAAATCGAAACAATTAAAGATTAGTTTGAGCATTTGAGCTTCTATCAGCATTTGTGATATATTGGGGCTGACGATTTTCAAAGCTCTGCCTTTGCTAAGCCGTAAAACGATATTTTACTGTATCGAAATTGCAATAGCGCCTATTAACATTCCAAGCCCAATTAAGAAAGTAACACCAATTGTTATAAAACCTGCCATGTAATGTGTTTTTGCTTTAATTTTATAAGCGCTGATATATAGCCCAATAGCTACACAAAACAATGCCCAAAGTAATCCGATAATAATGTATGTTGTCATATTTTATTTATTTATTTGTTTTTCTGTTATTTATTTCTGTTTTTAATTTATTTAATTCATCATTTATTTGTCCGTTAATGGAAGTGTTTTCTTCTGAACGTCGAATTAAATATGGAATAGCTTTTTTAACTTCACCATAAGGTAAATATTTAGAAACACTATATCCACTAGCTGCTAAATTAAAAGTAATGCCATCGCACATACCATACAGTTGCGAAAATCGTACTTTATTTTGCACATCAGTAATATTATATTTTTGAATACAATCAATAGCTAGTTGAGTACTTGCATAATTATGAGAAGCTATACAAGTAGCAATATTTGCGTGATTACTTAAACATAATTCTACGGCTGTATTAAATGATTTATCTGTTTGCTCTTTAGTATCAAATACAGGCGATTCTCTGTTTTCTTTTTTTGCACTTTCTCTTTCTTTCTCAACATAAGCACCGCGCACTAATTTTATTCCCGGAGTGTATTGTTTTTGTTTAGCATTTGCTATTAAATTCTCTAAATAATTTACTCTATCTTTTAGATACATTTGCAAGGTGTTAAATACAACTACTTTTTCTTTATTATATTTTTCCATCATTGCCTCTACAATCACATCTATAATGTCTTGCATATATCTATCTTCTGCATCAATATATATCACAACATTGCTTTCTTTAGCTGTGCTACAAATTAAATCAATACGCTCATATAATTTGTCAAATCGAGGTTTTAAAGTAGCATCTGTAGGAAATTGACGGGCGTTGCATTTCCCAAGAAATTCAGTATCCTCTAAGCCCGTAATTTTTACACTAATATAATTATTAGGACATTCTTTCCCAACGCGCTGAATATTAGATACAATTATTTTAGTGTTTACTTCAAAAGCAGCTTCTGATTTTTCTCCTTCATTAACATAATCTAAAACAGATTTTACCTGATAAGTATCTAAGTATTTAATTAATTGAAATGCCTCGTCAATTGTTTCTCCAGCACAAAATAATTTAAAAATTGTTTTTTTAATAATAGCCTTAAAAGGTAGATTATATTTTACAATACCGTTAGCGCAACCTTTTAGCATTCTTAATAATATTGGTTTTTGAAGAGTATTAAAAATGAAATATGTTAACTTTAAATCAGCGGTACTTTTATACTTATAAGCTGTTTTTAAATCTTGAAAATTTACAGAGTTCATACGTTTTATTTTAATTATTGATAATATTTTTAGAAACGTTTTTTAATAATTTAGAAGCTATTGTTATAAACGAGGCTATCAATCCTATTCCGGCAATTATAAATACAATAAAATAAGGATGCAATGATTCCATCATTTTAGAATAACTAATCTGTTGCTCACTCATTTGCCACAATCCTTTTTTTATGCCTGCTATATTTAGTGCTACCCAGAATATAAGCAAGAAACCTTGTAAAAACCAAAAGATAATATTTAGTGAATTAAATGATTTTGTATCATTTTTTATATTTGGTTTTAAAAATTCAAAACAAGCCGCTAATAAAATCATGCTATTAATGCCTATAGTAGTTCCCATAGAGTGAGCCACAGTTACATGTGTGCCATGCGTATAAATATTAATAGCCGGAATTGACATTAAGATGCCTCCAAATAAATTTAAAAACACCCATATATCTGATGCCATTAAAAACTTATAAGGAAAATAGTGATAATGCTTTTGAATTGTATTTACGGTTGATTTCCAATCAAAAAATATTTTAATAAAAATAATCCACTCAGTCATACTTACAAAGTAGCCAACATAACGAATATATTTTTCTGTAGGTAGTGTATAAACATGATGCCCCCAATTAAACATTAAATTAAACAATCCTAAAAAATACATAGCAAAAGCTAAATTATTTTTTCCTACATTTTTTGTTTTTGTGATTCTATCCATCAAGAAAAATGCAGTACCGTAAATCATTTGATTCCATGAGCCTACTAAAGAACCGCTTACTTTCCACTGAATGGTCATATCAGTTATAAAGTGTTCTCTAAAATAAGGAAAAAGCCATAAATAATTTTCTATAAATATGAATAGAAAAAAAGTAACACCTGTAAGCCACATCCACATATATACTGGCCATTTTTTTACTTGAGTAATGTGCGAGTAAAAATTAGATAAAAACAATATCCACGCTATAGCTATTGGCAAGGCCCAAATAGGATTAAATTCCCAATACTCTCTCCCACCAAAATGATGCGTAAAATAAGAAATAAAAATTCCTACAATCGCAACAATCCATAATATCCATTGAGTAATTGCTATTTTATTTGTAACGTTTTGCTTTGTTACTACCCTTAATCCATTATATACACAACCTGTAGCTCCTAATATAATCCAAAATAAAGCCGACGAAACATGCAAAGGTCTTAAAGCAACAAAACCAAGTTGATCTTTTAAAAAATCAGGATATATGTAAATGAATGCTGCTAACAAGCCAAAGCTTATGCCTATCAACAACATAATAATTGCTGTAACTAAAAATAAATTACCTATGTTGATTTTATTTATGTTCATGCCCTTCTATCATTCCAAAATTATCTTGAGTAAAAGTCCTTGGATCGGATGTTCCGCTAGCATCAGTTGATTTTAAAAATTCAACTAATTCTTGCATTTCATTTTCAGATAAATTAAAAGCTGGCATTTGTTTAGAGCCTGTTTTAACCATTGCTTTAATTAAATTTTCGCCCTTTTTAGGATGAGAATAAACATTAGTTAAATCTGGCCCAAGATAACCTCCTAATCCATATAATTGGTGACAAGCTTGACAGTTATACTTTTGCCAAACAAGTCTTCCCTCTGCTGCTGTTTTTTTATTAAATCTTGCATCTTCATTCTCTGAAAGAGGTTTCATATAGATACTAATAGAATAAGCTAAAAACAGAACACTTAAGAAGAAGAAAGTATGCCGAGCTTTTAATTTCATGTTTTAGAACTATTTTAATTTTTCAAATCTAGCTTGAAAGAATCTTAAATATTTTGGTTCATAAATCATTTTTAATCCTTTGATAGATTTTCTGTTTTCAAAAACAGTAGCTGCCGATTCGGCAATTACATCCATGTGTGCTTGTGTATAAACCCTTCTTGGAATAGTAAAACGTACTAGTTCTAATTTTGGATAATAATTTTCTCCGTTTGTTTTTCTACCTGCAGAAACAATACCTCTTTCCATTGTTCTAACACCTGAATCAATATATAATTCAGCCGCCAAGGTTTGCGCCGGAAATTGATCTTGTGTTAAGTGTGGCAAAAATGCTTTTGCATCTACAAATATACCATGACCACCAATAGGCTTTACGATTGGTAATCCATACTCTAACATTTTATGTCCGAGGTATTCTACTTGTCCTACACGAGCACGTTGATGATCATCATTTAAACTCTCTACAATACCAACAGCAATTGCTTCCATGTCACGACCGGCTAAACCGCCATAAGTATGCAGCCCTTCATAAACCACTACTAAATTTCTTGCTTCTTCAAAAACGTCCCAATCGTTAGTAGCCATAAATCCACCAATATTAACCAAGGCATCTTTTTTAGCACTCATAGTTGCGCCATCAGTATAAGAACAAATTTCCTTTACAATACTTTGAACACTTTTTTTCTCGTACCCTTTTTCACGTTGCTGGATAAAGAAAGCATTTTCAGCTACACGCGTCATATCATGAATAATTTTTATTCCATGTTTTTTGGTGTAAGCTCTTAGTTCTTTTAAATTAGCCATGCTTACTGGCTGACCACCAGCCATGTTTACATTAGTAGCTACACATATATAAGGGATTTTTTTAGCACCGTGTTTTTTTACTAACTTGTCTAATTTTTCAATATCTACATTTCCTTTAAATGGATGTTCGCTTAATGGATCGTGCGCTTCATCAATAATCACATCAGCAAAAATACCGCCAGCTAACTCTTGGTGTAAGCGAGTAGTTGTAAAATACATATTGCCCGGAATAATATCTCCTTTTTTAATCATGATTTGAGATAAGATATTTTCAGCAGCTCTACCTTGATGAGTTGGTACAATATACTTATAGCCATAATATTTTTGAATAGTTTCTTCTAAAATATAATAACTCTTACTTCCTGCGTAAGCCTCGTCTCCAGTCATAAAAGCACTCCATTGACGGTCGCTCATAGAATTAGTCCCGCTATCAGTTAACAAATCAATATACACGTCTTCTGATTTTAAAAGAAAGGTATTATACCCTGCTTCTTTAATAGCCTTAGTACGTTGTTGCTTAGTGGTCATTTTTAATAGCTCAACCATTTTCATTTTGTATGGTTCTGCCCACGAGCGTTTTTTGATATTTTTCATATGCGTTGTTATTATGTTTATTTTATTGAGTAATTAATTTTATCTAATCTAGCTGTGAAGTGTCTTAAAAATGGAGGTTCATACGTTATTTTATAACCTGTTGTTTGATTTTTTAAAGCAAGTATATCATCAAAAATATCTAACACGTAATCAATATGACTTTGAGTATATACTCTTCTTGGAATAGCTAGTCGCACTAACTCATTAGTTGCAGGAATTAATTTTCCGTTATCATCATATTTTCCAAACATCAAGCTTCCAATTTCCACACAACGAATACCTCCTTTTGTATATAAATCACACACCAAGGCTTGTCCGGGATATTGATCTACAGGAATATTACTATACAGCTGTTTAGCATCAACATAAACAGCATGTCCGCCAATTGGCCAAACAACAGGAACTCCTTTTGCTTTTAACTTTTCTCCTAAATAAGCTGTACTTCTAATACGGTAATGTAAATAATCTTCGTCAAATACTTCTGTAAGCCCAATTGCGAGTGCTTCCATATCACGTCCAGATAATCCGCCGTAAGTTGTAAAGCCTTCAGAAATGATTAATAAATTTTTGCATTTTACAGACAGTGCTTCATCTTTTACTGTTAATAATCCGCCCATATTAACCATACCATCTTTTTTAGCACTCATAATGAATGCGTCACCTAGATTAAGCATTTCTTGTGCAATTTCTTTACAAGATTTATCAGCGTATCCATCTTCGCGGTGTTTAATGAAGTAAGCATTTTCAGCTACACGGCAGCCATCAATTACTAAAAGAATATTATTATCAGTACATATCTTTTTTAGAGCCTTAGCATTAGCCATACTTACAGGCTGGCCACCAGATGAATTATTTGTAACCGTTAAAACAACGGCTGCAATATTTTCTTTTCCATGTTTTTTAATAAGCTCTTGCAGTTGCTCTAAATGAATATTTCCTTTAAAAGGTAAATCTGTTTCAGGATTTTTTGCTTCATCATAAACAATATCAATAGCTGTAGCTCCTGTAAATTCTATATTTGCACGAGTTGTGTCAAAATGCGTATTACTAATAAATATTTTATCTTTTCCACCTAAGATACCATACAAAATTCTTTCAGCAGCACGTCCTTGATGAGTTGGTAAAATATAAGGCATGCCTGTTAAGTCTTTTACAACCGATTCTAAATGTTCCCAACTTCTTGCTCCTGCGTAGCTTTCATCACCCATCATAATACCCGACCATTGCTTGTCGCTCATTGCACCGGTTCCGCTATCCGTTAAAAAATCAATAAATACATCGCTTGAGCTTAATAAAAAAGGATTGTACCCTGCTTTTTTTAAGACATTTTTTCTGTACTCTTCGGTAGTTACTTTTAGGGGTTCAACCATTTTTATTTTAAATGGCTCTGTTAATGTTCTCATTTTCTCACTCATACTTTTAAATTTATCTTAGTATATTTATATTATATTTTTTGTAGTTTATCTATATCAGGCGCAGGCAACAATTGATTAACCGCTTCCTTTATAGTACTTAATAGTTGTAAATTAGAATTAGGAAAAATAGGTTCAGCATTTTTCACTTTTTCATAGAGCGTTTCATAGTATGCAATTCCTTCAGCTAAATTTTTCTTAAATGATTGGAAGTAAGAAGCGTTTCTAGTTGAAATTCCAATTTTTAATTTTTCAAATTCTTTTCTAAAATAATCAATGTATAATTCTAATTCATTAATAAAACAATTGGGACGAAATGTTTTATTTAATAAGAACTCTCTTCCATAAATATGATTAACCATCTGCTTTAAGCTAAAAGTTCCTGAAAAATACACTAAGTTAGGTCCGGGGCAAATAGCAACAGCAGTTAATCCATGCGATAATTTTGCATCGTTTACAATAAGTGCAGATGTGCCCAAGCCTTCGCATAAGCAATCTTTTTCTAATACTTGTTCAATTTTCTTCTCTAAGATAAATGGGTCTTTTTCAATTGCTTCTAATTGTTCAATTTTTAATTTCTGATATTGACGAGAAGCAGTACAAATTACTTTGTCTGTAAACTCTGTATTGTTAGATAAAAATTTTTTATAACAAGGACTACCTGCTCTGTTTTTATTAATACGATATTTTCTTTGTATTTCAGAGGTACTCAATCTAAAATTATTAAATGGAACTCCAAGTGGTGAAGAGTGGCTTAAATAATAATCTTCTTTTTTTGCATGTGATAGTTTTTGCAGAGTGTCTTTATCAACAGTGGTTGCTTCTGATACCAATAAAAAAGGACTTCCCCAACCAATAGAATCTAAATTATAGTATTCTAATAAAAAATTATGCTCTACATTATTTCCTATTCCACCTTGAGCTGTAATTTTTAATTGCGGTTTTTCTTTAAATTCAAGTCTATTTTGTTTTGATAGAGCATTAGAACATTCCATATAAATTTCATTATATAATGTTTCTCTTTTTGTTTTAAAGTCTTCTAAAATAGGCCCAAATAAACCTCCATCTGTAATAAAAGCATGTCCTCCACAATTAATACCAGATTCTATTCTAAATTCAGAAACCCATAAACCTTTTTTGGCTAAATATTTCCCTTGTATTAATGCTGAACGATAATCACTTACTTTTAGTACAATTTTTTTCTTTATAATTCCATTTTCATCAGGATAAAAATCAGCAAATTTTTCGCAGTAACTAAATAGTCTTGGATTTAATCCGGCAGAGAAAATAATTGAGGAGTTAAGCGTACTATTAGCATAACCTCTTAATGCTGCCATTGCATCACAATACTCTGGAGGAAGTTCATTGCCAGCCTTATCATAATTAGTTTTATCTAATTTTGTCATGATATTTACATCTATTGAACCGGCAATGATTTTTTTTCTTAGATTTTGTATTGCTAACTCTTTTTCTTTGGAGTTAAGTGTATTTAATAATAAATACGTTTTCTTTACCTTAGAGTCATCAGGTAACATCTGAAAATATTTTTTTATATCTTCATCATTTTCAAAATCAGCATTCCTGATTTCATTAATTTGTTCTTTAACTATTTCATTTAATAAGTTAAGATATGCCGTTATTCTTTTTGCTCGATAATCAATATCCTTCTGTTCTATTTTCTTATAATTGATATTTTTTGCATTACTCACACATTCTCTCATTTGTTCTATTAATTCATCTTCCATAATAGATACAACACTAGAAATACCATACTTTGCAACCTTAATAGGCGTATCTATGGTAAATGCTAGACCCATTACAGGTATGTGGAAATTATGAAATGACTTTTTTTGCATTGGAGTATGATGAAGGTTATGAGTGCTTGTTCTTTTACAAAGTTATCTTAATAAAGGAGGTAAATGTCCGACTTAATATCATATTGTAACATGACATTTGTCATTACTATAGCGATTACTCTCACTTACCTTTGTATTAAAATAAAAAATTATGAAAACAACTTTTAAACATTTACTAATGCTTGGGGCAATTGGATTATTTTCTTGTGGCACAAATAGCGAAACTACAACCGAAGTTAAACCAGCTACAGAAGCTACAACTACCCCTGTTGTTGGACAATCAGGGGTGCAAGATGCTACATCAAAACCCAATATAGTACAAACAGCAGTTGGCAGTAAAGATCATACTACGCTTGTTACAGCTGTAAAAGCTGCAGATTTAGTTGATGCTTTAAGTAACGCCGGACCTTTTACCGTGTTTGCTCCAACAAATGCCGCTTTTAATAAACTGCCTGCCGGAACAGTAGATGGTTTATTGAAACCTGAAAAAAAATCGGATTTAACTAATATTTTAGAATATCATACTTATGTAGGGTCGTTAAATGCTGATTATTTGCAAGACGGGCAAGAGTTTGAAATGGTGAATGGCGGGAAAATTAAAATAACTAAAAAAGATAATAAAACTTTTGTAAATGGTTCTGAAATAGTTGCGTCAATAAATACTTCAAACGGTATTATTCATGTAATAAATGATGTGCTTTTACCAAAGTAATAAAAAAATTTAATCAAACCGCACAAGGTTTATAAATTCATTGGTTTTGTTTTTGAATTTTGTGTTAAAAAATAATTACTTTTTTCATTTTAAATTTTTAGGTTTTGATTAAACAGAAGGCGGCCTTATTAAGCCGCCTTCGCCAATTTTACTCATTTAAGTAAATGCACAAGACTTACATTAAAATTATATTTGCACTTAGTGTAAACTATATTGTTTTTTGGGTTTTATAAAATGCTCGTATGCTGTATTTATTTCATTTTTAAAAATGCAATTTCTTTATCGGTTAAAAAGCGCCATCTGCCCCGCGGCAAATCTTTTTTAGTAAGCCCGGCAAAAAGCACCCTATCAAGTTTAATTACTTCATATCCTAAATGTTCAAACATACGGCGTACAATTCTATTTTTTCCGCTATGAATTTCGATACCAATTTCTTTTTTTCCTTCGCCAACGTATGCAATTTCATCAGCTTTTATTAAGCCGTCCTCAAGTTCTATGCCATTATTAATTGCATCAAAATCTTCTTGCTTTAAGCCCCTGTTTAAAGTTACTTGATAAACCTTACCAACATTAAATTTAGGATGGGTTAATTTTTTTGTTAATTCGCCATCGTTTGTAAAAAGTAAAAGACCTGTTGTATTTCTATCTAATCTACCAACCGGGTAAACACGCTCTTTGCAGGCACCTTCAATTAATTTCATTACTGTTCTGCGTTCACGCGGGTCATCAACTGTTGTAATGTAATCTTTAGGCTTATTAAGCAGTAAATATTTTTTACGTTCGGTTCTTACATTATCGTCTCCAAAAGTAACTCGATCGTTTAAACTGATTTTATAGCCCATTTCAGTAACAACTTCGCCATTAACTTTTACTGCTCCGCTGGCAATTAACACGTCTGCTTCTCTTCGCGAAGAAACCCCGGCATTTGACAAATATTTATTTAAGCGAATAAGGTCGCTTTGCGGTTCGTTGCTTTTTTTTGAAAAGTCGTTACGCTGTCTTTTAAATCCGGTAGCTCTTTTTTTACTGTATTTGCCCCCTTCTCTATCTTCATTCGAATTGTACGTATTTCTTGTGTCGCTATACTCTGTGTTCTCTTCGTTTTTAAACTTATTCCAAGCATCTTCTTTCTTTTTGAATTTAGTGCTGCTGTGTTTGTCGAAGTAGTGGTTGGGTTCGCGTTTAAGAGAATCGCTTTTATCTTTTCTAAATTTATTAAACGGACGTTCGCCGGAATTAAATTTATCGCTTTTAAATTCACGTTTGTCTTTCTCAAATTTATTAAAGGGTTTTGATCTTTTTGGTCGCTCACTTCTATCTGAAAAGTCTTTAAAATCGGTCTTTTTATAGGATGATGACTTGCCAGAGTATTTTTTTTCTCTGTCGCCACGATCAGCATATTTTTTTTCTCTATCGCCACGGTCAGCGTATTTTTTATCTGATTTTTTTATAAAATTATTGGGTTTTTCACTTCTCCTACGGTCATCTCTGTTACTTGATTTTTCGGTGTTTTTTTTATAGCGTGAGCTAGTTCCACCTTCTTCATTTCGTTTTGGTTTAAACGCCCTATCTGATTTTTGAAAAGATTTTCTTCTCTCACTTTTGCCCTCAAGACTTTTTGCTTCCTTTTTTCTATTAAATGCCATTGCCCTAATATACAATTAATTTTGCTCGCTATTTTCCCTATTATAAAAATACCTTGCGTATCTCCATCTAATAAAAGATTACATTTTTTTGTGCAAGCCTGTTTTAAGATGAGATAAAATAATTTAGAATTTTCAGACTACAATATATCTAAAACTGGTATTAATTCATTTTTGCAACAGCTTCAATAATATCGTGTTTTGTTATAATGTGAAGATTTCCGCCTAAGTCGCGTAATATGACTGCGTTATTATCTTTAGTTATTAATTTGCTGACATCTTCAATTGAAGTCTGTTCGCCTACCATAGGGAAGGGAGATTGCATTACCTCTTTTACTTTTTTGTTTCGCAAATCAATATCTAAAATTAGTTTATTAAATAAGAATGAATCGTTTAAAGAACCAACCATAGTGCTTTTATCCATTACCGGTATTTGCGAAATATTATATTTGTTTAAAATTGTAAGTGCTTCGCTAACGGTAGCTTGTTCATCAACTGTAATTAGTTTTAAATTTTTATGATTGGCAACCAAGTCAATTGCTTTTGGTTTAGTGGCTTCAAGAAAATTACGGTCGCGCATCCATTCATCGTTAAACATTTTACCTAAATAACGAGTGCCATGGTCGTGAAAAATTACCACTACCACATCGCCTTTTTTAAAGTGACTTTTTAGTTGCATTAATCCTGCCATTGCAGATCCTGCGCTATTTCCGACAAATATTCCTTCTTCGCGAGGTATGCGGCGTGTCATTACAGCAGCATCTTTATCAGTTACTTTTTCGAACAAATCAATCACATTAAAATCAACATTTTGAGGTAAAAAATCTTCGCCAATGCCTTCTGTTATGTAGGGATAAATTTCATTTTTGTCAAAAATGCCTGTTTCTTTATATTTTTTAAACACCGAGCCATAGGTATCAATGCCATATATTTTAATGTTCGGATTTTTTTCTTTTAAGTATTTCCCGGTTCCGCAGATAGTGCCTCCGGTACCAACACCAACTATCAAATGTGTAATTTTACCCTTTGTTTGTTCCCATATTTCGGGGCCTGTTTGCTCATAGTGCGCTAAAGAATTACTTGGATTATCGTATTGATTGGGTTTCCATGCGTTAGGAATTTCGTTTACAAGGCGTGATGAAACAGAATAGTAAGAGCGAGGATCTTCAGGGTCAACATCTGTTGGGCATACAATTACATCTGCGCCAAAAGCTCTCAGAGCATCTACTTTTTCTTTACTTTGTTTATCAGTAGTAGTAAAAATACATTTGTAACCTTTAATAACGGCACCAATTGCCAAGCCCATTCCCGTGTTTCCGCTGGTACCTTCTATAATTGTGCCACCCGGTCTTAGTCTTCCGTCGCGCTCGGCATCTTCAATCATCTTAATAGCCATGCGATCTTTAATTGAATTGCCGGGGTTAAAAGTTTCAACCTTGGCATAAACATCGCAAGGTAAATCTTTTGTTATTTTATTAATGCGTACTAAAGGTGTATTTCCAATAGTTTCGAGTATATTTTTACAAACGTTCATTTTTATGAAATTAAAACGTCTAATATAGTCCTTTTTAATCTTATGCGTGAGTGTTTTTTCTTAACAGCATTTTAACTTGGATTGTGCTTAACATTAAATATTTAAATAGGGTAATAAGCCATGTAAGCCACCTTCACGCCCAAAGCCACTTTCTTTATATCCGCCAAAGGGTGAGGTTGGGTCAAATTTATTATAAGTATTTGCCCATATTACACCGGCCCTTAGTTTAGAAGTGAGATTAAAAATTTTAGATCCCTTGTCTGTCCAAACACCTGCGCTTAATCCGTATGGTATATTATTAGCTTTTTCAATTACCTCTTCAATAGTTCTGAATGTTTGTATAGTTAAAACCGGCCCGAAAATTTCTTCTTGAACAATGCGATGCGATTGAGATGTATGTAAAAACAAAGTGGGTTTGCAGAAGTAACCTTTATTAGGGAGTTTGCAAGAGGGTTGGTAAATTTCTGCACCTTCGCTTGTACCTAATTGTATATAGTAATTTATTTTTTCTAATTGTTCTTTTGAATTAATGGCGCCAATATCAGTATTTTTATCGAGTGGGTCTCCAACTATTAAGGTTTCTATGCGGGCTTTTAATTTTGTTATTACTTCATTAGCTACACTTTCTTGAACGAATAAGCGTGAGCCGGCACAACACACATGCCCTTGATTAAAAAATATTCCGTTCACAATTCCTTCAACAGCTTGGTCAATTGCAGCGTCTGCAAACACGATATTTGCAGCTTTTCCACCTAATTCAAGCGTAAGTTTTTTATTAGTACCTGCAATTGATTTTTGTATAATTTTTCCCACGTCGGTGCTGCCTGTAAAAGCAATTTTTTTAACATCATTATGCTGTACCATTGCGGCGCCTGTGGTACCAAAGCCGGTAATAATATTAACTACACCGGGCGGTAAATCACAATCTTGAATTATTTCGGCCAATTTAAGCGCGGTAAGCGGTGTGCTTTCGGCAGGCTTTAAAACTACGGTATTACCCGTAGCAAGTGCCGGTGCTATTTTCCAAGCAGCCATTAATAATGGAAAATTCCAAGGTATTATTTGAGCAGCTACACCAAGTGCCTGCGGTTGTTTGTTTGGAAAGGCGTATTTGAGTTTATCTGCCCAACCGGCATAATAAAAAAAATGATTAGCCGCTGTGGGAATGTCAAAATCTCTGCTCTCACGAATAGGTTTTCCTCCGTTTAAACTTTCAATTACAGCTAACTCACGACTTCTTTCTTGGATTACACGTGCAATTCTGAAAATATATTTTGCTCTTTCTGATGCGTTTATTTTTTTCCAATACTTGTCGTATGCTTTTTTTGCAGCAGCAACTGCGGTATTTACATCGGCATTATTTGCTTCGGCAACTTCGGCAATAACACTTTCAGAAGCCGGGTTAATTGTTTTGAAATATTTTTTTGATTTTGGAGCGGTAAACTTTCCATCAATAAATAAATCGTATTGTTTTTTTAGTTTAATGTGATCTTTAGCTTCCGGGGCGGGAGCGTAATCCCAAATAAAATTATTTGAACTCATTTTTTGTTTTTTTAATCTACTGAAATATAATCTTTACTATAATAAACGCCTTGTTGTTCTTTTGCAAGTTGTAGTATTATGTCGTTTGCCAAGCTGCTTGCACCAAACCTAAACCAATGATTACTCATCCAATTTGAACCTAAGGTTTCATAAAGCATTACCAAATATTGCAATGCTGATTTAGCAGTGCCTATACCTCCGGCAGGCTTCATGCCTATCATAATACCGGTTTTTAAATAATAATCTTTTATAGCTTGAAGCATAACATGAGTAACGGGCATTGTGGCAGCGGGTTGAATTTTTCCGGTACTGGTTTTAATAAAATCGGCGCCGGCGTAAATAGCAATGTCGCTTGCTTTTCTAACATTATCTAGTGTGCTTAATTCGCCGGTTTCAAGTATTACTTTTAAGCGTGCATTACCGCAAGCTTCTTTTATAATAGCAATTTCATCGAATACAAAATTGTAATTGCCTTTTAAAAATTCGCCTCGGCTAATTACCATATCAATTTCATCGGCACCATTATCAACGGCAAATTTAGTGTCATCTATTTTTATTTTGCGGGTAGAGTTTCCACTGGGAAATGCTGTTGAAACAGAGGCAACCTTTACCTCGCTCCCATTCAAAGCTGTTTTTGCAATTTTTACAAAATTTGGATAAACACATACCGCTGCTACAGTAGGTAAATCGTGTATATTTTCGTTTAAGTGCATGGCTTTGTAACACATTTGTTTTACTTTACCTTCAGTATCTTTTCCCTCTAAGGTAGTAAGGTCAATCATATTTAAGGCTAATTTTAACCCATTTACTTTAGTATGTTTTTTTAAGCTTCTACTGTTAAATCTTGCTATGCGTTCTTCAACTGCTACTTGGTCGGTTACCGGTGTATTTCGAAAATCAAACTGCATTTATTTATATAATAATTTTAAACACTAATTTACACTTTTTTTGCTTTTGTTTATCAAATAATCCATCAACAAAGAAAATTTATTTCCTATATTTAAAAACAAATGTTTAATTTTTGTAAGCCCATAAATACTAAAAAACGCTTTACACCTCATCGCAGTTTAAGCGCCAGATACTCATTTACGTTATTTGAGAGTGCGGCATTAGTTAATGAAAATGAATGGAATGAGGTGTGTCATAACAATGCACTTTTTCTTAATCTTAATTATTTGGCATTACTCGAAAAATTAGATGTTGCCAATGTATTTGCCCGTTATAGCATCATTTATAAATCAAAAAAACCGGTGGGGATTATTTATTTTCAAATAGTAGATTTTAAAGCTTCGGTTTTTGGTAATTTGTTTCAAACGCAATTGCAAGCGGTTCCTTCTAAACGCATAGGAATGATGAAAAGTATTATTAATCATCATCAAAATGAAACATTACTACGTTTATTTACTTGTGGCAACAATAATGTTAGTGGGCCTCACGGCTATAATTTTACTACAGCTGTACCTGAAAAAATTCAAGTGGAGTTATTGAATAGAATAATTGATATTGTTTCGAAAGAGGAAAAATTAAAATCGAGTATATCTGCAGTTCTAATAAAAGATTTTTATTCGCCTTTAGTAAACGAGAAATGCTTAACAAACGAAGGTTATACGCGCTTTTCTGTTGAACCAAACATGATATTAGAAGTTCCTGAAAACGTTTTTAATTTAGAAGACTACATTGCATTGTTCTCAAAAAAATATAGGAACAGGGTAAAATCTATTTTAAAAAAATCAAGTAATTTACAAGTTAAAGAATTATCATTGGGCGAAATAATTGTGCTTGAACCTTTTATTTATAAGCTATACGAACAAGTGTATGATAAAGCTAAATTTAAATTAGCTAAATTACAAGCAACTTATTTTTCAGAAGTAAAAAAAATATTTAACAACCGGTTTTCACTAAAAGGTGTTTTTAATGGCGATCAACTGCTTGCTTTTTGCTCGAGCTTTTATTTTGATAAAGACACGGTTGAGGCACATTATGTGGGAATTAATTATACATTAAATTCAAATTATGATTTGTATCAAAATTTATTGTACTCTCTAATAAAATCGGCTATTTCGCATAATTGCCGCAAAATAAATTTTGGCAGAACAGCTTCTGAAATTAAATCCACTACGGGCGCAAAAGCACATGAATTAATGTGTTACATTAAACCACAAAATACCATTTCAAAGCTAATACAAAAGCCATTTATTAAGTTTTTACAGCCAGAACCTTGGATTCCGCGCAATCCTTTTAAAGAGGAAGATGACTTGGGCAAGGTGTAGTATTATAACAAGTGAAATAAGTTGACCTGTTTTTTTTAATTTTAATTTTTTACGCAGTAAAATATTAACTTAAATGTTCAATTAGTTGGGTTATTTCAACAGGCTTTGTAATTAGTGCTACTAGCGCAATTCCTGAAATTTGGTGTAAAGTTGTTTCAAAAGCATTACCCGTAGTAAATATTATTTTAGTTTGAATGTTGTTTTTTCGTAATTCTTTAGCTGCGTTAATTCCACAAGAGTTGTTTTTCAAACGCACGTCCATAACAATATATTTGGGATTAAAATCTAGTACCGTCTTCATTACATCATTTCCATCTGATATTTGGGTTACTTTATAGCCCATTTTTTCTAACTGTAAACATAGGGCTTTAGCTATAAGCAACTCATCTTCCACTATTAATATTTTAGTTTCTGTATTCAAAACTTAGGCAGTGATATTACGTACTTTGGAGGTATTCTTTCTGTTAGTTTAATTGTACCGTCTAACTGTTTAACAAAAGTGTGAATTAAAGTAAGCCCTGTTGAAGTTGAATTATCAAAATCTATATTTTCAGGAAAAGATCCTGCACAGTCGCAATAGCTAATGGTGGTAGCACTTTCATTTAATGCAAAACGCATAGTTATTTTTCCTTTTTTTGCATTGTTATAAGAGTGTTTAAATGAATTTGTCATTAATTCATTTATTATTAATCCTATGGGCATAGCTTGTGAAATGTCAAGTTTTATTTCATCTCCGGATAATTCTAAAATAAAATTAGAGTCAATTTTCAGTAAATCAAAAAGCTCGCAAATATATTTGTTTAGGTTAATGCTGCTGAGTAAAGTGCTTTTGTAAAAAAGTTCATGTATAAGTGCGGCTGATTTTATTCGTTTTATACTTTGTTTTAATGCAGCTTTTGCTTCGTTATTTTCAATATTTAATTCCTGTAATTGAAGAATGCTTGAAATTATGGTTAAGTTGTTTTTTATGCGATGATGTATTTCAGATAAAAGTGATTCTTTTTCTTTTAAAGTTTCTTTTAAAGAATTTTCGTTAAGTATGCGTTTGGTTATATTTTTTGAAAAAATATTTATGCCGGAAATTTCGTTGTTTGAATTTAATATAGGGTGATAATTTGACTCAAAATAAACAGTTGAAAAACCTGCGGGTTCAAAAGCTTCAATTTCAGAATGTATTTTGCCTTGTAAAACTTTTATGTAAATAGCTGTTAAGTGCTTGTGTTTTGCGGGATCGATAACATCTAAAATAGGCATACCAAAAATTGGTTCAATTGCATAACCTAATTTTACAGCTTTAATAAATGACTTATTAAATTCCATAAGCTTAAAGTCTTTATCAATAGAGCAAATATAATCGCTCGTATTATTAAAAATTGCTTTTAATTTTTCGGTACTGTCAATTAATTTTGCTTCGTTTAACTTATGCGCTGTAATATCTTCTGAAATAAACAACAAATTGGTTATGGTATTATTGTGTTGCTTAATTGCCGAAATTGATGTTTTATACCATGCTTTACCTTGTGAGTTATTGCCGGAAGCACCCATTAATTCAAAAGACAAAGGCTTACCGGTTTTTAAAACTTCTTGAATTTTGGTTTTATACAAATCAACGTATTCGGGTGATATAAAGGTGAAAATTTGATTCCCAATAACATTAGCCTCGGTATAACCGGGTTGATATTGATTGATATATATTATTTTAAGATCTAAATCGGCAACATATAAAATATGCGGTATAGTTTCGGTAAGCGCTTTAAAAAACCTTGAATTTGTTTCTTGAAAAGAAAAATTCGATTTGGGAATATTAAAATTATCAAATGTCAATAATCAAAAATACATAATCAAAAATACATAATCAAAAATACATAATCAATTTTAATTTTTAAAGATGTTCCATGATTTTAACACAAAGGGTACAGATTGGTTTGAAGACATACATACACATTAAAATAGCTAACCAAAGATGACTAAATTTAAAACCATATAAAACCATCTTTGATTAGCTGAAAACTAATTGGTGTAAGAGACTAAATACGTTTGCACATATTTAGTTTTTAAAAATACTTTAATCAGCTTGCTCTACTTCAGAATTTAAAATTTCTTTTATTTTAAATTCTATTTCCTCTGCTAAATCGGTATTCTCAAT
This sequence comes from Bacteroidota bacterium, assembly GCA_018267655.1. GTDB lineage: Bacteria > Bacteroidota > Bacteroidia > B-17B0 > Aurantibacillaceae > Aurantibacillus. Next base: position 218,571 of record JAFDYB010000086.1, read on the forward strand.
AAATAAATTTTTTACTGCCTCTTTACCTTGCCCAAGTTTAGTATCCTCATAACTAAACCAAGAGCCTGCTTTTTTAATTACTCCCTTTTCAACGCCTATATCAATTATTTCTCCAACCTTACTAATACCCTCTCCAAAAACAATATCAAACTCAGCTTGACGGAATGGAGGCGCTACTTTATTTTTTATCACTTTTACTCTAACACGATTACCGGTAACAAGCTCTCCTTCTTTTATTTGGCTAATGCGGCGAATATCTAACCTTACAGAAGCGTAAAATTTTAAAGCATTACCACCTGTAGTTGTTTCAGGATTACCAAACATTATTCCGATTTTTTCGCGTAGCTGGTTAATAAAGATACAGCAACAGCCTGTTCTATTAATAGTTGCTGTTAATTTACGCAAAGCTTGACTCATTAAACGAGCTTGCAAGCCCATTTTACTTTCGCCCATTTCACCTTCTATTTCGGCTTTTGGGGTGAGCGCAGCAACTGAGTCAATAACAATTAAATCAACTGCACCGCTCCTTATTAAATTATCAGCTATTTCAAGGCCTTGTTCTCCGTTATCGGGTTGAGAGATTAATAAACTTTGGGTATCAACGCCTAATTTTTCGGCATAAAACCGGTCAAAAGCATGTTCTGCATCTATAATAGCGGCAATACCGCCATTTTTTTGAACGTTCGCTATAGCATGTATTGCTAAAGTTGTTTTACCTGAACTTTCAGGGCCATAAATTTCTACAATACGTCCCTTAGGTAAACCACCAATGCCTAAGGCTATATCCAAGCCAAAAGAGCCGGTACTAATAGCTTCCATTGATTCAACTTTTGCATCACCAAGCCTCATTATGCTTCCTTTGCCATAAGTTTTTTCTAATTTATCGAGTGTTAACTGTAAAGCTTTTAATTTTTCAGTATTTACCGATTTTTTGTTTGAAGAGTTTTCGATTTCATCTAATACTTCTTCAGGATTTTTTCTTGCCATATATATTGTTATTTATTTTCTCTTTTACTAATTTAATAAAAACACTTTGGTTTTTATTTTAATTGTTTTATTTTTTATTAACCTACGCAACAAAGGTAGTGTGTTTTTGTAGCAACTTGTTGCTATTTTTTATAGCATTTTAAAAAATGAGTCTAAATCCCACTCATAATCGCTTATCCCGACCGAAAATAAAACGTGTGTAAAAAAATAAATAGCTCAAAAAATCATATTTTTATTTGTAAAAATTAAAATTTACGTCAGCTTGTATGATCCACTACAATGAACCATTGTGTATTTATTTTTTTCCAAAGGAGCGTAAAGTACCCCCCTACTGGTTTATCGCGGTTAAGATCCCACTTCCCTATAATAAAAATAGTTTGGCTGTTAAGCTCGTTGTAATCAATAATTTCAAATTTTAATTGCCCCATTAATGCTTTATTTGAATAATTTTTTTTATAGTTGTTAAGTGTTTTTTGCCAACCGTATGTAATGCCTTTGCTGCCAATAAATTTAAGACTATCGCTATGCCAATAATAATTCATAAATGCATCTATATTACCGTTGTTCCAAGCTATTTCTTGCTTATGCATTAGTTGTTTAATTTCATTTATGGATTGGCTATAAATAGGTTTGCACGCCAGTATAAAAAGTAATTTTAAAAATGTTTTCATGTTTTAAATTATATTATTTATAAAAATACCAGTTAAAATAATTTTATGAATTAATGCTCTTGGTATTATTTGTTTTTAAATGGGTATAAAATTCTAAATGCGTTAAATACAGCTTGGTGTGTAACCGTTGCATGATTTTCTTTTGGTAAGTAATCAAAATATATTTTTACCGTGCTGCTTTTGCTTTCTTTTATTTTTTTTACTAATAGCTTAGCATCAAGCTCCATGGTATGATTGCCTATTCCGGGAGAAAGGCCTTCTTTACCAACACCAACATATATATTGATTTTTTGCGTAAAATTTTTATTCAAAATACTTGGAGTTTTTTTTAGTAAAGCGCCATCGTTCCACCATAAACTTGGGCTAACAATAATGTAAGTAGAAAATAAGCCGGGTTTAGTAAATAGTATTTCTGTTGCAAGCAGGCCTGCTAAAGATTGTCCAATAATTGTTTTTATTGAGTTTGTTTTATAATTTTTTTCGATATAAGGTTGTAATTCCTCTTCAATAAACGAAATAAATTTTGAAGATCCTCCACAAGAAGGCACAAGCTTTTTGTTTTCAAAAATGTTTGTTGAATCGGTAAAGTCTCTTTTTCTATTAATGTTTGCAATACCTACAACAATTGATTTTGGAATTTGATTTACCCATGAAAATGTGTTGTATTGCACTATTCCGGCCAGATGAAAAAAATCTTCATTAATAGAGCCATCTAAAACATATATAACCGGATATTTTATAGTGTCATTATTGTCATATCCTTCGGGGAAATAAATGTTAAGCATTCTTTTTTCGGATAGTATGCTGGATTGGATTTCATCAATCACACCTATAATTAGCGGTTTTTGATACTGTTTTTCGATTTTTTTTTGCGCCGGATATTTAGAAATAAGAGAACAAATAATAAAGCATAAAAAATAGTATTTATTTTTTTTCATTTTAATAAGCCGGTTTATTCATATTGGTTAATAATCAATTTCTAAGCCCAATTTTATTTTAAGATCGTTTATTGCCGGATTTTTTTCGGTCATTTGTTTAAAAATATCTTGGGGTTTAAAAGCTTTTATTGTTTGCAAACTTTTATTCTCAATAAATATAATTTGTAATTCATTTGAGCTTACTTTTTTTCTAACATCTCCTAAAATTAAATGTTTTATTGCGTTTAGCTCTTGTAAAAGCGAGCTGTTTGCTGCTTCAATCGTTATAGTATTGTTACTGAAATTTTTTACAGATGTTTTAAGGGCTATTTCAACTTGTTTTGAATTATAGTTGCCGGCACATTCAATTACAGCGTTAATAGCGTTTGTTGCTATTAGGGGTTTATTATCAAATATTTGAACGGATTGCGGTGTTTGTTCAAAAACATTATTTTGTTTTGTGTTGATTTCCGAAGCCAATTTATTTAAGCTAAAACTATTAGTTAAATTAATGTTTTCTGTTATCAGAGTAGGCTTTTTTGCAAATTTAATTTCAGGTTCTTGTAGTGCATTTATGCTATTAATTATTTTTTTATTAAGGTTGGTATCAGAAATGTCTTTGTTACCTATTGGTTGGTCATTTTTTTTTTCAGCCTCTGCGGTAGAAGCGGTTAAAAATGTGAGTTGCATTAGGCACATCTCAACTAACAAACGTTGGTTTTTTGCACTTTTATAATTAACGTCAGTTTTACTAATTAAAGCAAGTGCTTTTAATAAAAATTGTAACGTGCAAGCTTGTGATTGTATTTCAAATTTTTTCTTTAAATTATCGCTTACTTCAATTAGTTGTATAGTTTGTAAATCTTTGCTCACCATTAAGTTTCGCAAATGTTCGCCTAAGCCTATTAAAAAATTATGTCCGTCAAAGCCTTTGTTTAACACATCATTAAATGTTAACATTACCTGCGATACATTATTTTCAATAAAATAATCTACTATTTTAAAGTAATAGTCATAATCGAGTACATGTAAGTTTTCAACTATTTGGGTATAGGTTAGGTGTTTGCCGGTAAAGGCAACCATTTGGTCAAAAATTGAGCATGCGTCTCTTAAGCCGCCATCGGCCTTTTGCGCTATTACATGCAATGCTTCCGGTTCAAAAGTTACACCTTCGTTGTTAGCCATATAGGCTAAGTGATTGCTAATGTCTTCTGTTTTAATTCTGTTAAAATTAAACACTTGGCACCGCGATAAAATAGTGGGTATAATTTTATGTTTTTCGGTAGTTGCTAAAATAAATTTGGCGTGAGGCGGTGGTTCCTCTAATGTTTTTAAAAAAGCATTAAAAGCGGCCGTGCTTAGCATGTGAACCTCATCAATAATGTACACTTTATATTTGCCAAGCTGGGGCGCAAATCTTACCTGATCAACCAAATTTCGGATATCTTCAACAGAGTTGTTACTGGCGGCATCTAATTCATACACATTTAATGAGGCACCTGTGTTAAATGAAAGGCATGATTCGCATTTATCACAAGCTTCGCCATGCGAGGTGGTATTGGGGCAGTTGATAGTTTTTGCAAAAATACGGGCGCAGGTTGTTTTACCAACGCCTCTGGGTCCACAAAATAAATACGCTTGTGCTAAATGTCCTGTTGTAATAGCATTTTTTAGTGTGTTAGTTATGTGGCTTTGCCCAACAACTGTATTAAAAAGTTGTGGTCTGTATTTTCGAGCCGATACTACAAAATCTTCCATTTAATGGTAAATTTAGTGAAAGCTTTAGGTTAAAAAAACATTTTTTATTCAAAAAGTATTCAATTTATCAACTAATACCAAGTGCAAGCATATTGCGAGTCAATCTGTTTATTTTTCTCTTTTGCTATCTTAAAATTTAAAATTATATGTTATCGAAGGCACCCATCTAAACAGCGAAAGTTGTACTGCTTGCATTTGATTAGGATTATTGGGATCGGGCTGAAAAGTGATAGAATAAGGGTTTTCACGACCATAAGCATTGTATATCGAAAAATTCCAATCTGATTCAAATTTTGCTGTTTTTTTCCCTTGTAATGTAAGGCCTAAATCTAATCTGTGATAAGTGGGCATTCTGTAACCATTTCGTTCTGTATAATAATTAACAACTTGTGTTCCTATTTGGTATTTACCGCTAGGAAATGTAGCAGCAAAGCCCGTGTGAAAAACAAAGGTTGCTGAAAAGGTGATTTTTTCATTTAATTTATACATACCTACAACCGACAAGTTATTAATAATATCTTGTTTAGCCGGAAATTCATTGCCGTAATTTAAACTGTCAAATTGCCTAAATGTGCGCGACAAGGTGTATGAAACCCAACCGGTAAATCTTCCCTCTTTTTTCTTTATAAAAAATTCAACTCCGTATGCTTTACCTTTTCCAAATACTAATTGCGATTCAACAGTTTTATTAAATCTTAAATCAGCTCCGTTAATATAATCAATTTGATTTTGCATATTTTTATAAAAACCCTCTACCGAGGTTTCAATAGTATTGTTTTTAAAATTCCTAAAATATCCAACAGCATATTGATCGCCTATTTGAGGTTTTACAATTTGGCTGCAGGGCACCCATATATCAACCGGAGTTGAGCTGGTTGTATTAGAGAGTAAATGCAAATATTGATTAATATGATTATACGAAACTTTAATTGAACTTTGCGGACTTACAATAAATGTAACACCTGCTCTTGGTTCATACCCAACGTACGTTACAATTGGCTGGTTTGCTTTATATATAACAGAGTCAACAATATTGCCGTTTGAATCGTAGTTATACACTGTATTAGGGCCAATAGTAGTAAATGTTGATAATCTAAATCCGTAATTTATTTTTAACCATGAGGCCGCATTGTAATCATCAGCAAAGTAAACTGCATTTTCAATTGCGTGTTTACGCTCAATAGTTCTATTTAAGCGGGTGGGTAAATTAGTTGAAGAGCTGGTGTTAATTGTTACTTCACCCGGTATAAATGTGTGATAAATAGATTGCAGACCAAATTTAACAGAGTGCTTGTTGTTTAAATAATAATTAAAATCTTCTTTTATTGAAAAATCTTGAATACCCGTAGATACTTGAAATTGAGCATCTCCTGAGCCAAGCACCACATTTGAGCGGTAATTAGTAAAAATAAAATTAGAGTTTAAAAATAGTTTATCTCCAAATATATGATTCCATCTTAATGTTCCTGTAGCATTGCCCCAATTAATTCCAAAGCTCCTGTTAGAGGCATTGTTATTGCTAAAAATAAAGTTATCTTTTCCAAAATAACCCGAAAGGTAAACACGGTCGTGAGCAGTTAATTCATAATTTGCTTTTAGGTTAAAATCATAAAAGTAAAGCGAGGTACCGCGTAAATTTTTTGGCCCAAATGCTTTTAAAAATAAATCGGCATAGGTTCTTCTTCCTGAAATGATGAAGGAGCCCTTCCCCTTATTTATAGGCCCCTCAACAGTTAAGCGTGATGATATTAAACCCAGGCCACCACTTACACTTAGTTTTTTTGCATTACCATCGTTCATTTTCACATCTAATACTGATGAAATTCTTCCGCCGTATTGAGCAGGTATTCCACCCTTATAAATTGTAACATCTTTTATAGCATCTGAATTAAAAACAGAAAAAAAGCCAAGCAAATGTGTTGGGTTGTAAACAATAGCTTCGTCTAACAAAATTAAATTTTGATCGGCACTGCCTCCTCGCACATAAAAACCGGATGTCCCGTCTGCCACATTGGTAATACCTGGTAATAGCTGTATCGTTTTTAATATATCTTTTTCGCCAAAAAAAACAGGCACATTTTTTATTTCTTTTATGTTTAATGTTTGCGCACTCATTTGCGTAGAAGTTACATTGTCATCTGAAAGTTTATTGGTGCTTACCTCAACTTCGGATAATTGAGTTGATTTTTCAGATAATTCAAAATCAAGATTTAAGCTTGAATTAAACGTAATGCTTGTGTCAATAGGGGCATAACCGGCCATGCTTATAATTAAACGATGCTTTCCTTCCGGTAAGGTAAATGAATAAAAGCCATAAGCGTTGCTAACGGCACCCAGACCATTTATTTCAACTGCTTTTACCATAGCTCCAATTAACACCTCCGAAGTGCTTTTGTCTTTTAGTCGGCCACTAATGGTAAATTTTTGTTGAGGTAAAATAACTCCAAAAAAAAGCACAAATATTATACATAAGATTTTCTTTCTTTTCATTGGAATAAGTTGCGTGCAAAGATATAATATTTTATTCCAATGGAGTTATAAATAGCGCTCAAGAAATTAGCGGTAGTGTATAAAAAAGTGAGTAAGTTTAAAAACAATTTTTTTAATTTTTCTTCTCAACTTTTAAGCGTAACTCTCTTTAATAAATTTTCACAAAGTAAAAATAATTGTCTCTCGCAAAGCAATTTTATACCCCTGCTTACAGTACTATTGCCCAACAGGCACTTGTGGTGCTTGATGTTGTGCAGCAGTATCTTCAGCTGTTAAAAAGGGCTGTAAACGCGCCATAAACTTTTTTGAGAGCTCGGCTTGGTTATTTTGCTCGGTAATTGAAACAATACGTTTTAAAATTTCTTTTGCTTGTTCCATTTCACGATAAAACGACTGTTGTTTACTGCCGGGTAAGGACATATACATGCGTAAATCTCCTTCAAAAATGTCAAATAGTTTTTGAGCTAAGGCATTGGCTTTATCGTATTTTTTTAACTCGTAATAATTAGCACAAATTGTAAATACAGTTGCATCGTAAGGAATATTTTCGTCAGGCATTACTTGTAAGCACTTATCTAAAACAGCTTCTGCTTTTTTGTTTTTACCTTCGTTTATAAGAGCACTTGCTAGTACGCTCATTTGCATACGCAGGTTACCTGTCATTCGGGTACAATTTTCATCAAGATTAACTCCCTTTTTGTCCTGCCCACCCCACTTAAATTTATTCATCACGTTGTCATACATTGCATCAGTATTTACACGTCCGCCGCTCATTTCTTCACGCTGGTTTTGGCGTATTGGCACAAAGCGGTAGGCTAAACCTTCGAGTTGAAAATATTTCTTTAAGCCTATGTAAGCATCGTCGCCGGTTGTAACAGCAAAGTATATTGGGCGTTTCCAATCATTATTTAAAATTAAATCTAAAATCATAATGTCGTTTTTAAGCACTGTGTTTCTGCCTCCTAAATCCCATTCAATTCTCTTGGCTAAGCGGGCAGTATCTTTCACATCAATTACTTTGTTTTTCATTACAGCCATACTGTCAACATTGTAGTACAAAGCACGTGCAGGAAACAAATCGAGCATGTTGCCACCACCAACGTCATATTTATTTGCAGGGTCGCTACTTAACAAATATGTCATTGCCTTTTTTAAATCAACAGGGTTTTTATCTTGAGCACTAATATAAGCGTAGCTTAGTTTATCGGCTTCTAATTTTTCTTCCGGAATATTAAATGGCACCGGATCGCTATCGTATGCTTTGCGGCGCATTTGACGTATATACCAATCAGTTTGCAATAGGCTTAAATTTACAACCCTAACATCAGTTCTAATACCTTCAACATCTTGAGCATACCAAAGAGGGAAGGTATCGTTATCGCCATTTGTAAATAATATAGCATTAGGTGCGCAACTTTGCAGATAGTTAATTGCACAATCGCGAGCTAAAGTACGCAACGATCTATCATGATCGTTCCATCCTTCTTTTGCCATAATGCCCGGTATTACTAAGCCAATAGCAATTGAGCCATATGCGGCACCCAATCCTTTTGTTTTTTGACTTAACCATTCATACAACATTAACACGCCAAAACCTATCCAAATGGCAAAGGCATAAAAGCTACCGGCATAGGCATAATCACGTTCGCGAGGTTGATACGGATATTGATTTAAGTATATTACAATTGCTAAGCCTGTAAAAAAGAATACGCAAAATACCACCCACATGCCAAATTTATCTTTTTTGTATTGGAAAAATAATCCTAAAATACCGAGCAATAGTGGCAAGGCGTAAAAATGATTGCTGGCAAAATTATTTTTATCGCGGTAAGTTGTTTTAGATGAATCTATTCCTAAAGAAATATCATCTAAAAATTTTATGCCACTCACTGTGTTTCCCTCTAGTGGGTTTTGAGTATATCCTTGAATATCATTTTGGCGACCTACAAAGTTCCAACCAAAATAACGCCAATACATAAAATTAAATTGGTATCTGATAAAATATTTTAAGTTAGCCATCATTGTTGGTACTTCATAACTTTGAGGCTCTCCGTCGCGCCCTGATCCTGAAATAGTTTTGTGATGCTTATCAACATCGCCCCAATATTTATAGGCGTTTACATGGTGTCCTTGCTCGCTCCACATACGAGGGAAGACTGTGCAAAAATCTTTTTCATAAACGGGTTTTGTATTTTTTCGAGCATCAATTAACCGGTATTTTTTTGTTTTATTATCTCTTCCAAAAATGGGAGTGCCATCGCCAAATTCGCTACGAGGGCGTGTTGGTGCATTGTAATATGGGCCATATAATATGGGCCAATCTCCGTATTGTTCGCGCAAAAGGTACGACAACATATTAGGAGCATTTTCAGGATCGTTTTCGTCCATTGGGGTATTGGCTTGAGAACGAATAACCAATACAAAAAACGTTGAAAACCCAATTAATATAGTGGCTAAGCCAAGGAATATAGTATTAAGTAAATTATATTTTTTCCTAAAATAATGCACTGCATATAATGCACCGCCTAAAAACAATAAACGCCAAAACATATCACTGCCATTTAAACCCGATATTACAACTAACAATGTAAACACAGATGCTATAATTAACCCTCTTTTTAAAAACGTTTCGTTGGCATTTGAGCTATACATTATAAAAAATACCAGCGAAGAAATAATAAGTATAAAATAGATGAGTGTGCCTGAGTTAAAAGGCATGCCCATTTTATTTACAAAAAATACTTCGTAATCACTTAAAAACTTTACAAATTTTGTAATTAATAAATTTTGAACAAAGGCTAAAACAAATACAGATACTATACCGGCAATTATAAAACCTTTCCACGAAAATTTATATTTTTTAAAATATACAATAAAGCCAATTGCAGGAATAACAAGTAAGTTAAGTAAGTGAACACCAATTGATGCACCAATTAAAAAGCATATAAGTACAATCCAGCGCAAGGAGCCAACGGGGTTTAGGCTGTCTTCCTCTTCCCACTTTAAAATTGCCCAAAACACTATTGCCGTAAAAAAACTACTCATAGCATAAACCTCACCTTCAACAGCGCTAAACCAAAAAGAATCTGAAAAAGTGTAAGCCAAACTGCCCACAGTTGCTGCACCTAAAATAGCATAATGCTGCCCTTTACTTAAATCAGCAAAAGGTGTTTTGTAGCACTTTATAGCTAAGCGGGTAATACTCCAAAAAAGAAAAAGTATAGTAAATGCGCTGCATAAAGCACTCATTATGTTTACCATCATTGCGGCGCGAGAAGGGTCGCCAAAAGAAAATAAAGTAAAAAAACGGCCTATGAGCAAAAACATAGGCGCTCCGGGGGGGTGCCCTACTTCTAAACGATAGGCACAAGCAATATATTCGCCACAATCCCAAAAGCTGGCAGTTGGCTCAATTGTGCTGCAATAAGCAAAAGCTGATATTAAAAAAACAGCCCATCCAACAATATTATTAAGTTTTTTAAATTCGTTTGTAAACATGTTATATTTTAAGTGTGCGAAGATAAGATTATCTTGCTTTATTGAAAGGTAAAAAATGTAAATTTTTATTTGAAAGCAATAAAAAAAAGCTTATTTTTGCAAGCCTAAAAAAGTTCTTTTATCATTTTGCCCGATCGTCTAATGGCAGGACTTCAGATTTTGGTTCTGACTATGTTGGTTCGAATCCAGCTCGGGCAACTAACCCTCGCATAATTTGCGGGGGTTTTTAATTATTGTGCTTCATATTAAACGGCTCATTAAAAAAATCAGTAATAATTTGCCTAACTTAGCAACATATTATTTAAAATCTACTAAAATGAAACGCGCTATTATCTTCTTTTTAAGTCTAACTGTATTAGGAATTGTTACTTCGTTTAAACAAGTGCCTAGCCCAGCTTTTAATAGCGAAGGAATTGAGTTTTTTGAAGGGAACTGGAACCAATTGCTCGATAAAGCAAAAAAAGAGAACAAGCATATTTTTTTAGACGCTTATGCGAGTTGGTGCGGCCCATGTAAAATGATGAAAAAACGTGTATTTACTGATAAAGAAGTTGGGGCATTTTTTAATAAAAATTTTATTTCGGTAGCAATTGATATGGAAAAAGGTGAAGGGCCTGCTTTAAGTAACAAATACAGCGTTCAAGCTTACCCTACTTTAATTTTTTTAAACTCAAAGGGTGCTTATGTTGGTAAATCAGTTGGATATCATAGCGCAAAAGATTTATTAAAATTGGCCGAAGAGGTTTTAAAAAAGAAGTAGCTGCATTTATTCCAAAAAGTATAAATCATCAAATGGTGAGTTTACAGGAGAGCCAAGATTAATAGGTTTATCCCAAGTTTGCGTTTCGTTGTTCCATGTAGATTTGTATATGTCATAACCTCCCATAGAATCGTAGCCTTTTGAAGAAAAATACAGAGTTTTTCCATCAGCTGAAAGGCAGGGATAGTCTTCATCTAGCGATGTGTTAATTGTTGCAATTGGCATTGGCGCACTCCATTTACCCGAGCTTAATTTTTTAATACAATAAATATCTTTGCTGTTGGTTTCATCTTCACCATAGCTTGAAACATAAATAGTTGATTTATCAGGGGTTAAATAAAAAAGCGGCTTATGATTTTTTTTCTTGTCAATAGATGATTTTAAATCATCAGTTAATACTAAAATGCGCCCACCAGACTCAAGACCTGTAATAGCATTTTGAAAATTACTTAGGTCGCTGCGCTTTTTTTCATAAATTTCTAAAATTAATGTTGGGTTGTTTATTAGTTTAATTCCGTTTTGGCAGTAGCTTATTTCTTTTTCAATATTGTACTTAGCAGATAAATCAGGCGAAGCAAGCGTTATGAATTTTTTAAATAAATTGATAGCATCGCTAAATTGATAGTTTTCGTAATATGATTTTGCTAAAAAGTAGTATATATCCGGGCTTACATCTTTATACTTTGAAGCAATTTCTAATTCTTTAATACATTCGGGCTTGTTGCGCTTGCTGTGATATAAGCTAATGCCGTACTGGTAGTGCTGGTTTGGCGTAAAATTTAAAATAGGTTGTAGTTTTGAATAAATAGTTGCGGCTTCCTGATAAAGACTTTTTTCATATAAATTTTCGGCAGTTTCTAAATCTGTTTTATCTTTTTCTTGTTCAATTGCTGTTCGCGAAACTTTTTTTGTTGCCACAGGTTGACTATTTTTCTCCTCTTTTTTAGCTAAAGCTGAAAGGTTATCCAGGTTTAATTTATCTGACTCGTATTGTGTAAAATAATTAATGATTTTTAAAGTTTTTTTATTGTTTTTTTCTTTTACGCCTTTCATTATTTGTTTTAAAACAAAATCGCCACGCTTGTCGGGTACGTCAAAAGCACCATTTAATTCTGCATAATCTTTGGCTTCAACGTTAACTTCGTATTTTGCCGAGGGTGAAAGTATCATTAAGTAATTACCGGTATTTATATTTGGTTTGTAAGTACCTGCGTTTTCGCCGGTTTTATTATTAAATAAAGTAATTAAACCATCGTGATTATTTGTTGAGTCGCCGTAACTAAAATTGCCTTTTAAAACATAATATTGCCCGCTGCCCTTGGGTAATTTTATGTTTATTATTTCTAATTTATTTTCTTTTCTGTTTGAAAGAAATGAAGCGTATTGAGCTGCTGTATCAGGAACAAACATAAAATCATCGAATGGTGAGTTAATTGGGTAGCCTAAATTTTCAGGAATTCCCCATTCCGAAGTAGTGTCTGGCCGGGTTGATTTAAATATGTCGTACCCACCCATGCTGTTGTGGCCTTTTGAAGAGAAGTAGAGTGTTTTACCATCTGATGAAATGAAAGGGTAATTTTCATCAAAAGCGGTATTTATTTCTGATTCAATTTTTGAGCTTAAAGAAAGTTTTCCGTTTGGCAAGAGTAAGTTTTTAAATAAATCGGTTTGCGTTGCTGTTTTATCAGCATAACCAACATGTACAAAATAGTGTTTGTTAAAATTTGAAAGTAAAAATTTTTGCTTTTTTAATTTTTCTAGCGGACTGGTAAAAGCGTCTGTTTTATATCTTATGTATTGAGAAGTTGTTTCGTTATCAAAATTATTTAAAACATCTGCTTCATTTGCAGGTGTTCTTTTTAACACGTCAATATTTACGGGACTTGCCATTAACTCGTTTCCGCTTTTGCAGTTTTGAATTAATTGGTTTACAAAATTTGTGTTGAGTTCTTGAGGTTTGGCTTTTTTAGAATACTCGTCAAGTGCTGTAAGGGCTTCGCTGAATAAGTAGGACTGATGGTATGTTTTGGCTAAATATAAAAACGCATCGTAATTAACTTCTTTTGCTTGAGTAGCAATTTGCAGCGCTTGAATTATTTTAGGTTTGTTTTTGTTTAACTTAAATAACGATATGCCGTAATAGTAATTATAAAAAGGTTCCAACGGATCTATTTTTAATAGCTCGCCAAACATTACAGCGCTTTGCTCATATTTTTTTGCCATAAACAAGGCTAAGGCATTTACCGGCTTTTTTTTGAGTTGGGCTAATTCTTCTTTTAAAAGTTCGTCAATACTTGATTTATTTTTTTTTATAAGTGTTTTTCCATCGTTGGAATACTCTAATACTTCTTCGTTTTTAGATATGATTTCAGTTGAATCGGATATTGATTTGATATAAGCTACTTTTTCATCTTCATCGTTAAAAAAGTTTGTAATAGTTATATGTCCTTTTTTCTGAGCATCAGCTTTTATTTTAATATCTTGATGGCACACTTCAAAGTCAGTTTTTAAAGGTATTTCAACAAGTTCTTTAAAATTACCGTAGTTTTTTAATTCAATCTTTATAAAATATTTAACGTTTGGAACTAGTAGCATAATGTAGGAGCCGGAATATTTATTGGTATTGTAAATACCAACAATTTCATTATTGCTTGCGTTTTGTACTATTAATTTTGCTTGCTTGGTGTTTTGATTTCCGCTCGCCTCAAAGGTTCCTTTTATAATAATAACTTGAGGTTTATTGTATTGCGGAATTGATTTAAAAACATCGTATTTATTGTCGTCAGAAAACCTGTTAGAAATAAAATAAGTAAAATGCTTTTTTTTTATTGTTAGTGCTGCATCATCAATTGCTTTAATCTTTAAACTGTCGTTGCGCTGTGCAAAAACAGTATGCGTTAAATAAAAAAACGGTATAAAAAATATGAAGTTTACTTTTTTCAGATGAGGGGCAAAATAGTAAAAAAAACAATATTGCAAATTTCAATCAATTGACAATTTTTTAAAATTAAGTAATCAATTAGTTAAAATGTGTGGCCCATTTTATCTCGCTTGGTGTTAAGGTATGATTGGTTATGTGCATTTGCGGGGATTACAATAGGAACATTCTCTACTATTTCTAAGCCATATCCCATTAAGCCAACGCGTTTTTTAGGATTGTTTGTCATTAATTTTATTTTACCAACGCCAAGTTTTCGAAGTATTTGTGCGCCAATACCATAATCGCGTTCATCCATTTTAAAGCCCAGCTCAATATTTGCCTCAACAGTATCCCTGCCGTTTTCTTGTAGTTTATAGGCTTTTAATTTATTTAATAAGCCAATGCCGCGGCCTTCTTGATTCATGTACACAATTATTCCTTTGCCTTCTTTTTCAATCATTTGCATAGCTTGATGTAATTGGGGGCCACAATCGCAGCGGCAACTTCCAAAAATATCGCCTGTAACGCAACTACTATGAACTCTAACTAAAACCGGTTCGTTGCTTTTCCATTCACCTTTTATTAATGCTAAGTGTTCCTGTTCGTTTATTGTTACCTTAAAGGCCGCCAGTTTAAAATTACCCCACTGAGTAGGCATGTTAACCTCAACAGCTTGTTCAATAATACTTTCTTTTTCGAGGCGGTATTGAATTAAATCTTTAATGCTAACTACTTTTAAATTAAATTTTTCGGCAATTTTAATCAAATCTGGCAGACGTGCCATTGAACCGTCTTCATTCATAATTTCAACTAGAGCCCCACAAGGCTCAAAGCCGGCTAAGCGGGCAAAATCAATTGTAGCTTCAGTATGCCCTGTGCGGCGCAATACGCCGCCCTCCTTTGCTACAAGAGGGAAGATGTGGCCTGGCCTTCCAAAGTCTGATGCTTTTTTTGTAGTGTCAATAAGCGCTTTAATTGTTTTGCTTCTGTCGCTAGCTGAGATACCGGTGGTGCAACCAAAACCCAATAAATCAATAGAAACTGTAAAGGCTGTTTCGTGCAAACTTGTGTTTGCGGGCACCATCATTTCGAGATTTAACTCTTTTGCTTTTTCAGATGTAATAGCAGCACATATTAATCCGCGCCCGTGAGTAGCCATAAAATTTATTATCTCTGGGCTTGCATTGTTAGCCGGAATAATAAAATCTCCTTCATTTTCACGATCTTCATCGTCAACTACAATAATAACTTTTCCATTTTTTAAGTCACTAATTGCTTCGGTTATGCTATTGAGTACTATTTTGCTCATTCTGCAAAGTTACTCAATAAATATTCTTAGCTTTCGAGTTTTTTTGGAAATATTATTAAATAAATTAAAACAGTTAAATTTTAAAAGTTTTCCGGGCGAGGTGGCTCATCTTAAAATGGCACCCTTTGCGCGACCGGCATTTGATTTGATATTAAAGGAAGCACACAACTATAAGCCAAGTGCGGTAGCTGTTGTTATTTGTTTTGATGAAAATAATAAGCCTTACATTCCCTTAATTAAGCGGCCTGTGTATAATGGAGCGCATAGTGGGCAGATAAGCTTTCCGGGTGGAAAATTTGAACTTAAAGATGGAAATTTGTTCAACACCTGTTTAAGAGAATGTTTTGAAGAAATAGGATTAAGTAATATTGAATTACTAACTGAATTAAGCGCAACTTATATTCCGGCAAGTAAATTTATGGTAAAGCCATTTTTATTCTATTGTACGCAAAAAAATCCTTTGTTTAATATCCAAGAACATGAGGTTGAAAGCCTTGTTAGGCTCTATATTGATACGCTTTTAAATGATAACATTATAGAAAAAGGCGTTGTTGAAATTCGAGAAAAAATCAAAATAAAAGCACCTTATTTTAGTTTAAATGAAATGAAAATTTGGGGAGCAACAGCAATGATACTATCTGAATTAAAAGAAATAATGAAAAATACTATTTCTTAAATTCAGTTACTGAATTATCAAAGCATAAGTAATAATTACTTTTTGATAGGTTTCCGATATTGATTGTTTTACCAAAACCTTTTTTTACCACCACGCCATAATTGTCATATATTTCATAAGCAGTTTCGCTTGAAAAATCCATTTCACCACCTGCTTTAGCAATTACAAAAGTGGGTTTTTCTATCTTAGAGCTAACAGTAGCTTCGGGTGATGCCTTACTGATAGAGTTTAAGCCTTTTTGTTTAACTCTGTATTTATTTTCGCCACTATGCATGGTAACCTGAAAAGAATACTCGTGATTATCAGAGGTTCCAATGCCATCAACTTCTCCAATTGGTATCCATTTGTTCCATTTGTATTGCTCAACAATGTAAGGTAGCGCTCCAGATTCGTTTTTTGTATTCCATTTTAAAACTCCAGCCGGAGAAACCGCAATAGTCAATACTTCAAAGGTTGGCTTTGGCTTTAAATCTTCCATATTTAACACTCTTGGAGTACAGCCATCTTTATGCAAAATTTCAATAATAATTTTTTCGCCCATTTTTAATTGCAATGATGCTAAATCAATTTCAAATGCGCTTGAGTTAGTTTCGTCCGTAGTAATTTTTCCATTAACCTTAACTTCCTGCGCGCAAAAGCCGATGCCTCCTGTTCCAAATGAATTTTGAACAAAAATATTTTTGTTTTGATATTTGCCTTCCACTACAAGCGTTTCTGTTTTTGATAAGAGTGATAAGCTTGTAAGCAAAATAAAAATTAGTATAAAATTTTTCATCTTTAAAATGCTAAATTGAATTTAACCGCAAATATATATAAAAAAAACATATAAAAATCCAAATTTTTTGTAAAAATCATGAAACAATAAAAAGTCGCCTGTATTTTTTCGGTTAAAAGAACTTTCTAGAGCGAACAATTAGGTATAAAAGTGCCAAAAAACCAAGGATAGCTATAAACACCAAATATCTTTTTGAAAAGTGCAAATTATTAATTTTTTCGTCTTTTTTGTAGCTCCATAACATTGCAATTATAAAAACTATGGCAAAACTTAATGAAAAAATTATTCTTCCGGTAGTAAACATATATTTGCAAAGTTAAATAAAAATTTTGTGTTGAGGCTTTTTCTAAAAAATGGGGTTTTAATTTTAATGTTGTTTGCAGTTAAAATTCAATATGCTAAAAACATTAATTCGGGTTTTGAGGCACTCGGGCAGTTTGATTTTTTTAAAGCAAAAAAAATATTTTACAACCATTTAAAAAATAAAAACAAATCATTTGCTTGCTTCGGGCTAACGCATATTTATAAAAAAAATAACAACCCCTTTTATTCGCTTGATAGCGCCAGCAAATATGCTGCCTTAGCCTTTAATTATTTTAATGAAAATAAAATTTCAAAATCATTTGGAATTTTTACTATTGATAGTTTATCTTGCAAATTACTGGTTGATTCAGTTGCACAATTACAATACCACTTATTGCTTAAAAACAAATCGCTAACAGATGCCAATAATTTTTTAACTAATAATTATTTAGCAGACTCTTCGATTATTACTGCCGTTGTTTATTTACGTGACCAAATGGAATATGAAAGTGTAGGACAAAGTAATTTATCGCACATTACCCATTCTTTTATAGTACAACATCCGCAGAGTTATTTTCATAATCAAGCTATGCAATTATTTGAATACCAAGTGTACAATGAGTTTACTAAAAAAAACGAAGAGGCTGATTACTTAGCATTCATTCAAACATATCCAAACAATAAACACTGCGTTAATGCACTCGAAAATTTATTTAATATTTATAAAAAAAAATCTTCGATAAACGGCTTAAAAAGTTTTGTAAATAATTTTCCAAATGCAGCACAAAATTTAGATGCTTGGAGACTATTATATGCCCTTTCAGTTACTTCGTACAATAATGAAGAACTGGAGCGATTTATAAAACTGTATCCAAATTTCCCTTTTAAAACTTCTATTAATCAAGAAATTGAATTAAATAAAATCATTTTATTACCCTATCAAAGTAACGATTTACTTGGTTTTATTGACACAACTGGAAACATTAAAATTAACGCAAGTTACGATACTGCTAGTCCTTTTAGTGAAGGCTTTTCTTTAGTTTCTCGTAACGACTCTGTTTTTTTTATAACTAAAATTGGTGAAAATATATTTAAAGAATATTATTCCGATGCTGGGTCTTTTAAAAATGGCATAGCTCCTGTAAAACAATTTAATAAGTGGTTTTTCATTAACCGACAAGCTCAAAAAATAAGTGAAGATTATGATGATATTAGTGAGTTAAGAAGCAATTGTTACATAGTAATGCAACACAATAAATATGGAGTTTTTGATGCTTATGGTAAAAAAAGTATTGACTTTATATATGATAAAATAGGCGAATTTAAAAACGATTTTTCGTATTACATTAAGGATAATAAGTATGGTATAGTTGGCAAAAACACCGGTTTAATTGATGCAAAATACGATTGGGTTTCAGATGTAAGTGCGAATGAATTTTTTATTGCAAAATTAAACGGAAAATTTGGACTTGTTTCGTTGCATTTTGGAATAATCTGCCCAATTATTTTTGATGCTGTGTTACGCGCTGAAAATGATATTTACATTGTAGTAAATAATGGAAACTACGGCTTTTTTGACGCTAAATTTAAATGCTTTGTAAGCGAAATAGTTTACACCTATGAAAAAGAAAAGCCAACAAATTATTACACAGATGGCAAACTTTTTAAACTCGTTAATGAAACTACATTAACTTTAATGAATGAAAATGGCAAAGAACTTTCTGAGCTTAAACACTTTGCAGATATTAATTTTCCTTCAAATGGATTGATGCGCGTAAAGAAAAAAAATAAATTTGGCTACATAGATTTAAAACACAATACGGTAATTCCTTTTAAATATATAGAAGCCGGCGATTTTAACGACTCGCTTGCTATTGTAAAATCAAAAACCGGATATGCCATAATTTCATTAAAAGGAAAAGAAATTTATTCAACAGAGCATCTTATCGAAAAAATATCTAAAAATTATTTTTTAGAGAAAGGAGATAACTTGCTATTAATCAATAAAACAGGAAACATTATTTTAAACGACATTGAAAAAATTCAAACATACGATAACTATTTAATTATTACCCGAAAAAATGCTTCAATTAAAATATTAAAACAATAAAACATTTAGTAACTTTGTTTATTAATAATACAGACATTTAAAAACCTAAATATGAAAATTCACAATTTTAGCGCAGGTCCCGGAATATTACCACAAGAAGTTTTAAAACAAGCAGCAGATGCTTGTATTAATTTCGATAACTTAAATTTATCCTTGCTTGAAATAAGCCATCGTAGTAAAAATTACGAAGCAACTATTGCCGAAGCGCGTCAAATAGTAAAAGAATTATTTGAAGTAGGCGATGAGTATGAGGTATTTTATTTAGGAGGGGGTGCAAGTCTTCAATTTGCAATGGTGCCTTATAATTTATTGCGCGAAAGCGGTACTGCAGCGTATGTAAATACAGGTGTTTGGGCATCTAAAGCAATTAAAGAAGCAAAATTAATTGGCAACACCTCAGTTATTGCCAGTAGCGAAGATAAAAAGTTTTCATATATCCCAAAGGGCTATATTATTCCAACAGATGCTGATTACTTACATATAACAAGTAATAATACAATTTATGGAACTCAAATTAAAGAGTTTCCTAAATGCCCAATTCCATTAGTTTGCGACATGAGTTCAGATATATTTAGTCGCACTGTTAACGCCAAAGATTTTTCGCTAATTTATGCGGGAGCGCAAAAAAACATGGGGCCGGCCGGCAGCACTATGGTGATGGTAAAAAAAGATATTTTAGGAAAAACGGGTCGCAAAATGTTATCAATGCTCGATTATCAAGTACATATAAAAGGCGGCAGTATGTACAATACCCCGCCGGTATTTCCAATTTATGTGTCGTTATTAACCTTGCGTTGGCTAAAGAAAAATGGAGGTATAAAGTGGATTGAAAAAATAAATCGCCAAAAAGCTGATGCACTTTATAACGAAATTGATAGGAATAGTATGTTTGTTGGAACTGCAGCAAAAGAAGACAGAAGCGACATGAATGTTTGCTTTTTACTTAATAAGCCCGAGTTAGAAGTTGATTTTGATAAACTATGGAAAGATGCCGGAATAAGTGGCATTAGAGGACACAGAGACGTTGGGGGCTATCGCGCATCACTTTACAATGCATTGCCTATTGAAAGCGTAAATGTTTTAGTAGAAACAATGCAAGCTTTTGAAAAAAAGTTTGGTAGTTAAAGCAAATTAAATACTAGTTTTTTGATACAAAATAAAGTTTTAAGGGCATTTACTAATCATTAGCGGTATTTTACTTCTATATTGTGTAATTCAATTAATGGTTTTAAAAACTCTTCTAAATCATATACGCAAAGCTGCGATGCTGCGTCGCACAATGCCTCTGATGGGTTAGGGTGTGTTTCAATAAAAATGCCATCAACACCACTGGCAACGCCTGCTCTACTTAACACAGGTAAAAATTCTCTCATACCTCCCTTAGAGTCGCTGCTAGGAATTCCGTATTTTCTCACACAATGTGTAATATCAAATACTACCGGGTAGCCAAGCGCATTTAAATGGAAAAAACTTCTTGGATCAACAATTAAATCATTGTACCCAAAAGTGTAACCTCGCTCAGTTAAAATAACTTTATCGTTGCCGCTATCAATACATTTTTGAAGCGGGTGTTTCATGTTATCCGGCGCTAAAAATTGCCCGTGTTTAATGTTTACAACAGCACCTGTTTTTGCAGCAGCTACCACTAATGTTGATTGCATGCAAAGATAGGCGGGTATTTGTAAGACATCGCAAACCTCTGCAGCAGCAGCAGCCTGGTCAGGATAATGAATATCTGTTAAAACAGGAAAATTAAACTGTTCTTTTACTTTTGCCAGCATCGCAATTCCTTTTGATAACCCGGGGCCATCATAATATTTTAAGCTGCTGCGGTTATCTTTTTGAAATGATGATTTGTAAACTATTTTTATTTTTAATTTTTCAGAAACTTCTTTCAATTTTTCTGCAGTCTTCATCATAATTTGTTCGTCTTCAATAACGCAGGGGCCTGAAATTAAAAACAATTCATCTGCACCACAGACAATGTTACCAACATTTATTATTTTCTTTTTTATACTCATTTTTGATTCTTGTTAATTATGGCTAATTAAATTTGACTGCAAGTTAACTATAAAAAGAGTGCAGTAGGCGTCAATTTATTTTTTCTTATCATTGTTTTTTACATCAATGTGGCGTTTTCTTTGGCGCTTTCTTAAAAAATAAAAAACAGATGCAAAAATAAAAAGTGCAAAAAAATAAACGGCGGCATTAAAATCTTTTTCAATTAAATAATAAACAGTTACGCCGGCAAATATAAATGCGCCTGCCAGCCATATTCTTTCCATTATTAAAAATAGTTTATATTGAAAATTATTTTTCATGATTATTAATATTAAATGTTCCGGTTACTTCGCGTATTTCGTACTTTGTAAAATCTTCGTTACTCACCAAACCCTTTCCGTTTATGATTTGGGTAGGCGTTGTAATTTTTATGTAGTCGTCGGTATAAATTTGTTTTTTATTTTCGTTCCAGATTAACTTTTCAGTTTCTAGTTTCTCATTTCTAACATTTACAACCTCAACAGCATATTTTGCAAGCATAAGATGCGAATTTGTATAACGTACCCCATAACGTGCTTTTAATGTTGCCGAAGTTTTCTCGGATTGATCAAATATGGTGATATAAAAACCTTTTGGTAAAATAGTCATTGGCTCGCTCACATTTTTATCATAAACTAACATTTGATTAGCCCTAAGCATTACTTTTAATTTTGCGCTATCTGTGTATAGAAGTGTAACACTATCGCCTGTTTGCGATGGAGCATTGTTGCTAACCGGCAAAGCCATTATTTCATTTTTTGAATTTTCGCAAGAAAATATAACAAACAAACAAACAAACAGGTAAACAACGCTTATGTATTTACCCATACGCATTAATCGTATTTAAATTTTTGAAACCATTTATCGCTAAATGTAAAGCCTATAAAAAATCGTAATTGATTTTCGCGCACTAAATTATTATTGGTAGAACCTAATTGCCCGTATTGCATACCTAAATTAACCATGCCCGGCATTCGACCAATACCAACCGGTAAGCCTACCCCTGCCGTAATGTTGTACGACGAAATATTTGAATTATTTATTTCTAAAAACCCTGTATTATAATTAGCCCCTAACCTGTAATTGATACGTTTAATGTAGGCTCCACTACCCGATGCGTATTTATTTGGCACGTAATTTACTCCAATAGCATAACGGTAATTATTTTTATAAGAACTAACTGTTTCAAAAAATTTGAAATTTTGCCAACTGGTAATTCCAAAATCAGCTACGGCGTTTATCCGCTCACCTTTTTTAAAGCCTATTCCAAATGATTGCTCAAGTGGCAGCTTTATTAATCCTGATTGCGAAGGGTTATAAAACACAGTGTCTTTTATTGTTGGGTTGCCGTATGCATTAAGATTGTAGTTATATGCAATGGAACTGTACGAAGAGTTAAGTGTGTTATTTATGCTTGAGAAAAAACCAAACGTTATTTTAATTTTTTCACGCATTGCCCGCTTATGCGTTGTGCCATTTTTGTTTTTTGTTTTAACCGAATCGACTGTGATGGCTGTTTGTAACCCAAAATTTCCGGTAAAATCGCCGGTTGTAAAATCTCTAACCCTGGCAACATTTGTGTATAGTGTTGAATTGGGATAAGTAATTTGAACACCATTGGTAATATCGCCAAACAGGTAAACTAAATTAGTTCCGATTGAAAAATCACTTAATATTTTATTTAGATTTTCTTTTAATGTGTAAGAAAAATGTGAAAGTTTTTTTAAACTATCGGGGATGTACAGTCTTTTTCGTCTGAATTTAATAAGTGCATTTTTAAAAGGCATAGTACCAAAGCCCGCATACACTTTGTTTAAGCCCCCACTTCCGCTATAATTATAGTTAATAGTACCTACATTATCTAAATTTGATGTTGAGATATAATTATAACCAACGTTTGAAAATGGAGCAAGACCAAAGCATATACCCGATTTATTTCGAACAGGAAAACCTAAATTAGCGTATGAAAAATTAGTTGACCATTTGGTTGGCGAAGCTGTTTGAGTTTGGTATTGTGTAACAAAATTAGTACCGCCTACCTCTAACGTAGTAAATCTAATAAGTGCGTAGGAGGCAGGATTACCCGTGTTTATAAAAACAGGTAAAAATGAATCGGGTTTTAGAGCTGTAAAAGCACCTCCCATACTTAAGTTATGTGCAGGAAGCGTTGTATTTAATTCACCAATGCCATACCTCGAATACGGGCTAAAGGTATTTTGCGCCGATAAATTTTTAATTACTATTAAAAATATAAAAATGAGTATTGATTTAGTTTTGATAATTAAGTGCAAGGTTTATTCCTGTTAATATTAAATTTTGGCTTGCAAAGAAACGATTTTTTAAGTGTTTTGACAAATAATCTGAATCGCCACCGGTTAAACAAACTTGCAGGTTTTTATATTTAGTTTGGTAATGCTTAATCATTCCCTCTACCTCAAATATAGTACCGTTTAGAGCCCCCGACAATATACTTTCGTGAGTGTTTGTACCTATTGGATTGCTATAATCTTTGTTAAAATTTAATAAAGGTAAAGCATGCGTGTGTTCATTAAGGGCTTTTAATCGCATATTAATGCCGGGCGAAATTGCACCTCCTTCAAACTCATTGCATTCATTTACAAAGTTGTATTTTACACATGTTCCGGCATCAATGGTAAGTACATTGCTCTTTTTAAAGTAGGCATAAGCACCTAAAGATGCCGCTATTCTATCAGCACCAAGTGTTTCAGGGCTTTTATAAACTATTTTTATGGGCAACTTGCTATTTGCATTTAATTGGAATACAGGGTATGTTTTTTTTAAATCAGTAACAAGTTTAACATGTTCAAATGTAACAGAAGAAAGGGCTATTTGTTCAATATGTTGCGATAGTGAAGCTATGTAACAAAGTAAGTCGCTTGAATTTGTAAACGTAGAAATATTGGTTAAAGATAGATTATTAAATTGAGCGCATTTAATTTGAGTATTTCCAAAATCAATAACTAAATTCATTGCTCAAATTTAACATAAAACTCGAATTTTATATTTTAAATATTAATTGCTTAATTGCACAAAACACTCTGTTTTTTGCTTCAAAATTTTTTTCTTTAATATTTTGATATTAGCAATAAATAACTTACTTTTGCAAGCCCAAATGCTAAAACGTATGTTTTGCATGAGTTGAGTTGGTACCTTAGCTCAGTTGGTAGAGCAAAGGACTGAAAATCCTTGTGTCCACAGTTCGATTCTGTGAGGTACCACCATAACATTAAACCCTTAACAAATTGTTAAGGGTTTTTTAATTATTCAAAATCCTATCTGATTTTTTAAAATACAGATGTACTAGTCGCTTTTAAATCAATAAAACTGACTTAAAAATTGATTAATTAGTTTTAGTTGTAATTAAGAAGTGATGGTTTGGGGTTCCAGCTTGTCTCTGCGCTAAATCAATCTTTTTTGTCCACGTTAAGCTTGCAGAGAGAAAGTATCTATGTATAAAATTAATCAGATCTATTAACAATAAATTTACATTGAAAAACTTGTTGCCCATCAGTCATCCAAAGGATATACTCGCCTTGGTTTAAATCGTAAACAGGAATTTGCACTGTTTGATTTTGGGCATTGTCAATTTCAAATGATTTTATAGAGTAGCCAATAGGATTATAAATATAGCCAGTTAAAACATTACCAGGTGCATTTGGAAAAACTGGTGTTAAATAATCAGAGATATGAGTAATAGGATTGGGATAAACTTTTAAACGACCATAACCGGCATTTCCTACAAACACCTTTAATGGCGCTGATGTTTCTAAGCCTATTATTTCAACTTTATAATAATGATATGTATTTTGTGGCTGTGGGTTTGCGTGCGTGTATGAATATTGCATATCGGAATTTCCATCGCCACACTGTCCAGGTGCATTATAAATTACATTAAAATTTATTGAATCAGTGCTATGCCATATATTATAACCCATAATGCAAGGCGTTCCTTTAGTAATTGTAAATCTTACAACTGCATTATTTCCAGCTGATAGAGCAGACAAATTGCTCAAGCGGGAATATACTTGAGCGTAATTTATGTTATATAGGAAGAAAACAACTATTATATAACTTATACTTTTATTGTATTTTACTTTTTGTAAGCGCATTAAATTTAGTATAAGTAAGTGCAAAAATTTTTTAAGGTGTAAAATATCTGCGCTTGGTAATTAATGGTTTAAATGTACTTTATTTTTTTACGTGTTAATGTTAAATATTATACGTTTGTTGTAAAACAGTGGTTGAAAACAAAACATTACATTTTTTCAGTTTCGTTTTCAAAAGTACTTTGAGTTATCGACTGTCTGTCTCTAAAGTATGAAATCCCACCCCAGCTAAAAATTTTTTTCTCATAGACCCATGCATTATTATGCTGCACCACAACACGTTGTACTATTTGAATTCCTTCACCTATAAAAATCTCTTCGGTAACACCCGGCTTATATTTTGACATTAAATAGCTAATATCCTTATTAAATGACGCAATTGGTTTTTTAACATTACTGTTGTTTTTAATATCCTCTGAACTTACAAGGTTCACTTCAGCCTTTATAAAAGAATTTGATTTTAAATTTTCGTCAAAATTATTTTGCTCTTTAGTTAATTTATTTTTTTTTGCTTGTTCATTCTCTTCATTAAGTTTAGCTAACATTATTTTTTTTGCATCTTCCCGTTCTTTAATAATTTGCTCTTGTTCAGCTTTAATTTTAGTGTTTTCTGACTCTTTAAGTTTTTCTTTAGCTAACAACTCATCTTGTTTTTGTTTTTCGGCGGCTAATTTTATGGCATTTTTTTCTTGCTTTTTTACTTCAGCCATAGCCAGCATCATTTGTTTTAAATAATCTTTATCATATTCAAAATTATCTCGTTTTATGCTGTAATAATATTTGTTTATGGGTTGATTAAAAATCGAATAGTCAACACCTTCATAATACTTAAATAACACCAAATTTGCTTCAATTGTAGCAAATTTATCGTCTGACTTATCAGCAGGTACAGCTCTAGTATCAATATAAAACGATTTTTTTACATAACCTCTTTTAGTGGCAGTAATTAAAAATTCAGCCCCTAATGGCAAATACAAATTATACCTTCCATCAAGGTCGGTAGTAAATGATGTATAATCTTTTCCGTTTTGAGTAACTTGAATAAAAGCACCGGCTAAGGGCTTATCATCATCTCCCACTAAGCCTTCAACATCAACCGTAGATTCTTTAACTCCCTTTTGCGCCCAAGTATTTTGTACTAAAAAGCAAATTAAAAAAATGAATATATAATATGTCTTTTTCAAATTTTGTGCAAAAGTACTGCAATTTTCAGCTTTTTATGAATTACTAAACAGCTTTAACATTTTTTATTTCAACAACTTGATTTTGAAATAATTTTTATATTTAGTAATTATTTTTTATGACTATTTTCAAAAAAAGCTTTTTTCTATCGTTTTTATTGTTTTTTGCTTACATCACTATATCGGCACAAAATGAATATATAGAGTACCGCTCAACTACAAACCCTCTTTACTGGAAAAACAAATTGCCTCACGAAGGTTATTGGCAGCAAGATGTGCATTATACCATTTCGGCATCGCTAAATGACAGCACAGACATTATTACCGGTAATGAGGAATTAACCTACTGGAACAACTCGCCTTATACTCTTAGTTACGTTTACTTTAATTTATATAGCAATGCTCAAAATAAAGACTCTTACTTAGCCGATTTATACAAAAACAATAAAAACCATTTAAAATTTGGTAAATATCGCTCTCAAAATAAAGGAACCGAAGTGCTTTCAATAAACAATAACAATCAAGAATTAAAAACAGAGCTAGATAATACGATTATGAAGGTTTATTTAAATAAGCCGCTGCCACCCGGAGAATCAGCCACTTTTAAAATTAATTTTAAAACATATTTTGATGTTGAAGCCATTAGAAACAGAATGAAACTATTTAACTCATTTGGAAAAAAACATTACGATATAGTACACTGGTACCCACGCATTGCTGTAATTGACAGGAAATTTGTTTGGACAACTGACCAGCACATGGATCATGAATTTTATGGAGACTATGGCTCATTTCACGTTGAACTAACCTTACCTAATAATTATGTGTTAGATGGCACAGGGCTAATGACCAACGAAAAAGAAGTTTTACCGGATGAACTTCGGAATAAATTAGATATAAAAAACTTTTTAAATAAGCCCTTTAACTCACCGCCAAGTGAAGTTATTAAAGCTGACGGAAGCACTAAAACGTGGAAGTTCAGTGCAATAAATGTGCACGATGTAGCTTATACAGCTGATCCCAACTATCGCATAGGCGAATCGGTTTGGGATGGGGTACGTTGCATTGCTCTTGTACAGGAACCCCATGCCGCCGGTTGGCACAACGCATCTTCATACATTGCCAAAGTATTAGAAGTAAACTCAAATAACATAGGCCGCTACCATTACCCTAAAATGATTTGTGCCGATGCTCAAGATGGTATGGAATATCCTATGCTTACACTTGATGGCGGATTTGATCCAAATTACCGTACATTATTTATTCATGAAATAACACATAATTGGTTTTTTGGCATGGTAGGCAATAACGAAACATATCGGGCATTTCTTGACGAAGGCTTTACACAGTTTTATACTGCCGATTCGTATATGTATATAGATGGTCCGTTTGAAAAAGAAAATTCGCCCAAAGGCTGGTACACAAAGCAGTTTACTAACCCAAACCGCGTAATAGACAATCAAATTTACAATGGTTATTATCAAACAAATGTTGTAAGAAACGAAGAGGCAACTTTAAATACACACAGTGATGACTTTAGTAGTGCTTTAAGGCATGGCGGCGGTTATAGTCAAGTATATTTTAAAACAGCAACTATGCTAAAAAACTTAGAATATGTTTTAGGCAGGGCACTTTTTGATAAGGCTATTCAACACTATTTTAATCAATGGAAATTTTGCCACCCTTATCCCGAAGATTTTAGAAATTCTGTAATTAGTTATACCGGAGTTGATTTAAATTGGTTTTTTGATCAATGGCTTGAAACAAGCAAAACAATTGATTATAAAATATCACGTGTAAAATCAAAAGGTAAAAACACTTATGCAATTACTTTTAAAAGAAAAGGTAGTATGCAAATGCCTTTAGATATTGTAGTACTCGATAAAAATGATAGCGCCTACCATTATTATATTCCAAATAATTGGTTTGAAAAACCAACAAGAGCAAAAACCTTACCACGTTGGATTGGCTGGGGTTCAAAACTAAAACCAACATATACCGCAACAATTACCTTAAAAGAAAAATTAAAAAATGTTTTTATTGACCCAAGTTTCCGATTAGCCGATGTTGATATGACTAATAATTTATACAAAGGAAAAATTAATTTGCGCTTCGATTCAAAAGTTTATACCCCTCCAAATTGGAAACAATACGATATGCGCGTGCGCCCAAGTTTTTGGTATAACGGTTACGATGGTTTAAAGGTTGGAGCCGTGCTTAGCGGAGATTATTTAAATAAAAAACATGTATTTGAGCTTGGAGCTTGGTTCAGTACAGGGTTAGGCCAAGCGTATGTTGACAGTGCCGTAAATAAACAATTGTATCCTACTTACCTTGATAGTACTTTTGGAAAAAATAAATTTAATGCAATAAGCTTTGTTTTAGATTACAGAACGGCAATAAATAAACTATCTAAAAACACAAATGTATATTTTCAACTAAAATCACTTGATGGGCTAAAAGCAACCATGTTAGGTGTTGAGAAAAAAATTAACAACAATAACACACGGTTTTATACGCACTTAAAAGCCATGCTTCGCGATATGCCACAAGACCTTGTATATTTAATTAATTATGGCGAATGGGGCTATAGAAAACTAAACAGTGCCATTCACTTAGGTCTTGAACATAATTATTTTTACTATCGCGGGGCAGGTTCCATTACATTAAATACTCGTACAGCCGCATTTACAAACGATTACGATTTTAGCGCAGTAACATTAACATCGTTAAATAAAAATGAATTTAAATACTTTAATATTAATACAAGAGTTTTTGGGCAATTAGGATTTGGAACGCGATTACCTTTTGAAAGCATGCTATTTGTTGCGGGAGCAAATAACGAGTCGTTAATGGATAGCAAATACACTCGCAGCATGGGGATAGTGCCTCCACAATGGGGTGGCTTTGGTTTAACAACAAATCACTTTAGCGCAGGCGGTGGATTAGGGTTAAGGGGTTACAGCGGTTATTTATTGGCAATTGCTAACCCCGATGGCAGTATAAGCTATAATTATAAAGGCATTACGGGAGCATCGGCAAGCATTGAAATAGAGTATGGAAAATTATTTAAATTTATTAAGTGGCCTTATATGCGCCAGCGTCTTAAAATTAATCCTTATGTTTTTTCTGATGCCGGTATAATAAACACAAATGCACCCGGCCAAGCTACAAAAATGAGCGACATTATGATGGATGCCGGAGCAGGCTTGAGTGTAACCGTACTAAAATGGGGACCATTATACAATGTTAAGCCTTTAACCATTCGCTTTGATTCGCCATTTTTTGTAAACCGTTTGCCCTATGCCGAAAATAATTATTTACAATTTAGATGGATGCTTGGAATTAGTAAAATGTTTTAATTATAAAATTTTATTATGCAAAATGTAAATGTAGCATAATTAGCATTTAGTTAAATTTACACTTTGTAAAAGTAACACAACAAATGAAAAAAGAAAACATCCATACAACAAATTATATTGATACTTTTATTGAGGTGGCAGAAGATACAAAAGTTATTTTTGGAACAAAACCTCTTTCAAAAACCAGTAAAAAAACTATTGCCGAAATGCAATACAAAATGCTTGTAAATAATCCTTACAAATTCACATCTGATGATGTACTTTTTCAAATATTTGCCGATAGAAATGATTTAACAAAAGCAGAATAGACGCAAGGCAAAATTTTTTTTCAAGAGGGCAAGCTTGCTTAAGGTGTTCCCCTTTATCAAAAATATATGGCTTTGGCATTCATGCCGACAATAAGGGGAAAGTAGCAATTTATGGAATGGAAACCGAACAGTATAAAAAATTTCAAAACGATACTAAACTCAATAAAACAAAAGCAATGCGAGCGTCTAAAAAATAATAAATATGAAAACTCAATTTAAAATTCAATACAAAACAACAATAAAAGCACCAATTGAAAAAGTATGGGAAGCGTTAACAAATCCTGTAATTTTAAAACAATACTTTTTTGGAACAGAGATGATAACCAATTGGGAAATTGGAAGTTCAATTATTTTTCAAGGTGAATGGGAGGGACAAAAGTACAAAGATAAAGGTGAAGTACTTGAATACGAGCGCAACAAAAAACTATCCTATTCATATTTGAGCAGCTGGAGTGGTAAAGAAGATTTACCCGAAAATTATTTGTGGGTTTGTTATGAAGTAAAAAAAGACGGAACAAATACCGAATTGACAATACATCAAAGTAATTATGACGAAGAACGAGCCAAACATTCTGAAAAAAGTTGGGATTTATTGATTACTGAAATGAGAAAATTTATTGAAAAATAATACCAAGTGCAAAGATGTTTGCACTTGGTATTAAATGTTTTTTTCAAATTCTAAACAAATGTACTGTACTTTAAACAATTCATCTGTTTTTTATTATTCAAATAATTTAATAGAGTTAATTTTTTACCATTTTTTTAGTGTCAATAATATTACCGTCAACAATTAGGTAATAGCTGTACATGCCGCTGCTAAGGTCGTTGGCAAAAACGTTTAATTGCCCTGCACCTTTTGTAGTAATGCTGTGTACTTTTAAAATACGCCCATCAGTGGTATTAAAAATAATTTGTGCTGTTTTAAAATCGGTAGGCACATTGTAGTTGATGATAGTTTGCTCGGCAAATGGATTGGGTACGTTTTGACTTAAAACAATAATGTCTTCATTTCCTAATTGAATAGAAAACTGATTTAACTTAACTTTATTTCCAGATGAAGGTGTGGTATTTGAGCAGCAAGTACTATAAGTGGTAATTATTGCATTAATTTGATTTTGAAGAGCTTTACTAATACTGTCTTGCTTATTGATTTTAACTTTCATGCTATCCATTTTAGTTTGTTGCTCTTGCATACCTTTAATAATAATGGCAATGAATGCCTCATAGGCCATTGTTTTTAGAGTAATTGAAGCTTGTATTTTGTTCCCTAAACTATCTACTATTGCAGGCTTTTTAAAATTTGAAACTAACTCAGGTAAAATGGTTTGTACATCCTGAGCAAGTAAGCCATATTGTTTTTTGCTCGAAAAATTTAATTTATAATTATTTAAAGTATCATAATAAAAATGCTTAGGTTTAAGAAGGGTAATAATTTTTAATGCACTGCCAATTGAGTCAATATTTGTTTTAAACTGTTGATCGGAAACAATTTGAGCAAATCCGGTACCTACCGAAGAGCTATTAAGCCAAACATCGCCATCAAAAAATCCTGCAAACGAATGCGGCGTACCTGATATGTTTTTATTAGCTCTTCCATATATTGCAATATTTGCACCCGCTGGGTATGTAGTTGGTTGATATGGCAACAATGTGTTTGGAGACCAGCCCGAAACGGCAATGTTAACTGCGTTTGCTCCTTGAGCTCTAAATTGACCCGCTATTGATAATTGCCCTGAGGCATCTGCTAAGGAGTTTATACCATAAGTATTTATAGCATTACCCGAAGCAATTGAAATTACACCAAAAGTTGTGCTAGTAGCATTATTGCTAAATACTTTACCAGAAACGCCTACAGCAGTTGAACCTGCTCCACTTCCATTTGTATAACCAAAACCAGAAACACCTATTGCCCTTCCTGCGTTTACACTATCTACACCTAATGTAATTAATCCAAATTTGTAGGCACCTCCTATATTTCCAAAATAATAAGGGTTTGTAATTAATGGTAACGTGCCAAGGCTGTAATAATCATAAATTGTGCTAAAGTGGGCCGCAGTTCTCCTATAGTAATTATCAATATTACAAGTCGCCAATTTAGGATTATATGATAAAGAACCGGCGGTTAATACTGATGAAATGTTTCCAAGTTCAATTCGGTTGTTTCCGGCAACAAATGAGGCAGGATCTTTAAAAGTAATATTAAAATTATTCATGGGCACCCATCTGTTGTTTAGTAGTTGACCCGGATTGCCTATTGCACCAACATTTTGACCTAAATGAACTGCATTTGGGTTTGGCCCGTTTAACGAAAGACCATTATCAGCAGTATTTAAGCCCGAAGGATTGGTTAAAACTACATCACCATTTTTGTCTACTGTTAAAACTTTTTGGTTATTCACGCCATTTACGCCATTGGCAAGTGGAGTATTAGCACTGGTTAAATTAGTAAAACGCAAGCCACTTCCGGTAATACCATAAGGTGTTGCAGCGTTAGATTGAACTTCGAGCATATTAGCGGCATTTATTGCGCTATTACCAAAATGCCAAAAGCCATTACTACCTAAGCGACCTTTTTCTGAAGATTGAATATTAAATATAAATTGGGGAGTAAAAGAATTAGGAACACCAAACTGACTATTGCCAGTAGCGTTAAACCAAAAGCCATTTAAATTTGCGTATTGTTCAAACCTAGTGCTTGCTGTTTGTAACAATGCTGTACCATCCATTCTAATTTGGGTTTGGTTTAATGAAGTAGAAAACAAGTCTAAACTTGCAAAAGCAGCAGAGCCGGTGCCTGGTGCAATTTTAATTCCGTCGCCGCTAAAATTACCATTTGCAGAGCTAAATACATTATTATTTAATATTGCACCCGTGGTAATGGTACATTTTAAAGAGTTATTGGTATTCAGTAACAAGTTTCCGTTTTGCATGGTGCTAATGCTAACATCATTACCTAAAGGGTTTGTAAATAAACCGGGAGCCAATGCACTTATTCTAAATTTCTCGGTAAGGCTTGTGTTGTTAATTCCTGTAAATAGTTGCCAGTTGTTGTTTACCGCAATATTACCATCGGTTCTAAATAATAAACCGTTTAGCGCACCATTGGGTTGGTTACATAAAAAATTATTTATATGGAAACGGGAATTAGTGGTACTAGATAGTGGCCAAGTGCCAACCCCCATACCAATAGTGTTGGGAGTTGTATTTCCATAATTTGGCTGAAATAATATTGGTCCAAAGGTTTGGGCTGTACTACCAAAAGCAGTATATAAGAATGTTAATGTTAATAATTTTGTTTTCATAGTTTTAGCTTTTGATTAGTTTAATGGTTTGTTGTTTATTACCCGATTTAATATTTACTATATAAATTCCTTTTTTCAAATCTCTAACATCAACTCTAAAATTTACTTCTGTATAATTATTAGCGTATATATTATTCCCAAATAAATCCTTTATATTAATAAAAATATTTTCTATTCCGTTATTATTTACATAAAAGTAATCTATGGTTGGATTTGGAAACACAGTTATTTCACCATTCAATAATTCATTTTTAATTCCAGTTGCACAAGTTGCACTATCTGTTAGGGTTGTTGTAGAGAAGATAGATTCGCTATATCTCGGAAAGTTTTCGTGACAAATTCCAGTTTTTAGAGAGAGAGCTGCGTTATTATAATTACAAGCTGAACCACTTAAATTTGGATTATTAATTACAGAAACTGAGTCAAGGCAAAATCGCGTCCCATAAATTTTTCCATCTGAGCCATTTTGCAAATCAATAGTAGGCCAATTTGAAGTGGAATATAAAATTAATGTTTTCGAAGAAATTATTGTAGAAGATGAATTGCTCGATAAATCATACTGGTAAATTTTATTCGCAATTCCGCCCCCACCTCCTGAGCCAATGTATAGTTTTTGACTATCAGATGAAAACGCAACTCCGTATTCACTAGTGTCTGGTGGTAAAACTAACAAATTAGATATTAAGCCAGTTGATGCATCAAAATCATATAATTCTTCTATTCCGTGAGGATTATATATGCTATAAACCACCGCCAGTTTTTGTTTATCAGGCGAAAAATCTATTACACCTACAGCTGGCGTTGTGTCGTCGTTATGAATATAACCGATATTTGTTAAGACTGGAGTCGTATTAATTCCTAACGAAGTTAGAAGATAGCAACGGAACTGATTACTATTTCGAGTTTGACCAACAATCCATATATCATTATTGTTACAATGGTAAACAGAAGTCAATTTCTCAGTACTTGGAGCATACAATAAAACATTTTTTACTGTTACTGCACCCAAACCAGCGTTAAGATTCATATCTATAATAGAGTAGTGTACTCCGCTCATACAATTATTTTCCTCACAGTCATTAGTGAAAATATAAAATAAATTAAGAGAACTAGGTTTTCTCACTATCAAACCTCCTTGTGAAGAACTTTTACAGTTTATTAAACCTGTACCATTTGCCATTATTAAATGGTTTTTATTCCAAATCGTATCACCATTGGTATAAAATAATAAATTTCCATTCTCATCACTAATAGTAGAACCCGTTTCTTGCATATACATTTGCGAGCTTGTGTCCACAACAGGCACTCCGCTTGAAAAATCTATTCCTGCTTTGTATCCAAAATACCAATGATTTGCTCGTTTAGCTTCTGGGTTTATTTGCCCACTAAAAACAAAGGGCAATGTAAAAAACATAAAACAAATAAGGCATTTTTTCATACTAACAAAATTAAAACATTTTACATAAAAGCAAACGTATTTTTGTTAAATCAATTTTTTGCC
>JAFDYB010000087.1 GCA_018267655.1 Bacteroidota bacterium
AACACGGGTTTGGCAAAAGTGGCGGTTCATTGCTCCGCAGACACATTTGTGGTTAATCAAAGTTTGGTTCTCCGCATCAACATTTGTGGTGAAAATCGCCACCTTCGCCAAGCCCGAAAACGTTACCTGCTATGTTAGGACGACCGTTAACAACGACACAGTTTGACGGACTGACAAACGAAATTTGCAGAAAACGGGGAAGCTGAAAACCGTATAGAGTAAGCACTAAAAATTAAATAAAATAAAAATGATTTCAGACGTTCAAACAAAAGGCAGTTGGATAGAAGTATTCGACTCAAATGGTAAAAAAGCATCATCTATGCCATCTTCAAACAAAGATGTCGTTGGAGTAGCAAGCGACTTTTTTGTAATTCTTGCAGGTTCTTGGATAGAAACCTATGACGAAAAATGCAAGAAAATAGCATCAATGCCATCATCAAATAAAATTGTTCGTGGTGCAGCAGGAAGCACCTTCACAGTTAAAAGTGGTAGTTGGCTTGAGACTTACGACAGGAATTGTAAAAAGCAAAATAGCAGACCAGCATAATGAATAAACCTAACATTTTTAGACTTGCAACAAAAGAGCTGTCACAAGACGGCTTCTTTACTTGGCTTTTACAGTGGGCTGACAACAACCATAATCAACACGACCAAAATCTAAATGAAACTGCAAAAGACTTTGTAAGGTTGTTACTTGGGCAGACACCTGACTACCAAGTCAACAAAGTTGAAGCTGGCAGACAGTGGAACAACATTGACATTTGGGCAGAAATTAATGATGAGTATTTTATCGGCATAGAAGACAAAACAAATACTGGTGAACATTCCGAACAATTGGAACGCTACAAGGACATTGCTACCAATCATTACAAAGACAAAAATCATAAACTTGTTTTTGTTTACCTTAAAACCGGAAATGAAAGTTTATCTACTCTCAAAAAAATCGTTGAAAAAGGCTACTCAACAGTTGACAGAAAAACCGTTTTAAGTGTTTTAAACAAAAGACCAGTAACAAATGAAATATTTAATGACTTCAAAGACTATTTGACCGTAATTGAAAATGCAACAAACTCTTTTACCAAGTTTGACAACATCACTTCAGAATGGAAAGCAGGTGAAGGTTTTTACATTAAGCTCCAAGAACATATAAACGAATGGACAGACTGGCGATATGTTGCCAATCAAATGGGCGGTTTTTTAGGCTTTTGGTATCATTGGACAGGAACTGATGAAATTGGAGAGATTTATATTCAAATTGAAAATGCTTTTGAATATGGTATCAAACTCGTAATCAAAATTGCTGACTGGGAACCAAGCACAGACACTTTGTATCGTTTATTAAATGAGATAAAACCTTACGCAGAAAAAAACGGACTCGCAATTTCTAAGCCTGACAAATACCGTGCAGGTTCGACATCAACATTAGCAATTGTTCAAAACGCTTTTACGGTTGACAATGACGGTAACATTGAACTCGATAAATTTATTTTGACATTAAAAAACTTAGAAAAAACGCTTGACGAATACTGCAAAGACAAAGAAACACAGCAGGTAACAGCGGTTTTGCAATAGCGGGGCTGACCTGCTTCGTATGACAGTTTGTGCAAAGTTCAACATTTGTTCTTCGTATGAACGTTAGTGCTAAAAATCCCCGCCATCGCAAAGCCGCAAAACGTTATGTTTAATGCACCCGAAAATCTCCGTAGAAAGTTAATAGTTCTAAATAATGTTTTACATCTGACTAATTAATATTACGTATTTTTACTAACCTTTAATAAACCGCAATGAAGAAAATTTACAAAATAAACGTCTTAGTGATGTTTGCCATCTTATTCTCGTTAAATTCAAATGCACAAATAATCAACACCATTGCAGGAAATGGTGTTGCTGGCGCAGCCGGAGACGGCAGCGCAGCTATTAGTGCGCAATTAAATGTTCCTTACGGTGTTGCTATTGACGCTATTGGTAATCTCTACATAGCTGATATGTCAAATCATAAAATTAGAAAAGTAAACACTAGTGGTATTATTACGACTTTTGCGGGGACAGGAGTTCAAGGGTATAGTGGTGACGGTGCTGCTGCGACTAGCGCTAAACTTGCAGGCCCGACAGGCGTGGCCGTTGACGCATTAGGTAATGTATACATTGCCGACAATAGTAATAATAGAATTAGAAAAGTAAATACGTCAGGTATTATTACAACAATTGCGGGTATTGGTGGTGCTAATGGGTTTACAGGAGACGGTGGAGCTGCAACAGCAGCGAAACTGGGCAACCCTTGGGGTTTAACTCTTGATAAAAATGGTAATATTTATTTTTCTGATTCACAAAATCATCGTATAAGAAAAATAAATACATCAGGCATAATTTCTACAATTGCAGGAATTGGTTCTAATGGTTTTTCAGGTGACGGTTCTGCCGCAACAAGTGCAATGTTAAATCTACCTTGTGGCGTTGCTATTGATACAATCGGTAATGTCTATATTGCAGATAGAAATAATAGACGTGTTAGAAAAGTAGACATAACAGGCATTATTACTACTTTTGCAGGGACTGGAGTAACTGGCTATAGCGGTGATGGAGGTGCCGCAACGAGTGCGCAATTATCCTCGCATTATGGTATCGGAATAGATGAGGCTGGTAACATATATATTGGAGACACAAATAATGGATGCGTTAGAAAGGTAAATACAACAGGTATTATTTCTACAATGGCAGGTATTGGAACTTTAGGCTATAGTGGCGATGGTGGTGCAGCAACAAGTGCCCAATTAAATAGTCCAACTGGTATAGCTTTTGATTATTATGGAAACGCATATATTGCTGACTTAAATAATGACAGAATAAGAAAAGTAACTTGTGTTTCTCCAACAGTAATTATTAACTCAACAAAAAACAGCGTTTGTTTAGGAGATACGCTGACTCTTTCTAGCAGTGGAGCGTCTTCATATACTTGGACTGGTGGGATTACAAGTGGGGTTTCATTTACTCCTACTACTACACAAACATATACGGTTACTGGTTTAGCAAATAATGGCTGTAAAGCAAGAACAACAAAAACTATTACTGTTAATCCGTTACCAACATTATCTGCAATTACTAATAATACTTTATTGTGTACTGGTCAAACAGCTTCCTTATCGGTAACTGGGGCAAGCACATATACTTGGAGTACAAACGAAAACACTTCAACCATAGTAGTAAGTCCAACTGTTCAAACAACATATACCGTTGACGGTACAGATTCAAATGGTTGTTCAAACTTAACAACAATCACTCAATCAGTATCTTTATGTACTGGAATAAATCAATTATCAAGTAATAATTACATAAATGTTTTTCCTAACCCGTTTAACAATCAAATAACTGTAATTTTAAATAATACAAATCAACTTATTCAAATCTACAATTCCTTAGGATCAATAGTTCACAGTGCAACAATAGACAAGGATCAAGTTATCATTGATTTAAGAAATCATTCAAGTGGTTTTTATTTTATTAAAATAGGTTCAGTTACTAAGAAAATAATTAAAGAATAATATTACATGACTATAATTGAAGCGATTAGAAATACAGGTGCAACTATTGCTCTTGAAAATCAAATTTTCAGTAACGAAAAAATTGACACTATCAACATATCTAATGTTATTGTTCAAGACTTCATAGACAGATTAATTACTGACTTATTAGAGTTTAATACAATGGAGCAGTTTGATGTCGAATACTCTAATTTATTTAACAGAGCATTTATGTATTCTTATGGCAAAGGTGCAGAAATTGCGTTATATTCTCGTTTAGGTAATACAATTACAAAAATAAATTATGAGTTTGATAAAGCAATGCAAGGCATTTGTGGTGAAGCCCTTCCAGAGCATTTACGATTTAAAATAAATAGTAAATCAAATGCAATGTTAGAAATGTATTACCAAATGTTTCAACAAACAAAAGGTTCACAAAGCAAAATGATTTCAGAAAATGTGAATTTTGAAAATTGTATTTCAACAATACTTAATGTGGCATTCTTTTGTGGTCTTGAAATTTGCTTAATTAATAGATTATCGGAAGAAGACAAAGCTGTTAAATACATCGAAGAACAAGATAAGCCTTATGACTATGATAACTATAATCAAAAATATAAAATTGAAGACTTCAGAGTAATTAATTATAGCATTGGTAAATTTAAAGACCTAATTTAAAGTATGCAGACGCGTACCTGTGTTTAAACTGTGTAGGGTGCACTAAAACATAACACACGGTTTGCCTCAGCCTCGCAGACATCAAAGCATTTGCAAAAGCGGCAGAAACTTTATTAATTTTTGCTTTGCAAATGCATAGCAACATAGTATCTTTAAACAAGCACTCGGTTAGAAAATGTTTCAAGACGGCCGAGGCAAACCGCGAAAACGTTATGCACAACACGCCCGACTGACAAATCCGACAAATATCGGTCGACAATTTAAATTTCCTTTTACCGACAAATAGCGACATCTTCCAATTTAACATTCAACAAACAAACCTTTTTAGTTTTTTATTCCCAGCCCTTTTTCGGCTAAGCCGTGTTTCCTATTCCGGCAAACCAATTAGCTTTTTGGCAGCAGCCTAAAGCCAAAAAGCTAATCCATTTGCCCCAGCCCGCAAAATGCTAATATATTTAGCAAAACGTTGCACATTTTATTAGTATATTTGCCAAGTATTTAAAGATTTTAATACAGGGTTATTAACAACTTACTATTTATTACTTTAAATGAAAATACAAGGGGCAATAATAAATTAATTTAGGTTTGTTATGCCTTATAATTCGAATATTAATGAGTTAATTTTGGCAAAAATGGAAAACAATAACTTCGGTGGTGACTGGACAAAAATTAAGATTGAAATTTTAGTTGATTATGCTAAAGCATATTTAACTATAATGAAAGATCGTAAATTTTTCAAGCTAATGTATTTTGATGGATTCGCCGGCTCCGGTTTTATTATTAAAAATAAAAAGGAAAAAATTGACGTTACAATTGGCGCAGCTAAAAGAATAATTGAAATATCAGAGCCAAGATCTTTCGATACATATTACTTCGTGGAAAAAGACCCAATTTTTTTTGGAGAGTTAAAAAAGAACACTAAGGATGCTTACCCCAAAAAGGCAAACTCAATTTTTCCTGTATGTGACGATTGTAATAAAAAATTAATAGACCTAGGAAATTTTTTAAGAGACCCAAAAAATAAGAATGTTCGTACACTTGCATACATTGATCCTTGCGGCATGCAGGTTGAATGGCGTTCGATTGAATCCTTAAGAGGTTTACCAATAGATATGTGGATATTAGTCCCAACAG
Organism: Bacteroidota bacterium; assembly: GCA_018267655.1. Lineage (GTDB taxonomy): Bacteria > Bacteroidota > Bacteroidia > B-17B0 > Aurantibacillaceae > Aurantibacillus. The sequence goes on from JAFDYB010000087.1 coordinate 5,331, forward strand.
GTTTGGGTGTTAATCGTTTATTGAAAAAGAATGGTCATATTTCCGATGCTTGGTTAGAAAAGCTCGAAATATTTCTTGGACTAACAAAGGAAGAAATTGGAAAAAGGTTTTACAAAAAAAGTCCAACCTTATTTGAGGATATTACTCATTTCGAAAAAGAAAGGGATGCTATTGAAAAATCCGCAAAACTTTATCAAAGTAGGTTAAAAGAAGTATTTGAATATGTTTCAAAACCATATGAGTTAAAAAACTCAAGCAATTCAACAATGTACCATTTATATTTAACCTCAAACAATAAGGCTGCTGAGAAAATCGGAAGTGATATAGTTAAAAAATACAATAATTAACATGGCGCAATCATCCATAGAGTGGACAGAAATGACGTGGAACCCAACAACTGGGTGCAATAAACTAACAACCGGATGTAAATTTTGTTACGCAGAAATAATGTCTCGCCGTTTGCAAGCAATGGGCGTAGAAAAATATAAAGATAATTTTAAATTAGCGTTACACCCTGAAACACTTGATATTCCTTACACTTGGAAAAAACCAAAAATTGTTTTTGTGAATTCGATGAGCGATCTTTTTCACAAAGATGTTCCCTTGGCGTATATCAAAAAGGTTTTTAAAGTAATGAACGAAACCCCTCAACATACTTATCAAGTTCTTACAAAACGTGGCGATATACTGGCAAAATTCGATAAAGAGCTTAAATGGACTCATAATATTTGGATGGGCGTTTCGGTAGAAAATCAAAATGTAACCGATAGAATTGATTTTTTGAGAAATACAGGGGCTAAAATAAAATTCCTATCTCTCGAGCCTTTATTAGGCCCATTACCTAACTTAAATTTGAAAAAAATTGATTGGGTAATTGTAGGAGGGGAATCAGGTCCAAAATCTCGCCCAATGGAAAAATCATGGGTAATTGATATTAAAAATCAATGTCAAAAGTCTAAAGTTGCATTTTTCTTTAAGCAATGGGGCGGTGTAAGAAAAAGTGAAACGGGTAGAGAGTTAAATGGAAAAACATTTGATGCAATGCCTAAAACTAACCTTATATTTAAAAATAATTCTGTTCCTGCAAGGGCTTAATAATTTTATTATGACAAAAGAAAACAAATTATTTTACGGCGATAATTTACAAGTATTAAGAAAAAAAATAGGTAGTGAAAGTATAGATTTATGCTATATTGACCCTCCTTTTAATTCAAAGCGTAACTACAATCAAATCTATAATAATATTGGTCAGGAAGATCAGGCACAAGCGCAAGCTTTTATAGATACGTGGACTTGGGATGAGGCAGCTGAGCAAGGCATAGAGGAGATTATTTCGAATGAAGGTGGTGTTTTTCCTGTTCAAACAATTGAATTAATTATAGGTTTAGAAAAGGTTCTTAATAAAGGTTCACTATTATCTTATTTGGTGAGCATGAGTCTTCGTATAGCTGAAATATATAGAGTTCTTAAACCAACAGGTAGTTTCTACTTGCATTGTGACCCCGCAGCAAGTCATTATTTAAAACTAATTATAGATAGTATTTTTTGCTCAAGAAAGGGAGAATATCAAAATGAAATTATTTGGCGGCGAACTGGACAACACAACAAAGTTAGCCGTTACGGTCCAATACATGATGTGATTTTTTTCTATACAAAGACAGATAAATATACTTGGAACAACCCCAAAAGGCCATATATGAAAGGTCATATTCTCGAAAACTTTATTCGAGACGACCGAGGTTATCGTACAAACTATTATGGAAATGTTTTAACAGGTTCAGGCATTCGTGGCGGAGAAAGCGGAAAACCTTGGAGAGGGTTTGACCCTACTGCAAAAGGTCGCCATTGGGCAATTCCAGGTGCTGTAATAGATGATATAGATGAAGATTTAAGCGAACTTTCTCAACATGCAAAATTAGATAGACTTTTTGAACTAGGTTTTATTACAATCAAAGAAGGAGAAGCTTGGCCAATATATAACAGGTATCTAAAGCCTTCTGATGGTCAAGTTCTATCTGATATTTGGGCATTTCAACCATATACAAAGGGTACAGTCTTTCAAACCGAGGAAGGAATTGATGAAGATGTAAGATGGCTTTCAACTAAAGACAGCGAAAGATTAGGGTATCCAACTCAGAAACCAGAAGGCTTATTAGAACGAATTATTAAAGCAAGTAGTAATGAAGGCGATACTATTTTAGATGCATATTGTGGTTGTGGTACAACAGTTGCAGTAGCGCAAAATCTTGATAGAAAATGGATAGGTATTGATATTACATATCAAAGTATAAGTCTAATTTTAAAAAGACTTGAGGAAGCTTATGATAGTAAAATTCTTGAAAGAATTGAATTAGACGGCGTTCCAAAGGACTTTAAATCTGCGGTTGCTTTAGCAAATAAGCAAGAAGACAAAACTCGTAAAGAATTTGAAAAATGGATAACACTAACATTTTCTAATAATAAGGCAGTCATTAATGAAAAGAAAGGTGGAGATGGTGGTATTGATGGCATTGCATATCTTATTGATGTAGATAAGAACAATAAGAAAAAATATGAAAAAGTAATTTTTAGTGTTAAGTCAAATAAAACACTTTCTCCTACCGTTGTCAGAGATCTTAATGGTACAATTGAAAGGGAGGGGGCTGCATTAGGTTATTTATTGACACTGTATCCAATGGATAATTTAGTAAAAGAAAGTAAAAAATACGGTGTCTATAAGAATATAGCCTTTAATCACACTTACCCTAAGATAGAAGTAATAAGTGTTGAAGAAATTTTAGCTGGTAAGCGAATGATATTACCTACAGGCGTAAATGTTGTAAGAGAAGCTAAAAAGAAAAATAAAGGAAAAAAAGATCAAGGTAGTTTAGACCTAGATGCATAGTGAAATAAGACTCTCTTCCCAACAGTAGCTTTTTTTATACAATAATCCCTTGCTTTTTTCGTTATAAGCTTGTAATTTAGTCATTACAGTTCATTAAACGTTTAACCATTAAAACCTAAAGACCATGTCAAGCACATCAGAAGTAGGTCATGCTAAAAACGTAGCGCACTTTGCAACGCTAATTAATTACTGTACAAGCTACGGCAGCACCTACAACCCCAGCAACAACGCTATTAAATTAGCGGCATTAAACACCATCTCAACCAACGCACAAGCGGCAATTAACAATGTAACCACTAGTCTTGCCGCTAACACAACCGCCATTAATGCGCGCATCGTGGCATTTCAGGGCATTAAAAAATTATCCACGCGTATGCTAAGCGCCTTAGTAGCATCGGGTGCAACGGCGCAGCAAAAGGCAAATGCCAAAACCATTAACCGCAAAATACAAGGCAGCCGCGCTAAAATTACACCAGCGCCAACACCTTCAGGCGGTACAACGGGCGGTACTACCACGGGTACAACCACTACAACTTCATCCTCTACCGAAAAATCATCTACACCTCCAAGCACCCAACCTGTTCCGCATCCTATTTCCGTTTCACAGCAGAGTTATGATAATTTAATACAACACTTCCAGGCATTCATTGCCCTGCTGCAAACAATTCCCTCTTACAACCCTAATGAAACCGACCTTAAAATTGCCGCTTTAAATACCTATTCGGCAAATCTTACATCAACCAACACCGCTGCCATAACAGCGCACACCAATTTGAATAATACACGCATAGCCCGCAACAAAATACTATACACACCCGTAACCGGACTTTGCGATATTGCCGAAGAAGTTAAAAATTACCTCAAATCAGTTTACGGAGCATCAGCACCCGAATACAAACAGGTGCGCGTACTTAAATTTGTGAAACACAAATTATAAAAACAGGCATCATGCTGTATAAAATTGCCGCAATGCAGTTACATTATAGCATGATGCCTTTACTTTTTGCCCCGAACAAGTATAAAACTCGCATAAATCACTTACTTTTTAACAAGATGCAGTACAATACTGGCATAAATCAGTATAATGTTGGCATCATTCAGTTTAGAACTCGCATGATTCAGTTACTTTTTAACATTATTCAGTACAATTATGGCATAAATCAGTACAATGTTGTCATGTTTCAGTTCAGAACTCCCCTTAGCAAGTATAAAACTCCCCTTGGCAGACAGCTTAACGGCAGACACCTGTACAGCAGTCAGGTAAAATAATACCGTATATCCTCAGACCGCGTTAATTTTCCGGCAGACACCCATAAAACTATCGGCAGACCGCTATATAATACCCCCACCCACAACAGTCAAACACATTGCGCACTCAATAACAAGGTAAATAAGTTTAGTGGTGCGCAATAAGTTTGCCTGTTTTTCCTGCGCAGGTTCGGTTTTGCAAACCGTTTTTTGCCAACGCACAATAAAAAACTAAAAAGTCTTTCCTATAAATAAACATTTTACACCCACGGCAGACACGTAACCACCAGTAACCTGTACAGCACAACGTGGGCGTGCAATGCATAACAGCGGTTTGGCGGCAACGGCGGAAACCACTATATTTGTTACACCGCCGCCGCCAAGCCGCGGTCCGTTATATGCGATTTTAGCCGACCAAACCACAAGGGAGGACAGAATGAAAAAAAATTAAACTTTTATGTTTCACTTTAGGGAAACTTTATTATCTTTGCATTGTGGACAAAAATCAGAAACATAGA
>JAFDYB010000088.1 GCA_018267655.1 Bacteroidota bacterium
AAAGCAATTTTAGAAGCCTTTGAAGGCATTACCAAACACCACGCCGACAATCAATACCATTTGCCGGGATGGAAAACTAACAGTCATTTTTTACTTACAAAAAAGTTTATTGTTCCTTATATGGTGGATGAATCGAAAAAATACGGCTATACTTCAGAGACGTATAATATTTACCGTTCAAGTGGTCGTTATGATATTATAGAGGATTTGGAAAAGGCTTTATGCTATCTGACAGGGGAAAAATGGGACGAGATAAAAACCTTATACGCAGCCGTAAACAATAACAAATACGGAGAATGGTACAGTAACCATCATTTTTTCAAGTACAAAGCATTTAAAAAAGGTACAATGCACTTTGAATTTAAGAATGAAGAAATCTGGGGAAAATTGAATCAAAGAGTAGCAAAATTAAAGGGCTACCCGCTTTTTGAATCAAAGCAGCAAACAGCCTACCAAAACAGACAGACGGGCAGACCAACGCAACCAACCGAGAAAAAAGAACCTGTTATTTTATCAACTATAAAATTAAAAACAGCTTAAAAGAGTTATGTATCTAAAAAGCCCAGTCAGAAGCTGAAATATCAGGCATCTTTGCCCCTATTTTTCAAAACTCTTTTAAATTATTGTTATATGACACAGAAAGATAAACAAATTTGGGCTGAAATGGCTCGGCGAAAAAATCAATTCCACAAAAATGAAGATTGGGATAAAATAAGATTGTGGGGATTATTTAAGTGGGGGCAGTCTCTCATTTATTGAAATCGGGTGAATTAAGAACAGACATGAAAAAAGAAAATAAAACAATTTGGGTCACTCCATCTTTCGAAGCCTACGAAAAATATATAAAACCATTATTAAATCATAGAATGGAAACGTTGCTAAAAATGGCCGGTTGGAAATAATTAACTACTAAAAACTAATCAATCATGAAACAGAGTAATATATCTACGGAAGAATTGAAAAAATTAACTGATATTATAAATATGGAAGATAGTATAAGAATTAAAAGCGGAGAAGATGGATGTAATGAGAAAAGGTGGGAAGCATTGGATAAATTAACTCCTTTGGCTATTGATTTAGCTAATGAAGTTATTGAATTAAGGGAGCAAAAGGATGAACTTTTCCAGATGGTTAAAGACTTAAAAAATTGTATCAAAAGGCTATCTCAGGATAATGTTACACAATTTGACAGGGATAAAGAGGCGCAATGGGAAGGTGAAGCTCATGAACTATTGGTAAGGATTAATCCAAATTATTACAGAAACGCAAATAGTTATTAACTACCAATAAATATTTAACTCATGAAAAAGCTCCTATTTCTCATATTAACCTTTTTACTTATGTCCTGCACAAAGGAACAGATACCACAGCATACCTGCAAAAATGTAATGGAACTATCC
>JAFDYB010000089.1 GCA_018267655.1 Bacteroidota bacterium
ACATTTTATAACTTTTGCGGTTGTGGAATGGGTGGATGTATTTACAAGAAAAGAATATCGGTTTGTTGAAGTGGAATTTTTGCGAAATGGAAAGTCCTGAGTTACAAACTCAGGACAGCTGTGAATAGTTATGATTATAAATACACTGACCAAGACAATAAAGAACAAACTGTTACTCTTACAGGAGTAAAAGCAGCTATCGTGTTCAAAGGATCAAGAAATGAAAAGCTAGGAACAAAAAATGGAAAGTCGGGATATATTGATGCAGAGAATGCAATTACTGCAACAGTGACAGTTTATGGACCAGATGGTGAAGATGATGTACATACTTACACCGGATACACAATGACATCTGATGCTGAAAGATTTGGAGCAATAGATGAAGGAACATATGATGGTAACTACGATCCTGTTGGTAAAAGCGGTTCGTTAAAATCAAATTGGACGTTAAATAGAAGGGGAAGAATTAGAGAAATGGACGGGAAAATAAATCCCAACGACCCTAACGAAATTGACGAAAATGGGGAGGGGTATAAAACTGGGATTTTTATTCATAGACCTAATAGTGATGGTTATGCCGGAACTATTCATAATGGAACGAGCGGAATATCTGTTGGTTGCTTATTAATTGCCCCAGCCGATTGGAAAAGTTTTAATGAAACGATGAGTGGAGTTAAAAGTTTTAAAGTCCAAGTTATAAGGACGGTATATAAAAGTGTTACAAGCAAGCTTCATGATGCAATGAAAGTGCCTTCGGAAAAAAAAGATTAACTATGAAATATTTATTGACATTTTTATCCTTATTTAGCATTTGTTTTGAAATTTGTGCACAAGAAAAAATAAATTCACAATGTTCTTCCATTTTGATTGATCCTCAATATAAAGGCGGAATAAAAATTTATGACAAGCCTGGAGGTAACCAGATTAAAATTGTCAAACATAATTTTACCAACGAAGATTTCTTATTTGCGACGATATATGATGAGAATGATAGCATGTTTTATGTGACGGTATCTTATGAAATAAGTGGTGATATTGCAAATGGCTGGATAAAAAAAGGAGACAAACTTGGAATTTACACTAAATATTATACCGCTTTAGCGCTCTATACGGAACCAAACAAAGAATCAAAAGTTAAGATCATAATCAAAAAATATACTAATAGTCTATTTGAAGTTGCAAGCTGTAAAAATCACTGGTTAAAAGTTCTAACAAAGATTAAAGGAAAAAAAATTTGTGGTTGGCTTGCTCCCGAATTTCAATGTGCTAATCCTTATACTACATGCAATTAAAGGGTAATGGGCAATGTATTAAATTAGTTGGTGGTAAGAACTAACAAAAAATAAATACGGTTACAGAGGCTTATACTGAGCCGTGCGATTTTCATGTTTATTCCTTCCCGAGTGTCCTTTAAGATTTCATAGGCGTAGTCTGGCGCAGCCGACTCGCCGTCATTCAGTGTAAATGGTTTAACTTACGATGCCAATGGAAATATTTTAACCATGAACCAGAAAGGATGGAAGTTAGGAGAAAGCGTAACGATTGACAGTTTGCTTTACACTTTTACGCCGTTGTTGGTGTTCAAATTTAAAGATATTTTTTTCTATAGTTCTTTCACACCAACAACAAGAGCTTTGAAGAAATCTTATCTTAGGTTTTCAAATTATGCACACCATCATAACTGAATATCCTCAATTTTTTACAGCCACTAATCTTGAATGGAAAAAATTATTGAAGCTCGATAAATACAAGGATATTGTTATCAGCAGCATGATATTTTTAGTTAAGAATAAAAGAGTAAGAATATTTTCTTTCGTCATTATGGAAAATCATATTCACTTAATTTGGCAAATACTTCCCGGGCATACTCCTGAAGCAGTGCAAAGAGATTTTCTGAAATATACGGCGCAACGAATTAAAAAAGATTTGCTAAAAAACCGCCCCAGCTATCCGTAGTCTTCATTAGAAATAAAAAAACCCTGTTTGCTATCCTGAGTCTGTGACTCAGGATAGTTTTTTGAAAAGAAATCCTAACTTGGCATAAATGAATTTATGAGCGATGGCG
>JAFDYB010000008.1 GCA_018267655.1 Bacteroidota bacterium
TAAAGAAATACAGAAACAATTAGGACTAAAGCGTTATGAACCAGTGTGGGCAATGGTTCATAAATTAAGGAAGGCTATGGGCAAACGAGATGACCGTTATACTTTAGAAGGGATGATAGAAATGGATGAGGCTTACTTTACAGTTGAAGCTTCTGAAATAGAAAAGAATAAAGGCATACGAGGTAAAGGTGCAAAGGGTAAAAGTAATGTAGCAATAATGGCCGAATCGACACCACTCGAAGATTTAGCATCTGGTGAGACCTCAAACCATTGCCGTTATTTTAAAGCTAAGGTATTAAGCAATCATAAATCCGATGATATAGATAAAACCATACAAGAATCTATTGATAATAAAAGCATTGTATTTACAGACAAGAGCACATCGTATGTGAATATTGCTGATTATGTTGAGTTACACGTGATGGAAAAATCAACAAAGAAAACAACAAAAGAAACCTTACGCTGGGTTCACATTACCATTAGCAATGCAAAAAGAAACTTACTTGGTAACTATCACAAAATAAAAGGCAAATACTTACAATTGTATCTTAACGAATTTGTTTACAAACTTAATAGACGATATTTTGGTGAGCGAATCTTCGAAAGGCTTGTTATTGCCAATATTACAGGATTATGATAGATTGCGGATATTCAATTATTTTTTTATTGAGCATATAGGTTTGAGTTACTTTCCTTTGAGAAAATAAGCCTAAAACTATAGTGATTAAAATTAGGCTTAAAAGGGTTTTCATTTTTCTGCTGTTAAATTAACAGTATATATTACCCTTTAAATTATTTTGCTAAAATTCAAGTCTATAACCCGGTGCCAAAGTGGGTTAAACTTTCGCGTTTTTGCGGCTGTATGGTCATTACCGGAATGTTGCTAATATCTACAATGCGTTGAGCGTCGGTACCCCCAAAAAACTCAGATACACCCAAACTAGGTTTATTCATAATCATAATTAAATCGGCTTCAATTTTATTAGCATATTCAACTACAGTTTCGGCTATTTGTTTTGTTGGTATTGATTTATTTGTACAAGAAATACCTTTATTTTTTATAAACTGTTTTACTTGATGGCTGTATGCCAATAACTTATTTTCATACACAGCATCGTTAGGGTCAAAAACTCCTAAAATACGAATGCTGGCTCCAAAAAATTGGGCAAATTGTACAGCAACATCTACTTTTTCGCGACTAACATTGCTTAAATCAATAGGCAACAAAATATTTTCGCAGCCATCGCGGTGCTCGTCTCCTCTAATAGTGATAATTGGGCAAGGCACTTTACGTATAAGCTTACTGGCACTTGAGCCAACAATATCTCTAAAACGCATGTGGCTCTCAAGCCCCACCATTATAAGTGATGCGTTTATTTCAGAAGCAATGCGGTCAGTTTCTTCATATATATCGCCTTTCACATTCATAAACTCTGTGGGTACGCCGCTTTCTTCTTCAGTTTGCTTTGTTAGTTTATTTAAAGCATCATAGCTTTCCTCACCTGTTTTTGAATACACATGCAACAAAACTAATTTTGAGTGAGTATAACGAGCGAGATTATACGATTGATTGATTGCAGAAAGAGATTGTTTTGAAAAGTCAATAGGAATTAAGATAATACCGCGTTCTTTAATTTGCATAAATGAGCTTCTAAATAATAAGCAAAGTTATTAAAATAAATGAAAATACAAAGCACAAAAAATAAATTGTCGCATTTTAGTTGGCATATTTAGGAATTTTGATTACATTTGCGCCTCATTTAAAAAATAATAACAATGGCAGTAAAGATTAGACTACAAAGACATGGTAAAAAAGACGCAGCTTTTTATCATATCGTAGTTGCGGATGGTCGTGCACCACGTGACGGAAAATTTATTGAAAAATTAGGTGTTTATAACCCTAATACAAACCCGGCTACAATTGATTTAAATTTCAATTCAGCTGTTAAATGGCTACAAAATGGCGCTCAACCAACAGACACAGCACGTGCAATCCTTTCATACAAAGGTGTTTTAATTAAAAAACACTTTTTAGAAGGAGCCCGCAAAGGTGCATTTTCAGAGGCTGAGGCTGAAAACAAGTTTAATAAGTGGTTACAAGAAAAAGAAAGTAAAATTAGCTCTAAAAAAGAGCGCCTAAAATCAGAAGGCAAAGCAGCATACGAAACTCGTATGAAAGTTGAAAAAACAGCTAACGATGCTAAGGCTGCAAAAATTGCTGCAAAAACAGCAGAAGCTACTGCTGCCCCTGAAACATCAGAAAATACAGCTCCCGAGAGCAATGCTTAATAAGTTTTAAAAAAAACATTTTTGACCGCACAATAAATTGTGCGGTTTTTTTTTATCTTGCAATAATTTACATCTGCTCTCACTAAAATGAAAGCAAGTAAAATTTTAAGCACTTAATCAAATTCTATGTATAAATTAATTGCCGATAGCGGCTCTACCAAAACCGACTGGGTTCTACTCAAAAATGGAAATGTTATAAAAGAAATAAGTACTATTGGCTTTAATCCCTATTTTCAAACAAAAGACCAAATTAGCCTTGAAATATTAAACAACTTAAAGCCAGAGTTAAGCGAAGTTTTAAGTCACATAAACGAAATATACTACTACGGCGCTGGTTGCTCAACATTCGAAAATTGTGCCTTAATTGAAGATACTCTTACTAATACGTTAAATGTTCGAAAAATATTAGTGGCGCATGATTTGCTGGCTGCTGCCAGAGCACTTTGTAAAAAAGAAAAGGGCATAGCCTGCATACTTGGTACGGGCAGCAACAGTTGTTTATACAATGGCAAACATATTATTGAAAATGTACCTTCGGTAGGATATTTGTGGGGCGATCATGGTAGTGGTGCTCAAATTGGCAAATATTTTATTCGCGACTATTTTGAAAATAAACTGCCGCAAACTATACGTAAGGCATTTGAAAAAGAGGGCTATGAACGCGAAAAAATACTAAATAATGTATATAAAAACATCATGCCAAGTAAGTACTTAGCCGGAATAAGTAAATTTATTGCTAAATACAAAGAAAGCAATTATGTAAATGATTTATTAAAAGAATGTCTTAATTCATTTTTTGAATACCAAATTAATCAATACGAAGCCAGTAAAAAATACACTGTTTCAACCGTAGGAAGTATTGGGTTTGTTTATGCAGATGTGTTTAAAGAGGTTGCAGAGCAACAAGGCTACTCAGTTGGTACCGTCATAAAATCGCCAATAGAAGGTTTAGTTGAATTTCATGCTGCTAAAGGTTAACTTTAATTTAACCCAATTGTGCCTTAAGCTTTGTTATGTACTAATAATGAACTAGTTGCATTAGCTTTTGAATAAAGCGTTCTTTTGGTAAAAAATTGTGCTCCAAATCTGCATTCATTGGCACAGGAGTATCTAAACTTCCTTCGCGCATTACCGGAGCATCTAAGTAATTAAAGCAATACTCGCTTATTTGAGCCGCAATTTCAGCGCCAATTCCGCCGGTTAAAGTATCTTCATGTAATACAAATACTTTACCTGTTTTTTTAACTGAATTAAAAACACATTCCATATCTAATGGCGCTAAGGTTCTTAAATCAATTAAATCAGCGCTAATATTTGGATTGTTATTTAATATTTCTAAAGCCCAATGTACTGCTAATCCATAAGTTACAATGGTTACTTGGCTACCTTGTTTAAGTAAATTTGCTTTCCCAAATGGAATAGTATAGTAAGTATCTGGAACGTCTTCGCTCACGCTTCGGTACAAGGCTTTGTGCTCAAAAAACATAACCGGATTGGGATCTTCGAATGAACTTAATAGTAAGCCTTTTGCATCTGCCGGAAAAGCAGGATACGCTATTTTTAAGCCGGGCGTTTTAAAAAACCATGCCTCGTTACTTTGGCTATGAAAAGGTCCTGCCGCCACACCGGCACCGGTTGGCATTCGAACCACTACATCGGCATTTTGCCCCCAACGGTAATAACTTTTAGCTAAATTATTTACAATTTGTGTTATACCCTCGCTTACAAAATCGGCAAATTGCATTTCAACCATTGCTTTGTAGCCGTTAATTGACAAGCCAAAGCCAGAACCTAAAATCGCACTTTCGCAAAGCGGAGTGTTACGTACCCTATGCTTGCCATATTTTTCAACAAATCCCTCAGTAATTTTAAATACCCCACCATATTCTGCAATATCTTGTCCCATTAAAATAAGGTTTTGATGCTTTTGCATGGCTAAATCCAAAGCATTACTAATTGCATCTATCATACGTAAATTTTTAGTTTCAGTATTTGATGGTTTAGTATCTGAAGTAGAAAAAGGTTTAAATATTTCTGAAAGTTCTTTTTGAGCATTAGGAGGAGGGAGGGTTTCTGAAAAAGCAATTTCTAATCCTTTATCAATTTCAGCTTTAATTTCAATACGAATATTATCAATTATATCTTCGGTTAAAACGCCTTCATTAAGTAAAAATTTTTCAAAATTATGTACAGGATCCTTTCTACCCCACAAATCAAACAATTCTTTTGGAACATATTTAGTACCACTGGCCTCTTCGTGCCCACGCATACGAAATGTAACGCATTCAACAATAACAGGGCGTGGACGTTGGCGAATGTCTTCGGCTAAACTTTTTATGGTTTCAAATACTTTTAAAACATTGTTGCCGTCGATACTAATACCTTCAATACCGTAACCAATTGCTTTATCTGCAAATGACTTACACCTAAATTGTTCGCTGCTTGGAGTACTTAATCCATAGCCGTTTGCTTCAACAATAAAGATTACTGGTAAATCCCACACAGCAGCAGTATTAATGCTTTCGTGAAAATCGCCTTCACTAGCGCCGCCATCACCGGTAAAAACAACTGTTACTTTACCATTTTTACGATGTTCTTCTTTATTAATTTTATTTGCAAGTGCTATACCATCAGCAACGCCCATTTGTGGGCCAAGATGCGAAATCATACCAATAATGTGATATTCTTGTGTGCCAAAGTGAAAACTCCTGTCACGCCCTTGCGTAAAACCTCCTGGTTTGCCTTGGAATTGAGAAAATAATCGGTTTAACGGAATTTGCCTAGTTGTAAAAATACCCAAATTACGATGCATTGGTAAAATATACTCATCACTGTTAAGCGCAGACGCAACCCCCACCGAAATTGCTTCTTGACCAATGCCACTGAACCATTTTGCTATTTTACCTTGGCGTAGTAGTAAAAGCATTTTTTCTTCAACCATACGAGGCTTTAAAATGTTTTTATAAAGATTTAGCAAGGTGTCGTCTTTGTGTTTTCTTCGGTCAAATTTAACGGGTGAATCGGCAGTGATTAGCATAGCTGTTTTAATTTTAACAGCATAAAATTAGGGAATCTTTTTTAAATTTGCTTAAAATTAATTGCGGGTGTGAATTAGTTATAGCCAATTGTAGGACAATACTCCGAACATTGAAACAGCGACCAAAACTAAAATAGGAAGTAAACCATTTTGAAGAATGAGCAAAGACATACAGACCTTATTAAAATCGGGTATTATTTAAGCCGACACTCTTTGCCGACCCTATGTATTTTATTTTTTCCCCACCCGCATTTTTTTAAAACAATTTTATGCCAGCCCGCAAACGGCACATTTGGTTCTTCCAATGTACAAGTCAACGTTCAAAAAATCAAAAAAAAACAATCTTTCCAATGCTTCATGCAAGAGTAATGAAGATAAAATAAACTTTTTTCAAAAAATAGTTGTCAGTTCAAAATATTCATTCTACTTTTGCAAGTGAATACTAACTAACAAAATTAAAAATTAGAAGTATGCGACAAGAATTTACAGACAGGCAGATAGAAATAATGGAAGCAGCAACAAATAGGATTTCAAAATTTGGAATTCAGAATTTGACTATTAAAACGCTTGCCGAAGATATTGGATTGTCTGAACCTGCTTTGTATCGCCATTTCAAAAGCAAAAATGAAATATTATTGAGCTTATTGGAGTATTTCAAAACCGAAATGAAAACTCGCATTCAATCTATTTCATTTAAATCAAAAGATACGCCAGGTAATAAATTAAGAGCCATCTTCAATTCTCAATTACAAACTTTTACCAATAAACCTGCTATTGTAAGTGTTATTTTTGCTGAAAGTATTTTTCATTTTGATGAAAGCTTAAGTAACAAGGTTTCTGAAATTATGGATATGATGCAGGTGTATGTCAATGCAAACATTGAGGAAGGTCAAAAAACAGGTGCTTACAATAAATTAATTGGTTCTTCTACATTGACTACAATTATTATTGGAGGAATGAGAATGACGGTATTGAAATGGAAACTTTCTAAACATAAATCCAACTTAGTAAAAGACGGAAAAACCGTTCTGGAAGGAATTTTAAAAATGATAGAAAAATAAACTAAAAAAAATTTATCTTATTATGTTAGTGAATATTCACAAACCTATTTTTATTCTACTGATGATTTTCGGATGGAATACCGTTCAGGCACAGGAAGTCTGGACTTTGAAACAATGTATTGATACCGCACAGGTTTATAACAAAACCTTGCGAATCAACAAAAATAATATCAGCATCAGTGAACAAAGAAAGAAAGAAGCTCAAGCCAATCTTATTCCGAAAGTTACAGCCAATGCGGATTATAAATATTTTATGGAATTGCCTACTCAGTTGATGCCGATGAATATTTTTAATCCAAAAATTCCTGATGGGAATTATAAGAATGTGCAATTTGGTGTTCCACACAACATAAGTGCAAATATTCAATTGGCAATGCCTTTGTATAATCAGCAAGTATATGGAGTGATCGAGAATACAAAAATTGCCAACGAACTAACGCAACTTCAATTTCAAAAATCGGAAGAACAGGTGTTATACGACATTACTACGCTGTATTACAATGCTCAAATTCTGAAACATCAAATTGACTTTTTAGATACCAATCTGATAAATACCCAAAAACTTTTGAAGAATATGGAATTGTTGAAAGAGCAATTATTAGCGAAGGGAACAGATGTAAGTAAAGTGAAATTACAAGCCGAACAGTTGGCTACGCAAAAAGAAAATGTGTACAATAAATACATTTCCATTCTGAATGCTTTGAAACTAAATATCGGTATTCCGTTGGAACAAAACATGACAATTAACGCTGAAATTGAACAGCAAACTTTAATAGAAAACAATACTGCTAACATTTTGGATTTGAAAATAATTCAAACACAAAAAAAACTCTTGAACAGCGAATTAAGTACTCTAAATAAATCACGGTTTCTACCCTCGTTGAATTTGATTGCTTCGTATGGTACAACAGGCTTTGGCTACGATAAAACACCAAACGATTTTCTGAAATTCTATCCGGTAAGTTTTGCGGGATTACAGTTGGGTTATTCCTTATTTAATGGAACGGCTACTCAGAGAAAAATCAATCAAAAGAAATTAGAAATCAGTAATAACGATTTACAGACTCAACTGATTGATGATAAAAGCAAAATGGAAATTGAAAATGCAACCCGACAAAGAAACACGGCTCAATCAACCATTACCAATACAGAAAATCAAATCATTTTGGCGAAAGATATTTATGAAAAAACAGTGTTGCAACAAAAGCAAGGAACGGCAACGCTGACCGATGTTTTATTAGCGGATAATGTACTTCGTGAGGCACAGCAAAATTACTTGACGGCAGTTATAGATTATCTGAAAGCAGATTTGGAGATTAAAAAATTAACGGGGGCAATTAAGTCAATTAAAAATTAAAAAATTACGAATTAAAAATTGAGATAATGAAAAAGATAATTTGGATAATAATAGGAATTGCTGTTGTAGCATTAGTAGCTTCCAAATTGATAAGCAACAAAAAAACAACCGAAAGCAAGGTATATCAGTTTGATAAAGAAAAACCGATTTCGGTTGAAGTGGATACCATTCGTTTAAAATTTTTAAGTGCAGAAAATGCTTTTACTGGCACATTTGAACCTAACAAGGAAACTAAAATTAGTGCGGAAACACAAGGGAAAATCAATAGTGTTTTAGTAGATGTGGGTAGTTATGTCAGTCAAGGACAAACGCTTATTCAGTTGGATAATTCATTGTTGAAACTACAGCTACAAACGGTTCAAGTTCAAATTGAGGGGTTGGAAGATGATGTAAAACGCTATACGATTTTAGCACAAGCAGATGCCGTGCAAGGTGTGCAATTAGAAAAAACACAGTTGGGTTTGAAGTCCACAAAAGTGCAAAAAGCAACCATTCAGGAACAAATAAACAAAACCACTATTAAAGCACCTTTTAATGGTATTGTAACAGCAAAGTTGAGTGAGGTAGGTGCATTTGCAGCACCAGGTGTTCCATTGTTGCAAATTACAGATATAGGCACTTTACGCTTTACGGTAAATGTTCCCGAAAACAATTTGGCTCAGTTTCAAAACAATCAAACCTACAAAATCAGTGCTGATGTTTTTCCTGACATTTCTCTTTCAGGAAAAATCACAATGATTGGAAGCAAAGCTAATATGGGTAATAGTTTTCCTGTGCAATTTCAAGTAACTAATACAAAAAACTTAACCATAAAATCGGGAATGTTTGGTAAGGTAAATTTTGGAGAAAGCACACAAGAAAAAGGTATTCTCATTCCCTCTTCTGCCATTATTGAAAGTGTGGGTAAAACTCAAGTTTATGTAGTGAAAAACGGGAAAGCGGTTTTGAAAACGATAACTATATCAAAAAATATTGGAAATAAAACCATAGTAAAAGATGGCTTAACTGAAGGAGATGTAATCGTAACAAGTGGATTTATCAACTTATTTAATCAGGCAAATGTAGAAGTGAAAAACTAAAAACTAAAAGTGAAAAACTAAAAATTAAAAGATAGAAGTGAAAAGATAAAACCTTAAATTAAAATTTTAAAAGATAAAAGTTATGAGTAAGTCAATTTTAAAAGATAAAAGTTATCAGTTTGCAATTCGGATAGTGAAACTTTCTCAATTTTTACAAACGGACAAAAAAGAGTTTGTGTTGAGTAAACAAATTCTTCGTTCTGGAACTGCAATTGGAGCTCTAATAAGAGAGGGAGAATTTGCACAAAGCAAAGCTGATTTTATTCATAAATTACATATTTCACTTAAAGAAGCAAACGAAACAGAGTATTGGTTATCCATTTTGTTTGACACTAATTATCTTGAAATAAAATTATTTGAAAGCCTGCAAACTGAATGTAAGGAGTTGATTGCAATGCTTGTTTCTTCTATAAAGACGCTTAAAAAAGCTAAAAACTGAAAAACTAAAAGATGAAAACTAAAAGTGAAAAATTAAAAGCTGCGAAACTCAACTTTTCTTTTAGCAATAAACTTTTAGCTTTTCACTATAAACTTTTAACTCAAAAAAATGAACATCACAGAAATATCAATCAAACGCCCATCGCTGATTATCGTGCTTTTCAGCGTATTTGCCCTATTGGGAATTATTGGCTACAAAAATTTGAGTTATGAATTAATGCCCGATTTTAACCAGCCTGTTGTGGTAATTAGAACGGTTTATCCCGGTGCTGAACCTAATGAGGTGGAAACTTCTGTTTCCCGAAAAATTGAAGATGCTCTTTCCAATTTGGAGGGTGTAGATTATTTGGTTACGAAGTCTTTGCCAAATGCTTCTATCATCATTGCCAACTTGAAATATGGAACAGATTTGGACAAAACAATGCAAGATGCTCAACGCTACATTGATAATATCCGAAAAGATTTACCCAAGGATATTTTAAGTCCTGTAATGAGTAAGGTTTCTCCCAACGATTTACCAATAATGTCGGTAAGTGCAACAAGTAATTTAAAGCCTACTGCATTTTACCAAAAAATGAAAGATGATTATTTACCACAAGTTCAGCAGTTAAAAGGAGTGGCAGAAATAACCATTTTAGGCGGAGAAGAACGGGAAATTCAAATCAAAGTAAATAAAGAGAAATTGAAACTATACAAACTCTCTTTGCTTCAAGTGGTGGAAGCTGTAAGCCGTTCTGGTATTGATTTACCTGCGGGAAAATTACAAACTGATAAAGAGAATAATTCGGTGCGTTTGGTTGGAAAGTTTAACTCGGTAAATGACATTCAAAATGTACAAGTAGCAATGCCTTTTCCAAATAGTCCTGTGTATGTAAAGGATATTGCTGAAGTAACGGACGGCATCAAAGAAATCACTTCTTACAGTCGTTACGATGGTAAAAACGGAATAGGTTTAATGATAAAAAAACAAGGCGATGCAAATGCTGTTGATGTATCAAAACTGATTAGGGAAAAATTTCAGTCCATTGAAAACCAAAATACGAATGCTAATGTGAAGTTTGTAATAACGGACGATAGTACAGACAACACCATCGCAGCCGTTAATTCTGTAGTATTTGATTTAATTTTAGCTGTAATTTTAGTGTCCTTGGTAATGTTGCTTTTCCTTAGAAGTTTTAGAAATTCATTAATCGTTTTAGTTGCTATTCCCACTTCTTTAATTACCGCTTTTGCCGTGATGTGGTTGTTGGGTTATACTTTAAACTTGATGACCTTACTCGCAATGTCTTTAATCATCGGTATTTTAGTAGATGATGCTACGGTGGTTTTAGAAAATATCCAACGCCATTTGGATATGGGCAAAGAAAAAAGAGCAGCAGCAATGGACGGGCGAATGGAAATCGGATTTTCGGCATTGTCTATTACATTGGTTGATGTCGTGGTGTTCTTACCTATTTTATTTTTACAGGTTTTTGTTGCCGATATGCTCAAGCAGTTTTCTGTTGTGGTGATTACTTCAACGCTTACGAGTTTGTTGGTAGGTTTTACTTTAACGCCTTGGTTGGCTTCACGCATCGGAAAAAAAGAAGATTTGCAACCGACTAATTTCTTTAATCGCTTTTTGCTTTGGTTTGAGCATCAGTTAGACAAATTTATCAGTTGGTATGGTAAAACACTGAATTGGGTTTTAAATCACAAACTCATCTTTACAGGATTTGTTTTGCTTTTGTTTGTTGGAACAGTAGCAATGATGAAACAAGGAATTATCGGAAAGGAACTCATTTCAACAGGCGACCAAGGAAAATTTCGTTTAGCATTAGAGTTTGATAAAAGCACTTCTATTCAACAAAACAATTTGATTTCTGAAAAAATAGAAAACTATATTATGCAACAGCCCGAAGTTGCAACCGTTTTCAGCAATGTAGGTGGACCAAGTACAGGTATTGGAAGTTTGGGAGTTGGTTCTGCCAATAAAACTGAATTTACCATTCAATTAAAAATGAAGAATGAAGAATTAAAAATGGCAGGTGTTGAGAAAATTCCAACAGAACAATTTATGCGAAAGTTGAGAGAGGATTTACAGAAAGATTATTCAGGCATCAATTTTTCAATGATGGCTTTAGGCTTAATTCCTCGTTCTGCCCCGATAGAAATTACTTTAAGCGGAAGCAGTATCAATCAAGTAATGCAAACAGGAAACAATTTAAAATCAGTTATTGAAAAAATTCCCGGAGCCGATAATGTTCGTTTATCGGTGGAAGCAGGAAGTCCTGAATTAAAAGTAATTCCCGACAAGGATAAAATGCAGCGATTAGGCTTAAATACCGCTTATGTAGGAATGAATTTGCGTACTGCTTTTACTGGTAATGATGATGCTACATTAACCGAAAACGGAACAGAATATTCGGTGAGGATTTGGTTAAATAATTTCAGTCGTAAAAATGAAGACGATGTACAACAACTCAACATTGTAAACCCAATGGGAGTTCCAATTGAAGTTTCACAATTTGCCACTATTGAACGAGATAATTCACCCTCACTTTTAGAGCGAAAAGACCGTCAACCTGCTGTAACATTAACAGCTGATGCTTTGGGAAGACCATCAGGAACGGTGGCAGATGAAGTAGTGGCTTACATCAAAAACAATCCATTACCTGAAGGAATTTCAATGACTTGGGGAAGCGACATCAAAAGACAAAACGATAGCTTCGGGGCATTGGGTTCAGTTTTATTGATTTCCTTTTTACTGATTTATTTGATTATGGTGGCATTATACGACAGTTACATTTATCCGTTTGTGGCATTATTCGCCATTCCTGTTGCTGCAATCGGAGCATTTTTAGCATTGAATTTGTCGTTGAGTAATTTAAGTTTATTCGCTTTGCTTGGATTGATTATGTTAATGGGCTTGGTTACAAAAAATTCCATTTTAATTGTGGACTTTACCAACCAACTGAAAGCTGAGGGAAAACATTACAAAGAAGCATTGATTACAGCAGGAAAAGAACGAATGCGACCAATTTTGATGACCACTTTATCCATGACAATAGGAATGTTGCCCATCGCCTTAGCCAGCGGAACAGCAGCTGAATGGAAAAACGGTTTGGCGTGGGTAATTATTGGTGGATTACTTTCTTCTTTAGCATTAACAGTGTATTTAGTACCGGTGGTTTATGATGTGGTGGACAGTATCAAAGCAAAATTTAATAACAAAAATAAAATTTCATTCTAATTAAATCAACCTGCGCTTTTAACTATATTTTCTCATCTCATTTTTTGTCTCTTTAAATTTTCACTTTCTTATAATTTTACAAAGCTGAGAAGAAAATTTAAGCACCTTTTATCTTCCTTTTCTTTCGACTTCTGTAAAGCTATTTTTGACTGCCCTTATATTTTAAAAAATTATTTAGGGCAGAAATGATTTAAAAAGGTAATTAATCTGAGTGATAATTGTGTAATTTTTTGATTAATTTTAGGGTATGAAAATTTTAGGTGTATTATTATTAAGTACTCTGTTTTTTGTAAAAGCACAAGACCCTTTTGTGGATTCTTTATTGAGAATTACACGCCATGTAAAACAGGATTCTGTAGCAAAAATTTACTCTAAATTGGCTTTTTATTATACGGGTGTAAACGCCGACAGTGTGAGAAAATACGCTTACAAAGCGGCTCAATTAGCATCGGATACAAGTGTTGCTAAAGGCGATGCAAACATACAAATAGGAAACAGCTATCACATGCAAAATAAAACAGATAGTGCTTTAATTTTTTATAACAAAGCATTAGCGCATTTTCGTAGAATTGGAAATGAACGTGGAATTGGCAAGGCTTATCAAAGTTTTGCATTGGTAAAAAAATCATTGGGCGATATACAAGGCTCGTTAGACGACAGCAAAAAAGCCTACGATATTTATGATAAAATAAATTTTATGGTGGGAAAAATAGGCGCATTGAGTAATATATCATCAGCATACCTTCGGTTAAATCAACTAGAGGAAGCGGCGTTATATGCTCGAAAATCTTTCTTCTTATCCAAGTCATTAAATGATAATGTGCGCTATTATCAATGTATGAATGATTATGCAGGAATGTTAAAAAATATTAAGCAATGGGATTCTGCTGTATTTTATTTTCAGCAAGCGATTCCTTTTTTAGAACGCCATGGAATGCACAATTTATTAGTAGTTTCATACAATAATATGGCTCAGATTTATTATGATTATTATAAAAAAAATAATATTTCTTTGTCGTATTTATATAAAGCCACCGAACAAGCTAAATTATGTAAGGCAACGGATAATTTAAGGTATCTCTATCGAGATTTAGCTTACTTCTATATTAAAAAGCCTAATTCGGATAGCGCAGTTATGTATATGGATAAAATGACTGATTTAATAGATTCTTTAAATATTCAAACAGGACTAGAAAGTACCAAAGAATTACAAACCAAATATGAAACCGAAAAAAAGGATTTGCAAATCAAACAACAGGAAAGTGATATACAATTCAAGACTTCGGAAAATAAACGTAAATCTGTGGTTATTTGGTTGAGTTTAGCTGCCTTGGCAGGAACAGGGTTTTTTGCAGCCATGGCGTTTATCAACTTCAGAAAAACACAAAAAGCCAATCAAGTGATTGAAGGACAGAAAAAAAATTTAGAAACTAAAAACACCGAAATCACTCAACAAAAACACCTCGTTGAAGAAAAACAAAAAGAAATCATTGATAGTATTACTTATGCTAAACGGATACAACAAGCGGTACTTACAGGCGAAGAAGTTTGGAATAAAGTAACTAAAGAACATTTTATTTTATTTAAACCCAAAGACATTGTAAGCGGCGATTTCTATTGGGCATACAATACACCAAATAACCGTTCGGTATTTTTATTGGCAGATTGCACAGGACACGGTGTTCCTGGAGCTTTTATGAGTATGCTCGGAAATAGTTTCTTAAATGAAATTGTGGTAGAAAATAAAATTTTTAAAGCCAATGAAATTTTAAACCGTTTACGTGAAAAAATTATTCATGCGCTGGAACAAAAAGGCGAAGGTGGTCAGCGCGATGGTATGGATATGTGCTTGTGCGTGTGGAATAAAATAGATAATACCCTCGAATTTGCTGGAGCTAATAATCCGATTTGGTTAGTTCGCAACTCTGAAATTGTCGAATTTAAAGCCAACAAAATGCCAATTGGTAATTACACCGAAAAATTAGTTCCGTTTACAAGTGAGGTTATTCAACTACAAAAAGGCGATACGATTTATTTAATTACCGACGGTTATGCCGACCAATTTGGCGGACCGAAAGGAAAAAAATTTAAATACAGCCCTTTGCAGGAGTTATTATTAAACAACAATCATTTATCCATGCAAGAGCAAAAGGTGGTTTTTGATAAATCTTTTGACGATTGGAAAGCGCACTATGAACAAATTGATGATGTGAGCTTAATTGGCGTGAGGATTTAAAAATAACATTATTTAAATTTCAAAAACAAACTCAATATCTATAAGCCAATAGAAACAGTCGAAATGTTATAAAAAATTAAATCGCAGAAGTGTACAAAACTGTTTGTTCGTTATGTAGTGTTACTCTCGATTTTGGACGAATAAAGTGAAGATGCAATCAGAAAGCACCCAAAATCTTTTGTTGTAAAACTTAACTTTAAAGCGAGGCCCTTCGTATCAAGTATTGTATTGCCAACCATACACCAAGCTACAAACCCTTAGTACCAAAAAAGCAAAAAAACGCATAAATTAAACTGCAAATGCTTAACAAAATTTAACCATGAAATACTTGTCCTTAAAGCCCTCTATCATTATCTTTAACCTCCTTTAAACTGAATTAAATTTATGGTTGATATAAAAGAAATTAATGAGCGCATTCAGCGTGAAAGCGCATTTATAGATGTTTTAGCCCTTGAAATGGACAAAGTAATTGTTGGTCAAAAACAAATGATTGAGCGTTTATTAATAGGCTTGCTAAGCAATGGGCATATTTTACTAGAAGGCGTACCAGGGTTAGCAAAAACGCTAGCCATAAACACCTTAGCAAAATGTATAAACGGTAAATTTAGTCGAATTCAATTTACCCCCGATTTATTACCGGCCGACGTTGTAGGAACTCAAGTGTATAACCAGAAGCAAGAAGCTTTTTCAATTCGCATGGGTCCCGTATTTGCAAATTTTGTGTTAGCCGATGAAATTAACCGTGCTCCCGCAAAAGTTCAATCAGCCTTGCTCGAAGCCATGCAAGAAAAACAAATAACCATTGGCGACCAAACCTTTAAACTGCCAAATCCTTTTTTAGTATTAGCAACGCAAAACCCCGTTGAACAAGAGGGAACCTACCCCCTACCCGAGGCTCAAATGGATCGTTTCATGCTAAAAGTTGTAATCGGTTATCCCACAAAAGAAGATGAACGAAAAATTATTACCTCTAACATTTCACCACAGGGCATGCCAACACCAAACACAGTGTTACAGCCAGACGATATTATTAAAGCACGCACAGTTGTGAAAGATGTTTACATGGACGAAAAAATTGAACGCTACATTGTTGACATTGTATTTGCATCAAGGTTTCCTAAAGAATATAAATTACAAAAATTTGAAGGATTAATTTCTTATGGAGGAAGTCCAAGGGCTAGTATCAATTTAGCGCTTGCCTCAAAAGCATACGCATTTATAAAACGCAGAGGCTACGTTATTCCTGAAGATGTGCGTGCTGTTTGTACCGATGTTATGCGCCACCGCATAGGCTTAACTTACGAAGCCGAAGCTGAAAATATTACAAGTGAACATATTATTGCCGAAATATTAAATACTGTTGAAGTTCCTTAATAAAAAACGCATTAAAAGAAACTAAAGTATATATTAAACAATTGTTGTGGATACATCAGAGCTTTTAAAAAAAGTTAGAAAAATCGAAATTAAAACAAGAGGAATAAGTAATCAAATTTTCTCTGGCGAGTACCATAGTGCTTTTAAAGGGCGAGGAATGGCTTTTTCAGAAGTGAGAGAATATGTGCCCGGAGATGATGTACGCACAATTGATTGGAATGTAACTGCACGATTTAATACTCCTTATGTAAAAGTTTTTGAAGAAGAACGTGAACTTAGTGTTATGCTATTGGTGGACATAAGCGCCAGCGGTTTATTTGGAACCCACAATCAATTTAAACAACACTTAATAACGGAATTATGTGCAGTAATTGCTTTTTCAGCTTCAACCAATAATGATAAAATAGGTGTTATATTTTTTAGTGATAAAATTGAAAAATACATTCCGCCAAAAAAAGGAAAATCGCATGTGCTAAGAATAATACGGGAGTTAATCGAGTTTAAACCAGAGCAAAAAGGAACTAACTTAGAAATAGGGCTTAAATTTTTAACCAATATAATTAAAAAAAGAAGTATCGTATTTTTAATAAGTGATTTTTATGCGCACATAAATTATAGCGACGCACTTAAAATAGCAAATAAAAAGCACGACCTGGTGGCATTAAGAATAATAGATAAAACAGAAATAGAACTTCCTAAAATAGGCCTTGTTAAACTAAAAGATAACGAAAGCGGAAAATTTATTTGGGTTGATAGCGATAGCAACGACTTTCAAAAAAAATTTAAAACCAACCGCTTAAAATTTGAAAACGACTTAAAAGAGGTTTTTGCAAAATGTGGTGTTGACACTACCAACATACTAACACATGAAGGCTACATAAAACCATTAATGAACTTATTTAAAAAACGCTAATTATATTACTTGAAATCATTTAACTATATTTTTTTAATATTAATATTTTGCTCGCTAAACATAAAGGCACAAGATATTGAGGTGCACGCTGTGGTTGACACATCTAAACTTAGAATAGGAGAACAAGTAAATGTTGATTTATTTGTAAACTATAAATCTAACCAAAAAATTTCAATACAATGGCCTAGCATAGGCGATACAATAACCGAAAAAATTGAAGTAGTATCAAAAAGCGAAATTGATACAATGCTGCCAAACAAAAACGATCCTTCATTCATTCAACAACACCAACGCATTAGAATAAGCATTTACGACAGTGGTTTTTACGTACTTCCTTCATTTAAATTTATTATAAATAATGATACAACTAACATAAAAAAAACTGTGCCAATTGTATTAGAAGTTCACACTGTACCAACCGATAGCAGTGCCACAAAAATTAAAGACATTAAACCAATATTTGAAGAAAAATTTAATTGGAAATGGTATTTACCAATTATTTATTGGGCAGCAGGCACATTACTTGCAATTTTAGCAATAGTTTTAATAACAATTTATTTAAACAATAAAAGTAAACACAAAATTATTGAGCCACCTAAACCTAAAATACCTGCCCACATTACAGCCTTAGCTGCGCTCGAAAAAATTAAAGAAAGTCAAATTTGGAAACAAGGAAGCGTGAAAGAGTATTACTCATCAATAACAGATACAATTCGTTTATATATTGAAGAGCGATTCGAAATTATGGCCCTTGAAAGTACAAGCGATGAAATTATTAAGGCCTTTAGGTCGCAAGTGGTTGATAATACCAGTAAAGAAAAATTACAACAATTACTACAACTATCTGACTTAGTAAAATTTGCAAAAATGACTCCGATTGAGAGCGAGCATAACATTGCGCTTCAAGCCGCTTTTGATTTTGTAAACGGAACCAAACGAGATACTGAATCAACAGAAATAAAAAACTCATCAAACATAGAAAGTAACACGAATTAAAATTGACAAATTATTTTACCGATATTCAGTTTTCTGAAAAACAATGGTTTTGGTTGTTTTTAATACTTCCGATTATGATTGTTTGGTATATACTACGACGCAAAAAATCAGAAGGAGAAATAAACTATTCCTCATTTACTTTTTTAAAAGGCATTAACAGCTCGTTAAAGGCAAAATTGCGTCACGTATTATTTGTATTTCGTTTAATTAGTATTGCTGTATTAATATTTGCATTGGCTCGTCCGCAAAGCAGAAGTTCTTATAAAAACAGTAAAACAGAAGGTATAGACATAATGCTAAGCGTTGACGTTTCGCTCTCTATGCTCGCAAAAGATTTTAAACCAAACCGCCTTGAAATAGCAAAAGAAGTAATAACAGAATTTATTGATGCTCGCCCTAACGATCGTATCGGACTTGTGTTGTTTGGCGGAGAAGCTTTCACACAATGCCCGTTAACAACAGATCATAAAGTTTTAAAAAACATGTTTCCTCAAATTAAGGCTGGTATATTAGATCAAGGCACAGCAATTGGTTTAGGATTAGCTACCGCTGTAGCACGTATAAAAGACAGTAAGGCTAAAAGCAAGGTTATAATATTAATTAGCGATGGTGTAAACAACGTGGGCGAAGTTTCGCCCTTAACAGCAGGTGAGTTAGCAAAAACATACGGAATTAGAGTGTATTGTATAGGTATAGGTTCACGTGGCAAAGCACTTCAGCCGGTAGCTATGTATGCACAAGGTGAGTATGAGTACGATTATGTTGATGTAGATATTGACGAAAAAACAATGGGTGAAATTTCAAATGTAACTGGCGGAAAGTATTTTAGAGCAACTAATAAAAATTCGTTATACGACACCTACGCAGAGATTGATAAAATGGAAAAAAGTATTATAAGCGAAAAAAATTTCACCAATAAATCTGAACACTTTTTACCATTTGCTTTATTAGCTGCAATTTTATTGCTATTAGAATTTATTTTACGTTATACTTTTTTTAGAATTACGCCTTAATGTTTAAGTTTGAACATCATATCTATTTTTATGGCTTTATTGCATTACCAATAATGCTTTTGCTTTGGCTATTATACAGCTACTCACGTAAAAAGAAATTAAAAAAATTAGGTCAAGAAAATTTAGTTCTTCAACTTATTCCATTTGCATCGCAACGAAAGCGAGTGTTAAAATTATTTTTATTTATGCTTGGGTTAAGCTCACTCATTTTAGCAATGTGTAACTTACAAACAGGCAGTAAACTAACCGAAGTTAAACGCGAAGGTGCCGACATAGTTGTTTGTTTAGATGTTAGCAACAGTATGCTGGCTCAAGATTTATCGCCTAACCGTTTAACAAGAGCAAAATTTGCTTTAGAAAAAATGATTGACGCTTTACAAGGCGATAGATTAGGGCTTGTTATCTTTGCCGGCGAAGCCTATGTTCAATTACCTATAACAACCGATTATAACGCCGCTAAAATATTTCTTGAGTCAATAAACCCAGGAATGGTTCCTGTACAAGGCACTAACATAGAATCAGCCATTAATAAAGCAGTTGAATCGTTTGGTACCGATCAAGGAAAAAACAGAGCTATAATTTTAATTACCGATGGTGAAAATCATTCATCTGAAGCTATTGCCGCAGCAGAAGAAGCGCATAAGCAAGGCGTAATGTTATCTACAATTGGCATTGGTTCAGAAAGTGGTGTACCTATCCCCCTTATAGAAAATGGTATGGTTAAAGGCTACAGAAAAGATAAAGATGGGCAAACCGTAGTTACAAAACTTAACGCATCTGTACTTAAAGAAATAGCTTCAAAAGGAAATGGTGTGTATGTACAAGCTTCACAAGCAGATGTGGGCTTAAGCTCTGTTATTGATAAAATTGGAAAATTAGATAAAGAACAAATTGAAAGTAAAATGTACACTGATTATGAAGACCAATTTCAGTGGTTTATTGCGCTATCCTTAATATGTTTTATTATTGAGTTTTTAATTAGTGAAAGAGTTAGCGAATGGTTTAAAAAATTAAATATGTTTCAACCCTCAAAAACATCTGTAAAATGAAAGACTATTTAATTTCGCAACATAAAATTTTAGCTTTTGTAATATTCTTTATGTCTATTCAAAAATTTAGCCTTGCACAAAAAGATGCACAAGCTATTTATGATGGAAATAAATTTTATAAATCCGGTGATATTGAAAAAGCGGCCTTAGAATACCGAAAATCACTTCAAATAAATGCAGCAAACAAAAAGGCTAATTATAACTTAGGCAGTTCAATATACAGAGCCGGTGTAGGTGTTAAAGAAGGTAAAATTAAAGTACCTCTGCAAAAAAAAATGACCCCCGATTCATTAGCTGGATTAATGTTAGATGAGGCCGCCCAAAACTTTGCAGTTGTTGCTAATTCAATTAGCAGTAAAGATACATTACACAATGTTTGGCACAACATAGGTAATTGCTATTTAAAAAAGAAAGATTATCAACAAGCAGTAGATGCCTATAAAAAGTCATTAAAATTAAATCCAAAAGATGAAGATACACGCTACAACTTGGCATACGCATTAAAAAACATGCCTCCAAAACAAAACAAAGGTGGTGGTGGTCAAAACAATCAAAACAAAAAAGAAGAAGACAAAAAGGATAAGCAAAAAAATGCAGATCCAAAGCCAAATGATATGGATAAAAATCAAGCCGAACAATTATTAAAAGCATTAATGAATAAAGAACAAAAATTACACGATAATAAAAAAATGAAACAAGAAGATCCATCAAAAACAACAGTTGATAAGGATTGGTAATTATATGAAAAAAAACATAAGCATATTTTTATTTATAATACTTGCATTTAATAAGTGCTTTTCGCAAGTTGATGCGCAAGTTAACAGCCGCTCAATTACAAACGATCAACAACTAGAGTATGCAATTGTTATTAAGACACAGGCCAATAGTTATAGCCCACCGGCATTTAAAGATTTTCATGTAGTATCCGGTCCTAACCAAAGTACCAGTATGCAAATGATTAACGGAGCTGTAAGTTACCAATTAACGCTTTCGTGGATATTAATTCCAAAAAAAGAAGGTAAACTTATCATTGAGGCAGCAAGTGTGGTTGCCGGCAATCAAAAATTTGAAACAAAACCAATAACTATTGATGTTTCTAAAGGCAATTCACAACAAAATCAGCAAAATCAAAATTCAAATAGCGGTGAAGAGGCTAAATATGGCAAGCTAAAAGGAGGCGAAATATTTATAAGAGTTGGTTTAAGTAAAACTAAATGTACTTTAGGCGAGCAGGTTACAATAACCCAAAAAGCATATTCACGCTACCCAATAGTAGGATTTCAAAAATTTAACCCCCCAACTTATGATGGTTTTTATTCAACATCACAAGAAAGCCAAAGCAAAGGACAATTGGGGCAAGAAAATGTTGATGGTATAATGTATTACACTTACGAACTTTTTAGAAATATATGTGTAGCAAACAAAGCCGGAAAAATTAAATTAACCCCTATTAGCGGCGAAATAATTATTCGAAAACAAAGCAATACAAAACCAAAAAACTTTTTTGAACAGTTTTTTGGCGGAGGAGGCTATGAAGATGTCCCCTACTCTATTAAGGGAAGCGAAGCAAGCGTTGAGGTAATTAATCTTCCAGAGCAAGGCAAGCCCTCTAATTTTAATGGAGCTGTTGGCGATTACACATTTAAAGCTGAAGTAAGTAAAAATGAAGTTAAGGCTAATGAAGCCATTAATTTAAAATTGGTGGTAAGTGGTAAAGGAAACCTTAAATTAGTTAATGCTCCTGATTTTGAATTGCCCGAAGGATTTGAAAAATACGAGCCTAAAGTGAACGAGTATGCTAACTCAAAAATTTTTGATTTTACGCTAATTCCAAGAGTTGAAGGTAAATTTAAATTAAGCAATATTGGCTTTAGTTATTTTAATTTAGACTCAAAAAAATATAATAGTATTATAGCACAGCCAATTGAAATAACTGTTTTAAAGGCCGACCCAAATTCAACAAATACACAAGTTTACACACCTTTAAACCAAGTAAAAGATATAGAAAATGATATTAGATATATAAAGAAAGGTGATTTTACACTTAGCAAAACCGAAAGCGAGTTTTTTAATTCATTTACCCATATTTCAATTTTACTTTTATTAATACTTATTTTTTTATTAGCAGTTATTTTTCAACGAAGCGTTATTAAAAATAACAGCAATATTACCTTAGTTAAAGAACGTAAAGCTGCAAAAGTTGCAAAAAAACAATTAATAAAAGCCAGCAAATACATGAAAGAAAATAATAAAGACGCTTTTTATACTGAAATCTTAACTTCACTAAATAATTATATCAGTAACAAACTGAACATTCCAATCGCCGATTTATCACAAGAGAGCATCAAACAACATTTAATCCAAAAAGGAGTAGATGAGGCACTTATTCATAAATTTATTGAAGTATTACAAATTTCTGAATATGCAAAATATGCACCCGGAGCTGTAAGCGGTGATTTAAACAAAGTATATGAAAATACAGCCGGCTTAATTAGTAGTATTGAAAATCAATTAGCAAAATACAAAGCATGAAATTTAAATTAAGTATAATTATATTTTTTATTTCGATAATTGCTAACGCAAATGATGATTTAAAGTTGGCAGAAAAAGCATACGACACAAAAAATTATAAAGAAGCCATTGAAAAATATGAAGCCTTAGTATCATCGGGTTACAAGGCTTACCAATTATATTTTAATTTAGGAAATGCCTATTACAAAAATAACCAGATAGGTAAAGCCATTTACAACTATGAGTTAGCCCGAAAAATAAACCCAAATGATGAGGACGTTAAAATTAACCTTGCAATAGCTAATTCAAAAACAATTGATAAAATTGATACTAAAGAAAACTTTTTTGTAACAGCCGTTAAAACTAATTTATTACTTTCTTTAAGCACTGCCAAATGGGCTTGGCTAAGTATTTTTGCTTTAATGCTTGCGCTTATTTTAACCTATATTTTTATATTTTCACAATCAGTTCCAATTAAACGCATTAGCTTTATTGCAGGTATTTTAAGTGTAATTGCTTTTATTTTTATGTATGCCTTAGGTTTTTCGGCACTTAAAAGCAAAGTTGAAAACAAGTTTGCTGTTATTACAAGTAAACAAATAACCGTAAAAAACGAACCTACATTAACAGGCTCATCTAGATTCACATTGCATGAAGGCACAAAAATAAGAGTGATTGAAAATAATGGCGAATGGGTACTAATCAAGCTTGACAATGGCAACGAAGGATGGCTAAAATTAGCAGATGTGGGCATTCTTTAAATTGCAAAAATTAATACTATCTAATTTTATTTACAAAGCAACAGCATAAATAAACCTATTTTCATATTTCGCAACAAAAAGTACCTTTATAACGTAGAAGCATTAAATGACACCATTAATCTTTATGAAAAAACATTTTTTAACCTATCTTTTATCAATTGTAATCCTTACAACATTTTCACAACACACTACTATTGCACCAAAAGAAAATAAATCTAATTCAAAAGCATTAAGCAGTCATAAAATAATGCTTATTCCATTTGAGCCAAAGCTGTATATGAGTGAAATAGATCATAACTTAAACACAGAAACAGGCATGAGTGCAAAAGATATAAAATTTACTTTTAGAGATGGTATTAACGATGCACTATTTAAAGCATTTAAAAAAGATAATTTAAGTTCACTTGATTTAATGTCGGATACGGTAAAATATAAAAAAGATTTAAACGGCATTTACCAGTACCTTAGCTATGAATATCAAAAAACACCTAATCAAGAAAACTACGAACCACCCAAAAAAGAGAAAAAAAATAAAACTATCGAAAAAGGACAATTAAAAGTTGAAACGAATACCGACGACCGTTTTATGAACGCTAAAATTACAAATGCAAAAGTAATACCCTTGCTTTATGCAAAATATAAAACAGATGTTTTTGTGTTTATAAACGAATTAGATTTAAAAGCAAGTGGAACTAAAAGCCCCGGAGACGTAGGTGAAGAAAGTAAGTATAGAAAAATTGTTGTGCACTACACTATTTATGATTTAAATGCTACCGAGCTAAACTCAGGAACAGCAGAAATACTATTTGAGCCCACTTTAAACAATCCTAAAAAAATTATTTCAAAACATTTTAGCGAAATAGCTACAACCATATCGCAACGCTTAAATAAAGCCTTAAATAAATAATTATTAAAATGAAACGCGCTATTTTAACTATATTTCTATTACTTATTTCAAATACATTTATGACATTTGCTTGGTACGGTCACTTAAAATTTAAGCAAATGAATTTTTTTAATAATTTAAATTTAATAAGTGTAATTTTTTTAAGCTGGGGTATTGCTTTGTTTGAATACTCATTGCTTATACCGGCAAACAAAATTGGTTATATCGAAAATGGAGGGCCGTTTAATTTGTGGCAATTAAAAATCATTCAAGAGGTTATTTCACTACTTGTTTTTACTGTTTTTACAATCATTTTTTTTAAAAACGAAGCCTTCACTTCAAACCACGCTATTGGATTCTGCTTACTAATTCTAGCCGTTTACTTCATTTTTAAAAAATAAATACACGATTGTTAAAATTTATAATTGCGTTAAAAACGTAATTTAAATAGTTAATTATTGATATTAGTCATAACTTTGCTAAAATTTTTAAATTGATTAATATGATAAAAAAATTTACAATTTCAACAATCCTCATTTCAACAACGGCAATTGCTCAAGTGCAATTACCAAACCCAAGCTTTGAAAACTTAGGAAATCCAAGTCCTGGTATTTCTACTGAACTTACCGGCTGGTACTCCAATAAATCAGGGTCAAGTGTTGCCCAATTGGCAAATGCTACTTGCTTTCAAGATAATACTAAGGCGCACACAGGTAATAACTCAATGCGCTTAGAAACAATTTCATACTTTGGCACGGCTGTAAATGGCAGCGCATCAACAGGAGTAATTAATGCTCCAAATTTTACAAAGGCACAAGGCTACATCGGAACTATTAATTACAGTACCTCAAGCGACGACCGCCGCTATGCATGCACCAGTAAACCCGATAGTATTGCCGGTTGGTATCAATACACACCCGGTAACAGCACAGAACAAGCAAAAGTACGTGCAATACTTCACATAGGCGATTACAACGACCCGGAAACACCCGTAAGCAGCAATCACCCTGATTTATCGGCTAATAAAATTGGCGATGCCCTTTTTGTTTCATCTGCAGGTGTAGCCGTTAATTCTTGGAAACGCTTTACTGCCCCTTTTAACTACGTAAGTTCAGCTACACCCGCTTATATTATGGTTAATCTTACATCATCAAACAACCAAACTACAACCGTTACCGGAAGCAAACTTTGGCTTGATGACTTAATTTTAATTTATAATACAACTACCGATATTAAATCAAATCAATTAGTCCAAAACATGTCTCACGTGTTTTGCGCTAACAACAATTTAAATGTGAGCTTTGAAACAAGTAGCGAAGAAAACTCAATAATTTACCTTTATGATGTTACAGGTAAACTTTTAAAAACAGATAAAATTGATAACAATAAAATAAATACTATCAATCTATCAGAACTTAATAGTGGAATGTACATTTATATCTTGTCAGGAAAAACATTTCAAACCAGCGGAAAATTTATTTTAAATTAATAAGCATCAACGTTGAACTCTGCTGTTCATAATGTACAGCAGAGTTTGCTTTTTAAAATGACAAAAATATTGAAACCATTATTTATTTTTTACCTTTTATTATTTTGGGTACCGTTTTTATCTTCACAAAATGCTACCGGTATCTTAAAAGGAAGTGTATTTGAAAACGATTCAAAAGAACGTTTGCCGGGCGCTAACATACAATTAGCAAAAAATTTAATTAAGGGCACTACAAGCGATGTTAATGGGAATTATATTTTAGAATTAGATACCGGCATACAAAAACTTATTTGTAGCTATGTAGGGCTTAAATCCTACACACTTTACGTTCATATTACAGAAAATGTGGTAATTGAACAAGATATTTACCTCAAATCAAGTACAAAATCTTTAGAAACTGTTGTAGTTACAACAGGAAAATTCGATCAAAGAATTGAAGACGTTACTGTTTCAATGGAAGTATTAAAACCTCAACTTATTACTAACAAAAACACAACTAGTATTGAAACCGCTTTAGAGCAAGTGCCCGGATTAAGTATTATTGATAACGATCCTCAAATTCGAGGTGGCAGCGGCTTTACTTTTGGAGTTGGAAGCAGAGTTCAAATATTGCAAGATGGAATCCCTCTATTAAGCGGTGATGCCGGCCGACCTGAATGGAATTATATTCCGGTAGAAAACTTGGAGCAAGTGGAGGTAATAAAGGGCGTTTCATCAGTATTATACGGCTCATCAGCTCTTAACGGCGTAATTAATGTGCGTACTGCATATCCACGCTCTAAGCCTAAAACGGCAATAACCATTTCAAGTGGGGCTTATAATTTACCTAACTCGCCAGTTAATCAAAAAGACTGGTGGTACAATAATAAATTGCCAGGTGTAACAAATGTGAATTTTTTTCATTCGCGAATTATAAAAAATAATTTAGATTTTGTTATTGGCGGCAACTTCAACGTTGACCAAGGCTATGTATTAGCTCCACCACCTGCAATATACTTACCTTGGGATATAAAACAAGCATTTAATATCACATCAAAAGATTCGATTTATACTTTTAACAGGAACGACATGCTAAAAATAAGGGGACGTATAAATTTTAATTTACGATACCGCTCAACAATTGAAGGCTTAAACTATGGCGTAAACGGAAATGCCATGTATAATAAAACAAATATGGTATTGGCTTGGTTAAACGATTCAGCTAATATAAATCAAGGCTACCCGGGCGCAGTATTTTTAGAAAATCAAAAAATGTTTAACCTCGACCCTTTTATAAAATACACCACACATAATGGCATAAGCCACAGTTTAATTGGTCGCTTATTTCATACCGATAATCAGATTAGTAATAACCAGTCAAACAATGGCACAAATTATTTTGCAGAGTATCAGTTACAACGTGTATTTAAAGGCTTAGGCTTAACATTTACAGGAGGCTTGGTAAATAACATTTCAACTTCAACCTCAAACATGTATGCTTCAAGTGGAACGCCAAATAATGTTATCCAAAATAGATCGGCATACATACAATTAGATTATAAATTATGGAAAATTATTACCTTATCCGGCGGCTTCAGATACGAAGCTTTTAAAATGAATTTGCAACCATACAACACAGCCCCTATATTAAGGGGTGGTGCAAATATTCAAGTGTTAGAACATACATTTGTACGTTTATCTGGAGGGCAAGGTTATAGATTTCCAACAATTACAGAGCGTTACATTACTACTAAGGCAGGCATGTTTGCTGTATTTCCTAATCCAGGTTTAGTACCGGAAACAAGCGAAGGTTACGAAATAGGAATTAAACAAGGTTTTAAAATAGGTAGTTTAATGGGATACATTGACGGCGCTGCATTTAATCAAACATATAAAAATACTATTGAATTTTTATTTGGCGAGTGGGATCCATCAATAGCCGTTGCAGGATTTAAATTTGTAAACACTGGTAATTCAAAATCCAGTGGCTTAGATTTTTCGATTAGTGCCATTACACCCGAAACAAACAAACGCTTTGGCGTAACAATGTTGTTAGGCTATACTTATGTTAACCCTATTTCAACTACCCCAAATTATGTGTATGCCAAGTATGTTCCCATAGCTGGCGATCCCAATAATCCAACACAGTTAAGCTATAATTCAACAAGCATGAACACCAGTGGTAATGTAATGAAATATCGCTACAAGCACATGATAAAAGCAGATGTTGAATTTAATTTTTATAAAAAAATATTTTTTGGTGTAAGCTACCGTTACTACAGTAAAATGCAGAACATTGATACCGCTTTTGCAAATTTAGAAACGTTTACCACAAGCAATCCTTTCTTTTATCCAATTCATGCCACCAGTTTTTGGAATTCGCACAATGGATTTCATATTTTTGACGCTCGATTAGCTTACAAAATTTCAACTAAACAAAAAATAGCCATAATATGCAGTAATGTTTTTAACGTTACTTATATGTTAAGGCCAATGAAATTAGAGCCCCCAAGGCTAACTATGGTTCAATACACATTCGAAATTTAAATTTATAGAAAGCTCCTTTATATTTTATTCTAAAAATTCTTAAACGATTTTTTGCTTAAATGACGAAAAAAAATATTTGCGCAACAATTACTACAGAAATATTTTTTGAAGAGAAAGAAACAAAAAGAATAGATGTATTGAATTACCGTTAAAATTGTTGTAATTTGTTCTTGTGTAAGTTTCATATATTTTTGATTTTGGGTTTGCTTAGCAAAAATCGTAATTATGTTGCTTACACACTTTTTTTATACAGTATCCTTCTACTGAATAAAATAAGCATCGAGTAGGCATTGAACTATATGTTTATTACTTCGGTGTGCTTTCTCCTGCACTTCCAGGAGGAATTAACTATCGATGTATGTTTTATCAGAAAAAAAGCAGCAATTTATCTATTTGGCTGTGCGAGTTAAAGCTATGTAAACAAATTCTAATTCGCTCTTGGCTTGCTTTAACCGTTGGGCTTAAAACAGCTTTTACCAAAATATTTTCTTTATATAATTTTTGTTCTAAATAAATTGTTTTTTTAGAATCACCAATAATTACACATTGTATTGCGCTGCTTGATTGAATAAGCCCTTTAACCTGACTTGAATTTTTAACGAAGTAAGAAATATTGTCTAATAAATTATTTCTGTTAATAGCTTTACTCAAATTTGAATAGGCGTTCTTTATTAGCAACAAAGCATGTGTTGGTAAAGCTGTTGTATATATAAAGGGCCTCGAAAAATTAATTAAATAATTAATTAATTTTGTTGATCCTAATATTGCAGCGCCATGACAACCCATTGCCTTTCCAAATGTATAAATACGTGCAAAACATTTATTTTCAATTCCTAAGGCCTCACACATACCTAATCCTTCTTTTCCATATATACCTAAAGCGTGTGCCTCATCTACAATTAAAAATACATTTTCATACTTTTCAATTACGCTAAGTATTTCGGTAAGTGGCGCTACATCACCGTCCATGCTATAAACGCTTTCTACAGCAATGTAAACGCTATCGTACTCAACATTATGCCTATGCAGCAATTCTTCTAAATGTAAAATTGAATTGTGCTTAAACTTAAATGCTTTTCCTAATCCTAATCTAATTCCATCAATAATACTAGCGTGGCATAACTCATCGTATAAAACCAATGAATTTTTTATCAATATACTTGAAAACAGGCCTAAATTGGCATTATAGCCCGAGTTATAAATCAAAGCCGATTGTGCTTTATGATGTTTTGCAATAGTAGCTTCAAGTTGTTCGCAATATTGTGTGTTTCCGGATATTAAGCGTGAGCCGGTTGAACCGCTATAATTATTTTTTTCAATATTCTCGTTTAATGAATAAAGTAAATTTTCGGTTGCATAGCCTAGGTAATCATTGCTATAAAAATCAATTCCTTTGCGAAGCTTTAAATAGCGAAGCTCCCCATTTTTTTCACGTTTAGAAATAATTTTTTCTAACCCGGCAGGAATTGAACCGGCTATCATTTTTAATTACTTTCTTGCAGTTTATCTGAAAAAGCTTTTTTAGGACTTAAACCCAATATCGAAAACATTTCCATATCTTCGTTTAGCTTAGGGTTTGGAGACGTTAGTAACTTTTCGCCGGCAAAAATTGAATTAGCTCCGGCCAAAAAACACAATGCCTGCCCCTCCATACTCATATTTAAACGGCCTGCACTTAGGCGTACTGCAGTGGTAGGCATAACAATGCGCGTTGTTGCTATCATGCGTACCATATCCCAAATTGGCACAGGCGGTTGATTTTCAAGAGGGGTGCCTTCGGTTGGTATTAATGCATTAATTGGAAGGCTTTCCGGCACGGGTTTTAGTTGACTAAGCACGTGGAGCATGCCAATTCTGTCATCAACACTTTCGCCCATTCCAATAATTCCTCCGGAGCAAATAGTTAAGCCTGCCTTTCTTGCATTTTTAATTGTGCTCAACCTATCATCGTATGTTCGGGTGGTTATTATGTTACCATAATTTTCTTCTGAAGTATCTAAATTATGATTGTAAGCATATAAACCTGCAGATGCTAATTTTTGGGCTTGCTCTTCGGTTACCATTCCTAAGGTAGCGCACACCTCTAAGCCTTTGGCGTTAATACTTTTTACCATATCAAGTACTTTGTCAAAGTCACGATTGTCGCGTACTTCACGCCAAGCTGCACCTAAACACATACGGCTTGCGCCCGTTTGAATTGCGCTTTCGGCACATTTATTAACTTCTTCTACATCCATTAGTTTATGTACTTTAACGTCTGTATGATAGCGAGCTGCTTGTGGGCAATAAGCGCAATCTTCTGTACAGCCTCCTGTTTTAATAGATAGTAAAGAACTTATTTGAACTTCTCCTATTTTGTGAAATTGCTTATGTACTTCATTTGATTTTGTAACTAATTCTAATAAGGGGGTATTGTAAACCTCTAATATTTCGTTTTTTGTCCAATCTTTAATCATTTTTGGTCCGTTTAATTAAATAGTATGTTTTTAATGCTTACACAAATATAAGGCGAATGTACCAATGCGCAAAACTATTAATTTGTTTGTTAAGTAATTTAAAGCCATGTCATTTCCACTTTTCTAAGCTAGCGCCTTTGTTGAAAAATCGAGTTATTGAATTTTTTGTGTCGGGTAACATTTCTAATTCAGGTGCATGGTGTGTTTTTTTTCGAGCATCAAAAATTAAAGCGTTACTGCATGACCAATGTTTATGTTTAAATTGTTCATTAAAACCATAAACATCATGGCTTGGGTTTGTGCGGGTGTATGTAAGCCAAAGATAGTCGTTTAACTTGTTTTTATATTCAAAAGCATCAATCAACACTATTTGCACAATACCCGATAGGTTAAGTTGCAAAAGCTTTGTTTTTAACTCATTTATTTCATTTTTGGCTACCTCATAATTTTTAAACGCTTTAAATTCTAACATAATTACGCCATCAAAAATTAATGTTGGATTTTTAATACTTGTTATTTTTTCAATTCCATCGGGTATTTTTTTTGATAGTGTTCTAATCTTATTTCCGGCAGCTGCAATTATCAATTTACTTCCTAAATTTAATGCTTCGCCGGTATAATCTAATGTATCAATACTTGTATTTGTTTGAAAATGCAAGTCACGTTCAAAATTTATTCTTTCAAAAACATGTTTTAAAAAAACTTCGGCATTTTTACAGCTAACTAAAATGTTATTTTCTTCGGCAATAAATAAGTACTTAGCTAAACTTAATTGACCTGTACCTAATATGTGGTTGGCTTGAGTTAACAATTCAGAAGGTTGTTTTTGTTGCAAATATGGTGTATAGCGCTCGCTCCCAATTGCAAAAAGTAATGGGTGCACGCCGGCTTCGTCAACGGCATAAACTTCTTTAACTCCAGGTATTTCAGCAGGAATAGCGCTACCACTAATTTCGTGTATTAAAGCTCCAAAAGAAGTATCTTCTTGGGGCGGCCTTCCAACAACTGTAAAGGGCCATATTGCATTTTTTTTAGCATACACTTTATCAACTTTCATTAATGGAAAGTCATGTGTTAAACTGTAATACCCAAGATGGTCTCCAAATGGGCCTTCTGGCTTATTTTCATTGGGATAAACCTTTCCGGTAATCACAAAATCTGCATCAATGCTTATGCAATAACCATCTTTAAGTGCGTATCTAAACCTTTTTCCTCCTAATATTCCGGCAAAAGTAAGTTCACTTATTCCCTCCGGTAATGGCATAACTGCGGCTAATGTATGGCTTGGCAAACCTCCAACAAAAATAGAAACTTTTAAAGGTATATTTTTAGAATTACTTTTTGATTGGTGTACACCAATTCCTCTGTGTAGTTGATAATGAAGCCCAATCTCTTTATTTAATTCATAGTTATTTCCGGTAAGTTGAATACGGTACATACCTAAATTGCTTTTCATTACTCCCGGCTGCTCAATGTCTTCTGAATACACCTGAGGCAAAGTAATAAAAGCACCGCCATCTTTTGGCCAATGCGTGATTAGAGGTAAATTGGTAATTTCAATTTCTTCGAATTTGCCTTTTGAAAAAGCAACTTTTTTAGGGAGCGCATGCAGTGCACTCAAAGCTGTTTTAAAATATTTTAACGGCTTTTTAATAGCCTGTATGGGATTATTACGAAGCTTTATTAGTGTTTGAACAGTATTTAAATTTTCTCTGAACAAAAACTTACTGCGATCGAGCGTTCCAAATAGATTACTTACAGCACAGTATTTACAGCCTTTTATGTTTTCAAATAATATTGCCGGTCCGTTTTTTTCATACATGTGTAATTGTATAGCCGCCATTTCTAAATACGGATCTATTTCTTCTTTTACCCGAATTAATTGACCGTTTTTTTCAAGATCAACAATACATTCATTTAAACTATTATATTTCAAATTATTTTTTTATGCAGTAAAGTTATACTAGTTAAAACAAATTATAAATTTTTGTTTTTTGAAATTTTTGATAAAATTTAGGAGGCATACCTGTATTAAAGCGCCATCCTAATGAAAAATTTCCGGTTATTACACTCGTGCTATTTTGCATAACAGAGTTATAA
Source organism: Bacteroidota bacterium (assembly GCA_018267655.1). Lineage (GTDB taxonomy): Bacteria > Bacteroidota > Bacteroidia > B-17B0 > Aurantibacillaceae > Aurantibacillus. The sequence goes on from JAFDYB010000008.1 coordinate 32,804, forward strand.
AATAAGCTATTATCACTTATTATCGAAGTAAGAATATAGGCTCTTTTTAAATTCAAACCTATTGAAAAGCGTAAATTACTGCTAAATGAAAGACTGGTTATCTTTTTTTGGGCATTGCCTAAATTATAATTTTGAAATTGCAAATCGGGCCCTATTGTTCCCACAAAGTTAGCATACCATGCTTTGTATAGCACAATAGTTGCCGCAAATCCACCATTAAACCCGGTATTAAACGATGAAAATGAATTAAAATTCCCATATTCTTTATAATAGTTGCGCGTTTGTCTCATAAATATAGCGCTATCGTTATTTAAACTATAGTAATTTACTGCAACTGCCATAATCCACGTTGCTGCACTTTTGTTTTGGCGGTAGTTACAACCATAGCCTGCCTTGTACGAAAATTTTTTATAATTTGTAAAATACATTGCTCTTGCTAAAAATGCAGTGTTTGTCATGCCAGGCAATTGATAGTACTCTCCCTTTCTCTTATAAATAGAATCGTTTGTTATTGAATTTTGATTGTAAAACCCCGTAAATTTTCTATAATAAGTTTCTAATACCCACCTATTATCTCCAAAACTAAAACCTATATTAAATAATTTTGTTTGTCCTTTGCCTTTACTTAAATTTTGCGGGCTTGTGGCAAATCCAAAGGCCACTTGAAATTTATCGTAATTTAAAACTAAACCCGAAATTAATTTTGACTCAGCAACATACTTTTGATTATAACGCCCAAAAGTATCTTTAATTGCTAATTGAGAAAAACTATTGTCGCTATTTCTATATTGCTGGTAATATCCAACAATTACTACATAATCAAAGCGCTGATATTTTAAAGTATCCCAATTTTTTATTTTCTTAACAACATTTTCATTACTCTTCAATTGAGCGCATAAAATAAAAGTTGCGCAACTTAAAATTATTATAAAAACTACTCTCATATTTTTATAGATTTGTGAAGATAATAAATTCTTTTATGCCAAACTTAATTGATACAATTTCTATTGCAAAAGATGCCTTAAATGAAACCAAAAGTGTTAAAGAAAAAATCATTTCCGGCAAATCGCTTGTTGCTAAGTATTTTGATGTAGCTATTGAAAAGCTAATTGAATACACCCCAAAATTAATTTTGGCATTACTTGTTTTAATTATTGGTTTATGGATTATTAAACGTATAGCTCGTTTAGCAGACAAAGCGATGTTAAGCCGTGATTTAGAAGTAAGCCTTAGAACTTTTTTAAGAAGTTTAATAAGCATTGGGCTAAAAATTATATTAATTATTACCGTTGCCGGCATGATTGGCATTGGCACAACCAGTTTTGTTACAATTTTGGGTGCTGCGGGCTTAGCGGTAGGTTTAGCTTTGCAAGGTTCGCTTTCCAACTTTGCAGGCGGAGTTTTAATCTTAATATTTAAACCTTTTAAAGTTGGAGATGTTATTGAAGCTCAATCTCAAACCGGTGAAGTTAAAGAGATTCAAATTTTTAATACCATACTTTTAACTGCCGATCATAAAACCGTTATTTTGGCAAACGGCCCCCTAAGCAATGGTACAATAGTTAATACCACAAGATATGGTAGTTTACGAATTGACGTAGCTATTACTGTAGGAAGTGATAATAATTTACCTATGATAAAAGAACTTATAAAAAAAGTACTCTCAGAAAACGCAAAAATATTGCCGCTGCCTCAGCCGGGTATTTATTTTGGAAGAGTTATAGATGGCTCTGTAACTATTAATATTAAACCTTTTTGTAAACCATCAGACACATCTTCGTTATCTAGCGAATTGTATCACGATATTAAAGCTATTTTTGATACTAATAATATTTTACCTCCAATTCCTACACATAAAGTAATTTCAAAGTAATGAATAATTTTTCGGAAATAAGCCTTTCTGAGCTTCAAATAAAAGTTGATGATTGGATAAAAAAATATGGAGTAAGATACTTTAATGAACTTACCAATACAGCTATTTTAATGGAAGAGGTTGGCGAAGTGGCTCGTATAATGGCTAGGCGCTATGGCGAACAAAGTGAAAAAGAAAATGACAAAAATAAAAACTTAGCCGATGAATTAGCCGATGTTTTATTTGTATTAATTTGTATTGCCAACCAAACAGGGGTTTCATTAGGCAAAGCACTCAATGAAAATTTTGAAAAAAAATCTACTCGCGATAGTGAACGGCATAAAAAAAACACTAAGCTTAAATAAATACAAAGTGCAAGTGGTATTTTTTTTATTACGGTAACACTAAAACTTTTCCGCTAAAATTATAACTAATGCCTCTAATATCAACTATTGCAACGCTCCAAAAATAAATATCTTCTTTTTTAGAAATATTGCTGGCATCCCAATAGTCATAAATACTTGTGCTTTCAAATACTTTATGCCCCCATCTGCTAAATATTTCTAATTTATAGCCATTTGTACTCCAATCAGTTCCTCTGGGTTTAAACACATCATTTTTTCCATCGCCATTTGGGGTGAAAGCGTCTGGTGCATAAAAATTAAACCCAATAGCAACACATATTGTTTTAATAGTACTGTCAATACAATTGTTTTGCGATATTACCTTTAATTTATAATCAAAACAGCCTTCGTTAAAAAAGCTTTGCAAAATAGTGCTTTCGTTTGAAATAAATGAGTTGTCAACTTGCCATGTGTATGATACAGCATTTGAACTTGTATTTACAAACGATACGTTTTGAGCATTATTTAAATCTAACTGCTCAGGGTTTGTAGTAAAACTTGCCACAGGAGATGGTAAAACTGTTATTGCATTTTTATAAACAAATGTTGCTTTACAATTATTTGAATCAATGCTTGTCATTTGAACATTGTATTGCCCATTTAATTGATAACAGTTGCTTACGTTTAAGCCAGTTTGTTGAATTGGCCCGTTTCCAAAATTCCAATATACCGTTTGTGTGTTAGGTGTAATATTTTGAAATGCTATGCACAGAGGGCTGCATCCCTTATTGTTAGATACGGAGAATGAAGGTTGAAGTACGGGCAATAAATTAACCGAAACCACTTTTGTCGCTTGAGGTGAGCCACAAGCGTCGTTTACGGTAAGGGTATAAATTGGTACCGAAACCGAATTTAAAAATAAGCCTGCTGTTGTTGTATTACCGGGTTGCCAGGTATAATTGTAAATTCCGTCTCCTCCGGTAACAGTTGGCGTTATTTGCGCAGTACTTCCAGGGCATATAGCCCCCGACATGGCATTAAAACTTATGTTAATTGGCGGCAAAACAGTAACAGTTATTGTATAAGGTGGCCCGGTACAGCCATTACTGTCGTAGGCATTCAAACTATATACAGTGGTTGATGCAGGACTAATATTAATAAGCTGCCCGCTTAAACTTCCGGGATTCCACGCATAAGTAAATGACCCGGAATTACTACTAACAGAGGCTTGTAAGCTTACTGTTTTTCCTACACAAATTATTGAGGGGGCATTTGCACTGTATGTAAATGCACTTGGCTGTTGAAAGCTAATAGTAGTAGTTGCCGGGCAGCCATGAGCATCAACTGCTTTTAAAATATAAAAACCTGGACATAAATTATTTATCAAATTGCTGGTAGTTGTTGCTGTTCCGCTTGCACTATAAGTAATAGGTGTTACTGCATTTTGGGCATTTAACAATACTGCTCCATTGCAAATACCATTGCATACAGGTGCAGTGTAACCTATAACGCTTAAACTAACCGTACTTAAATTAGGAATAACAATTTGTGTTTGAAGCGTACACGTATTGGCGTCAGTAACAAGTACTGTATAAACCCCACTCGATACATTTGAAATAATATTACTGGGATTTGGCAGAGAATTAATTAAGAAATTATATGGTAAATTTCCACCAGAAACAGTTATAGTTGCTCCACCATCAGTAGCACTGCAATTTTCGGGCTTAGTGGCAATACTTAAATTCATGCTTGAGGTTGGCACAACACTAACAATACTAGTGGTTACACAAGCTGAACCATCAGTAACACTAAGTGTATAAATACCAATAGATACATTTAAAGCAACGCTAGTGGTTGAGCTTAAACCCGTCCAATTATAGTAAAGAGGACTAGGTGCGCTACTTACACTTACAGTAGCACTGCCATTTGCTTTTCCGGGGCAAGTAGGAGAAGTTGTTGAAAATGTTAAAATAGGCTGTGGTACTTGATTAAACAGCACTGTATTTGTAACTACACAGCTATAACTGTCGCTTGTTGTAATTGTTTTAATACCAATTGTTTGAGGAGGAGAAAGAGAACCTGTGCAAGTAACTCCATTTACAGAGTACGAATAAGGTGCAAGCCCACCTGTTGAAGATATGATTGATGAAAGTGTACCGTTAAAACATGGGATTAATGTGTTAATAATTACTGAATTAATTTTAGAAACAGTAGCAATAAAAACAGTGTTTGAAACAGTGCAGCCCTTGCTATCAGTTATTGTTAGCGATGCTACCCCCATTGGTAACGAGGTATTATACTGAGTAGTTACGCCATTTGACCAGGCGTAATAAATTGGTGGGGTTAAGCCCGAAGATCCGCTAAAACTACCAGAAACACTGCCATTATTGCCTCCAAAACACGTTACACTACTGGTTGACGAAAAAGAAATTGCATTTGGAGAAAAAGGTGCAATTACATTAAACCAAGTGCTGGCGCTACACCCTGCGGCATCAAGTATTACAAACTTGTAATTACCAATAGGTATGGCAGATGTAGTACCCGTAACGGCTGCTGCAGAGCCTGATGCGTAAACAATACCGCCCGGCACACTCACAAATGAGTATGTAAATGGGAGGCTTGCCCCTGATACAGTATATGTTCCGTAGGCAGTGTTTGTTAAGCAATCGTAGTTATTTGAGGGACTTAAATAAATTGTTGGGCACTGAGAATAAATTGATATAACACAACAAAATGCAAAACAAGTATATAGGTATTTTAACACTAGTAATAGCAAAAATAAACAAATGTGTACTATCAAACGCTTTAATTTTTATAAGTGGCGCTTATATTTTTGTTATTGGTAAAAAAATTTGCGTTTAAGCTGAAAAATACCTAAACTTGCAGTCCAAAATTTTTTAAAATGATTTTTTCTATATTAATAATACTTATTAGCGTTTTACTTACATTGGTTGTATTAGTTCAAAATTCAAAAGGTGGAGGTATTCAAAGTCAATTTGGTGCTGCAAACCAAATTATGGGGGTTAAGCGTGGCACCGAAGTTATTGAAAAAGCTACATGGGCTTTGGCCATTGCATTAATTTTAATTAGCGTTGTTATGGCTCCAAAAGGTGGTAATACCATTAATAGCGATGACGATGGATCTTCAGTGAAAAAGCGCGCTCAGTCGGCAGTTGGCGTTCCATCTGCTCCTGTTCAAAATCAACCAAGCCAGCCAGGTCAACCAAAATAAGTGTTTATTTTTTTTGTACTAGTTTTCTAAAAAAGACTAATTAGTTTTAATTACACCATTTAAGACGTTTTAATCGTTTTTAAAACCTCATTAAAAAAAGTTAAAGAGAAAACTAAATTTTTTCTTACTTTAGAACTGTGAAAAAACTATTTTTTTTGCTCGCTGTAACTCTTGTATTTAAAACACATGCACAAAACAACGCAGAGCTCTTAAAACTTGAAAAAGATACATTATCGCCTATTGATACCGTAAGATTTAATGCATACAGCGAACTATCGTGGAATTTACAACAAGCCAATTCAGCAAAATCGAAATATTATGCTTTAAAGTTGCTTAATGAAGCAAAAAATAAAAAATCAAAAAAACATATTGCACAAGCCTTTAATGATTTAACAGTAGTTTATATAAATACGGGCAATCTTAAGCTGGCAGAGTTATACGCTGACAGTTGTTTAGCTATTCGTTTAAAATTAAATAATAAACTACAACTGGCTTCTATTTATAATAAAATAGGAATTATTAATGAGTACCAATTAAAATATTCAAAAGCGCTTGAGTATCATTTATTGGCATTAAAAATATTTGAAGATTTAAATATAAAAACAAATATAATTCAATCAATCGTTGGTATATCTGCTATTTATAGGGGCATAGGCGATAATAAAAAAGCCATTTCGTACATAAATAAAGCCTTGTTAATGATTGGCAAAAATGAAATGGGAATACACTTAGCCGGCTTATATAGTAGTTTGGCAAGTAGCTACGACAATTTACAAATAGCAGATTCGGCTATTTTTTATAATAAAAAAGCAAAAGAAATTGCATTAAAAGCAAAAAACTATTCAGGAGCGGCAGTATTAGCCAATAATTTAGGTGTAATTTATTCAAGACTTGGCAAACTAAAAGAGCGCCTTGACTGTTATAATGAAGCTATTAAATATTCTGAAATAATTTCAGATACGGTAAACTTAGCATTTTATCAATGCAATGTAGCGCAATCGCTGCTTGAGATGGGGAAAATTGATGATGCCGAAAAAATCATGAAAAAAAGCCTTCAAATTTCGTTAAAAGTAAAGCATAATGAAAATATATTAAACTCGTACAAAGCATTAACCAGTTTGTGTTTTTATAAACACCAGCCCGATTCAGGTATTTATTATTTTGAAAAATACAGGTTAATTCACGACAGTATTTTTTCAGTTCAACAAAGTGATGCTCTTGCAGAAGCTCAAACAAAATATGAGGTTGAAAAAAAAGATTTAGAATTATTAAAACATAAATCAGAATTAATTATTCAATCTAAACAAAATTCAATTAAAACACTTTTATTAATTAGTGTAATCGCAATTTCGATTTTATTAATTCTGTTTTTATTTTACAGAAACAAATATTATAAAAAACAGCACGCTTATCAAATACAGCTAAAAGACGAGCAAAACAAACAGCAAATTATGCTGGCACAAGAAAAAGAGCGTACAAGAATTGCCCAAGATTTGCACGATAACATGGGCGCTTATGCCACTTCAATTTTAGCGCAAATAGATAGCCTTGAAGTTAGCAAAAGCACAGAAAAAATTAAAGAATTACGTGTTGATGCTGAAAACATAATGGGCACACTTCGCGAAACAATTTGGGTTTTAAAAACTAAAACAATTACCTCGCAGCAATTTTTTGATTTTATAAAAAACTATATAGGAAAACAGTTGGTTAGTAATTTAAATTTAAACGTTATTTATCACGAAAATATTGAAAAATCAAGAGAAATTAGCCCATCTGTTGGGTTAAATTTATATCGTATAATTCAAGAAATTACACAAAATATAATTAAACATTCGCACGCAAAAAACATAGAGGTATATTTTGAATCTTCTGAAAAAATTTCGATTTGTATTATAGATGACGGCAAAGGCTTTAATAAAAATGAATTGCGTAGAAAAAGTGGTTTAGAAAATATTGAGTTTAGAGCCAACGAAATAAAGTACCTACTCCATATTGAAAGCGCTCTTAACACCGGTTCAAAAGTTATGGTAGAAGAACTTTTATAATAGTCGTTTTCGAGTATTTTATATAAAAACGCTTTAAAGTATTTTTACAAAATGAGAATTAATTTAGCCATAGTTGACGACAAAAATGTAAATCGAAAAACAGTTATTCAAAAACTTATTGGGTACGATGAAATTGAAATAATGTTGGAAGCCGGTAATGGCAGCGATTTCCTTGAACAACTTAAAAACACCTCTGTTAATCACCATCCACATGTTGTTTTAATGGACATAGACATGCCTGTGTTAGATGGTATTGAAACAGTAAAAATAGCCTCAATCGCCTACCCTAACATTAAATTTATAATGCTAACTATTTTTGAAGATACTGATAGAATTTTTGAAGCAATAAAAGCTGGCGCAAATGGCTATTTACTAAAAGAAGATAAAGCCGTAAATATTGTAGATGCTATTTTAAACGTTATTGAACACAATGGAATACCTATGAGCCCAAGTATTGCACGCAAGGCAATGGAAATGCTTGTTAATCAATCTAAGCCGGATTCAAAAGCTGAATTAAATACTAATCTTGGACTGTCGAGTCGTGAAATTGATATTTTAAAAAATCTTGCTAATGGCGACACTTATAATCAAATTGGTGAAAAATTGTTTATCAGTCCTTTAACCGTAAGAAAGCATGTTGCTAATTTATATGCTAAACTTCATGTGAACAACAGAATGCAAATAATAAATATTGCCCGAGAAAATAAATTGATTTAAAAATCGATAGCGTTTCATTAACTGTGTAAATTAAAATTTATTCTAATGATTACTTTGTTGCGTCAGTAAAACTAAAAGTCTTAAATTGGAAATAACTTTTTGATAATTTTAAACCCACATAGTTATGATATACAATGAGTATTACTAAAAAACAAGTTTTTTTTTAAACCCTGTCAAAATCTGCAAGATTTATCGGATTTTTTAAAGCCTTACAAAAAAGTGCCGTAGCGCATTTTTTAGAATAAAAAAAGAATTTTTTACTTTTTAATAAATTTACTTTTTAAAACAATTGTGCATGTAAACCTTGATATACAAGTAAGTTCATTAGCATCATTATAAATTTTAATATCCCAAATGTGGTTTCGCCCTGCAATGTTTATAGGTGTGCAAACCCCTTTTACTTTTCCGTTTAATACAGCTTTAATATGGTTTGCATTAATTTCAATACCTACAGCTATATATATAGATGAATCAATTACATATAAAGAGGCTACGCTCCCTAAAGTTTCAGCTAAAGCAACATTAGCACCGCCATGAAGTAAACCAAAAGGTTGTTTTGTTTTTTCGTTTACAGGCATGGTTGCAATTAAGTAGTCGTTAGCAACTTCGCAAAATTCAATGCCTAAATTTTCGCCTAATGATTTTTTGTTTAGGTTATTTAATTCAGTAATATTGGGCTTTTTATACCAAATAGTATTGTTACTTGTATTTGACATAAATTATTTTTTAATGTTTGTTCGTATTTGTGTAATAATTCGTTTGGTGTATAAAGGGAAATCGCCATTCATCATCCATGTGTAATAACTTGGTTCTTTTTCAAAAACATCTGCAACCAATTTGTCTTTATGTTTACCAAAGTTAAATACCTCTTGTCCTTTATCATTAAATACTATTCTTCCTGCTAAGTCTGCATTTCGTGTAAGGGAGGTTAACTTGCTAAGTAATTCAATGTTGTTTTGTATTGGTTGATACTTTTCTCCTTTTTCATTTTCTAAAGTTCTGTCTTTATATTTTTCGAGCTGCGATTTAAATATTTCATAAGTTGCTTTTGCATCGGCCATAGCTGAGTGGGCATTTATTAATGTTTTTTCACAATAAAATTTATAAGCTGCACTTAAATTACGAGGCTCCATAAAATGAAAAATATTTTGAACATCAATTAATTTTCGTTGTTGAATATCAAAATCAATTTCTGCTTTCATAAATTCTTCTACTAACATAGGTATATCAAATTTATTTGAGTTATAACCTGCGATGTCAGCATTTCCAATAAATCCAGCAATTTCATTGCCTAATTGTTTAAATGTTGGTTTATCGGCAACATCTTTATTGTATATGCCATGCAGCATCGAAACCTTTTCAGGAATTGGCATTTCAGGGTTAATGCGCCATAACTTTTCTTCAGTTTCGTTGTTTGTATTTACTTTTATTATACCTATTTCTACAATTTTATCGTGGCCTATTGTTAGTCCTGTAGTTTCAAGGTCAATAAAAGCTAATGGTTTTGTTAAATTAATTTGCATGTTTGTAGATTGATAGGTTAGTAATTACATCATTTAAATTTGATGCGTCGTTTAAAGTATTGTTTATTGTTTGAATAACAGCATCGAGCACAGAATCTGGGCAGCTTGCGCCACTGGTAATGATAATTTTAGCAGGTAAGTTGCTAGGTAAAAAATTTTCTGTAATAATTTTTTCTTTTGTTTTCCAATTGAAATGATGAATAGTGTTTTTGTTTATTTCCGAAGGTCCCGAAATAAAAAATGTTTTAAATTTATTTTCGCAAAGCTCAACAATGTGCATGGTGTTGCTACTGTTATATCCGCCAACTACTATTGCTATGTCGGCATCAGTTTGTAATAATCCGGCGGTGGCATCTTGGTTCTCATTGGTAGCATAACAGAGTGTGTCATTTGTATCGGCAAAATGATTTTTTATTGAGTTAATACCATATTTTTTAATCATTATTTGCTTAAAAAAGTTGGCAATTTCAGCAGTTTCACTGGCAAGCATTGTAGTTTGATTAATAACTCCAATTTTGTTTAAATGAAGATGAATATCAAAATTCTTTGAAAACTTATCTTTAAAATCTTCTTCAAAAGAATTTTGCGATTTATTCTTTGTGATATAAGAAGCAAGGAGTTCTGCCTCTTGCATGTTTTTAATTACAATAACTGCCTCTGAGTGTTCTTTACTTCGCGAAAAGGTGCTACGAGTTTCTTCGTGAGTGTATTTTCCGTGTATAATAATTGTGTGATTTGTTTTTCCAATTTGCTCTGATTTTTTCCAAACTCTTTCTACAAAAGGGCAAGTAGTGTTGTAGGCTTCAGTTTTTATGCCTTTTTCTTCTAATTGTTTAATAATGCTAAGTGGGGCGCCAAATGCAGGAATAATAACAACATCGTTTGATTGAAGTTGGTTGATTGGTATTAATTCATTGCCTTCGGTATCGTTTAAAAATTTTAAACCATAGCTAAGTAAATCTGCGTTTACTTTTGGGTTATGAATCATTTGACTGAGCAAATAAATATTTTTGCCTTTGTTTTCTTCAACGGCTTTAAATGCAATTTCAATAGCATTTTCAACACCATAGCAAAAACCAAAATGGCGGGCAATGTAATAGGTTACTTTATCAAATTTAAGAACACTCGGAGAAATATCTTTTTTTCTAGGATCGTTTAGCTTTCTAAATTCTTTTACTTTTGAAATTATTGGGCTTCGATAAAATTGCGGTACATTAAATGTTTTCACAAAAAATATTTTTTCAAAGGTATAAATTAAATTGCGTTTTTATTGCGTGGATGATAACTTAAAATATTATCGCGCAAGTATTGTTTGTCTAAATGAGTATAAATTTCGGTAGTTGTGATGCTTTCGTGCCCTAGCATGTCCTGTACAGCTCTTAAATCTGCTCCTCCTTCAACCAAGTGTGTTGCAAAACTGTGTCTAAGCGTATGCGGACTCATTACTTTTTTTATGCCTGAATTTATGGCAGCATTTTTTACAATATAAAAAATCATAATTCGCGATAATTTTTCGCCTCTTTTATTTAAAAACACAAAATTTTCGTACCTCTTTTTAGGCTTTCCTCTTACGCTGTTCAAGTACACTAAAATTAATTTTTTGGCAATTTTTCCTATTGGCACTAGGCGCTCTTTATTCCCTTTACCTATAATTTTTATATAATCATCTTCAAAAAAAAGGTCCGAAATTTTTAATTCGGTAAGCTCGCTAACCCTTAATCCACAACTGTAAAGTGTTTCAATGATAGCAACATTACGTTGGCCTTCGGGCAAGCTACGGTCAAAGCTATTAACTATTTTATTAATTTCTTCAACGCTTAAAACTGTAGGCAACTTGCGCCGAATTTTTGGAGTTTCGAGTAGTTCAGCTGGATTTTCTTCTAGTTTTTTTTCAAGGATTAAAAACTTGTAAAATGACTTTATGCCGCTAATAATACGCGCTTGGCTTGGCGCAGAAAACCCCATTTCGGCAATCCAGCGTATAAAACTTTCTAAGTTTGAGTAAGTTAATTCAGCAGCATTTTTATTTTTATAATTTAATTCGGTAAATTGCCATAATTTTAAAACATCTTCTTTATAGGAATTAACTGAATTAATTGAGAGTGCTTTCTCAAATTTTAAGTATTGCGTAAATTGTTTTATGTCGCTTTCCCAGTTTATTTGCATTAATAAAAATTAAAATTGATTTTTAATTAAAAAATATATTAATTTCAAAGCATGAAGATAGGGATAATTAACGGGCCAAATTTAAACTTATTGGGTAAGAGAGAGCCACACCTTTATGGAACCGAAGATTTTATTTCTTATTTTGATACATTAAAAAAATTGTATAATCATGTTGAATTTCTTTTTTTCCAATCAAATATTGAAGGTGAAATAGTTGATCAATTGCATGAGTGGGGGTTTTCGCTAGATGCTATTATAATTAATGCAGGTGCTTATACTCATACATCATTAGCTATTGCAGATGCTGTAGCGGCTATTAATACAAAGTGCGTTGAAGTTCATATTAGCAATATTTTTGCAAGAGAAAATGCAAGGCACGTATCATACCTAGGCGCAAAGTGTGTAGGTTCTATTAGCGGCTTTGGATTAAAGGGATATAAAATGGCGGTTGATTATTTAATATCAAATTGAGCCAATTATTTTCATTAACTTTTCAATTTGACTTTGCCATAATAATTTTGCGCTTTCTCGTTCAGAAGCACTTTCGGCAAAGTCGGTTATAATAACAGAAACATCGTTTGTTAGGGCATCTTTTTGAATTTTAAACTCAAAATAGCTACCATCGGTTTTATCTATCCATTGAAAACGAACTAGCTCCTCGTCAATTGTTTTTAATAAGCGCGCCTGTTGCATTTGTCCGTCCCAAATAAATGTGTAAACCCCATTGCGAATGTTTACATCGTCGCAAAACCATTCAGATAGCCCACTAGAAGTTGATAAAAAATCGTAAAGTAATTCAGCAGAGCTGCGAATAACAAATTCCATTTCATATTTTCCGTTAGGTTCTTTTTCAGGCTTTATGCTGTATGGATCAGTTGTTTTAATTGGGTTTGTAATGGAACTGCTAATGATATTAATTCTTGAATTAGAAATTGTTTCAATTTTTCTTTCAGGTATATTATTTGAAATTGCTAAAACCTCTTTTGGTTCTGTTTTTGAAATAGAAAGCATCTCATCATCAAATTTTTCTAAAACAGATTCTTTTGGCTTAGATTTAGTTGGCTTTTCTTTTATTAAAATTTGTTTTTCCGGTTTATGGTTAAGTTGCTTTATTTCATGTTTAACCGACGCTGCAATTTTATTTTTAGTAACAGGCTTTTTTTCAACTTTTTTCGTTTTTAAAGGCTTTGCAGGCTTTTTTGTTTTTACCGGCTTATTTACTTTAACCACTATATTTTTTTTAGCAGTAGCTTTTTTAGCAACCTTGCCGGGTTTAGCAATTGGTTTATTTGCTTTTTTTACTACTACTTTTTTAGCATTTTTTGCAACTGCTTTTTTAAGCTTTTTTTCTACTTTTTTAGGTTTAGCAGTATGCTTAGCTACTTTCTTCTCTACTTTTTTAGGTTTAGAAATAGTTTTACTTTTCTTTTTGTCTTTTAAATTAGAAGCTTTTGGCTTATTATTTTTCTTAGCCGATTTTTTATCGGCAAGTTTTTTTACCTTAACTACTTTCTTTTTAGCTGATGAAGCCTTGTTTTTTTTCGACATAATTCCTAAAAATTTTCAGAAAAATAAACATAAAATATTGAAATTCAAACTTTTTAAAAAGATTTTTCAAAAAATTAGAAAAATGTACAATAAACAGTATATTTGCAGCCCAAATTTGGCGGGGTAGCTCAGATGGTTAGAGCGCAGGATTCATAACCCTGAGGTCACGGGTTCAACTCCCGTCTCCGCTACTAAAAGGGGTGTTTTTTAATAAAATACCCTTTTTTTTTGTTCCCCGTACAGGTTAAAAGTCAAAATTTATATGCTTATCAGGATTATTGACTTTTGAATTTTTTTCTGTAGTATTCACTTTGCAGCGCACAATATTGCTTTGCTCTTTAAAAATTTCGTACAAAATAGAGTTTTCTATTTCAATTTTTTTAGGAAAATCGCAACCTTTTAGCTCAAAGTAGCTCCAAATGGCATCTTTTTCGTGTTCGTAGCCAATAATAGTAAGTTCTTTTAGTTTTCCATTAATTTTAATTTTAAACTGTTTTGCAATATAATTGTTTATAAGTTGTTGATTTTGAGCGTTATTTCCATTTATTAAGTCAACTTTTAAAGTTGTTCTACTCTTTAAAGCTTTTTCAAAATCGTTAACAAAAATTCTAATAGAAATCTCTAAAATTTTTTTATCAGATTTGTAATTTAGCTCACTCACACTCATGTAAAAAGGATGTTTTGCAAAGGAAGCAAAACAAAAAAACAACATTATTAAAACATTTTGCATATTTAATGGTTTAAAGTAAAGCTACAAAGGTACTAAAATGACTGATTTTTATTTATGGTTTAGCTCTGGTTTTGAGCATATAGTTTCAATAGACGGATACGATCATATTATGTTTGTTGCCTTATTGGTGTTTACGTTTAGCATTAAAAATTGGTCAAAATTACTGGTACTTATAACAGCGTTTACAGTGGGACACTCGGTTTCATTGGTATTGAGCGCTTACGAAAAAATCAATCTTAATCAAAATGTAGTTGAAATACTTATTGGTTTTAGTATAGTTGTTACGGCAGCTTATCATCTGTTAAATTTCAGAAAACCAATGTACAACAATGCGGCATTTTTATATTTTATAGTACTTTTTTTTGGTTTAATACACGGACTAGGCTTTTCTTATTTTTTAAAATCTATGTTAGGGCACAGCAGTAATGTGCTTTTTCCTTTGCTTTATTTTAATTTAGGCATTGAAGTAGCGCAATTATTTGTGGTTATTATAGTTTTAATTTTTTCCCTATTTTTGGGCTTTGCTTTTAAAATACCCTATCAATTATTTAAATTTATTTCAATATGTGCTATTTGTATAAGTTCAATTATTTTTACCATAACAAGATTTATAGATTACTTATAGTTTGTTTATTTCTAAACACTTTAAAATCTCAAAACATTTTTAATAACCCTAAAAGTAACCACGGTAATAGGTTTGAGCAATTGGGTACAATTTTACCTACACCAAACGAATATCGCACAGCCAGTGGAGCGCCAGGCAATAAATATTGGCAACAAAAAGCAAATTACGATATTAACGTGAGCATTGATGAAGCTAACCTAAAGGTTATAGGTACAGAAACTATTACCTACATTAATAACTCTCCTGATGCACTTGATTATCTATGGCTTCAGCTTGATGAGAATGAACACGATCCAAAATCGGACAATAATTATTTTGATGAAAATAGAGTTTACAGTCCACTAACAGACCAACAAATACATACTTTAACCAAAGAACACTTACAAGAATTAGGCGACAAAATTGATGCCGTAACTGATGATAAAGGAAAAAAGTTGCCATACACAATTAATCAAACAATGATGCGAATAGATTTGCCAAACAAATTAGCGCCTAAAGGAATTTATAAGTTTGTAATAAACTGGCATTATAAAATGATAGAACGCACACGCTATGGCGGACGTGGTGGTTATGAACTATTTGCCGATGACGGCAATTACTTGTTTACGTTAACTCAGTGGTATCCGCGTATGTGTGTTTATAGCGATTTTCATGGATGGCAAAATAAACAATTTACAGGCAGAGGCGAATTTGCTTTAACCTTTGGAAATTTTAAAGTTAAAATTACAGTTCCGGCTGATTATATTGTTTGCTCAACCGGGCTATGTCAAAACTATCAGCAGGTATTGAGTCAAGCACAATTTACGCGTTGGCAAAATGCCCAATCAGCAAAAGAACCTATTGAAATAGTTACACTTGATGAAGCTAAAAAAGCTGAGCAAAACAAAAGCGCTAAAACTACTAAAACATGGATTTTTAAAGCAGATAGCGTTCGCGACTTTGCATGGGGAGCAAGTAAAAAATTTATTTGGGATGCAATGCCAACGCTTTGCGATGGCAAAAAAGTAATGTGCATGAGTTTTTATCCAAAAGAGGCTTATGGCTTATATCGCAAGTATTCAACAAAAGTTGTAGCTCATACTATTAAAACATATTCAAAATACACCATTCCATATCCATATCCGGTGGCACAGAGCATAGAAGCCGCAAACGGCATGGAGTACCCAATGATTTGTTTTAATTTTGGTAGAACAGAGAAAGATGGCACCTATAGTGAAGGCACAAAAAATGGTATGCTGCTCGTAATAATTCATGAGGTTGGGCATAATTTTTTTCCAATGATTATTAATAGTGATGAGCGCCAGTGGAGCTGGATGGACGAGGGTTTAAACACATTTGTGCAATTTTTAACCGAGCAAGAATTTGATGTAAATTTCCCATCGTCACGAGGCCCAGCTCATAAAATTGTTGATTATATGCGCCTCCCTAAAAATTACTTAGAGCCGATTATGGTAAACAGCGAAAATATAATCAATTTTGGAGCAAATGCTTACGGTAAACCGGCAACAGCGCTAACTATATTAAGAGAAACTGTAATGGGACGCGAATTATTCGACTACGCATTTAAGCAATATAGCAAACGATGGGCATTTAAACACCCCGAACCTGCCGATTTTTTTAGAACAATGGAAGATGCCAGTGCTGTAGATTTAGATTGGTTTTGGCGCGCTTGGTTTTTTGATACAGAGCCGGTTGATATTAGTATTGATACAGTGAAAGCTTTTACAATTACAAAAGGAGAAAAAGTGCCGGTTAAAAACGATACTGTTTATACCTATCCAAAACAAACAGAGTTTAATTATATCACGCAAATTAATAATAAAAAAAATGGAATAATTCCTTTGGTAGATAAGGACACTTTACTGCGTGATTTTTATTACCATTACAAACCCGAGCAAATAATTACAAAAGAAGTAAAAAATAAATTTGATGGAATAGAGCAAATACCCGATAACGAAATTAAAAGCTACGAAGGAAATTTTATTTATGAAATAAAATTTAGTAATCGAGGGGGCTGCGTTATGCCCTTGATAATCAAATTTAATTATGCCGATGGTACAAACGATATAGAACGAATTAACGCGTATGTATGGCGAAAAGATGAGCAGCAGGTAATTAAAACATTTTTAAAATCAAAAAAAGTTGTTTCAATCCAACTCGATCCTTATAAAGAAACAGCTGATATTAA
This sequence comes from Bacteroidota bacterium, assembly GCA_018267655.1. Taxonomy (GTDB): domain Bacteria; phylum Bacteroidota; class Bacteroidia; order B-17B0; family Aurantibacillaceae; genus Aurantibacillus. The sequence goes on from JAFDYB010000008.1 coordinate 49,774, forward strand.
CGAAAACAATAATTTGTGGAATATTAAACCGGAGCCTAGTAAATTCGAAATTTTTAAAGCAAAACAAGGTGCTGCTAGGGGACAAAGCACAGGGCAAAACCCAATGCAAAAATCAAAAATGAATAAATAGAATTTTAAAAAAATTGTATCTTTTTTAATACCTTTAAGTTTTAGAAAATTAAATGTCAACAAAAATATTACTCGAAAAACAATTATTTTCAATAACAATTGAACGATTAACTGCTCAACTTATTGAGAACCATAATGATTTTAAAAATACCGTTTTAATTGGCTTACAACCAAGGGGGGTTTTTTTAGCAAACCGTATATATAACGAACTATTAAAATTACAGCCTAATTCAAAAATATTATGTGGTCATTTAGACATTACTTTTTATAGAGATGATTTTAGGAAGAGAGAATTATTGCCGCAATCAACTAAACTTAATTTTGACATAGAAGATAAAAATGTGATTTTAATTGACGATGTATTATATACCGGGCGCACAATTCGCTCGGGCTTAGATGCAATGCTTGATTTTGGGCGACCAAAAAAAGTTGAACTCCTTGTTTTAGTAAACCGTCGTTTTGCTCGCGAATTGCCAATTGAGCCTAATTATGTAGGGATTACAATTGACAGCATAGAGAGCCAAAGAGTTAAAGTAGAATTAAAAGAAAGCGATAAAACAGATAGAGTAACTTTAATTGATTAAAGAACATTTAATTTATGTAAAATGATTAGCAAAACTGCATTTATCAAATTGCATCAATGCGAAAAAGCGTTTTATTTTTATAAAAAACATCCTTACTTACGTGATAAATTAAGTCTCGATAAACAGTTAATATTTAAAAGAGGAACAGACGTTGGCGTATTTGCACAACAATTATTTCCGGGCGGGGTAGATGTTTCTCTTAAAACTAAATCATCGGCTAAAGCAGCAGAATACACTAATGAGTTAATACAACAAAAAACAAAAGTTATTTACGAAGCAACTTTTATTTGGAACGATGTATTGGTAATGCTTGATATTTTAGTGTATGATGGCAAAAATTATCAAGCTTATGAAATTAAAAGTTCGTTAAAAATAAGTGAAGTTTTTTTGTTAGATGCGGGCTTACAATATTTTGCAGTTAAAGAAAATTTAAAAAATTTTAATGATTTTTACTTAGTAACACTTAATGCTGATTATGTATTAGAGGGAAACAATATTGAAGTTAAAAAACTTTTTAAAAAACGAAATATAAATGAAGCAGCTCAAAAAAACAGAGAATATTATGATGCTAAAATTAAACATGCAAAAGTTGTATTAGAAAAAGATGTAATACCAAATACCCCAATAGGAAAACATTGTTTTAAACCCTATGCATGCGATTTTTTTAATACTTGTTGGGGCTCTCAAATACCAAACAACAGTATTTTTAACTTGCCTTTTGTTCAAAAAGATAAAATTTACGAATTATTTGATGTTGGGTTAAAAACGATTGACTCAGCAAAAGAAAGCTTAGAAAATTATTTTCAAAACAAAGCGCTGTTTCAATCTATTTGCGATAAAACTCTTTACATAAATAGTGAAAAAATTGTTGAATTTTTAAGTGCTATTAGTTTTCCGGTTATGTCTTTAGATATTGAGGTGTGGGCACCGGCAATACCTTTTTTAAATGGTACAAGGCCGTTTTCGCAATTACCTTTTTTGTTTTCAACTGCAACAGAAAACGAATCCCTTTCATTTTTTATGGATTATAATGTAGAGTCTAAATTTAATTTTGCAAATGAGTTAATTAAACGCGCTAAAAATTTTAATAGTATTTTAGTTTATGGGAAAAGTATGGAAATTCAAATACTTAATGATTTAATTACTGAATACCCCACTATTGCCAATGAATTGAGTTTACTAAAACAAAAAATTATCGACCTTTCTGAGCTTTTTACTTTAGGCCATTATTATACGCATAAATTAAAAAATGATTTTTCTTTAAAAAACATATACGTTACATTAACTAATAAACCTTGGAACACAGAGATATATAGCGGGTTGCAAGCTATGAATGTTTATCAAGAATTTATATACGAAGAAAATGAAATTAATAAATGTAATTTGCAAACCCAGCTAATTGCATATTGCTCAAAAGATGCTGAGGCAGTTTACGAAATTTTTAATGTTTTAGTAAAAACTGCTTGTCAGTAAGGCTATATAAAAACTTTTCTAAATCTTTTTTTTCATCCTTACTTAAATTAAGCGGGCGCTGTAAAATAGTATCGCGGTTAATACTATTTGAGATAAATTTATTGGGATTGTCGTAATAATCAATCACTTCTCTTAATGTTTTTAAAGCGCCATGATGCATGTAAGGCGCCGTAACAGAAATGTTACGCAATCCCGGTATTTTAAAGGCTCCTAAATCTTTTTCGTTCTTTGTTTTATCGTAACGCCCTTTATCATTTAGGTTTTTAGCGTTATAAAAACCAATATTTTTAAATTGGTCGTTTCCGTTAAAATCAGGTCCAAAATGGCAATCAAAACATCGCGCTTTTGTATTAAAAATTTCACGACCACGTTGCTCTGCTGCACCAAATTGAGAGGTGTCGTTATTTAGCATGTACGCATCAAAAGCTGTTTCTCCTGTTTCCAACGTGTTTTCAAAAGCAGCAATTGCTTTAGAAATTAATTCGATGCTCGGCGGTTTTTTATATATAGCATAAAATGCTTTTGTGTAATTTTCATTTTCTTTTACCCTTTTAACGGCAATACTTAGCGGCAAATTCATTTCAACAGGGTTTTCAATCGGACCTTTAGCTTGCTCTTCAAGAGTTTCTGATCTTCCATCCCAAAAATAGAAGTTATGCTCTTTTACATTCATTGCAGATGGGGTATTTCTGCTTCCCGTTTGATTATTAACTCCTTTGCTAAATGCACTACTGTCTGCATAGGCTAATTCAGGTTTATGGCAAGATGCACAGCTTATAGTTTTATCGCTCGATAAAATTGGGTCAAAAAATAATGCTTTACCTAAATCTGCTTCTGTATTGAGATTAACATTTTTTTGATGATTACATGAAAGTAAAAAAATAAGTGTTAGTATTAATAAATATTTAAGCATATAATTTTTAAAGTAAATTTTTTCTTTTAAATTTAATGTTTTAAAATGGCTGATTCCGAAAACAATAGTTTAAATTCAATTGACAAATTTAGTTCATTCACAAATAACTTTTTAAAAGTTGGAGCTAATTCTGGTAAAAATAAATTTTGGATGTACTTTTTAACAGTACTATTTGTTTTTATAGGCTATCTCGGCTACCAGTCTGTAGTTGGTCTTTATTTAATAGGAAAAGCCGGCGAAGTAGGTATTGATTATACTGAAATTAGAGAAAACTCAACTATTATTTTTAATCCAATTGCTATGCAAATAGACAGAAATATTATGTTGCTGTTATTGTTTGGAATGTTTGTTTTTGCAATGTTTGGTTTATATGTTGGTGTAAAATATTTGAACAGGAAAAAATTTTTATCAATCATCACTTCTGCACCAAAATTTAGAACAAATCGTTTTGCTTTTTCATTTTTTGTATGGGCTTTAATGCTTGTATTTTCTTTTTCAATTTCACTTATTGTGGCGCCTACCGACATGGTTTATTCATTTAATCTCAAAAACTTTTCTTTATCATTCATCATATTACTTGTTTTTTTGCCAATTCAAACCGGGTTAGAAGAGTTTTTTTTCAGAGGCTATCTGTTGCAAGGCTTATCTCAATGGACAAGAAATGGCGTAATCCCTATAATCATTACATCACTCTTTTTTTCACTTATGCACATGTCTAACCCCGAAACAATTAAGTTTGGTTGGCAGATAATGTTTGGATATTATTTTTTATTTGCTGCTTTTATGGCTATTATTACCTTGTTAGATGAAGGCCTTGAACTTGCTTATGGTATTCATTTTGCCAATAATTTTATTAGTTCAATACTTGTTACACAACCAAATTCAGTTTTACGTTCTTATTCTATTTATGAAGCTAAAACAGATGACGCAAGCGCAGAGTTAGTATTAAGTTTTAGTATGATAATTGTAACATTTACTTTATTTTTCATTAAATACAAATGGAAAAACTTAAAACTTCTTATTAAATGATAAAAAAAAAAATTACTCTAATACTAGTATTCGTTAGTACTTTTATTTACTCAACCGACAACTATTTTTATAAAGTTAACTTAACCAAAGTAGAAAATGATAGATTGACCGTAAGTTTAATTCCTCCAAATATATTAGAAAATGAAAGTATTTTCTCTTTTGCTGCTATGGTGCCAGGTACTTACGAAGTTTACGATTTTGGAAAATACATTAGTAATTTTAAAGTAAAAGGAAAAAACAATACCACCATTACAATTACAAAGTTAAATGTAAACGAGTATAAAATTTCTCCGGCAAATCAGATAGAAGAAATTTTGTACGAAGTTGACGATACCTTTGATTATTGTAACATCCCCGATTTTAGAAAAAAAATTGTATTTGAACCGGCCGGCTCTAGCTTTGAAGAGGGTAAAAACTTTTCAATTAACACCCATTGTTTATTCGGCTATTTTAAAAACTATTTAAATAAAAAATTTATTTTAGAGTTTGAAAAGCCCTTGGGTTTTTATCCGATAACTGGTTTAACAGAATTAAAAATTGGTAATACAAAAGATACCATAAGTGTTTTTGATTATCATGATTTAGTTGATTCGCCAATAATGTACGCTAAACCCGATACAGCTACGGTTATTGTAGGGAACGCTAAAGTCCTTGTAGGCTCATATTCGCCTAACAAACTAATAACCGCAAATTTCATAAAAAATACCTTAGAAGAGTTATTGCTTGTTCAGCGTGATTATTTAGGCGGAACCTTGCCTGTTGACAAGTACGCATTTATTTTTTATTTTGCCGATAAAATTCCTTTGTCGGGCTCTAGTGGAGCATTAGAACATTCGTATTCTTCTTTTTATGTTTTACCGGAAACAGATAGTTCCTACTTAAAACAAACACTTCGCGATGTTTCAGCGCATGAATTTTTTCATATTGTAACCCCACTTAATATTCATGCAAAGCAAATAGGAGAATTTGATTTTAATAATCCTCAAATGAGCGAACATTTATGGCTTTATGAAGGTATGACTGAATATGCAGCTCACCATGCGCAATGTAAGGGTGGATTAATAACAGTTGATAGATTTATTGAGGAGATGATGAATAAGTATGAAAATAGCATTGAACAATATAATGACACAATGAGTTTTACTTGGATGAGTAAAAACGTGTTAAAAGATAAAATACATAAGCAATATAATAACGTTTACGAAAAAGGTGCTGTAATAGGAATGTGTTTGGATATTATGTTACGCGATTTAAGTGATGGGAAATATGGTACCCAAAATTTAATGAAAGATCTTTCAAAAAAATACGGCAAACATAAATCGTTTAATGATGAAGATTTATTTAATGACATTGAAAAATTAACGTATCCTCCAATAGGTGATTTTTTAAGAACCTACGTGTCGGGCAATAAACCTTTACCTTTGAAAGATATCCTAAATAGGATTGGCATATTATTTGACAGTAAAATAAAAACAAAAGAATATACTTTTGGCAACCCCGAAATTAGTTATAATCCTAATACAAAACGCTTACTTATTGCAAGTGTAAAAGAAGTAGATGAATTTGGAAAAAAACTAAAATTTAAAAAAGGCGATGAGCTTTCTAAATTAAATGGAAAAGAATTAACAATTGAAAATATACAATCGGTTTTTAGTGAATTTTATAAAAATATAAAAGAAGGTGATTGGGTTAGTTTTGAAATTTACCGACCTAAAAAAAATAAGTCATATAAAATAAAAACCTTAAAGGCAAAAGCGTTTAAGGTAGATGTTGTTAGAAGCAATCAAATTAAAATTAACGAAACAATGAACTCAAAACAAAAGCAAACATTAAGAGCTTGGGTGGGAAATAATTAATGTTTTTAGACGCTGTGACACTATTTCACTAAGTGATATTCTATGAAGTAAACAAGGGTATTAAACTCTTTTCTAGCTTTCCAATAGCGTAATTTCCTTACGGTTTGATGTTTTTCTGTGCATTTATAGATGTTTCTGAAAGATATGTGTAAGTCATAAGCTGTTTTTATCGGGTTGCAATTCCACTTTATTGGGTTACAATATATTTGAATTTAATATTGCTATTAATCCTCTCTTGAATTACCCATTAAGCGCATAATAAAATACAGTAATGTAGCAACTGACGATAGTGCTGAAACAAAGTATGTGTATGCTGCCCATTTTAAAGCATCTTTAGCGTCATCAGTTTCTTTGTAATTTGCTATCCTGCTGCTTTCTAACCACACTAATGCACGCTTGCTAGCATCAACCTCAACAGGCAACGTAATTAAACTAAACAAAGTAATTGCACCTTGCAAAATAATAAATACAATGAGCATTGTATTTGTTAGTTTTGGCGACATATATGCCATAAAGGCCATTCCAAAAGTTAAAAAGCTTAATGCGCTACTTGCAATTTGAACAGTCGGCACCATTTTTGAGCGCATGTTTAACCATTGATACGATGTTTGGTGTTGAACAGCATGCCCACATTCGTGTGCTGCAACTGCCGCCGCCGAAATATTGCAACCGTTGTAAACATCCGGACTAAGGTTTACCGTTTTATCAGAGGGATTGTAATGATCGCTCAAAAAACCATCAACACTTACTACCTTTACATCATAAATGCCATGTTGTTGCAGCATTTTTTCTGCTACATCTTTGCCTGTTAGTCCGCTGCTTAAACGTTCTTGCGAATAGGCATGAAATTTAGACTTTAACCTTGCACTAACAAGCATGCCAATTGCCATAAAAGCAAACGTTATTATCATTAAAAATGGATCGTAATACATAATATGTTTTTAAACATTCAACTATCAAACAAAATGCCATGTAAAATTGTTTGTCATTTTTGCATATTTTAACCCTAAGTTTATTTAATCTACTGCCAATAACAGCCTAAACGTTTAAAATTAAGAGAAGGAGTTTGGTATCTCAATTTACCTTTGAGTTGCATAACAAAACTTAATCCTTTTCTTATGATAAATGTAACACCGTTTTCTCAAATAATAACAAAGCTTGATCGTATAAAGTTTTTAAAACTTGTAAAGGAGAAACAAACTGATAAACATCAAAAGAGCTATGATTTTGGACGCATTTAGCGGCCATGCTTTTTTGTCAATTTGCAAATAGTCAATCGGTTCGAGATATAAGCAATGGTCTTCGTTCAGCCACAGACAATCCTAATCACATGGGTATCAAAAAGGTGCCTTCTAAATCAAGTACAAGTTATCAAAATAAAAATCGTAATTGGGAACTGTTCTAGGAGAATAGCGTCCTAAATAAATTAAAAAATAAGAGAAAGGATTTATGTAACTCAAATTATCTTTGAGGCTCGAAACAAAAAAACCTTCACAAAAATTTGCGTTTGTGTTTTTTATGTTGTATATTTGTCATAATAAAAAATAATTTCTCATGAAAAACTCAACTCAACTCAACTCAACTCTGTTCTAATAACAAACAGTGTAACGGCAATGCCAATACCGTTTTAATAAAATTAAGTGTTATGGCAGTCATATATTTTACTACTTTTAATATAAGGGCACAAACCACCACCTTTACGGCAACAACTCTGCGTGCCGATACCATAAAAAGCACTCAAATTATTAAAGCAGATGCTATTACCGCTGCAGACACACTAAAAGCACAATCGCACGTTGTGGCAAAACAAAATTTAGAAGTGCAGGGGAATTTGTTTGTAAACGGTGCAGCCACGTTTAACACTAAAATTTTATCGCCAAACGGTTTTTTATTCGACTCAATTAACGGCCTTAGAACCGCTGTTTTAACTACAGGCTCAGTTACAACTAATATATTTAGTATAGGTAAACAAATTGGTACAACTAATCCATTCCCAATATTACCATGCTCTACTCCGGTTAATACTCAGTGGTTTTTAAACAGCGGTGGCGGTTTTGCATCTCAACAAAATAATCCGGTAAGCAACCCCAATGTAAATGCATTAGTAAAATTATACACCGCCCAATGGAATGGTAGTGGGTATATGGAGGTAGAAGGTGTTGACCAAAATGCACAGCCTAATAATGCTTTATTTATTAATTATTTTTGTGGCCGCAACGTATCAATTTGCGAAAACACATCACTAGCAGGGGGTGGTGGCCGGGTGCAAGTTGGAAACTTTTTTAGTGCAAA
>JAFDYB010000090.1 GCA_018267655.1 Bacteroidota bacterium
ATTGGCAGTAACGGCGGGTGTTCAAGCACTGCAACTGTATCTATTTTGGTTAATAATGGCCCCACGCTTACCTTAGCCGCCTCGCCTAGTTCAATTTGTATTGGCAGCACTTCAACATTAACAGCAAGTGGAGCAATAAGCTATACTTGGAACCCCGGTGCTATTTTAAGTGCTTCTACAATTGTTAGTCCGGCAACAAGTACAAATTACACGCTAACAGGAAGCGATGTGATGGGTTGTACTAACTCTCAAACGCTTTTATTAACTGTAAGTCCTATACCAACAGTAAATGTAAGTAGCGCTACTCCAACAATTTGTAGCGGTAATAACGCAACATTAACAGCAAGCGGAGCAATAAGTTATACTTGGAACCCTGGTGCTTTAACGGGAAGTAATGTAACTGTTAGTCCTTCTATTACAACTGTTTATACCGTAAGCGGCAGTTCATTAGGTTGCGCCGGACAAACACAATATACCTTAACTGTTAATCCTAGTCCTACCCTTGTTTCTATAGCTTCTCCAACTTCGGTTTGTATAGGTAGCTCAGCAACATTAACGGCTAGTGGGGCAACTAGCTATACTTGGAATCCGGGTGCTTTAACAGGTAGCAATGTAAGTGTTACACCATTTACCACTACTACATATACTGTAATTGGGACTAATGGTTTGTGTACGAAGAGTAGTACATTACTATTAACAGTTAATTTTTTTCCAGTATTAAATATAACAGCTTCGCCAAGCTTAATTTGTGGAAGCGGTAACTCAACCCTAATAGCGACAGGTGCAAATTCATATACATGGAACCCTGGTGCAACAACGGGGTCTATTGATATTGTTACGCCTCCTTCAACAACTATTTATACTCTCATTGGTTTAGCTTCAACCGGTTGTTCAAACAGTAAAACATTTACATTAACAGTTAATCCAAGCCCAACAGTTACTGCTTCTGCAAACCCAACAGTGCTATGTTCAGGAAACACCTCAACATTATTGTCATTTGGAGCTAGTACTTATACATGGATGCCTGGTAGTATAACAGGTTCGCAAGTAAGTGTTACACCAACTATTTCGACTATTTATACAGTTACCGGAAATTCATTGGGGTGTAATTCATCTGCAACCGTAAACGTTGTAGTTAATCCAACGCCAAGTATAAACGTTGTGGCAAGTTCAACCAATATTTGTATTGGAAATACAGTTACACTAAATGCTTCTGGAGCATCTACATTTACATGGTTTCCGAGCGTTGTGAGTAGCCCTAGTATTACAGAGTCGCCAACTTTAGTTACCACATACACTGTTTTTGGTTCTAGTGCTGCCGGATGTACTAATTCAACAGCAATCACTGTTAGCGTCAGTCCCAATCCAACTGTTTTAGCTACGGCAAGTCCAACATCAATTTGCAATGGGCAAAGCGCTACACTTTCTGCCATGGGGGCAAGTTCTTATACATGGAATCCCGGAGCTTTAACAAGTGCATCTGTTACGGTTTTGCCGGCCATTTCAACAACATACACAGTAACAGGAAAATCCGGAATTTGTAGCAGTACTAATACGGTAAACATTGTCGTAAATTCACTACCTACAATAACTGCTGTATCAAGCCCAACTTCTATTTGTCCTTCTGCAACTGCCAATATAAGTGCAAGCGGAGCAGTTTCTTATACATGGCTTCCAATGTCAACAAGCGGTACAAATATTGTTGTTTCGCCAACAATAAGCAGTACATACACTGTTATAGGGACTAATTCAGCAGGTTGTACTTCATCAAAAACTATACAACTTGTTGTAAACCCTAACCCAAGTGTTACAGCAATTAGCAATCCAACAGCAATATGCAGTGGCAGTTCCGCTACATTGGTCGGCACAGCAATAGGAGGAGGTCCTTTTACATCTACATGGACTCCTTTAGGAAGTGTTGGAAATAGTATTACAGTAAGCCCAACGATAAACTCAACTTATACTTGGAATGTTACAAATTCTTTTGGTTGTACAGCTTCAACTTCAGTTAATGTAACGGTTAATCCAACACCTACAATAGTTTTATCTGCCTTAAATATAACATTATGCAGCGGAGCATCAACAATGGTTACAGCTTCAGGAGCAACAAGCTACACTTGGAATCCTGGAGGGTTAATAGGCGCATCACAAACACTTACTGCGATTACTTCTACTATTTATACAATAATTGGTTCAAATGGATTTTGTACGAGTACTCAATCTCTTAGCTTAACTGTAATTCCGAGCCCGAGTATTACAATTTCAGCCACATCAACTTCTTTATGTTCTGGTCAAACATCAATGTTAAGTGCAAGCGGAGCGTTAAATTATACATGGATGCCGGGATCAATTACAGGAAGTTCTACCGTTATTTCGCCAAACACATCTACAACATATACCGTAATTGGCGATAATGGCTTAGGCTGCGTTTCTTCATCAACAATGCTAATTAACGTTACACCAACGCCCACACTAACAATATCACCAAATGCGACCTTATGTGCAGGAGATTCCTACACACTAAGTGCAAGTGGCGCCACAACGTACACATGGTTGCCTATTAATATCACTACGTCAATTACCATTGTAACCCCTACAACAACGGTAACTTACACTTTATTAGGTAGTAATGGTGCGTGTACAGACTCTGCATTTGTTACAGTTTTTGTTAACCCAAGCCCAACATTAACAACAAGTACAACAAGTGCTTCGATTTGTGCGGGTGGCAACGTTACACTAACAGCGGCAGGGGCTACAAGTTACACATGGATGCCTGTTGCATTAAGCGGCTCATTGATTACAGACACTCCGTCGAGTAATACTATATACACTGTAATTGCTACAAATTCATTAGGATGTTTTGGCACTTCGACAATAGGAATAACAGTAAATCCACCACCTGTCTTTAATATAATTCCTTCAAATACATTAATTTGCTTAGGTTCCACAGGAACGCTATCGGCAATTGGCGCTTCAAACTATACATGGATGCCAATAGGAATTAATGGAAGCAGCATAACAATTACGCCTAGCGTTAGTACAATATATACTGTAACAGCCGATAATGGGATTGCAGGGTGCTCTGCCACACAAACAATAAATATAAATGTGTTATCTACGCCTACAATTACCGCTAATTCAAATCCAACAGTTGTATGCGCAGGAACATCTGTAAGCCTAACTGCTAGTGGTGCTCTTACATACACATGGCTTCCTATAGCAATAACCGGATCGGCAGTAACAGACTCTCCAACGACTACACTTCAATATACAGTTAATGGATCAAATGGATCTTGTGGAACAACATCGGCAGTAATAACTGTAACAGTAAATGCTTTACCAAGCGTTACAGCAAGTGCAAGTGGAAGCATTAGTTGTACAAGCCCATCAGTTAACTTAATTGGTGTCAGTACAAGTACTAATGTAAGTTATAATTGGAACGGACCTTTCACTTATAGCTCATCAGCTCAAAGTCCAAGCGCAATAACTATTCCTGGCAACTATACATTAACTGTTACTGATTTAGTAAGCTTGTGTTCAAATATAGCAACTACCAGTATTTTAAGCAGCACCAATATTCCTTCAACTACAATAACAGTGAGTGGAAGTATTACTTGTAATTCTCCTAATGTTACTGTTACAGCGGTTACATCAGCAACAAATGCTTCTTATGCTTGGGCTGGTCCTGCTTCGTTTACAAATAGCACAAATAATTTTACTACTGCTATTGCTGGAAATTATAGTTTAGTTGTTACAGACATAACTTTGAATTGTCCTGCAAGTACAATAATTACAATTTACTCCAATACTACTGTACCAATTACAGCAAGCATTATTCCGGCTACATGCTCCGGACAAACGGCGAATAATAATGGCTCAATCATAGTTTCAGGATTTGGAATTGGGGATAATTACGATTTTGTATCAGGCACATCATACACAGGAACTGCAAGCTATGCAACGGCTCCAGCAATTCCTATGGGAGGAGTGATAACAAATACGCTAAACAATCCATTAATTCCTACACCATATACGATAAGATTTTTTGATGCAAATGGTTGTACAAAAGATACAACACTTTATTTATTACCAACCTCTTGTGTAACCAACACAATTTTTGGAGTAGCTAAAGCAGTAAGTACACCTACGCTACTTAGTAATGGCACATATAGTGTTCAGTACAAAATCACGGCTAAAAATTATGGATCAAGCCCACTTAACAATGTTGTATTAAATGAAAATTTAAATACTACTTTTCCGCTTCCAACTACCTATACATTAAATGGCGCACCTGTTATAACAACACCTGGTGCAAGCTTAATAATTAACCCTTCATTTAATGGCTCAACGCAAACGCTATTAACAAATACAATTACGAGTGCTATGGCCGGTGGAGAAGTTGACACTATAACGTTTAATATTTCTATTACAGCAAATGGCTATTTTGGAGCATTTAAAAATACAGTACTTGGTGTAGCTCAAGTATCAGCAGGTGTAATCGTAGCTGATTCTTCGCAAACCGGCTTAGACCCTGCGCCAGGCGGTGATGGAAACCCTTCAATACATAACCAACCCACAATATTAAATTTAACCCCGCAGGAGTCGTTTGGAATTACTAAACAAGGTTTTTTAAGTCAAAAATTACAAGATGGGAGTTATGATATGAGCTACACTTTAACTATTTATAACATGGGTAACGACACTTTAAGAAATGTAAAATTAAAAGATAGCTTATTTAATAATACAATTAAACATCCTGCAACTTATACTATTAAATCAGGACCGTTTGCTGTTGGTACAATTTCTGCGAATACTTCATTTAATGGCGATAGCGATATTAATTTAATTGTGCCTGCGCAAAGTAAATTGGCACCATTTACAAGTGCATTAGTTACATTTACGGTTAATGTATTTCCTGATACTGTAACAGTTTACTCAAACACGGCAAGCGGTAGTGCCGTTACTTCTCAAAGTATTACATTAAACAACACCTCAAATAACGGCATAACGCCTAATGCAGTTACTAATGGAACAATGGCAATTCCGTCAGACAATTTGCCAACAATATTAGTAATATCAAGCCACACATTATTTGTTCCACAAGGCTTCAGTCCTAATGGCGATGGCAAAAATGATTATTGGGTGATACAAGGACTACCTACCGGAAATACGGTGAAAATTTACAACCGATGGGGAAGCTTAGTTTACCAAAAAACAGATTACGATAATACGTGGGGTGCCACATCAAATGTGAGCGGGGCTTTAGGTACCGGCAAAGTGCCACAAGGTACCTATTATTACATTATTGAGTTTAGTGACCAAAGCAACAAGCCTATTTACGGATTTATAGTTATTGAATACTAAATAATGAAATAACATCACATCAAAATCAAATGAAAATGATTGAAAAATTTCATATTAAAATAAAAAAGATTAAATACTTACGCATGAAAATTATATATAGAAAAAAGAAAATTTTAAGTTTATGCGTTTTGATGTTTTTACTTCAAAATACAAAAGCTCAATACGACGCCATGTTTACACAATACATGTATAATGAAATGTTTATTAACCCTGCTTATGCAGGAAGCAAAGAGGCAATGAGTGTAACAGCTCTTCATAGACAGCAGTGGCTTAATTTTCCGGGAAGACCAATTACCACAACATTTTCATTACATGGGCCTCTTATGCAAAATAAAATGGGTTTAGGTTTAAGTGTTTTAAATGAAAGAATAGGTGTATTAAATAGAAATTTAATATACGCATCATACGCATATAGGTTAAAATTGAATAGCACAAGTAATTTAGCCTTTGGATTAATGGCAGGCGTTCATAACCAAGTTTATAAATTTTCAGATTTAAAAACAAATAACGACGGTAGCGTTGACCCAATTTTAGGACAAAATAGCCCTAGCATACTTTCTCCAAATTTTGGTTTTGGAATATATTATACAACTAAAACATTTTATGCCGGCTTATCTATCCCAAGAATGATTGACGATCAGCTGCGTTTTATGAATGGCGATCCTAAAGCATCTTTAAATTTTAGCCCGACCGGTTATCATTATTACTTTACACTAGGTAACGTATTTACCATAAATAATGACCTTAAACTTAAAGCACAAACAATGGTAAAAGCTGTTCAAAATTCGCCTCTTCAAGTTGACGCAAATGTGAACTTATTAATAAAAGATTTATTATGGGTTGGTGCAGGATATAGATACAACGCAGCAGCGGTTGCATTGATTGGAATAAATATTACCCCTCAGTTTTTAGTTTCATATTCGTACGACTATGCTTTAAATTCCATTCAAAATTATTCTTATGGCTCACATGAAATAGTTTTAAATTATTTATTTAGTTACAAAAGTAAAAAAATTGTTACCCCTCGTTATTTTTAAAATTTATGAAGCAATTATTGTTTTCCTTATTATTTAGTTCAACACTTGCGCTTGCACAAAACAATGTTTTAGTTAAAGCTAATAAATACTATGCCTCACAATCCTACGCCTTAGCAATTCCATTATATGAAAAAGCATATAAAAAAGATAGTAGTGATAAAATACTACTATCAAATTTAGCCGATTGCTACCGCTTAACAAACAATATAAACGGGCAATTAAAATGTTACTCCAACCTTGTTCGCTTTGGAAAGGCGGAGCCAATACATAAATTATATTATGGTGAAGCTCTAATGAGTGCCGGAAGAACAAGTGATGCTAAAAAATATTTTGATGATTTTACAAAAGATAGCAGAGGAAAAAATAAATCAACATACTCAGAGAAATATAAATCATACATTAAAAATTTTGATGCTTACAAAGTGGACTTAGCGCCATTTAACTCAGAGCAAAATGATATGTGCGCTGTAAATTATTCAGGAGGGGCAATAATATTTGCTTCATCAAGAAGTAAAACATCGTGGATTAATGTTCAGCACAGCTGGACAAACACCAATTTTTTAAATATCTATGAAACAGAAAAAGATAAGTTAGGTAATTATCTTCAACCGCAAGCATTTATGAGAGACCTTCAATCAAGGTATAATGATGGCCCAATTTGTTTTACTAAAGATTACTCAAAAGTGTTTTTTACCCGTAACAACATTAAATCTGACGAAAAGAGCGGAGACGGAAAATATAAATTAAAAATATTAAGCGCTACATTAAATAAAAATGGATTTGATAGAGTAAGCGAATTATCAATAAATAACAAAGATTACAATGTTGCCCACCCTGCTTTAAGCCCTGATGGAAATACTTTGTATTATGCAAGCGATATGAGTGGTGGCTTTGGTGGAATGGACTTGTATATGAGTAAAAAAGAATCCGATGGCAATTGGGGTAAGCCAATAAACCTAGGCAGTGGCATTAATACAGCCGGAAATGAATTGTTTCCATTTATGGCTAATAATGGATTGTTTTATTTCTCAAGCGATGGATTAGATGGTATGGGCGGTTTAGATATATATGAAACAAAATTTAAAGAAGATAAAGCGCAACGCGTTTATAATATGGGTGAGCCTATAAATGGGCAATTTGATGACTTTGGAATTTATATAAGTGAAGATAATAAAAATGGTTTTATTAGCTCTAATCGCAAAAGAGGAGGCTTAGATGATGACATTTACTTTCTGCAAATACTTAAAGAAGTAAAACGCGGCAAGGAAATTATTTTATATGCAAGAAACAAACAAAATGGAGATTCTCTTCCTAATACAAAAATAAAATTTGGTGAAAGCGAATTAACAACCAACGAACAAGGAAAAGTTCAAACCTTAGTTGAAGAAGAAATTAATTACCCTATCGTAATTGAAAAAGAAGATTATTTCAAATTTACAGATAGCGTTAACACAAAATCAGACCCAAATGATTCATTTATAAAAACGTTACTCCTTGAAAAAGACCCTAAACTTGCATTAGTTGGCGTTGTAACAGATTTGAAAACGAACCTTCCGCTTGAAGGCGTAAAAATAGAAATAAAAGAACTTCCATCTAAAGTAGATTTTGATAATACTCTAAGTGGCACAAAAGGGGATTATAAAAAAGCCTTGCGTGACAAAAAGATTGGCGATAAAATTAGCTATGAAATTAAACTAAGCAAGCAAGGCTATGTAGATAAAGTGCTCACATTCATCTACGATATAAACAAACCAGGTGACATTAATTTAAACGAATCAGTTGAATTAAAAATAGGCCAGGTAGCTGTTGGAATGGATCTTGCAAAAATGATAGATATGAAGCCAATATATTTTGACATTGGCAAATCGAACATAAAGCCAGATGCAGCTATTGAACTTGATAAGGTTGTAAAAGTAATGAAGGAATATTCTAATATGATTGTAGAGTTAGGGTCTCACACAGATTGCAGAGGGAGCGCTGCTGCTAATTTAAAGCTCTCAAGCGCACGCGCTAAATCGAGCGCAAGCTATATAATTAAACAAGGAATTGACAAAACACGAATTTCAGGGAAAGGCTATGGTGAGAGCAAATTATTAAATGATTGTAAATGCGAAGGAAAAGTTCAATCTAAATGCAGCGAAGCAGAACATGCCTTAAATCGTAGAACTGAATTTATTATTACCAAATTAAAGTAAAACAATTTATTTTTAAATTTGCAGCCTGAAACTTTTAAGGCTAATATTTACACCCATTTGGAAAATATGGTTTGGGTTGGTTTTTTCCATATCATTTTTAATGTTGTATCCTTTTTTTTATTTTAGTTTAAAATCAAAAAAATACAACACAGTTCATTTTTTAAAAAATGTTTGGTCCCGTATTATTGTTTGGGGTTCTCTTATTTTTCCGGTAATAAAATATAAAGACAAAAAATATCAATTGCCTGTTCCTTGCATTGTTGTTTCTAACCACACATCATATCTAGATATAATTATAAGTTTTTTTTATGTCAAAAAAACAGCTATTTATCTGGGCAAACAAGAATTACTAAAAACACCTTTATTTAATATTTTCTTTAAGTACATGGATATTCCTGTAAATAGAAAAAGCATTACTGAATCTCACAAAGCACTAATTAAATGCGGCGAAAAAATTGACAAAGGGTTTAACATTGTTATTTATCCCGAAGGTACAATTAGCAGTAATGGAAAGTTAAAAAAATTTAAAAATGGTGCATTTAAATTAGCTATTGATAAGCAAGTAGATATAGTACCTGTGGCAAACATCAACAATTGGAAATTTTTACAAAATGGTGGCTTTTTTAAAAGTAAAGGAACTTTTGGAATACCAAAAATTGTTGTTGGCAGTCCAATATCAACAAAAGGCTTAACCGAAAATGATATTGAGCTAGTTAAAGAAAAATGTTTTAACTTTATACAATTAGAACTCACAAATTATTATGGAGCAAAAAATTAATATACAAACAGTTGATGAGATTGCACACCTTGCCAGACTCGAGTTTGAAAAAGAAGCAAAGCAAGAAATAGTAAACGATTTAAATCGTATGCTCGGATTTATTGATAAATTAAATGAACTCGATACCACAAATGAAACCCCTCTTATTTACATGACAAATGAGCAAAATATATTAAGGGCAGACGAGCCATCTGCAACAATAACACAAAAAGACGCTCTAAAAAACGCATCAAAAAAAGATAGCGATTACTTTAAAGCCCCAAAAGTAATTGAACACTAAACCATAGCAAGCACGCTTTCTGTTAAATTGATTAAAAATAAAATTACCTTAACCTAACCTTGCACCTTACAATAAAGGAATTTTGAAAATCACCTTGAATTTTCTTTAATAATTCAAATGCTTCCAATTTAGTTTTAAAATCACCCACCAACACAACAAAATTGGGTTGTTGGTACTCTTCATAACTCGCTATTTCAGAAAATTTTTGTTGAAATTTAGTGCGAATTAACTTTGCATTTTCACGGTCTATTCCAAAATGAATTTTAAGCCGATAACCATCTTGCTCACCCCCTGTAATTTTATGATACTCAGCTTTTTTTTCAATTAACTCGCGCACTTTTAATAAAGTTTGTGACTGATTCTCCTGAGCTTTTAAAGCACAAAAACCAATACATAGAAAAAATATTAATTTATGTTTAAACACTTTGTAAAAGTAAGCATTTTTACCTTAAATATTAGTAAATTAGTGCTCTGTTTTTTTAATTATTTGAAATGGATAAATTTTCCTATGTTGGTACAAGCGATGTAAACGCTATTGAGCAATTATACTTACAGTATCAAAACAACAATAACTCAGTTGATAAAACTTGGCAAGACTTTTTTAAAGGATTTGAATTTGCGCAAACAAATTACGATCAAAAAAACTTAAACGGGCAAATACCCGAAAATGTTGCCAAAGAATTTAAGGTAATAAGCCTAATTACAGGCTATCGCCAAAGAGGCCACTTGTTTACAAAAACAAACCCTGTTCGTCAACGTCGAAAGTATGAGCCAACCTTGGCTCTCGAAAATTTTGGCTTATCAAATAGCGACCTAGAAACAGTATTTCAAGCAGGTAACGAAATTGGCATTGGCCCTGCTAAATTAAAAGATATTATAGCGCACCTTACACAAACCTATTGTCAAAGTATAGGCGTAGAATACCTCTACATGCGCGACCCGGAAATATTAAAGTGGCTACAAAGCCGCATGGAAAACAACCGCAACACGTCATCATTTACAATTGATGAAAAAAGAGTTATTCTCAAAAAACTTACGCAGGCTGTTGTTTTCGAAAATTATTTACACACAAAATTTGTTGGCCAAAAACGTTTTTCGCTAGAAGGAGGCGAAGCCGTTATTCCGGCAATGAACGCATTAATGGAACACGGTATTAGCCTTGGTATTGAGGATTATGTAATTGGAATGGCTCACAGAGGAAGGTTAAACGTACTCACCAACATAATGAACAAGACTTACAAAGACGTTTTTACGGAATTTGAAGGGCGCGAGAGTGAAGACTCATTGTTTGACGGCGATGTAAAATACCACATGGGTTATTCCAGCGACTTAATTAGCGATACCGGAAAAAAAGTACACATAAGCTTAACTCCTAATCCATCACACCTCGAAACTGTTGCCCCTGTTGTACAAGGTATTGTACGCTCAAAAATTGATAATTTACACAAAGGCGATAACTCAAAAGCTTGTGCTATTGCAATTCATGGCGATGCTGCAATTGCAGGACAAGGAATTGTTTACGAAGTAATTCAAATGGGTCAACTCGATGGCTATAAAACCGGAGGAACCGTACATTTCATAATAAACAATCAAGTAGGTTTTACAACAAATTTTATTGACGGGCGCTCAAGTACCTACTGCACAGATGTTGCTAAAGTTGTGCTAAGCCCTGTGTTCCATGTTAATGGCGATGACGTTGAAGCCCTTTGCTTTGTTTCTAAACTAGCAATGGAATATAGGCAAACGTTTCACCGCGATGTGTTTATTGATGTGCTTTGCTATAGAAAATATGGGCACAATGAAGGCGACGAACCACGCTTTACCCAACCAATTTTATACAAAGCCATTGCAGCACACCCTAATGTAAAAGATATTTATCGTAAAAAATTGGAATTAGACGAATCGCCTTTGTTTAACGAAGCTAAATCAATAGAAGATGCTTTTAAAGCAGAGTTAGATACAAATTTAGATGAAGCCAAAAAAACTGAAAAAGCTAAAATAACATCTTTTTTAGAAGGTAACTGGAAAGGCATCAAAATGGCTTCCGATAATGTCTTTGACACATCACCAAATACTCAAGTTGACAAAAAAACATTTTTAAACATTGCTGCAAAAATCACAGAATTGCCAAAAGACAAAAAGTTCTTTAATAAAATTCAAAAATTGTTCGACGATAGAAAAACAATGATTACAAACGACAATTATGATTGGGCAATGGGTGAACTAATGGCATACGCAACTATAATGAATGAAGGCGAAAATGTTAGGTTCAGTGGACAAGATGTTGAGCGAGGCACTTTTAGTCATAGGCATGCTGTAGTTAAGATAGAAGACAGCGAAGAAGAATACACACCCCTAAATAATTTTGGCGCACCGGCAAAATTATCAATTTATAATTCTTTACTTAGTGAATATGGAGTTTTAGGTTTTGAGTATGGCTACGCATTTGCTGCGCCTAACACCCTTACAATTTGGGAAGCACAATTTGGCGATTTCTTTAACGGAGCACAAATTATTATTGACCAATATTTAACAAGCGCTGAATATAAATGGAGACGAATGAACGGGCTTGTTATTTTATTGCCACACGGCTACGAAGGACAAGGACCAGAGCATTCAAGCGCTAGAATTGAACGATTTTTACAATCGTGCGCAGAAAACAATATACAAATAATAAATGCAACTACGCCGGCGCAGCAGTTCCATGCACTACGCCGCCAACTAAAACGTGATTTTAGAAAACCCTTAATATGCTTCACTCCCAAAAAATTACTTAGGTATCCAAGTTGTGTGAGTAAGTTGAGCGATTTTACCGATAAAAAATTTGAAGAAGTTATTGATGACTCTTGTGATGCAAAAAAAATAAACAAAATAGTTTTTTGCAGCGGCAAAATTTATTATGATTTAATTGAGCGTCGCGAAAAAGAAAACGTAAGCGACTTAGCTATAATTCGCATAGAACAATTGTATCCTTTTCCTAAAAAACAAATTGACACCTTGATAAAAAAATATTCAATCGCTAAAGAGTATTTATACGTGCAAGAAGAGCCGGAAAATATGGGGGCATGGCGATTTATAGATAATAATCTTCGCTCATTAAATTTAAAATACGTTGGCCGAATTGCAGCAGCAAGCCCTGCAACTGGGTACATGAAAAAACACAATGCCGAAAATGAAGAAATAATGCAAGGCATTTTTAGTAAAGTTTTAGTTAAATAAAAATTAAACAAAATAAATTTAGAAATTATATAACATGGCAATAGTAGAACTTAAAGTCCCTAGTCCGGGCGAATCAATAACAGAAGTAACAATTGCTCGCTGGGTAAAAAACACAGGCGATGTAGTTGAAAAAGATGACGTTTTAGCTGAAATAGATTCAGACAAAGCAACATTAACACTTAACGCCGAAGAGAGTGGGAAAATTGAAGTGCTGGCAGCAGAAGGCGACACAGTAAAAGTAGGACAAGTTGTAGTAAAAATAGACACTTCTGTTAAACCGGAAGTTAAAGCAACTGCTAAAACAGAATCTCCAAAAGCAGAACAAAAAGTTGAAAAAAAGGAAGAGCAAAAAACCGAAGTAAAGCAAAACAAAGCAGCTAATACAAATTATGCAACGGGCACACCAAGCATAAGCGCCGCTAAACTAATGGCTGAAAATAGTATAACTGCTTCTCAAATTAATGGCACAGGTAAAGATGGAAGAATAACAAAACAAGACGTATTAAGTGCTATTGCTAATGGATTTCCTGCCGCTGTACAAGCAGTATCTAACTCATGGAAAGGTAATAGAGACAAGGAACGCACTAAAATGACATCGCTTCGTAAAACAGTTGCAAAACGCTTAGTTTCAGTAAAAAATGAAACGGCTATGCTTACTACATTTAACGAAGTTGATATGAGTGCTATTTATGAAATTAGAGCAAAATATAAAGATAAATTTAAAGAGGTATTTGGCACAAACATTGGCTTTATGAGTTTTTTTACAAAAGCTGTTACCGAAGCGCTATATCACTTTCCATCAGTAAACGCAATGATAGATGGCGAAGAAATTGTGCTTAACAAATATTGCGATATTGGTATTGCGGTTAGTGCTCCTAAAGGATTAATGGTTCCTGTATTAAGAAGTGCCGAACTAATGAGTCTTGCTGACATAGAAAAGGGAATTAAAGAATTGGCTATTAAAGCTCGCGACGGAAAACTCTCTATCCCTGATATGGAAGGCGGAACTTTCACAATCACAAATGGCGGTGTATTCGGAAGCATGATGAGTACACCAATTATTAATCCCCCGCAAAGCGCTATTTTAGGAATGCACAATGTTGTTGAGCGGCCTATGGCAGTTAATGGACAAGTTGTAATTCGCCCTATGATGTACGTTGCCCTTAGCTACGATCACCGCATTATTGATGGAAGAGAAAGCGTAGGTTTTTTGGTTAAAGTAAAAGAAATGCTTGAAAACCCAAGCAGAATTTTGTTCGGAGGAAAATTACCCGAAGAAGTTTTGTTAGGATTATAACAAAATAAAAAATAAAATTTACTACAATATACAATGGATCAACATTTGAGTGAACAAGAAATTTTACGCCGAGATAAATTAAAAGAATTAATTTCTTTAGGTATAAATCCATATCCGGCCAATGAATTTAAAATTAACGCTTCGGCACTTGATATAAAAGAAAACTACGAGCGAGATAAATTAAACTATAAAGATATTTCAATTGCAGGTCGCATATTAACCGTGCGTGATATGGGAAAAGCGTGCTTTGCTCAAATTCAAGATGCAAGCGGGCGAATTCAAATATATGTGCGCCGAGACGACATATCGCCGGGTGAAGACAAGAGTTTATTTGACCATGTGTGGAAAAAATTAATTGATATTGGCGATATTATTGGCATTAAAGGATTTGTTTTTACAACAAAAACAGGCGAAATTTCAATTCACGTAACTCAATTACAACTATTAAGTAAATCACTAAAACCTTTGCCAATAGTGAAAACTGATGATTCTGGGCAGAGTTTTGATGAGGTTAACGACCCTGAATTTAGATTCCGACAACGCTATGTTGATCTTATTATTAATCCACAAATTCGCGATACATTTCGCAAACGCACACAAATTATACAAAGCATTAGAAATTATTTAAATAATGCCGGTTTACTCGAAGTTGAAACCCCTATTTTACAAAGTATTCCCGGTGGTGCCACAGCACGCCCATTTGTTACACATCATAATGCACTAAACATTCCGCTTTACTTACGCATTGCTAATGAGCTTTATTTAAAACGACTTATTGTTGGAGGATTTGACGGAGTTTATGAGTTTGCCAAAGACTTTAGAAATGAAGGCATGGATCGCACTCATAACCCCGAATTTACTGTATTAGAATTTTACGTAGCTTATAAAGATTATAATTGGATGATGTCATTTGCCGAACAAATGATTGAAAAAACAGTTATAGACTTATATGGTAACACAGAGGTTAAAGTAGGTGAAAACACAATTGATTTTAAAGCACCTTTTAAAAGAGTAACTATGTATGATGCCATTAAGGAATATACAGGTATTGACATTAGTAACATGAATGAAACTGAATTGCGTGAAACTTGCAAATCACTTAACATACACACCGAAGCCAGCATGGGAAAAGGAAAATTAATTGACGAAATTTTTGGTGCAAAATGCGAGGGTAATTATATGCAGCCAACCTTTATTATTGATTACCCAATTGAAATGAGCCCGCTTACAAAAAAACATAGAGCCGCTAAAGGTCTTGTTGAGCGCTTTGAGTTAATGATAAATGGCAAAGAAATTGCAAATGCATACAGCGAATTGAATGATCCACTAGACCAGCGTGAGCGTTTTGAAGAACAATTAAAATTACAAGAACGAGGCGATGATGAGGCGATGTTTATTGATCATGATTTTTTACGTGCTTTAGAATATGGAATGCCTCCAACTGCAGGTATAGGCATAGGTATTGACAGGTTAACTATGCTGCTTACCAACAATGCGAGCATACAAGAGGTTTTGTTTTTCCCTCAAATGCGCCCAGAAAAAACTTTAAGTGAAGCATAAAAGTTTATAAATTATTTCGAGCTTTCGCAAACATTTTTATACTTCGTATTAATACTAAATTCAAATAAAAAATAGTCCAATAGTTATAAATTAAAAACAATACCAAATACTACCCTCTCCTAGTAGGAGAGGATAAAACATAAATAGTAAGTAAAATAATTTTTCTTCTTTCTTTTAGATTAACCCAATTACCTATGTTGTTATAAGTAATTAAATTAGTTCAACGCTGCGTTTAATAAATTTAGTGAGGCTTTCACCTTTTAATAAGCCTTGTGAAAGTAAAGCCAAATCACTTGTTTGTTTAGCTAAACTTTTTTGTAGTTCAGCATCTTTTTCATTCAATATCCGCGTAATAAGAGGGTGATTTGAATTGACAACCAAATTATACATATCAGGCATTGATGCGTAAAAACTACCCATTCCACCGCCTCCCATTTGATTCATGTCTTTCATTCTTCTCATAAATTCTGGGCGTGTTAGTAGCATAGGTTGATCGGTTTCATTTAAATTTTCAAATACTACTGTGAATTGTTCTTTATTTACCACAGCTTCAATTACTGGTTGAAGTTGCTTTTTTTCATCTTCGTTAAGTTTGCTTATAGTATTTTCTTCTTTATTTATAAGCTTATCTACCGTATCGCTATCAACCCTAACAAAGCGTATATTTTTTAATTTACTTTCTAAATAGTTAATGTAATGAGAGTCAATCATTGTATCCATTAACAACACTTCGTAGCCACGAGCTTTTGCGGCATCAATGTATGCATGTTGTTCGGCAACATTGTTTGCATATAAATAAATTATATTTTTGTCTTTGTCTGTTTGAATTGGCTTTACGGCATTTTCAAATTCTTCAAAAGTGAAATACTTAGCATCTGTATTTTTTAATAAGGCGAACTTAACTACTTTTTCATAAAACTTTTCATCACTCAACATTCCATATTGAACAAATATTTTTATTTCGTCCCACTTTTTTTCAAACTCAGCGCGGTCTTTTTTAAATAAATCTTCTAATTTATCTGCTACTTTTTTAGTAATATGTCCTGATATTTTTTTCACATTACCATCTGCTTGTAAATAGCTCCGGCTAACGTTTAAAGGAATATCAGGGCTATCAATAACTCCTCTTAATAAGGTTAAAAAGTCAGGGACAATATTTTCAACATTATCAGTTACAAAAACTTGATTGCAATAAAGTTGGATACGGTCTTTTGGCATTTCTAATTTATTGCTGAGTTTAGGGAAATATAATATACCTGTTAAGTTAAATGGATAATCAACATTTAAATGAATATGAAATAGAGGCTCTTCAAATTGCATTGGATACAATTCTCGGTAAAAATTTTTGTAATCTTCATCTTTTAAATCACTTGGTTTTTTTGTCCATGCAGGCGAAGGGTTGTTTATAATGTTTTCTACCTCCACTTCAGTTTGTTTAGCTTCGCCTTTTTCATCTTTTTCGCCTTTATCAACCCAATCTTTTTTTGTGCCAAATTTTATTTCAACCGGCAAAAATTTACAATATTTTTTTAAAAGTCCTTCAATTTTTTGTTCTTCTAAATAATCTTCGCAGTCATCGGCAATGTGGAGCACTATATTAGTACCGCGTTGCGTACGGTTTGCAATTTCCTCAATGGTATATTCAGGGCTTCCGTCGCACTCCCAACGAACAGCTTTTGAGCCTTGTTTATAGGATAAACTATATATTTCAACTTTTTTTGCAACCATAAAAGCGCTGTAAAAACCAAGTCCAAAGTGACCAATTACAACGTTTTTATCCACTTTGTCTTTATACTTGTTTACAAACTCTTCGGCACCACTGAATGCAATTTGTGTAATGTATTTTTCAATCTCATCTTTTGTCATGCCAATACCTTTATCTTTAATGGTAATGGTTTTAGAGTTTTTATCAACTTCAACTTCTATTTTAATATCTCCTAAATCGCCTTTAGCTTCGCCCATGCTGGCTAAGGCTTTTAACTTTTGGGTGGCATCTACTGCATTACTTACTAATTCGCGTAAAAATATTTCGTTATCGCTGTAAAGAAATTTTTTAATTATTGGGAAAATGTTTTCTGTTTGAACATTAATTTTTCCAGTTGTACTCATACTCTAAATTCTATAAAATTTTTCAAATTCTGAATTTCAAAAATAATACCAAAGCCGTTTTTGTGACAAATTGACAACTTGTTTATAAAGAATTTTGATTTTTTTTCAGCTATTTAATTACTTAGCGGTCATTATGCAACAATATCATCAATTAATGAAACATGTTTTAGAGCATGGTATAAAAAAGCACGACCGTACAGGCACGGGCACTGTAAGCGTATTTGGCTATCAAATGCGCTATAATCTTGCTGATGGTTTTCCTTTAATAACAACCAAAAAACTGCATACCAAAAGTATTATACATGAATTACTTTGGTTTTTAAAAGGCTCCACCAATATTGCTTATTTAAAAGAAAACGGTGTTAGTATTTGGGATGAATGGGCTGACAGCAATGGCAACCTAGGCCCGATATATGGCTATCAATGGCGCAACTGGCCTAAGCCAAATGGAGAGCATATTGATCAAATATCGCAAGTGATTGAGGGCATTAAAAAGAACCCGGATTCGAGGCGTTTGATTGTTAGCGCTTGGAACGTTGCCGATATTGAAAATATGAAATTGCCACCATGCCACGCTTTCTTTCAATTTTATGTTGCCGATGGAAAATTAAGTTGTCAACTATACCAACGCAGTGCCGATATTTTTTTAGGTGTTCCTTTTAACATTGCATCTTACGCTTTGCTGACTCAAATGGTTGCACAAGTTTGCAATTTAAAACCAGGCGATTTTGTGCATACGCTTGGCGATGCTCATTTGTATTTAAATCATATTGGGCAAGCTAAGCAGCAGTTGCTACGGGAGTTTAAACCAAGCCCAACATTAAAGTTAAATAGCAATATAAAATCAATTTTTGATTTTACATTTAATGATATTGAAATAACAAACTACTATCCACACCCTCATATCAAAGCACCTGTGGCTGTGTAAAATTAAACATACCTTGGCATAAAAATATTTTTCTAAAAATTTAACACCAAGTGCGGATATGTTGCAGCCCAATCTACTCGTTCGCTTTTGCTTCTTCAAAAAATCTTTCCGTAGCCCTTGCTGCGAAAAGATTTTTCTCATTATCTAAGCACAAAATAATTTCGTGTTTTTAAACTGAAATATATCTGCACTTGGTATAACAATGTAAATTTTAACATGCTTTTAATCAAACACCATGCGCATTAAAAAAAAGCAAGCCCTCGTTGAATTTTTAAAGAAAAATAAATTCAATCCAATACCAATAGATAAATACATGGATAACTTCAAAGCACAACAAATAATTCTAAAGTAAAACTGAGTGATTTTTTCTTTGCCACTTTTCAAAACAGTAGGCGTATTTATTTTTTTCGTCGGCATTATGTTTTTCTGAAAAAGTCTTTTCGTATTGCTCAGTGTCTATTTCCGAAAAAAATGTGTCTGCCTCAAACTTATGATCTACAAGCGTTCTGTATATTTCGTTTAAAAAAGGCATAGCCATTTTATAAATTTCGGCACCGCCTATCACAAAAACTTTCTCATCATTGCAGGTTGAAATTGCTTCTTCTATTGAGTTTACAACAATTGCTCCGGCTACATTGTAACTTTTATTTCTTGTAATAATAATGTTCTTTCTTCCCGGCAAAAGCCTACCAATGCTTTCAAAAGTTTTACGTCCCATTATTACCGGGCAACCCATAGTTATTTGCTTAAAAAACTTTAAATCAGCGGGTAAGTGCCAAAGCAATTGATTATTTTTTCCAATTGCGTTATTTAAATCAGTTGCTACAATTGCAGAAATTATCATTTAAAATTTCTTTTTAACATTAAACGGTTTAGTAGGCTTTTCGCTTGTTGTGAGTATAATTTTTATTTTATCAGGTGCAGCAAGCAAACGAATTGCTTCTTGCACATCGTTATCATTGGTTAAACGAAAACTTATTAAACCTGTTTCATAGTAATAACGGCGCACGATTTCATCTTCCAGTAAACGGGTTAACTCATCTCTATTTTTTTCAATGTCTTCGTTTTTATTTTGTTTTATTTTTTCTAAAAGCTGTAAGTATTCCGTTTTAATAGCATCAAAGTATTTTTCGTCTTCAGCATTTCTTTTTAAATCTTCTAAGTCAGCTTCGCTGCGAGTTTTATAATGGTAGTCTTTATCTTTTAAATAAAGTTTAAAGTCATTCCAATCAGAATCGGTAAATTTATATTTATCAGGTTTACTAATTGTGGGGTGATTTAAAAAATAATTTGTAGCATAATTAAACACAAAATACTTGCTAATTAAACCAGCGGCTATTGGTGAATGTTTTGTGTCTTTTGTTTTTATATCGGGAGTAACGCCGGCACCATCGTAAACAATTCTCCCGCCTTTTGTTTTAAATGCTGTTATTAAGCTATCCGGTACACGCTCTACCCTACCGTCTTCATTTCTATTTGTGTAATCAAGTGCTTGCACACAACGGCCGCTAGGTATATAATATTTAGCAACGGTTATTTTTAATTTAGAATTATACATAACGTCTTTTGTTTGTTGTACTAATCCTTTGCCGTAAGTACGTTTTCCTATAATAACCGCTCTATCTAAATCTTGCAGTGCCCCGCTTACTATTTCTGATGCAGATGCCGAAAACTCATCAACCAATACTACTAAGGGCATTTGTGTTTCGAGTGGTGGATTAACTGTAAGATAGCTTTTGTCCCACTCAGCACTGCGACCTTTTGTAAATACAACTTCTTGATTTTTTTCAATAAAAAAATTAACAATATTTATAGCCTCTGTAATTAAGCCACCTAAATTCCCTCTTAAATCAAGAATTAATGATTTGCAATGACTTTCTTTTAACTTTAAAATTGCTTCTTTAACCTGTTCAGAGCTTCTATCGGTAAAAGTAGTTAGTTTGATATAGCCTGATTCTGAATTTGGCAACATTCCAAAATATTTTACAGCCTTTGTTTTTATTTCTTCGCGAACAACATTCATTTCAGCTGGTGTTTTTTGACCAGCTTTTATTACTTTAATTTTTACTATTGTTCCTGATTGTCCTTTTAAAAGTGAGGTTATTTCGTCGCTACGCTTGCCTTCAACATTAACTGCATCAACACCTATAATTTGATCGCCTGCTCTTAAACCTGCTTTAAAAGCAGCAAAACCTTCGTAGGGATCGCTGATAATAATTTTTCCGTCAATGTCATACACCTCCGAGCCAATGCCACCATATTCGCCAGTAGTCATGTACTTAAAGTCTTCTATTTCATTTTCAGGGTAATAATTTGTATAAGGGTCGAGTGAATTAAGCATTGCATCTATACCCGTTTTCATGAGTTGACCAGGTTTTGTATTATCAACATAGGTTAAATTTACTTCGCGATAAATTGAATTAAATATGTCGAGGTTTTTACTTATTTCAAAATAATCGGGCGTAAAAGCCAAGCCTAAAACTATTATAACTGCTATACCAAGCGAGGCTATTATTTTTTTATGATGTTGTGCTTTCAAATTTTATTTTTTATAAATCGTTTGCTTTTGCAATAAGTTCTGCTACATCTAACACTTGAGTTTTGTTTTCTTTATTAAAATGTTTTACACCATCTGTCATCATTGTATTGCAAAAAGGGCAGCCTACAGCAATCACGTCAGGGTTATGAGCCAGCGCTTCTTCGGCACGCTCAACATTAACTTCTTTAGTTCCTTTTTCTGCTTCTTTAAACATTTGTGCACCACCTGCACCACAGCAAAATCCTTTTTCTTTGCTGCGTTTCATTTCAGCAAGTTCAACATCTAATTTTTGAATTACTTCGCGTGGGGCCTCGTACACATTATTTGCTCTACCTAAATAACATGGGTCGTGATAAACTATTTTTTTTCCTTTAAATTCACCTCCTTCTACTTTTAGTTTTCCATCATTAATTAGCTGTTGTACTAATTGTGTGTGATGAATTACTTCGTAATGGCCATTTAATGCAGGGTATTCATTTTTTATTGTGTTAAAGCAATGCGGACAACCTGTTACAATTTTTTTAATATTATAGCCGTTTAGCACTGTAATATTTTGCATGGCTTGCATTTGAAATAAAAATTCATTTCCGGCTCTTTTTGCAGGATCACCCGTGCAGCCTTCTTCATGAGCAAGTATTGCAAATTTTATTCCAACGTGGTTTAGTATTCGAACAATTGCTTTGGTTATTTTTTTTGCACGATCGTCAAAACTGCCACTGCATCCAACCCAAAACAAAACATCGGGCATTTCGCCTTTGGCTGCCATTTCTGCCATTGTTGGGACTTTTATAGGTGTTGAGTTCATTTATTTTTATTTTATTCGTTTATCCAATTTGCTCTGTCTGCTTGGCTAAATTGCCAAGGGGCGCCATTATTTTCGATGTTAGTAAACATTCCGTTAAGTTCAGCCGGATTTTGACTTTGCTCCATAACTAAATAACGGCGTATTTCAATAATTATTTCTAAAGGGTTTATATTTACAGGACAGGCTTCCACGCAAGCATTACAAGTGTTACACGCCCATATTTCTTCGGGGGTGGTGTAATTTCCTAGAAGAGATTTGCCATCGTCAATAAAAGTGCCTTTATTAGCATCAATATTTTTTCCAACTTCTGTAAGCCTATCGCGTACATCCATCATTATTTTTCGAGGAGATAGTAATTTGCCTGTTGCATTTTGAGGGCAAGCAGCCGTGCATCTGCCACATTCTGTGCAGCTATAGGCATCGAGTAAGTTTTTCCATGTAAGGTCTTGAACATCTTTCACTCCAAAGCGCTGTGGTGCATTTTGGTCGGTTTGAGGCACATATTCCGGGTTAAAATTTGGCGCCACAACATCTGTTACCGATGCTAATGTATTAATTTGTCCTTTAGGGTTTAAATTAGAAAAATACGTGTTTGGAAATGCCAATAGTATGTGTAAATGTTTTGAAAAAGGTAAATAATTTAAAAAGCCAAACACCATTAATAAATGCCCCCACCAGCCAATTCTTTCAACAATATGTAATCCGGCTTCGCTCATATTTCCGAATAAAACCGGACCAATTATTTTACTTATCGAAAAATTTAAAGAGCCATCATTTAAATTTATAGCATGCGACCAATTTTTTTGATAAAGTACCTCATCAGCACCATTCATCATAAAGATGAAGCATATCAAAGTTATTTCAGCAAACAAAATTAAGTTGGCATCAAGCTTTGGCCATCCATTAAGTTCGCTTTTTACTAAGCGTGGAATTTTTAAAAGATTGCGGCGCGATAAAAAAGAAACTGTTGCTATAAATGCAAGAATTGATAAAATCTCAATTAAACTTATCATAAACGTATAAAAGCTACCTAATGCCGGGCGAAAGGCTCTGTGACTACCGGTAAATCCATCGAAGAATATTTCAATTAATTCTATTTGAGTTATTATAAAAGCTGCGTAAATAAATAAATGAAGTATTGCAGGCAAAGGTTTAGCAAACATTTTTTTTTGCCCAAAAGCAATTAATAACATGGTTTTTAAACGTTCTGATTTGTTATCGTTTATTGTTTTTGGCTTTCCAAGAAAAATATTTCGCTTAATCTTTTTAGAGTTACTTACAAAAAAATAAGTTCCAAAGACTACTATAATTATAAATGCAATAAGGCTAATCATATTAATTTTTTATTTTTTTACTTTTTCCTCCAAATATTGAAAAGTGTACATATCTACTAGGGTGTTCGCGCAAATCCTTCAATAATTTATCAAGATCTTCCGATGATTTATTTAAGTTACGGTACAGCGAATCATTTTTAGCTAATTTACCTAAGGTGCCTTGCCCTTCGTTAATTCCTGCAAGCAGTCGGTTTAGCTCCTTCATTGATTTATCGGCATTATCAATAGCACTGCGTAATTGCGACTTTGCCAAGCTGTCGCTCATGTTGCCAACATTTTTAATAATGTTATCTATGCGTTGACCATTTTTGTTAAGATTATTTGTTATTTGAGCTAAGTTAGACATCACTTGAGAAAACTTAGCACTTTCTTTGCTAATTACATCGTCTAATTTAAAGGCTGTTTTTTCTAAGCTCAAAATTGCTTTATGAACACCATCGAATGACTCTTCAATATTTTTTCTTGTTTTTGTGTTAAGAATTGAATTTACAACCGTCATAACGCTATCAACACTACTTAAAAGTTTTTCGGCTTTTGCTTGTATGGGGGCAATTTGTTTATTAAATGATTCTTTTAAGCCCTGTTCACTATCTGTTAGCAACGTATCACCGCTTTTAGCTATATTATTGCTGTTACCCATAATTAAAGATACCGCTTTAGTTCCAAACAAATCAGCACTAATAGCCCTTGCTACAGAATTTATTGGAATGGCAACATCTTCAGAGAGCGTAAACTTTGCAAGAATTTGTTGTTTACCTCCCTTGTTAATTAATGATAGGCCACTCACCTGCCCAATTTTGTATCCATTAATCATCACCGGATTTGCCGGCACAAGATTGTCAATACTAGGATATACCCCATAGAGTGTGTATTTATGAGAAAATAAGTTTATTCCTTTAAGAAAACTTATTCCCCAAATAAATGTAGCAATGGCAACAACAACAACAATGCCTATAATAAATTCTTTACTTAACTTCACAAAAAAATAAAGCCCTAATATACAATTTTTATACCTAATTATGTCATTTTAATATTCACATTGCTATGAGTAAAAATCATAAAACATCAAATGCCAACTTAAACAGAATTAGTGCAAGCGAATTTAAAAAAAGCGAAAAATTTAACACTATAATTGTACTAGACGGTGTAAGAAGCTTACATAACGTAGGCTCAGTGTTTAGAACCGCCGATGCCTTTTTAATAGAAGCTATTTATTTATGCGGCTTAACCGGAACGCCGCCTAATAAAGAGATTGAAAAAACAGCTCTTGGAGCAACAAATTCAGTTGAATGGGTTTATTTTAAAAAAACAGAAGACGCTATTATTAGCTTAAAAAATAAAGGTTATAAAATTTATGCCGTTGAGCAAGCTGAACAAAAAACATGGTTAAATAATGTAAATTATAACAATGAAAATATTGCTTTGGTATTTGGAAATGAAGTTTACGGTGTTGAACAACCTATAATAAATATGTGTAACGAAGTTATTGAAATACCCCAATTAGGTACTAAACACTCATTAAACATATCCGTAAGCGTTGGTGTTGTTTTATGGCAATTGCTCGGCAAAAAAATAAATGTTGAATAAAAATTACATATAAATTTAATAATCTAAATAAAGCCTTTATTTTTGTATGCAATTATGTCGTTTATTGTAAAGAAATCTCAACTCCCAAATGCCGGAAAAGGCCTATTTACTAAAAAAGAAATAAAAAAAGGCGAAAAAGTTATTGAATACAAAGGCGAAATTATTAATTGGAAAGAATATGAAAAAAGAGTAGCTGATGATAAAGACGGCTATCTTTTTTTTATTAATAAAACTAATTGTATTGATGCGTTTAATACTCCACAGCATAAAGCAAGATATGCCAATGATGCCGAAGGACTAAGTAAAACAAAGGGTCTAAAAAATAATTGCAATTACGAAATTTTTGGAGATAAATGTTTTATTGTGGCTAAGCGCAATATTATTGCCGGCGAAGAAATTTTTGTTGATTACACCAAAGAGTATTGGAA
The DNA here is from genome assembly GCA_018267655.1 of Bacteroidota bacterium. Classification (GTDB taxonomy): domain Bacteria; phylum Bacteroidota; class Bacteroidia; order B-17B0; family Aurantibacillaceae; genus Aurantibacillus. The sequence goes on from JAFDYB010000090.1 coordinate 25,461, forward strand.
GTGCATTCGCTACAACATTAAAAATAATCTTTATAAAACAAAGCGGTTTTAATTTGAATAAATTTTTAATAGTCGGATTAGGGAACCCCGGTAGCGAATATGCCGATACCCGGCATAATATTGGTTTTAAAATTGCTGAACAGTTGGCATTTGATTTAGACACCTCTTTTCAACCATCGCGATTAGCAGAAGTTGCCCACTGCAAATACAAAGGGAAAATCATAATTATTATAAAACCCAATACATTTATGAATTTAAGCGGAAAAGCTGTAAATTACTGGCTTCAAACCGAAAAAATTGAGGTAAATAATTGTATGGTTATACTCGATGAACTTGCCCTACCCTTTGGAAAAATACGAATTGGCCCAAAAGGGAGTGATGGCGGTCATAATGGTTTAAAAGACATTCAGGCACAAATTGGCACAACCGAATATCCGCGCTTGCGTTTCGGAATTAATAATGCATTTAATAAAGGACACCAATCAAATTATGTATTAGGGCAGTGGAACGATGAAGAACTAAAAACACTTAATGAAAGAATTAAAATTGCAGCCGATGCAATAAAATCATTTTCTTTTATAGGCCTTCAACGCTGCATGAACGAATATAACAATAAATAGTCCTAATTATTTGCACCATCTCACCAATATTATAAAAAAAGAATAAAATTTTGTAACTTCATAGTTTTAAATTTGTTTGTTGAACATACTAAGCATAGTATTTAAAAGTTTAAATTACATTATTGTAACTGCTTTGGTAATTTCAATTTCGGCAAAATACATTTCACCCGAAGTGCTTTGGTTGCCTGCTTTTTTTGGATTAGCCTTCCCAATACTTGTTATTATTAGTGTTTTTTTCTTAGCTATTTTACTAATCAGATTAAAAAAAACTGCATTTATTAACGCTGCTGTTTTGCTTATGTGTTTCCCTACAATTTTAAAATTTATCCGCCCTAATTTTAACGAAAATTTAACACCACAAAATGCGCTTAAAATAACCTCTTATAATTGTATGCTTTTTGATCTTTATAACTGGAAACACAATGTTAAAAGCCATGATTCAATTTTTAATGAATTAAAAAATGAAAAACCATCTATAATTTGTTTTCAAGAATTTTATACATCTGAAGAAAAAAATGACTTCAATAATCTTGACTCACTCAAACAACTATTGCAGCTGCCGTATGTGCATACCGAATACACTACCACCCTCAGAAACTATGATCATTGGGGCATTGCAACATTTAGCAAATTTCCAATAGTAAATAAAGGACAAATAAAATTTAAAACAAAAGCAAACAATACTTGCATTTTTACCGATGTACTTATTAACGACGACACCATAAGAATTTATAATATCCATCTACAATCAATAAGTTTTAGTAAAGACGACAATAAATTTTTAAATGCTGTTATTTCAGAAAAAACAGAAGCCACTGAAGAGGTTGAGCACAGTAAAAGCATTTTAAGGCGCTTAAAAAGGGCCTTTGTAAAAAGAGGAAAACAAGCAGATATGATAGCAACACATATCAATCAATGCAGATACAAAATAATATTGTGCGGCGATTTTAACGACACGCCGGCCTCCTATGTTTATCATAAGATTTCAAATAATTTAAACGATGCCTTTATAGAAAAAGGAAGCGGTTTTGAAAAAACCTATTCAGGTAATTGGCCTCAATTCAGAATCGACTATATTCTTCATTCAAAAAATATAAATTGTATAAAATATCATAAAAGTAAAAAAACTTTTACCGACCACTATCCAATTAACGCACTATTTAAACTTTAAACAATTAATTTTGTAAAAAATGTTTGTTATGAACTTTATACTTACAGATAATACAGAAGATTGGAAAAATTTTCTTCCACTAACGTTCACTCGCCCAATTAGCGAAATAAGAATAGGGATATTAACTATTGTTGAAAAGTGGAATAATTTTTTAAATACAACCTGCTCCTACTCTACCGTTGAGCACCTCAGCAAAAAGTATAAAATAAAAAAAACAGACGCTAGCATTTATATCAACTCATCTGTTTTACCGGACAAAGCTTTAGTTGATGCAATAATTTCTTTAAAAAGCAATGAAAAATTAATTAAAAAAAGCACACTTATTGCTTTTAACAGTACTTCAAACGGCAAAGCAATTGAATACCCCAACGAAATTTTTCAATTAAAGAATTTAACCGATATTTTTACCCAAAATGAAAAAGCATTTCTGCTTGATTATTTGCTAATCACGCAAAATAGATCATCAAAAGAACTACCACAGCACGTTACGGTAGTAGGCGATAAATCAAAGATTTTTATTGAAGAAGGCGCTCAAATTGGTGCTTGCATTTTAAACACCAATACAGGTGCTATTTACGTAGGAAAAAATGCAGAGGTAATGGATGGCTGCTCTTTGCGTGGTAGCATTGCCCTCTGCGAAAACAGTGCAATTAAAATGGGTGCAAAAATATATGGTGCCACTACAATTGGTCCACATTGCAAAGTTGGCGGTGAAATAAATAACTCCATCATATTTGGGTACAGCAACAAAGCCCACGATGGTTTTTTAGGAAATTCAGTAATTGGAGAGTGGTGCAATTTAGGTGCAGATACAAATAACAGCAATTTAAAAAACAATTATGCGAATGTGAAATTGTACAACTACGGTAAACATAAAGCCATTGACACCGGATTGCAATTTTGTGGTTTAATCATGGGAGATCATAGTAAAAGTGCCATAAACACAATGTTTAATACAGGTACTGTTGTTGGCATTGCAGCTAATATTTTTGGAGAAGGTTTTCCGCCTACGCATATTCCCTCATTTACTTGGGGAGGAGCTAAAGGTTTTGATAAATACGATTTTAATAAATTTATTACTACTGCAAAACAAGTTTACTCACGTAGAGGCTTAGTTTTAAATGATGTTGATATAGAAATTCTTCAACATATTCACACATCATAAAAGCTAAATCAATTTAAGGGCACTTACTTTTGTTAAACTTTATTTGTGTATTTTTTAATTTGTTATTTTTAGCATTATGCTAAAAAAAATTTTCACTTTTTTATTTTGTGTTTTTGCTTTAAACACAATTACTGCAACCGAATTTCCTCTAAATAAATTTTCAGACAATTTTAAAAAAGCCTATTTGATTAATCCTTCTATTCCTAAAGGCGTGTTAGAGGCTATTGCTTTTTCACAATCAAAATTCGAAGATTTAAAAAGTACACAACCTAGTTGTATTGGCTACCCAGAAGCCAATGGCATATTTGGCTTAATTGAAAATGGGAAAGGTTATTTTAGAAATAATTTGCAAACAGTTGCTTCTCTTTCTCAATATTCAGCGAAAAGTATTTCTGAAAATTCAGAAACTCAAATATTTGCTTATGCAGCAGCCTTTTCAACCTTGCAAAAAAAATATAATATGTTTGGCAGCGATTTAAAAAAATACATTAAAATTTTTATTGAACTTAGTGAATTACCAACAAATCAAAGCCTACAGAACGATTTTGCAATGAACTCACACTTATATCAAATTTTTTGGTTTTTAAATAATTCAGAAGCCGCCCAACTCTATAACTTTAATCAATATAAAATAAACTTAACTGAAGTTTTTGGTGATAACTTAGTCATATTATCCTCAAACTCATTAATTGTAAGCGAAAGTACAATTACAAATGGCCAGCAAACCTATAAAACAAGTTCTTCTGCTTCTATATACTCTCCTAACTATCCGCCTGCTCTTTGGAATCCGGCAGCAAGTTGTAATTATAGCTCGCGCGCAGGTACACAAATAAGTGCTGTTACCATTCATGACGTTGAAGGAACTTATGCCGGCTGTATTTCATGGTTTCAAAATTGCGCTGCCAGTGTATCTGCTCATTACGTAGTTCGAAGCAGTGACGGACAAATAACACAAATGGTGCTTGAAGCAAATAAAGCCTGGCACGTTGGTTCAGAAAATCCTTATACAGTTGGCATAGAACATGAAGGTTACAACAATACACCCTCTTGGTACACTAATGCTATGTATATTTCTTCTGCTAACCTTGTTCGATATATTTGCCAAAGCAATACTATTAATCCTCTGCGTACTTATTATGGTCCGGGCTGTAGTGGCACAACTGCACAATGTTTGCAAGGTGCTTGCGTTAAAGTAAAAGGTCACCAAATGTTTCCCAACCAAACACATAACGACCCAGGCCCCTACTGGAATTGGGCAAAATACTACAAATTAATTAACAACACCTACACTGTTACAACATACACCGCAGCATCAGGTAATTTATATGATTCAGGTGGCCCATCTGCAAATTATTCAAACGACGAACGTTTATTTTGGCTAGTTACAAAACCCGGTGCAACAAATATTACAATTAATTTTTCATCATTTAATGTAGAAAATAGCTACGATAATTTATTTATTTACGATGGCGGCTCTGTCAACTCCCCTTTAATAGGCCAATTTACAGGAACTGTTACTCCTGGCTCAATCACCACAACCAACGATAGTTTACTGCTTGAATTTAGAAGCGATTGCGCCACCACTGCGCCCGGTTGGATTGCCTCTTATACTACCACATCTACAGCACCAACAAGCACTGACGTTATACCACCCACAACATCAGTAACAACAACATCTGCATGGATTACCTCAAATTTTACAACAACAATTACCGATGTAGATAATCTTGGAGGCAGCGGAATTGATAAAGGTTACTATCAAGTAATTGATTACAATGGCACTGAATGGCGCGCTAATTATACACATGGATTTTTTGCAGATAATTTTGACTCTGCAATTAATCCGGAGTGGACTGTAAAAACAGGCTCTTGGAGCGTTGTATCAAGTGCCTTAGTTCAAAGTGATGAAGCGAGCACAGCTGCGGCTAATACAAATATATATGCTTCATTAACACAAACGCTTTCAAACAGATATTTATATCACTTTTTAGCAAAGTTTGAAGGTTCACAAACTAGCAGACGTGCAGGCTTTCATTTTTTTGTTGATAAACCGGATAGTAGCAACAGAAACAATAGTTATTTTGTTTGGTTTAGATTAGACGACCAAAAAGTTCAATTATATAAAGTAGTAAACAATGTTTTTGGAACTCCAAAAGTTGACTTACCGCTTACCTTTAGCGCATCGCAATGGTACGATATTAAAACTATTTACGATCGCATTACCGGAAAAATAAATGTGTACATGAATAATGCACTTATTGCCAGCTGGACTGACCCAAGCCCAATTACAAGTGGCTCATATATTTCATTTAGAAGTGGAAATTGCAAATTTAGTATCGATGAAATAAAAGTGTATCGTTCGCGAAACAATGCTATTTCGGTTAGTGTTGGTTCAGGTTTAGCAAATGATTTAAGGTATCAAAACCCAAACCCACTACAAGCTGCAGGTAAAATAAAATCTATTTGTCAAGATGTTGCAGGTAATTTATCTTCAATTTATTATGCCGATATTAATGTAGATTGGACACCTCCTTCTAACATCGCTAAAGTAAATGATGGCAGCGCTACCGATATCAATATCGTTAACACTACCGACTCATTGCAATCTAATTGGACAAATTCAGCCGACACCAATTCGGGAATTGTTAGATATTGGTATAGTATTGGAACTGCACCAGGAAGCACAAACACGCTTGCTTGGACAAGTAATTGGGCAAGCACCTCAGTAACTGCAAAAAGCTTAACACTTACTCAAAATACAACTTACTATTTTAATATTAAATCAGAGAATGGAGCTGGTTTATTTAGCTCAATTACAAGCAGCGATGGACAAAAAGTTGATACAAATTTTATAGCTACTGGCATTTTAAAATCAAACTTACAAAACAATATTTTGGTTTATCCTAACCCATTTAAAAATCAAATAATGGTGAATTTAAACTTAAATGAATTAACAAAAGTAGAAGTTACACTTATTGATGTTCTTGGAAGAAAACAATATTTATATGACAGTATAGAACAAAGTGGAAGCACAACTCTTTCACTTAACATGAACAATACAACAACTGCATCGGGAGCATACACATTAAAAATTTTGCTAAACAACAAAACTTTTTTGTTTAAACTTATTAAAACAGATTAGCAAAATAATGTAAACATAAAAAAGGTTATTCTTTAATAAATTTCATTTTATTAAACAGCGTTTTCTTGCTTATTATTTCAATAAAATAAATTCCACTTTCTAACGCCGACACATCAATTGATTTGGCGTTAAATAAAGGTTCAATCAATTTAGTTTTTCCGAGTATGTCAACTATATTAATCATATCCATTTCAGAAAAACTATTGTTTGCATTAGAAATTGAAAGCGTATTTTTTACAGGGTTAGGAAATAATTTAAATGAATCTTTTGCATCTTCTGTTTTAATTTTTGTAACAATGCAAGGCGTAAACTTTCCTATATTCCATGTGCTCAAACTATCATTTACTACATCGTGCGCAATTTGTTTTAAAAAACTTAAATCAGAGCCTGCAACACCGCTGTTCGAATACGTATTTGTAAGCACGCTTTTTCCAAAAAGTACTTCATAAAAAACAAAAGCCGTTAAGCATGAGCCGGCTAACGATGGGTGACTTTGATCACTGCTATATAAATCCAGCGTAGGACTTGTTGCAATTGATTTTCTCCAAGCCTCACCCACCGGCGACATAATGCTATGTGTAGTATCTGCAAATAATTTATAGGATTGTTTTAATCTATCCTGCATTCCTGAGTATGTACAAAGTGGTGGGTAGGAAGCGCAATTAGAAGCATCGCCATTTTTTCTGCCCCATGTTTCATAATACACCGACTGCGAACAAATATTATTTTTCTTTACTACACTATCTAACTTAATTGCATAAGGTAAAGTTTGTGCACTAACCTGAGATGGAGGAAACGAAGGCTCTTGACTTTGCGCTTGCAAAACAACATATTTCCACTGATTAGTATTTATTTTTGAAATACTTGTTAAGTCATTAAAATGATTATTAAACGTATATCCACCCGGGCAATTACTATCATAGGCCAAGGTATCACCATTAGCCAAAGCTACATCATAAATTAACTGAGGTAAATTATTAACATAAGTATAACTATTTCCTAAAAATAAAACTTTAATTTTTTTAAGTTGAGCAAAATTTATCGCGCTGTAAAATACAAACGTATATAATAAGAGTTTTAATTTCATTTTTTTAATCAAAATTAACTCATAATAACATGGTAAAAACTAAATTTAGACGAATGGCTTTTAAACTATGTTTCAATAAACGCAAAAATGCTCATAAGTTCGTTTATTTAGCAAAAAAATTAAAGATAGAAATTTGTAAATTGCGCAAATTTTTTATTTGTAATGGCAAAAACGAACTATACCGAAGACAATATACGCTCACTCGATTGGAAAGAACACATACGCACACGTCCGGGTATGTACATCGGGAAACTTGGTGATGGCAGCGCTTTTGACGATGGAATTTATGTACTTTTAAAAGAAGTGATGGACAACTCTATCGACGAGTTTATGATGGGCGAAGGAAGCCGAATTGATTTAGCTTTAAAAGATGGTACTATTTCTATTCGCGATTATGGGCGGGGTATTCCGCTTGGTAAAGTAGTTGAGGTTGTTTCGAAAATGAATACCGGAGGGAAGTACGATAGCGAAGCTTTTAAAAAATCAATCGGTTTAAACGGAGTTGGTACAAAAGCAGTAAATGCTTTATCAACTCACTTTAAAGTTACATCATTTCGCGATGGGCAATGCAAAAGCGCCGAGTTTAGTAAAGGCGAACTTACTAAAGAACATAAGTTAGCCCAAACACCTGGTGAAAAAAACGGAACCTTAGTTGAGTTTACGCCCGATGATAGTATTTTTAAAAAATATCATTTTGTGCATGAGTACATTGATAAAATGCTCTGGAACTATGCATTTTTAAATACAGGTCTAACACTAACACTTAACGGCAACGAATATAAATCGCAAAACGGTTTGCGTGATTTATTAGAGAAAAATATTTCGGGAGAAATTTTATACCCAATCATACATTTAAAAGGCGAAGACATTGAACTAGCCATTACACATAGCAACGAGCACTTTAGCGAAGAATATTACAGTTACGTTAACGGGCAATACACCACACAAGGCGGCACGCATTTAGGTTCGTTTCGCGAAGCAGTGGTTAAAACAATTCGTGAATTTTACAAGAAAGATTTTGAGCCTCTTGATGTGCGTAAATCTATCATTGCAGCGGTTTCGGTAAAAGTGCAAGAGCCTGTGTTTGAATCGCAAACTAAAACAAAACTTGGATCGCATGAAATAGCACCCGGAGGGCAAAGCATTCGTTCGTTTATTGGCGATTTTATTAAAGAACAACTTGATAATTTTTTACATAAAAACCTCGAAACTGCAAAAGCCATCGAGGCAAAAATTATTGCAAACGAACGCGAACGCAAAGAACTTTCCGGCATTCAAAAATTAGCGCGCGAACGTGCAAAAAAAGCATCGTTGCATAATAAAAAATTACGCGATTGCCGCATACACCTCGACGATATAAAAGATAACCGCCGTTTAGAAACCACTTTATTTATTTGCGAGGGTGATAGTGCCAGCGGCTCAATTACCAAAACGCGCGATGTAAACACACAAGCCGTATTCAGTTTAAAAGGAAAACCTTTAAACTGCTTTGGTTTGGGTAAAAAAGTTGTTTACGAAAATGAAGAATTTAACTTATTGCAAGCGGCTTTAAATATTGAAGATGGTTTAGATGAATTGCGCTACAACAACATTGTAATAGCTACAGATGCTGATGTTGATGGTATGCACATTCGTTTATTATTACTTACATTTTTTCTGCAATTTTTTCCTGACTTAGTAAAAAACAATCACGTTAAAATTTTGCAAACACCTTTGTTTAGAGTGCGAAATAAAAAAGAAACTATTTATTGCTACTCTGACGATGATCGCAAATCAGCCATTACTAAACTTTCGCCAAAACCTGAAATAACGCGCTTTAAAGGGTTAGGCGAAATTAGCCCCGATGAGTTTAAAAATTTTATAGGAAAAGATATTCGCTTAGAGCCGGTATTGCTCGACCAAAAAGCAAGTATTCAAGAATTATTAAATTATTACATGGGTAAAAACACACAAGAGCGCCAAGAGTTTATTATTGGAAATCTTCGTGTAGAAAAAGACTTAGAGGAAGCGCTAGTTAAGTAATGAGAATTATTACTTTTTTTCGACGTTCTTAAATACAAATTTCAATCTTATCAAACTCAAAAAAAGAGCGATGAAAAATTCATCGCTCTTTTTTATATAACACTTATTACATAGTGTAATTTAATTAGCACCAAAAACTTTTTTCAAAATATCACTCACCCTTGCCGCCGGATTTTTACGAATATTTTGTTCCTCATCGGCAATTAAAATCATAAGTCCATTAATTGCTTTATTAGTAACATAAGCATTTAAGTCAGGATTTTGTTTTTTTACACCCGGTAATTTATTGTAAGTTGTAACAAGCGGATTCCAATAGCTGGTAACTTTTACCTTTTCAATTGCTTGCTTTACTACCGGTAAAAATTGTGCGTTTAATTGTGCGTATGTGTTTTTACGCAAGTAATTTGTAGCTGAAGTATCCGCTCCTTTTAAAATAGCAAAACCGTCTTGCACACTCATTTTAGTTATTGCATCTATAAATACAGGTGCAGCTTTGGTAGCGGCCTCTTCGGCAGCACGGTTTAAGCTTGTTTCAAATTCATTTACCTTATTTTTTAATCCCATTTTTACTAAACGTTCTTTCATGTTTTGGGCTTCTTGAGGCCATGGAATAAATAGTCTCGCATTTTTATAAAATCCATCTGCCTTACCTGCAATTGATGTTGAACTGTTTGTGCCTACTGTTAAAGCTTCGCGTAAGCCTTTTATTACCTCTTCATTTGTAAGTTTGGGTGTTTGATTTCCATTTAAAATTGCATTCGCTTTTTCTTTTGCAACTTTTTCTAAACTATCTTTTTCGCGTTTTAATTTATCTAGTAAGCTTTGTGCCTTTATTATATTAGTATAATTTAAAATTAAGGCGGCAATAAGTATTTTTTTAAACATGATATTTTATAATTTTACGCAAAAGTAAGGTAAACACAATGAATGCACAAATAATTTCAATAGGAGATGAACTTTTAATAGGTCAAATAGTAAACACCAATTCTGTTTGGATGGCACAAGAACTAAATAAACTAGGCATAACTGTTACTAAAATTAGTGCTGTACCCGACACTAATGAAGGTATAACAGATTCTTTTTTAGAGGCATTAAATAAAGTTGATTTTGTTTTTATAACAGGTGGATTGGGGCCAACAAAAGATGACATCACTAAAAAAGTATTTTCTGCTTTTTTTGAAACAACATTAATTATAAACAATGAAATTTTACAAGATGTACAACGCTTTTTTTCAATAAGAAACAAAGAACTTACCGAAATAAATAAACAACAAGCATTAGTCCCTAAAAATGGAATTACCATTAGAAACAAGTGTGGTACAGCGCCGGGTATGTGGGTAAAAAAAGAAAAAACCACTTATATAAGCATGCCGGGGGTACCTTATGAAATGAAGGAAATGATGCTTGAAAGCATTTTACCAAAAATTATTTCTGAAAACACACTACCTTCCATTTTTCATAAAACTGTTTTAACAAGTGGCATTGGAGAAAGCGCTTTATCTGACTTGATTGAAAATTGGGAAGATAATTTAAACACCCAAAACATTAAGCTAGCCTATTTACCTCAACCGGGCATGGTTAGGTTAAGATTATCAACAAAAGGCGAAAACAAAAAAGAGCTAGAAGCATTAATCAATAAAAATATTGAGCTGCTTAAAACCATTATTCCTGAATATATTTTTGGAATTGAAAACTACGGCAGTGAAACAAGTTTAATGCAAGAAATTGTAGTTGAAAAATTAAAAACGTTAAACAAAACCGTTAGTGTAGCTGAAAGTTGTACAGGCGGTTACTTATCTCATTTATTTACAAGTGTTCCGGGAGCATCGGCAGTGTTCAAGTCCGGTGTGGTATCCTACTCTAATGAGCTAAAAACAAAACTTTTAAATATTGAAGAAACTATTTTTAGTAATTATGGTGCAGTAAGCAAAGAGTGTGTAACGCAATTGGCAAATAACATTAAAAATATTACAGATTCTGATTTTGGAATTGGAATTTCCGGTATAGCCGGACCAAGCGGCGGGACAGAAGAAAAACCGGTAGGAACGGTTTGGCTTGCAATTGCCACAAACGAAAGAACAATTACCAAAAAATTTAATTTTGGCGGCAGTCGTCAGTTTAACATTATCATGTCGGCACAAAGTGCATTAAACGAATTAAGAAGACTAATTGAGTAAAATAACAAATAAAGATGACCTAAAAGGATAAAGTTTTGGGTGAATTGTTAAACCCACTTGTTTTTAACATATTTTGTTTTATCTTCGTACTCGAAAATATATTTTGATATATCTTAAAACAAAATAATTAAACTCATGAAAAAAAAATTATTTTACCTTTCACTTTGCTTAGCTTCATACACCCTAAGTGCGCAAACCCATACTTCAGTAAACATCAGGTATACTGAAAAACCTAACGTCGTTTTAAAAAAACAGCCTGTTAACCAAAATATTAACTCTCAAACCGCAAGCAATTACTTAGGCTTAGATGCAGAATTGGCAAGTTATTTTAAAGAAAATACTATCCCAGCAAGCGTTCCAAAGGCAGAAAAAAACACGGCTCTTAACGAATATAAAGCCACACTAAACACATGGCTATCTAGCAATCAAAATTCGATTTTACCTGAAAAAAGAAACAAATTTATTAAATAATTTACCACTGAATTTATGAAGAAAATACTGTTTGCTTTGTTATTATTTGTAGCCAAACCTTTTTACGGACAGTACGGCTGCTATACACCAAGCTTAGGTGTGTATGATAATGTTAGCGACGCCTTAATACCGGCTGTAATTTCATGCAGTTATACCAACTGGATATATGTTAACCCGGTACAAGTTTTTAATGGCAATAATACGCAAGCTGTTTTGCCCTGTCTAGCAATAACCTTGGCTACAACCAATGTTAGCTCACCAACTAATAATTCATTAACTATATACGAAGGCACAGTATCTGCTATTAGTTTATGTAGCTCATCTCCATGCTTTACATATATACCGGGCAGCGCAACATATTCATTTGCTTTAACGGGATTAAATCCCGCATCGTCTCACAGCTATTCTTTATGCAATGTTTTTCCTGACGCTAACTTTAATTATACCGTTCGTAGTTGTTATAGCAATTCTGTAATTACTAGTGGCGTATGGAATAACAGTGGCTCAAACAGTTGCCAAGGCGTTTACATACCGCCAAATACCCCAATTGGAACCACATCTTACACTATTTCGCCCGGCATCCCTTCAACAGGCTCTGTGAGCACGTCTTCTGGGTATTTATTTTTAGATACTTACCAAATGACACCCGGCACATACACTATCACAATGTTTTTTGATAGCCAGGCTGGTTGTACCTCAACTGCAACTCGTACTATACAAATACTACCTTCGTATAATGCCAGCTGGACAACTTTGCCCAACCAATGTGCCAATGGTGCCTGCGTTAGTTTAACCACACAAGTTACCGGCAACACAGGAGGTTCTTTTTCAGGTACCGGTGTTAGTGGCAATTCATTTTGCCCATCTACCGCAGGAGCAGGAACATTTCCGGTAACATACACTGTTGGTGTAACCCCTCAATGTATGGCAACTCAATCTAACAACATCGTTGTAAACCCTTTACCTTTGGCAAGTGCAGGCCCAACTAAAAGTATTACTTGTACTATATTTACGCCAACACTTAACGCCTCAGGTGGTGGCACATATAACTGGACAGCAGGTTCAGGTGGTAGTATTATATCTGGAGGGAGCTCATCAAACCCTGTTGTAAGCGGTGCAGCCAATTATTCTGTAATTGTTACAAGTGCTGCAGGGTGTACAGCTCAAGCAGTAACAAACGTTGTAACAAACAATACACCTCCGGCTGTATCTTTCACAAACTCATCTGGCATTGTTACCTGCATAAACAACTCCACATTAACTATTGGCACAAGTCCTTCAAGCGGTATAAATTATAGTTGGTCGGGTACAGGTATAGTTGGGGCTACAACCAACTCGGCAATTGCCGTAAATCAAGGAGGTAATTTTACAGCATCATTTACCAATACTGCAAATGGTTGTACCGGATCTTCAGTATTAAACGTTGCCGCAAATACTACAATTACCAATACACCAAGTACAACTGGCAGTGTTACATGTAGTATGCCTAGTTCTATAAGCTTTTCTACATCTGCAAATGGAGGACCTTATTCATACACATGGACGGCACCATCTTCCGGCACAATAACATCTGGCCAAAACAGCGGGGTTTCAAATGTTAATGCCAGTGCATCGGGTAATTATACAATATCAGTTACAAATTTAATTAATGGTTGTACATCAACTTCTGTAATAGCAGCAAACATTAATACCACTGCACCAACGGCCACTGCTGCAACATCAGGCACTGTAACTTGTATATCAAATGCGGTAAATTTAACTGCACAATCAGGCTTTAACTATAGTTGGAGTGCTACCGGAGCTGCAACGATAACAGGTGCAAATAATACTCAAAATACAACAGGCGCAGGCGCAGGGAATTATATCGTTGTAATTACAAATCCTTCTAATAACTGCTCGGTAACAAAAACAGTAAGTCCGGCAACAAATACCTCAGTGATTACACCTACACCAATTCCTGCTGCAGGAACTTTAAACTGTAATACAACAAATGTTACCCTATCAGGAAATCCTTCTGCTGGCGTAACATACAGCTGGACAGGGCCATCTGCATTCAGTTCAACTTCTCAAAATCCCAGCGTTTCTAACCCTGGCACATATACCTTAGTAGTTACAAACGCTTCAAATGGCTGCCAAAGTGCTTCAAACGCAGGCACGGTAAATGTTACTCAAACTTTAACACAGCCTACTATTACAACTAGTTCTGCTTTAACGCCAACACTTGGCTGCGGTTCATCATCTGTAATAACTCTTTCGGTAACAGCAAACCCTGCCGGCACAACATACACTTGGACTAGCTCAGGGGGTGCATTTGTAGGAGCCACAAATACTTCAACTGCCAACGTTACAACCGCTACGCAATATACTGTTACTGCAATTCACCCAACTACAGGTTGCAAAACAACTCAAGTATTTACTATAAGCCCTAGTTCAGGGGCATCACCTGTAACGATGAGTAGCACGTCTGCCACAATTACTTGTGCCACAACAACAGTTAACTCAATAATAACAACAACAGGTTCTGTTAGTACATATAGTTGGTCGGGACCTAGTATTGTAGGTGTCTCTAACACAGCAACTGTAGTTGCAGGCGGCGGTGGAACATACAATTACAGCATACTATTTAGTAATGGTTGTACTGCTACAGGAGCTTTTAATGTTGCTACAAATAATGCTGTTATTAATCCTAACCCGGTTGCTTCAAATTCAGTAGATTGTAATAATACTTCTGCCACAATTAGTGCAGCAGCAACACCATCTACCGGAACATATTCGTACACGTGGAGCACAGGCTCAACAGCAAGTTCTATTACAGTTAACCCAACTTCAAATACAAGCTACACAGTTATTGCTGCTGATCCTTCAAACGGTTGCTTGGGTACCGCAGTTATAACGGTAACGGCAAGTACTGCTGCCCCAAGCTCATTTTCAACAAGCACGAGTTCATATACACTATCTTGCTCAAACCCAACCACAAGCATTACAGCAGGGGCTGTTGGTGCTGCGTCATATAGTTGGAGTGCACCAACGGGCACAACAGGAGCAGCTATATTAAGCGGTTCAAATTCTGCGACAGCAGTATTGTCAGGAGCGGGTGTTTTTTCAGTGATTGCAATAGGTTCAAATGGGTGCAGTACTTCTGTGCAAACTGTTACACTAGTACCTAACACCAATGCACCAACATATTCGCTTAGTAATTCTAATCCTAGCATTACTTGCTTTAGCGGTGCGCCTTCAGTAAGTGTAACGATTACTTCCAGCGTAGCAATCACTTCATATACTTGGGGACCAAGTTCTGGTATTTCAGGATCGTCTAGTTCAAGTGTTGTAACATTTAGCGCAGCCGGAACTTATACGGGAATTATCACAGCAAGCAATGGTTGTAACTCGAATGTAAATATTACCGTGAGTAATAATTCTGTTATTCCAAATTTTGTTGCGGGTACAGGAACAGCGCAAGCAATATCTTGTACAAACTCTCTTGTTACAATTGCACCTACATTTACTCCAAATTCAAATTTAACATACACGTGGTCAGGTCCTGGTATTGTGGGGAGCAGTAATAACTCAAGTGTTCAGGTAAATTTAAATGGAACATATAATTTAATAGTAACCAATACGCTTACCGGGTGTAGCAATGCCAGTTTAAGTATTCCGGTAGTAGGTTCAAATATTCCGCCAACACTTACTGTTACATCTACATCAAGTATTGGTATTGGTTGTAGCCCATCAATATCAACAGTTGCTTTATCTGCGGGCAGTTCAAGTTCAGTTAATTATTTATGGAGTAATGGTGCAACTACTTCTGTTATTAGCACATCCACTCCAGGAAACTATACCGTTACTGTAACCAATGCTAGCTCAAATTGCAGTAGTACCCAAACTATTTCGGTTGCAAATAACAGTATATCGCCAACTTTAAGTATAACATCAAATGGTAATTTGCCTTGTGGAGGTGGAACAACTGCGGTTAATGCAACTTCGAGCAGCACAAATACTAGCACTTATAATTGGGCAGGCGTAGGAGTTGTTTCAGGCAACACAAGCCAAACAGCAATAATCAATACTGCCGGCATATACACTGTTCAAGTAATAGATCAAATTACAGGTTGCAGCGCTACATCTACCGTTTCAATTTCATCAACGTCAGTTAATGCCTTTGCTGTTGCATCTCCAACACAAGGAGTAGCGCCATTGCAAGTTACATTTACAAATCAATCTACGGGAGCTACATCGTATAGCTGGACTTTAGGAAATGGAAACAGTACTCAACAAAATCCAAACGTTACTTATTCAAATTTTGGTACATATACCGTTATCCTGTTAGCAACAAATGGCAGTTGTTCTAGCACATTTACACTCGAGATTATTGTAAACCCAAGTTTAGGAGTAATACCTCAAATATTTACGCCAAATGGTGATGGACACAATGATACCTTTTATATAAACGGCCTAAGTTCATACCCTAATGCAAGCTTAGAGGTATATAACAGATGGGGAAATGAAGTATATAAAGGCGCGCCATACAAGAACGATTGGGACGGCAAAGCAAACGTAACAGGAGCCTTAGGGTCAGGTAAACTACCAAGTGGAACGTACTTTTATATATTAGATTTAAAAGACGGAAAAAGCAACCCACTAAAAGGGTTTATTGAATTGCTGTACTAAAATAATTAACATAAAGTGAAAAAATAATGGTAAATTTGTTTAAAAGATTAAATTCTAAAAAAATGATTGATTTAAAAAGTGCCGCAACTGTCGGTGTAATTTTTTTGGTATCATTCCAACTCAATGCACAACAAGAAATTCAAAACAATTTTTATATGTTTAATGGCTCAGTACTTAATCCGGCATACGCCGGTAGCCGAGATGCCTTGAGCATTGTAGGAGATTACCGCAACCAATGGACCGGTTGGAAAGGTGCACCTACAACATATATGTTTACAGCGCACACGCCATTAATTAATGAATCTATTGGCGTAGGTATAAACCTAGCGCAAGATCAAATTGGACCAACTACCCGCACAGCTGCTTACGGCGATTTTGCTTATAGAATACGCTTAAATAAAGCTAACGACAGGTTATGCTTTGGAGTTAGAGCCGGTGCCGATTTAATTAGAAATAATTTTGGAGGTTTGGCCATTAACGACCAGCAAGATCCTTTAGTTACAGCAAATCCGAGCTTTAACGTAAATGCGTTTAACGTAGGAGCAGGTGTTTACTATTACGGAAAAAGATTTTTTATTGGAGCAACTGTACCAAAAATGCTTGCTAATAAATTAACCGAAAACTCAAATTTTGGAAATTCAGTACAAGCAGTACACAGCTATTTAATTGCCGGCTATGTATTTAAACTAAACAGCTTGTGGGATCTAAAACCTAATGTTGCGGTGAAGTACACACCAAATGCACCATTAACAGTTGATGCTAATTTAAACTTATTATTCAATCAAATTATTTGGTTTGGCGTTTTATATAGATACGGCTCTGCCGCAGGCGTTAATGTTGTTTATAATGTAACACCTCAATTACGTATTGGATATTGCTTTGATTATGCTATTACAAATATGGGGCAGTATAATCCGGGTTCACATGAAATTATGTTGGGCTTTGACTTCTTACCTAAACAAAAGGCATTAAAATCACCAAGATATTTCTAAATCAGTTCATCAGAAAAAATTATGAAAAAAATAGTTACACTTTTATCTGTTATACTTGTACTTACATTAAAGTCACAATCTGTTAAAGAAAAAATTGCCGACAAACGGTTCGGTAATTTAGAGTATGCTTCAGCAAAAGAAGTATATGAAGAGCTAGCTGCTGGAAAGCACGCAAAAACAAAATATTTTATTCGCGCCGGCGAAAGTAATTTTATGGTAGGCGACTATAAACGCGCTCAGATATATTATGATAAAGCATATAGCCTTAATGGCGGTATGACTGATTTTGATTATTATAATTACTACCAAGTATTAAAGTACAATGGCAATTACGCTAAAGCCGGAGAAGTATTTAATAAAATTAATGACAATCAGTATAAACTAATTAGAGATAATATCAGTAAGAAAAAATTAGACCTTGAGGAATTGAAAAAAGATTCCGGCAATTATACCATTAAGCGTCTAGAGATGAACTCTGAAGAGAGTGATTTTAGCCCTTATGTTGTTGGCAATGAAATGTATTTTTTATCTGCACGACGTAACACATCAATGTCGAATAGAAAATATGCGTGGGACAACTCTTACTATTTAGATGTTTACAAAGGTTATATAGATGGGAACTCGGTAAAAGGAGAAGAAAGAGTAAAAGAAGGTATGAAAACAAAATACCACGAAGGGCCGTTAAGTTTTACTAAAGACGGAAAAACTCAATTTATTTGCAGAAACAACTATGTAAATAATAAAATAACAAAAAGTAAAGACAGTCGAGTAAACTTAAAAATATATTCGCGCAAATTAGAAGGCGAAAAATGGAGCGAATGGGCTGAGCTTCCTTTTAACAGCAATGAGTACACTTGTGAGCATCCTGCAATTAGCAGTGATGGAAAAACCTTATACTTTGCATCTGATATGCCCGGAACATTAGGTGGTTTAGACCTATGGATTAGTCGCATAGATGATAAAGGTGTTTGGAGCAAACCAGAAAACCTAGGTCAATCTGTTAACTCAGAAGGAAGAGAATGTTTTCCGTTTATTTTTGAAGACGAAGTATTATTTTATTCAAGCGATGGAAAAATTGGTTTGGGAGGTTTAGATGTATTTTATACCGTAGCCTCAGAAGATTTATATTTTGAAGCTCAAAATTTAGGTTATCCAATTAATACACAATACGACGATTTTGGTTTTTTTGCTAAAACGAATACGCAAGGATACTTTTCAAGCAACAGAGGCGGAACAAGCACAAGAGATGATATTTATAGCTTTGTTTCTAAAAGACCTATTATAAGTTCAGCAATTGAGTTTGTTGCGTTAGATAAAGAATCAAAAGAAATTATACCAAATGCTAAGATCGCTTTAATTGATGAAGCCGGTAAGCCATCGTACGAAGGCATAACCAATGATAAAGGAGAAATAAAATTCAATGTTATTCCAGGTAAAGGATATAAAGTTAAAACAACAAAAGACGGCTATAAAGAAAGCACAACTATTGTGCGTGAAGAAGACATAAGTGCATTAGCCGGAAAGAAAAAAGAATTGCTTGTTGAGAAAAAAATTATTGGTTTGCTTTGTTTAATTGCAGATGCCGATGATTTATCGCCAATTGAAGGTGTTAAAGTTACTATTACAGATGCGTTTAATCCAAAAAATGTACTGTCGTTTACCACCGACAAGAATGGAGATTTTAGACACATTTACAAAGATAAAAAAGTTGGAGACGATTTGTCTTATATTGTAAAACTTGAAAAAGAAGGCTACATTGCAAAAACTCAACCTATTGATATTACCATAAAAAAAGAAGGCTATATTTTGTTACATGAATATATGAATACCAAGATGTATAAAATGAAATTGGGTGCTGACTTAGGTAAGATGATAGATTTAAAACCAATTTACTTTGACTTAGGTAAATTTAGTATTAGGCCAGATGCTGCCACAGAGTTAAACAAAGTAGCAGATTTAATGAAACAAAATCCGGCCATTACAATAGAACTAGGATCGCACACCGATTGCAGAGGTAGTGCGGCCAGCAACATGTTGCTTTCAGATAAACGCGCAAAATCAAGTGCTGCATATATTGTTTCAAAAGGCATTTCAAAAACCAGAATTACAGGTAATGGTTATGGTGAAAGTAAGCTTGTAAATGGTTGTGCATGCGAAGGCAATGTAAAGCCTAATTGCACCGAAGAGGAACACGCTCAAAATCGCAGAACAGAATTTAAAATCACTAAAATTGCTCCATAAGATTAATGGGTATTACAAAAAAGCGGAATTTTTTTCCGCTTTTTTTTTATCTACTTTTTTTTGTAGCTTTATCGAAATAAAAATTGAAGCTAAAATTTTTAATATTTATCCCTGTAATTGCTATGTTGCTAATTTACAGTTGTAGAAAATCAAATAATTCAAATTGGGATACAGACATTATATTTCCACTAGTTAACAGCCAATTAACTTTAAAAAATTTTTTAGGAGACTCTATATTTAAAGGAGACAATACACATCAATTAATATTAAGCGCAACCCGAACAATTACTGCAATTAAACTCGATTCTCTTTTAAAATTGCCGGATACTACCGTTGTTTCAAGTTTTACATCACCTATACCTTTTCCAACACAACTAAATCCGGGGCAAAGCTTACCTTTCTTTCCGCCTCAACCTTTAACATTTAATACCGGAAATGGTGTTGCAATAAAAACTATTTTAGTTCGTAGCGGCCAGCTAATGGCAAAATTCAGCAATTCACTTACCGAAACACTCGACCTAACTTACGTTATAAGCAGTGCTATTAAAAATGGGCAACCGCTAACCATTTTTGAAAGAATTCCACCAGGTGTTAATTCATTAATTAAAACCTACGATTTAAGTGGTTATAACATTAATCTTACCGGTCAAAATGGTTTTACTTATAACACGCTTGTTCAAAATTACACCATTACGTTAGACCCGGCCGCAACAACCTCAATCAGTGTCAACTATGGCAATGGTGCCAATGCCATACTAAGTTACACCAATGTAATACCTGATTATGCAGATGGTTATTTTGGTCAACAAACTATTAATTTAAACCTTGATACAGCAAGATTAAATTTATTATCAAACTTTCAAGCAAGCAATTTCATGCTAAATAATGCATCGTTAAACTTTAGAATAATGAATGGCTTTGGCGTTGATTTAAGCGGAAATTTAAGCAATGTACAATCTATCAGTTCCACTTCAATAGTACCATTAGTTACAAACCAACTAAATACTATTAATGTAAATAGAGCTACTAGAGCGGGCAATACCGTATTTCAAAGTGTGAAATTAATTTCAATAAATAATGGCAATAGTAACATTAACCCATTTTTATCAAACTTGCCAAGCAAATTAACTTATCAAGGCAGTATAAATATTAATCCATTAGGCAATGTTTCTTCCTTTAATGATTTTGCTTTTTATAACCAATCGCTAAATGTTTTAGCTGACTTAAATATTCCTATGAATTTTAATGCCAATTATTTTAAATTGCAAAGTATTAGCAGCGCATCATTTAACAAAGTTAATCAGCTAAACAATGTAAAAAGCGGCGTGTTAAACTTAAACGCAACTAATGGCTATCCTTTTGATGCAATTTTGCAAGTTTATCTATTAGATAAAAATAAAAATGTTATTGATTCTCTTTTTGAGCCAGGGTACAACAAAATAGCTGCAGGACAAATTAACTCAAGCAATATTGTTACCCAGCCCGTTAACTCGGTTTTAAAAGTCCCTATTTCAAAACAAAAAGTTGAAAACCTTCAAAAAACAGCATTTATCAAATTAGTAAGCGTCTTTAATATGCCTCCAAACCCTCCAAGTATAGTGTTATACGATACTTATGATATTTCAATTGGCATTGTAGCCGAAT
Organism: Bacteroidota bacterium; assembly: GCA_018267655.1. Lineage (GTDB taxonomy): Bacteria > Bacteroidota > Bacteroidia > B-17B0 > Aurantibacillaceae > Aurantibacillus. The sequence continues at coordinate 46,861 of JAFDYB010000090.1, forward strand.
TAATTTACAACGTAAAACGCAATTGAGGAAACTATTTACAATATTAGCACTACTAATAAACCTACGCTTATTTTCTCAATACAATACTGAGTTTACTAATTATGATTTAATGCGCAGGGGCGTTTCAGTTAATTTAGATTTTGATGCCGGCAGCAATGGCATGAATAGTAAAATTATTAATAATTTAATATTAGGAGGGTATGTTGACAGCGCTACAAAAGCGCAATCATCAAAATTTTTAAAAGCAAAAAATAATTTTGGATTAAACATAAATTACGATGTAAGCGCATTTATAAAAGGGAATTCAAAATTTGATTTTTTAATAGGTGTTAAAAGTCAAGAAGTATTAAATTCAACCTACACACGCGATTTTTTTAACTTGATGTTTAATGGTAATGCTGCTTATAGAGGCAAAACAGCCGACTTATCGAACTGCAGTGTTAACTCTTATAAATTTCAAGAAATTAAATTTGGAGCTATCATGCATAAATTTGATTCAGTAGCAAAAATAGGCGTATCGGTTTCATTTTTAAAAGGAGAGCAATTATTTTTCATTCAAACACTAGATAATACAAATTTATATACCGCAATGGACGGTAGTATGCTAAAATTAAACTCTAATTTTAACATGGCATTAAGCGACACAAACAATAAAAAACTAACCTCATTTAATGGCATTGGCGCAAGTGCCGATATATTTTTTGAAACCCCATACAAAAGTAAACTTGGAAAACGCAGTGTGCTAACCGTAAATGCCAATAACATAGGGTTTATACATTGGAACAACAATTCAGTAAAATACAACGGCGACAGTTCTCTTACATTTTCGGGCTACTCCGTTAAAAATATATTTGATTTAAAAGACAGCACTTTAAGCAGAATAAACAAAGACAGCGTAGTGCGCACACTTACCAATGCACACAAAGGGAGTTTTAACGTTAACATTCCAACTAATTTAGTAATAATCAATAAAATTTATTGGGGAAAAGAAAAACTATCAACTTCCTTTGGATTTAGATATATATTTAACGCTAACTACGAGCCTTATTACTTTATTGAACCGGATTATAGATATAAAAATTGTATATTTGGATTGCATACCGGCTATGGTGGTTATGTGCGTTTAAACGTTGGCGCTTCGTTTACTTACGTTAATAAATTTTGGTTTTTTAGAATAGGAACAAATAGCTTACAAGGTTTTATAATACCACAATACGCAACAGGGCAAGGTTTATTTTTTAGCTTTGCAAGAAGATTTAAATAATTATGTATAAAAAATTAAACATAGTTTTATTTATAACCATTACATTGTTTTATAATGTAATGGCTCAACCACCTGCTAAATACTACAGCTCATTTGGTGGAAATGGTATAGATATTGGCTACGGTGTTACAAATACCTTAGAAGGAAAATATGCCATTGTAGGAAGCACTAATAGTTTTGGTAACGGCAGCACTGATGTTTATTTTATAAAAGTTGACAGCATGGGCTTTGCAAACTGGCAAACTACCTATGGAGGTGCATTGTTTGATGTTGGCAAATCACTATTGCAATTGCCCGATAGCAGCTATGTAATATGTGGATATACTAACTCATTTGGCGCAGGAGGCTACGATGCCTATTTGTTGCGAATTGATAAAAACGGAATACTAATGTGGCAAAAAACTTGGGGTGGTTTAGATTGGGATTTTGGTAACGATATAATTTTAGCACCTGACGGAAATTTAATTATGTGTGGAAAAACAGCAAGCTTTGGCAATGGCGGCTACGATGGTTTTGTAGCCAAGTTTGATATTAATGGCAACTTAATTTGGCAAAAGTTTTATGGCGGTACACTCGATGATGATTTACGAAGCATAATTGCTACAAACGACAACGTACTGGCCACATGCGGACAAACTAAAAGTTTTGGTGAGCCAAATGGCGACTGCTATTTTTTAAAATTAGATTTATTAGGAGACACTCTATTTACAAAAAGAGCCGGGGGGCCATATATAGATTACTGGAGCGCTTTAACCCAAATAGGATCAAACGATTATGTTTTAGCCGGCGCAAAAACATTTTCTGCTAGTGCCCCTACCCACTCATATAAAATTGCTTATGACTACTTAGGAAACTACAAATACGACAATATAGACTATAACAGCACCGGCGATGAGCGATGGATTTCAATAGACGGCTCAACTTTAAATAATAATTTTTTTGCTGCTGTTAGAGACATTCCCATTCCTGCATTTGCTATGCAAGGCTGTATTAGTGTATATTTTAATTACTTTTTCACACCAGCTAAAGTAAACCCTTATGGTGGGTATAACGATGAAAATATGTACTGCGTTAGAAAAACTAAATGGGGTGGTTATGTTAGCGTAGGAACAACACAAAGCTTTAATGCTGTAAATGGCGATGTTTTTTTTATGAAGCAAGACTCAACTATTGGATTTTACACAAGTATTGTTGGGCAAAACAACGTAACTATTGCAAATGAAAACATTAAACTAATTAACTTAGGAAACAATGAGTATAGCATAACCATTAGCAGCGAAAAAACTGTTAAATGCAATATAATTGGCATTAACGGAGTTTATTATGATGAAATACTATTACTAGAAAATGATAAAATCAACTTAAATAAATACAATGAAAATGTTTTTTTTATTGAAGTAAAAAATAAATTTGGGCAAAAAATAAAAGTTTTTAAAGTTATTAAAACCTAATTTTACTCCTTTTTTAAATTTAAATTAATGCTTTCACTTAATTATTTATAGAAAGAACTAAAAAGCAATTAATTGCGCTGTAAAACCCAAACCCTTTATCCTCTCTACTTCGGGTAAATTCAACGAATCTGATATTACCGGTAAATTTGAATAAAACATCGCTTCAACATGATTATTTAAAGTACCATTAGTTGTGATAATTACTGTTTTTTTAGTTGAATTTAAAATAGATTTAAAACAATTAACTTGCTTAATCTGTTTTTCTCTATAAAGCTTTCTACCAAGTTCTTTATTACTATGGTGTTTATAAATTTTAGAATAATTAAAAAACATATTAAATAAAACAATAATTAAAAACACCCATGCCAATTTTGAAAATTTAACGCTAATAAAACTAAAGACTTTTTCGAGAGTATAAGCTAAGGAATAAATAAAAAAAGGTATGCAAATGAGTACATAACCAAGCATTTTTGTTTTCACAATAAAAGTAAAAAACAAATAAAATAAAAGCAGAATTGTGCCAAAAATCACTCTAGAAGAACTATCTTTTAATTTAAAAACGCAAAAAATAAAACAAAAAATAAATAGGTAAGGCAGTATTGCGCCTTCTCCTAATTGCTCATATAATGCGTTAAAGTAAAAAGAAAAACTTCCGCCATGCCCATCTAAAACTTCAGTAATATGTTTAAAATTAAAATTCATTGAAAGATTATACTCATCAGGGTAATATGTAGCCGCATAAATCTGCCAAGGTAAAAAAATGAGCAAGCAAGCAGTAATTGAAAGAACAAAATTAAGTACCTCTTGCTTATTATATTTTTTTAAAACAACTACATCAATACTCCAAACAGCATAAATAACCAAGCCAATAAGCCATTTATTTAATACAGCTATCCCTGAAAACAAGCCAATTAGTAACACATAAGCAAATACATTGGTTTGCTTATACTTTAAGTAAGCCCAATAACTCAAAAAAGTGTAAAAGAAAAAAGCTAAGTCATTATGATCGCTTGGATAAAAACCTGTTATATAATCGCAAAAAAAATAAGCCCAAACAAATAGTACCGATGCTAAAAAACTAACTTTTTTTGAAAAAAAATACTTACCGCAATCGTAAATAAAAAAAACAAGTATAGTGTGCATTAAAGCACTAGGTAAACGAACCGCAATTTCATTTGTGCCAAAAATTTTAATAGAAAGTGCTATTTGCCATAAAAAAAATGGTTGCTTATGTAGCCATACATTTACATCTGTCCAATAAATATTTTTACAAATGGCTGTATTTTCAATTAAAACCGGTTTAAAAAAATTATTAGCCAAATGTTTTGCGACTAAAGCATGATATTGTTCATCCCAAATATTTAAAAATGGATCAAGTCTTATTAAAAATGAAGCTAATAAAAAGGCCGATAAAGCCAACAACAGCAACGCTGCCTTGCTTTTATCATAATAAAATGTAAATATAGAGGCTATCGTAAGCACGTAAGCCCATAAAAAATAACTATTTTCATAAAAAAAACTCATTTATATCAAAAATTAGGCAAAATCAAGACTTAAAAAGCTTTTAAAATAGTAAATTTATTACTTAATTTATAGTCAACAATTTTTATTATGCGAAAATTTTTATCTACACTATTACTTTTTTCATACATAATTGCATCTGCGCAAGTTATGAACACACGCAAATGGCGTAAAAAAGAAAAAGACAGTTTAGACAATGCATTGGTAGTGTTTGATGAAAAACGCTATACCTTGGCCTTACCCATATTTGAGCAATTGTATAAAAGCCACCCAAACGAAACTTTTCTTAAATATACCTATGGCACCTGTGCCTTATACAAAGAAGATAAACACGAAGACGCCTACACTTTATTAAGTGAAATATATGCTAAAAATAAAAAAGCTGAAAACATTGAATTAGACTTAGCAAGGGCAGCCTTGTATAATAACAAACTTGATGAAGCTGAAAATTTTATTACCTCATTTCTAAAAAATAAACGTTCAAGGGCAGAAGATAAAAAATTTGGAGAAACTATCAAGCGCTATATAGCAAATGCCAAGTATTTTCAATCTCACCCAACAAAAGCTAAAATCACCAATCTTGGAAATGTTGTAAACTCAGAGGCGCATGAATATGTGCCGGCTATAACTGCCGATGAAAGTAAAATAATTTTCACCTATGTTGGGCCAAAAAGCAAAGGTGGCAAGGTAAATGACTTTCTTCAACCAGACCCTTATGGCGACTATAGAGAGGATATTTTTGTAAGCACAAAAATTAACGATAAATTTTCGCCACCTGTTTCAATTGATACCATCAACACCGTTAGTAATGATGCCGCAGTTTCGCTAAGCTACGATGGCAGCATCTTATTTATTTATAAAGAAACAGGTGACGACCACGGCGATTTATATCAAAGCTATTTAATTGGCGATAATTACTCAAAACCTCAAAAACTTAGAGGACAAGTTAATTCATACTCATACGAAAATCACTGCTCACTGTCACCCGACGGAAAAACGCTCTATTTTACAAGCGAACGGCCTGGTGGCTATGGCGGTCTTGATATATACAAAGCAACCTTAATGCCTGATAGCTCTTGGGGGAATGTAAAAAACCTAGGCGATAGCGTAAACACCTCTTACGACGATGGTGCACCTTATATTCACCCCGATGGCGTAACACTTTATTTTAGCTCAAAAGGGCGCAGTAGCATGGGTGATTACGATATATTTAGAGCAACACTTGACTTAAAAGATTCCATTTTTAGAAAAGTAGAAAATTTAGGCTTCCCGATAAATAGTACCGGTAATGATATTTACTTTGCCCTATCTGCTGATGGAAAAAGAGGTTATTACAGTAGCGGAAAAAGAGGCGGCTATGGCCTAGAAGATTTATACACCATTGAAACAAATTTTGAAAATAAACCTGTTTTATACATGGTAAAAGGTAAAACTACATACGACAATAAAGAAATTAGCGCAAATGTAAAAGTAGAAATTACGACTAAAAACAATGCTATATATAAGTCATTTAAAACTAATGAAAAAACAGGAAAGTTTATTGTTCCGTTACCTCCAGGCAACGATTATGAAATAAAATTTTCTGATGACAAAGGAAATTATAAAAAAATATCTATTAGCGCCTCTAACCTAACCGAATATAAAGAAGATGATTTAACTATAAACTTTAGCTCTGAACCAGTAAAAACAGAAACAACAGTTGCCTCAACCGATAAGTCAAACACAGATAATTTTAAACCTAATAATAATGCGCAGGAAAAAGCAAAAAGTTTTGCGGAATTATATGGTGATATAAGCTCAGAAGGAGTTGACTTTAGAGTACAAGTTGCTGCATATAAATTCCCAAAAAATTACCGTTACCCGCATTTAAAAGGCCTTGGAAAAGTGGAGCAGTTATTACTTGATGATAAAATTACAAGAATTACAATAGGCGGAAAGTTTAATACTCTTAACAAAGCCTATTCACACATGAAAAAAGTAATTGCTGCCGGACAAAAAGACGCCTTTGTAACAGTTGTGTATAGAAACAAGCGTTTGTACTTAGATGAGCTTGTGAAAATGGGAATTTTTAAAAAGCTATAATTTTATTTGTTTCTGAACTATAGCTAAATGGCTTTGTAATTAGTACAGTGTCAGTTGTTTTTAAAATGCAGGTATCAATTACTTCAAAATTTTTATGGATAACAGCACCCGATAAGCCGCTTTTAAAAATAAAATCATATCCTTTATTATAGTACCATTTAATGTTTACTCCAAATGGGTACATATTCCCATCTTCATACACCGTGTTTAAATAATATGTTTTTGAATAAAGCATATTTAATTTTGAATACCAATAACCTGCAATTCCATTTTTTAATTTTTTTTCTTTTACCAATGAATCTATTTCGGAAACAAACAAAGGTTTAAAAGTTTTAAATCTGTGCAATTCACTTGGCGAATAAAATTTTACACAGAAATAAATAATAACAATCAGCAAAAAAGTTTTTATATAATTTATTTTAGTTGAAAATGACTTAGCAATGCAAATATTAATTAACCAAATTGCAGGCAATAATAAACTATAACACAAGTAGCGTATTGCTGAAATATCACGATAAAAACCAAGGTAAAAAACAGAAAAAAGAGTTAAAAATAATTGCACACAAAAAAATAAAATAAATAAAAAATGTACTCTATTTTCTTTTATTTTTTTTAAAAGGAAGTCTTTCAAAATATACAAATAAGAACAAAGTGTGCATAAAATAATCGTAAATAATAATTTATTATAACTAAGAGATGCCATAATAACCGAGTTATAAAATGCAATAAAGCTTAATTTAAACAAACCTTCTTCATGACTAATTAACCTACTAACATCTAATGGATTTAAATGCAGCTTATTATACACATATTGCTTTGTATAATAATAGACTGCTGACGCAGTTATAATTATAGCCACAAGCCATATTGACTCTTGTTTCTTTTTACTTACAATTAAATTTATGCTAGCAACTGCTAAAAAAGGTACAAGCATCAATATTAGCAAATAAACATCTGAAATTAATCCTATATAACTAAGAGCGAAAATAAAAATACATTTATAAACTAATTTTAGTGCTGAAAAATAAATACACAAAGTTCCCAAAACAATAAGTATGTTGCCTGAGTGAAAAAAAGGTAAAAAAAGATATGATGTATAAATATTAAAGCTCTCAAAAATTGTAGAAGAAAGCACGGCTAAAGATAAAAATGCCGAAATTCTCCAAGAATTATATTTATAATCGGCGCTCCAAATCTTCTTATAAATAAAATTTAATCCTATTAATATTAAACTTGCTGTAATTAATGCGTAGCAAATAATATAATTAGGATAGTTTAACTTAAATATTATTAAAAGCAAATACGTAATTACGCCATCTGGAAAAAAACCTATAGCTCCCTGTAATTCCCAATCTTTAATGCTTCCGGCGTTAATAAATAAATCATCAAATAGCAATTTAACTCCAACTATATCTGAGTTAAAATAAAAATTTTGTATTCTATCAAAATTATTTGCAAATAAAAGGTAAACTGAAAATAAAAAAAGTAAATTAAAAAGATATTTTAAAGAGCAATTGAATAATTGCGCTTTATCTTGAAAAAAATTAATTATATATTTTAATCTATTGGAAAAAATAATATTACCTCGTTAATTAGTTAGCATAAATCAATTCGAAAAAATTTACTTTGCCTTAAACATACCGTATTTTAAAATACAGTAAATTGCTCTAAAACCATCTTTCCAACCAATTTTTTTGCCCTCTTCATACGTTCTTCCATAATACGAAATGCCAACTTCATAAATGCGTATATTTTTTATTCTGGCTATTTTTGCTGTAACCTCCGGTTCAAAACCAAATCGTTTTTCTTTTAAAATAATATTTTTAATCGTTTCGGCTTTAAATAACTTGTAACAAGTTTCCATATCTGTAAGATTCAAATTAGTAAACATATTTGAAAGCATTGTTAGCCATTTATTTCCTACCGAGTGCCAAAAAAACAATATTCTATGGGGCTTTCCACCAATAAACCTGCTTCCGTACACAACATCAGCCATATTTAATAAAATTGGTTTTAATAAAATGTTATACTCCTCAGGGTCATACTCTAAATCAGCATCTTGTATTATTATAAAATCGCCTTGCGCTTCTTTAATACCGGTGTGAAGCGCCGCTCCTTTTCCTTGATTAAATTCATGTTTAATGTATTTTATGCTTACATCTGAGTTAACTGATTTGTATTCTAAAATAGCAGCCTCTGTATTATCTTTTGAACAATCGTTTATAATGATTATTTCTTTTTGAACATTTGAATTAAGCGTTACAGATTTAATTTTATTTAAGATTAAATGAATAGTAGCCCCTTCGTTGTATGCCGGTATAACAATAGATAAAACCATAAACAAACAAACTTACACATAAATTTTATATTTTAAAAATTCAATAAAAATCTACTCGCCCCTACTCCACGCTATTTTGCTTCCAAAGCCAAGTGTGTTATCTGTAAACTTTATTTTTTCGAATTTAATACCCCATAAATAGCCAATTTTAGCAATACTTAGCGGGAATTTTTTTAAATATAAGATATTCAGCTTTTGATTATTTATATCTTCTTGCGTTAAAACTTTTCCGCTAAATTGAAGCCCTTTTATTTTTGTTATTTTTATTTCGCTCAAAATAATTGTCCCTGAAACCGGTCTGTTTGTTTTTATAAGTTCATCGTGATTTGTGCCAAACGAAGATTTTAAAATCAGAACTGCACTATTTTCTGAAAATGCATAAAAACAATTAATACAATGCGGTTCATTTAATTGGTTTGTAAAACAAATTGTTACAATTTGGTGTTGTAAAACAAAATCGATTATTGATTTATTAAGAGGATTCATTTATCACAAATTACTAGCGTTGCTCTTTTCTTTTTAAAGCTGCGTTGTATTGTTTTTTCTCATCTGCAGTAACAGGCTTTAATCCTTTTACTTCGCAAGGGTTTCCATAATCATCAATTGCTACAAAAGTAAAATACGCTTCATTTATTAAATAAGCTTTTTGACTAATTACTTTTTTAGACCAAACCTGTACAAATATTTCTACAGATGTATTAAATGCCCTTGTAATTTTAGCTTTAATGGTAACTATATCACCTACTTTTGCCGGCGTTTTAAATTTAACATTGTCAATTGAAGCTGTTACGCAAATATTCTCTGTATGATTTTGAGCGCAAATAGCAGATGCAATATCCATCCATTGCACTAACTTTCCTCCTTGCAATATTCCCATTGGGTTTGTGTCATTAGGGCACACAACCTCTGTCATTATTGTTTCTGAATCTTTTGGAGTTTTAATTTTTAATTTTATCTTTTTCATGTCTAATTAAATTTATTAAGGACTACTAAATCAGCCAGCATATAAATTTAGTAGTCTATTAAAAACCAAAACTGATTTAAATCAACCTACATTCATGGTGTAAATCAGTATTTAACAGCACACATATCATAACTTTGAGCAAAGTAATTAGAAGTGAAAACTATCGTTTCAATAAGTTTAATACTAAGCGTATTAGCTCTAACATTTAGTAAAACGCTTATTTTTTCAAATTATTTTTTTAACAAAGAAGTAATCACTCAAAAGTTTTGTAAAAACAAAAGCAAACCCACGCTAAAATGTAATGGCAAATGCCATTTGAATAGACTTATTACAGAAAATGAAAAAAATAACAACCAAACAAAAAGCAATATTAATAACGAAGAAATACAAAGCTATGCTAAGAGTTTAAAAATTGAGTTAAACTTAACTAATGCGCTAAGTAGCGTAATAAACACAAACTATTTTTTAAGAAGAATTTCAAAAATCATTTTTCCTATTTTTCATCCACCGGCTTTATCATTAATTTAATTTATTAAAACGCCCCTCCTTTGCAAAATTAAATAATCAATTGTTATAATGAAAGCTGTGTATTCGGCTTCAAACAAGGATACTAACATTAAATATAAAATAATATATATGAAAACATTATTAATAAAATTACTCGTAACAGCTACATTAGTTACAACACTCTCTTGTACTAAAAAAAATCAAACAGTAACAAATTCGCAAACTGTAACTACAAATCCTACTAACAATTTAATAAAAATTGGCGAAGTATTTATTACCGGAGCAAAAACAAAAGCAATTATATATTCTACTAAACAATTTGAAGTGGGATTTAATGAAGTATATATTTCATTTATTGACTCAATTGACGGCAGCACTATAAATAGTGGAAAACTATTTTTACAAGCGCTTATGAATATGGGTACTATGAGTCATGGTTGCCCTGTAGAAAACAGTACTGATTCTGCTTCAACAAATGGCTATTACAAAACAGCCGTTGTATTTTCTATGCCGGGAACTTCGTCTGAATGGTCCTTAAACATTAATTTTCAAAATAAAAAAAATGGATTAAATGGATTAGGTACAATTGGAGTTAATGTTTCAAATACAACGCCCTCTAAAGTGAAAAATATAACATTAGCTTTAGATAGTAACAAAAAAGTAATTATCTCTATCTTACAACCAAGCAACCCAAAAGTTGGTACAAATGATTTTGAAATTACTATTCATAACAAGTTAACTTCAGTAAGTTTTCCGCCTATCACAAACTACTCGGTAGAAATAGTGCCTGAAATGCCGAGCATGGGCCATGGATCGCCTAACAATATAAACCCTATACATACCGCTAAAGGGCATTATTTGGGTAAAGTAAATTTTACAATGACGGGGCTGTGGTATGTTCACTTAAATATTTATAAAAATGGTTCATTAATTAGCAACGATCAATATTTTGAATTTACACTTCAGTAATGCAAAAATTAATTCTGCTAATTAGTATTTTATTTGTTTTAAAACAGAGTCTTTGGAGTCAAAATCAAACCAAAGATTCTGTTTTAAAAATTATTAATCTTGAAGAGGTTTGCGTAAGCACCGCAAATGATGACAAAAACCAATCATTTAATTTTTACAAAAACAATAAACTTGCAACTACCGAAGACATGCTTTCAAGAATGCAAGGTGTAAATTTAATTAAACGCGGCGCTTATGGGCTTGAACCGGTGCTCAGAAATTATGGTAGTGGGCAAACAAATCTAACCATTGACGGCATGAAAATTTATGGTGCCTGTACCGATAAAATGGATCCTGTTTCAATTTATATTGAACCTATTAATTTATCAGAAATTCAAGTAACTCATGGTGCATCTGGCACAATGAATGGAAGCAATATTGGCGGACAAATAAATATGGAACTTAAAAAACCTGAAATATCGTGCCACACAAAATTAAACGGACAAATATCACAATCATTTTTAAGCGTAAACAATGCTTACTACATATCCGGTGCTTTTGATCAATCTTTTAAAAAATTTGCGTATAGAATTAACAGCACTTATAGAAAAGCAAATGATTACACTGCCGGAGGCAATAACCTTATTCCCTATTCAGGATTCGAAAAGTCAAATATCGGTTTTAGTGGTATTTACGAAATAACAAAACTACAAAGTATTAAATTAGATTATATTGGCGATTGGGGTAAAAACATAGGGTATCCTGCACTACCTATGGATGTTGGATTTGCTAACGCTCAAATAATTTCGGTAACACATTTAACTAAATTTAAAAACAACTTAAATTCTTTTAATAATTGTAAAATTTATTATAATGAAATAACACACCAAATGGACGATACTCACCGAAATAATATTTCAATGCACATGGATATGCCGGGTTGGACTAAAACCGCAGGATTATTTAATGAATTAAATATAAATGAAAATTTTAAGCTTCGTCTCGATTGTCATAATGCATACGCCCGCGCAGATATGACCATGTACCCCTTTGGTCAACCAACAATGTATTTGCAAACTTTGCCTGAAAACAACTTAAATAATATTGGGTTATCTATTAAATACAAACAAAACTTCAAATGGAATCAACAACTAAATTTAACAGGACGAATAGATTATTATTTACAATCAGCCATTATAGGGCCAGGCTACGAGCAATGGAAAGTTTTTAATTTTGATATATCAGAAAACCTTACCAATATTCTTAAAAACGTAAATGCCTCTTATTCCAAATCTTTTAAAAATTATTTTTTAATTCAATACTCTTTAGGTTACGCCGAAAGGCTGCCTACAAGCAATGAACGATATGGATTTTATCTGTATAATCGTCAAGACCAATATGATTATATTGGCAATATTTATTTAAAACCAGAGCAATCGCTTCAAAATGAGTTATCTTTTAAATTCAAAAACAAAAAAATTGAAACAGCAATTAATCTTTTTTACCACCATATTAGCAACTTTATTTATTCGTATAAACTCAACGGAATGAGTCAAATGACTATTGGTGCTTACGGTGTAAAAACTTACAAAAATATTGACTATGCTGTTTCGCAAGGTTTTGAATTTAACACAAAAGCATTTATCGCAAATAATTTAACCTATATCTCATCAATAAAATATATTTACGCACAAACATATAATAACACCCCTTTGCCATTAATTGCCCCATTAAAACTTCAACATGCTATTCGCTACAACTTTAAGTTATTTCAAGCACAAATTGAACATGATTTAGCTAGTCCTCAAAACAGAATTAACGTTGACTATGGCGATAAAAAAACACCGGGATTCAATCTTTACAACGTACGATTATCACAAAATATACCTCTTAAAAAAACAATGTTTCAATTATCACTTGCTTGCGAAAATATTTTTGACTTATATTATAGAGAGCATTTAGATATTGGGCAAATACCTCGTTTTGGAAGAAATTTTGTAGTAAACCTAAGCTTTTTATTTTAATTTTTTTGTTATCTTCGTTGAGATGAAAAAAATTTTTATACTCAGCATTATGCTAATTAGCTGTTTAATATCAACAGCACAATCATTCGATAAAAAAAATTTAGTTGTAGATTTAAGTTTTGGCTTAGAGGCTTATGCGGTTTCATATAACTATAAACTGCATTACAATAATTCAACTATTAAAGATACAACTACTAAAAGCGGTGCTGTTAATAGGTTTGGCGCTTTGGGTATTGAATACGGAATACATAAAAGATTTGGTGCCGGTATTCGTTTAAAATCAAACAGATATTTTACAAGCAAAGATGCTAACACTGGCGCAACGCCTGATGCAAGTTCGTTTGAAGCTAATGTGCAGCTTAACTATCACCCCTTAATTTTTAACCATTTTGATTTAGTTATTGGTTCTGATATTGGCTATTCTTACCTCAACTATAATACCAATGATGTTATGAATAATAAAATTTATGGCGGTGGCAGTTATTTTAATTTATATCTAAACCCTCGTTTTGTGTTTAAAAACTTTGGTCTTAATGCTAGAATATTTTTCCCTACAGTTAATTATATCAACTTAACATCGAACAATCAAACATTCAATAACTATGTTATTGCTGCTTGGAAAGGCACAGGGTTTGGCATGAGCATTGGCTTACAATACCGTTTTTCACTTTAAAAATAAATTGACTCAAATAATTTTTTCTCTTCAAAACCTAATTCGCTAACCGACCGTTCATGAAATACAGTTATAAAGTTACCTTTTAAACTTTCTAAATACTCTTTTAGCTGAACCAAATCAGCGCGAGCTTCGTTGTAATTAAAAGGTTTATAAACGCTATAAGCACCGTCCATAGCACAAAAAGGAACTGCTAATATATTAAGTTCAGTTTCATTTTCGAAATCATAATAATAAAACGGAATACTACAAGATGCTCTAAAGCCAACTTTAGAAGCATAGCCCATAGTAAAATCAGCAAATATGCCATTACTTAATAATTGTTTTGGCGTGGTTTTAATATTAAATCGTAAATAATGTTGTCTGCTAATTTTCACATCAGATTTAATTGCTACATTAAAATTTTCAATCTCTTTTTTAAGTAAATTATGATTATCTAAAGTATAATAAGAGGGATGCACTCCAAAATTTGCTTTATTATTTTTTAACGTCAAAAAAACTTTTTTAAAAGATTTATGTTTGGGAGAAATTGTTCGGTCAAATTTATTGCCGGTGTTAAATAAAAAAAAGTAAAACAATGGTATATTATACTCATTCGCCTTTAAGAGCAAATTAACATATATATCAAAAGGATCTTCTTCTCTTAACAAAACTACTCTTAGTCTTTTATAAAAGTTTTTACCCTTTAATTTATAAATATCTTTTATAAAAGCGCCTATGGTTCTAATCAATCCTTTGTGTTTATATGCAAATAAATTATCTACATCTACTGTAATTATTTTTTTAAATTCTCTTTTTCGAAATTTTAAATCATTAAAAAAAAATTCGAGTTCTTTTTTTAACTCCAGCAACCACTCATCAACTAAGGCTCTTTTTAAAAAACTATTTTTATAAGCAAAACTATTTTCTGCTTCAAAACGTTCATGCTTGTCTTTTACCACGTTTTGCCACTCTTCAACCCTTGATATGTGCCAAAAAATTCCGGCAAAAATATCGTGCTTTAATACTCCACTTTTATTCTTAAAGAAATATTTTTTTGAATCTTCCTTATCAATAAAAAATTGAGAATAATTTACTCCGGCTTCAAACAAAAATGTATGAGGCGTAATTTTAAAAGAGTTATCAAAGTCATTTTCTGAATAATTGATTTTAAAAAAATCACTCTTATTAAATTCATTAACGCTTGTTGTTATTTTATAATTAGCATTAAGTCCATGACAAAAAATAAATTTGCACACGTACTCAAGTCGCGGCGTTATTTTAGATGTATAAAGTATAAATTTAGGAGAATCGTCTGCTATCTCGGCATTAAATAGTTGTAACAGATTATTTATTTCCATCAGCTAATTAATCGTAACGAAACTTTACATAATTTAATATTAACCTTGGCGCTAATGTAGTATTTGCAGTGCCTGCAAACACTACACGTTCAATATAATTATCTCTTCGTGATGTTAATATTGGATTAGGATTAGCGCAAACCAAATTAAAACCCCAATTTCGTTTTGTGCCTTTTAGTATTGCTTGCACTTGGCGCTGTATGTTAAAAACATAGCGATTATTTGTTGGGTCATATTGCCCACCATATCTTGCTAAATCATCGGGGCTTAATTGATCTATTGCATAGTTCTCATTTCCTAATGAATCAAGTGGTAATAAAGCAAGTTGCGGTAATATTGCGTACTGACTATTGCCATAACTTGTCTGGTAACTTGGGTCAATATATATGCTAAACTCCGCTCTATTAACAGATACTTTAAACGAATCTGCCATTGATTTTAATGATGGTATTTGAACCCTAATTTTAGTACTGCCAAATGCTTTTAAAAACAAATTTTGAGAAGCTGATACTATCGTATCATTATTAAAAATTTGATTGTACAACAAATTATTACAACCGCTTTGCGGTAAATATTTCGCAACATTAAATCGCGAGGCTTGGCTACCGGAAAACACAAATTTATAATTATAATAATTTTTTATAGCAGGTGTATTTCCTATTGTATAGTACACGTAAAAACCACTTATGCCATCTTCTAAATCAAGTTTATAAATAATTCCTTGTGAATTTACCGGATTTAAACTTGTACCGGAAGCCGTAATGTAAAAGCCTTTATAAGCATTTAAAAACGTTGTGTTATCTGTTAAAAATTGAGGGTTGCTCATTATTGCATTGGCAAACGCATTATTAATAGGAATTCTAATTACTTTTTCACCTTGATAATAAGTGTGAGCACCCGTAAACGAACCCACTAAATTATAACTTTTTGCAAGCGAATCTGCTTTATTTGCATAATAAACTCTTGTTGGGTATAACATTGAATCAATGGTAAATACAGAAAATGATTGTGTTGAAGTTGTATCTCCAACAAACTCAAATTGATCGGCCTTTAAAATAATTTCTGCAGAAACAAGATTAGCGTTTTGAGGGAATGAAAGCCCAACTATACCATCTGGAATATTAAAATTTGTATATAATCCAATGTCGGTTCTTCCAAAATAAGGATCTTGATTTGATCCTAAAAACTTATACCTGTCATTAAAAGACGCCACTGCTGTTTTAGTTAATACAGTATGTGCAAACAAAGGCACTATTGTACCTTCTGCCAAAAGTGCATCTTGTTTTGGCTGAATATTTGTGCCTAAAACTGTATTGTCTTTTTTACATGTCGTAAAAAAAACTGCCAATAATCCCAAAGAAAAACTTAAACTTATTTTATATAATGTATTCAAAATAAAACGGCAAAAATACACAATATAACAAACGTAAAAAAATATTAAAAATTGCTTTTTCAATAATAAAAAAGGCCGCTTTTGCAGCAGCCTTTTTGTTGAATTTATTACAAAATTTATCTAAATAAACTTACATTTCCTTTTTTCTCATAAGAGGTACCATCTTTACCTGTAGCTTTAATTACATAGAAATAAGTACCTTCTGCGCAATCTTTACCATATTGATTTTTACCGTCCCACGAAATGTTTCCGGTATTGCTATCCAACTGATAAACTACATTACCCCAACGGTCAAATATTAATGCGTTTATATCAGTTAAGTTTGATGCTTTCACAAAAAACACATCATTAACATTATCTCCATTTGGTGTAAATACGTTTGGTATTGTTAAACTTGATGGAATGTCTACAACTATTACTTTGTAAGACGATCCATTACACGTACCAGATGTACTTGTTAAAACTACTGTATATGTACCTGGGTTTAAATATGTAGTTGAAGCATTTGAGCCGGTAGTTACGTTTGAATTTCCATTCCCGAATGACCATACCGATGTTATTGTACCACTACCGCTATTAGTTCCTGTAGTGTTGGTAAAGGTAACCGGTAAAGGTGCAAAACCCTGTAGTGTAGATGCTGAAAATGAAGGATGCAATGAATCGGTTACAACTGTAAACGATGGCTGAGGCGAAAACATACATCCATTTGAATTGTTTACAATATTGTAAGGGTAAACACCAGGTTGATTAATTGTAAATGAATACTGAGATACGCCTCCTGTAGTTGAAACACTTTGTCCTGTAACCCCTGTTAAAGCAGGGTTAGATAATTGTGCTCCATTTAAAGGAGGTTCTACTTTAATATTCCAGCTGGTTAAAGTGTTACTTAACACAATTGTTACTTTAGCAACTGCTGTTGAGCTACCACAAGGTATTACAGCTATACTAGCAGTAGGTTGAGGCACAAAAATATTTTGTAATATCGTTCTTGTAAATGTTCCAATACATCCATTAAAGCCATCTTGAACATAAGCCGTATAAGTAGCCGGAGCTAAATTTACTGTTTCGTTAATAGCAACTACTGATGGGCTCATAGATGATGATGGAGGGTTAACCCAAGTTGGAGGGCCGGCAGGACCTGAACCTACATACCAAGGACCAGTACCTGACGTTGTTATACCTAATTGCGTTTGTTGCACAGCACAGGTTAAAACGCTTGATGTGGCGCTAACTAACAAATTTATTGGTGGCCTAAAGCTTTGCATCACTTGCATTGTTTGAGTAGTAATACACTTGTTGTTGTTATCAATAACCTGTAACGTATAAGTTGCATAGTTAGACATTGCAGTAATTGCTGTTGCAGGACCTGTTGCCAATATGCCAATAGGCACTGTTGGATTTGCATAAGTATTAGGAACTACCGGTACTAACCACTGTATTGTAGTGTTTGAGTTAGTTGAAGCACCGGTTGCTGCAAATGTTGAATTATAACAAGTTAACGTTTGGGTAGGTATTGATGTTGAATATGAGGCTGGTGGTGCAAATGTATTTTGAATTACCGTTACCGGAATAGCTGTTTGACACTTACTTACACCGTCCATTACTACAATTGTCCAAGTACCCGGTATAGATGTGGTAAACGACGGTGCAGTAGCTGTAACAGCAGATGGTGGTAATGGAATTGTAGGACTAGGTGATGCTGTTGGAGGAATAAATGTATATGTTAACGGAAAGCCAGGAGAGCTTGCATTGTTTGCATATAAAGTAGTTGTATTTACCGGGCTACAACCCAATGTAAAGTTGGTTGAACTTGCCGGGTTAAATGTTGGATATGCCGATGTTGAAGTTACTGTAATTGTTTTTGAATTACAACATCCGTTTGACGTATTACAACTCATAACTGTAATTGTTCCCGGAATTGGTGAGAACAACGAAACATTTCCGGCATTAGTTACAGAACCTGTAGTGCTTGGTGCAGGTGTTGTCCATGCCCAAGTTGTTGAAGCATTTGCAGTTGGGGTTATAATTGTGTTTGTAATTGTTGGCGCAGCCATAGTACAATTTAGTGTAAAGCTACTTCCCGAAAGTGTGTTCGTTGGCGCTACTGTATTCATACCAATTGCAAAAGTTTGGGTGGCCTTACATAAAGGTGATGAGTTATCTGCCAAACTAACCGTATATACTGAAACGGCTGTGTTGGTACTTAAAGTAACCGGGTTGGCATTTGAACTGAATGAACTTGCTGCATTTAACCACGTAATTGTAGATGGCGAACTATATGTTGTACTTAAACTTAATGTCGCAGAAGGATTATAACAAGTTAAAGAATAATTGGTTGCCAAAAGCGCAAATGTTGGCGTTGGCGGTGCCGGTGTTATTGTAAAGTTTTGACTTACCATACAACTGTATGTGTCAAATACTTGAATTGTACCGGGGCCTACAGGAAATCCACAGCCTAAAATTAAATTGCCCGAAGTACTAGAGCTGGTTGGCGCACCCGGAACCCAGCTTACCGACGGCGAAACCGATGCAGAACCTAATGCAGTGACGCTTACACAAGCTAAAGTGTTTGAACACGTTGCGTTAGTTACTGAAATTACAGCTTGAGGCGAAGGCGTAATAGTTACTGTTAACACCTTATTTATTGGTGCACAAGCACCCGGAGGTGTCATTGTTAACATAACTGTACCACTTTGATTTGTAATTAATGTTGTATTTGTTTGGTTAGGAACCGATAAAGAAGATGGCGTAATTGTTATAGCTGATGATGTCCAGCTGTAAGGTCCTAATGCAGGTGGAGCTGTAATTGTTGCTCCCGAAGCTCCACACGTTGGTATGGTAATATTTGTTGAACCCGCAGGAAAACTATTACCATTACCAATTATAGTTGAAGGTTGGCATAAAGCGTCAAAATAAACGTATCCATAGTGCCCGCCATAATTACAATCAACAGCATACACATCTAAAGTTACAGCACTACCTATGTAAGGCGATAAATCAAGCGCTCCAGGCATCCAATTAGGGGTATAATAATCTCCTGTACCAGGAGCAACAGAATAGCCCGGTTGAGCAGGGCCACATGCTGTACCGGCAGCAATGGTGATATTAGGACAAGCTAATAAAGTACTTGCACCTGTAGTTGTATTAGTTATTGTAACGTTAATTGTCATGCCGGGTTGATCACAACATGGGTGACCCGGATTTGAAAACACACCTATGTACGCGTACCTAAACACTGCATTACTTGGCGAAATTGTATATGTTTTTGATAACCTAACTGTTTTAGCGCCGGCACTAGCATCATTTAAACGGATAAAACAATTACCCGAAGGCTGTACGCCCGGCGTAACTGCATTAAAATAGGATGATATAGGGAAACCATTTTGAGAGTCAGCTGTTGGAGCATTATATACCGTGAAATGAACTACAGCTCCTAATGCGCTTGGAGAACAAAAATTAGCTCCAGACAAACTTTCATACAATGTCCAGCCATTTACAGGGCCTGAAGTTTGAGGACCCGGATTTGATTGAGCATCTTCAAAATCTTCATTATTACAAGCACCACTACTTGCTAAAACGCTACTAAGTTTTGCATTAAAGTTTGTAACCGGGTAATTATAAACATGAGCTTTTGGATATGTTGTGCGTAAGTTATACTTTGACTTTACATAAGCACGCTTTTTAATATACATGTAATTGATAAATTCATTACCATACACTCCGTATTGAGTGGCCATTGATTTGACAGATTCTTCGTCGAAACCTGCAATGGAATCTTGCGTAAACACATACGAATAAACTTTAAAGGTTTTTTCTGTCTGTGCTTTTAACCCAAAACAAACCACTACTGCTAAAACTGCTAATAATTGTTTAATTTTTCTCATTTGTTAAAATTGTTAAATTTATTAATACACTACAAATGTAATGTTTTTACATTTTTTATCAAACACTGTGCCAAAATTAAATATTTGTTAAAATTAGGCTATTTTATTTTGTTAAAGATTAATGTAATAGTTTTATTATTTTTTCAGATTAATGCTTTTTATTCAATTAAATTTGCAATTCTATTAAAGAAAATAAATTTACGTAATAATTATATGAAATTACTAGCATCAAAAACAGCGTTAATAACAGGTGCAACCCGTGGCATTGGTCGCGGAATTGCTTTAACTTTTGCCCAACATGGAGCCAATGTTGCTTTTACTTATGTATCTAGCGATGAAAAAGCTAAAGCCCTTGAAAAAGAGATTGAAAGCTATGGTGTAAAAGCGCTTTCGGTAAAAAGCGACGCAGCAATTTTTGCATCTGCCGAACAATTAATAAACACTGTTACCGAAAAATTTGGCGGCATTGATGTTTTAGTTAATAATGCCGGTATTACCCGCGACACTCTGCTTATGCGTATGAGCGAACAGCAATGGGACGAAGTTATTAATGCCAATTTAAAATCAGTTTTTAATTTAACAAAGGCCGTTCAAAAACCAATGTTAAAAGCCAAAAAAGGATCTATTATAAATTTAAGTTCGGTGGTTGGTATAAAAGGAAATGCCGGCCAGTCAAACTACGCTGCCAGCAAAGCCGGTATAATTGGGTTTACTAAATCGGTTGCGTTAGAGCTTGGCTCGAGAAATATTAGAAGTAATGCTATTGCGCCTGGTTTTATTGAAACCGAAATGACTGCTGCCCTCGACGAAAAAGTTGTGCAACAATGGCGCGATAGTATCCCGCTAAAACGTGGCGGAACAACAGAAGATGTTGCTAATCTTGCATTATTTTTAGCATCTGATTTAAGTGCATACATTACCGGACAGTGTATTACAGTATGTGGCGGAATGCTTACATAATATCTGAATGGTTCAGAAATTTTTTATTCAATCACACTGGTTACTGCTTGTTATTAGCTTGCTAATTTCACTTGCCCTATCCTTATTTCTTTACAAAGGAATTAAAAAAAATTTTTCGATTAACTCTTTTTTATATTCTGTTTTTATTTCATTAAGAACACTTTCTTTTTTCTTAATTACTATTTTATTGTTGGGTATTTTTATAAAATCAATTAAAAATACAAGCGAAAAACCAAGCGTTATTATTGCGGTTGATAATAGCAAAAGTATAATATTGAGTAAAGACAGTAGTTATGTAAAACAACAATTAATTAAAAATTTAACTCATTTAAAAGAAAAAATTGGCGAAAATTATAAAACAATTGAACTGTCGTTTGGAGGCAAAACAAAAATTGCAAATCCGCCATTATTATTCAATGAGAGTTTTACCGATATAGAATCGCTTTTTGATTATTGTTCAAATAATTTTTCAAATCAAAATGTTGGCGCAATGCTGCTTGTTAGCGATGGAATTTATAATAAAGGATTTTCTCCGTTAAATGATATTGAAAATATTGGGTTTCCTATTTTTTCTTTAGCAATTGGCGACACAAATGAGAATCGCGATTTGCAACTTCAAAAAGTTAATACAAATCAAATAGCTTATCTTAATAACATATTTCCAGTTGAAACTCATATAAAAGCCATAAAAGCAAAGGGCGAAACTGCTTTTATAAGATTGAAAAAAGGCAATACTACAATCGCGCAAAAAGAAATAAAAATTACTAGCGATAATTTTACAGGCAGTTGCCAATTTACCGTTAACGCAAATCAAAAAGGGTTTAACAGTTTTGTATCTGAAATTACTATTCTTAAAAACGAAAAAAATATCCATAATAACTCGAAAACATTTTACGTAGAAGTAATTGATTCCCGCGAAAAAATTTTACTGCTAGCGGTAAGCCCTCACCCTGATTTATCTGCTATTAAAGATGCTCTTTCTTCTATTGATAATTATGAAATAGAAACTGCTTTTTTTGACGATTACAACAAACCTTTAAAAACATATAATGTTGCTATTTTACATGGCTTTAATTCAAACGCAACACTAATACAGCAACTTAAAACTGCAAATATCCCGGTGTTTCTAATAAACGCTTATGATTATAAAATTCCGGGAACTATTGCCATTTCATCAGGCTTAAACAAAATTAACGATGCTGAATTATTAGTAAATAAATCATTTGGACTTTTCACAATTAGCAACGAGTTAAGTGCTTTTTTAAACAAGTCGCCTGCCATAAAAGTACCCTTTGGGAATTATCAAACGAGTGCGGCTGCTCAATCATTAATTTATCAAAAAATAGGTGCTGTTGAAACCGAAAACCCGGTTTTATGTTTTAGCGAAATAAACAACTATAAAATTGGCATTTTTGCCGGGGAAGGCTTATGGCGCTTAAAATATAGCGACTTTAATGAACATCAATCAAGCAATTTATTTACTGAATTAATCACAAAATCAATTCAGTACTTAGCCGTTAAAAACGATAAAAGTTTTTTTAGATTAAATTTCCCAAAAAGTATTTTTGAGAACACAGAATTGGAAATTGATGCTGAATTGTACAACAAAGCCTATGAGCCAATAAACGAACCCGATGTTCTTATAACACTTAATAACACTGAAAATAAAACCTATAATTATACATTCAGCAAAACAGAAAGGCAATATCATTTAAATGCCGGTATTTTACCGCCGGGAAAATATAATTTTACCGCAAATGTAAAATACAACAACGAAACTTATATCAAAAAAGGTGAGATTATAGTTATGGAGGCTAATAACGAGCAACTTAATTTAACGGCAAACCATCAATTACTTAACACCCTTGCCTATAAAACAAAAGGATATGTTTTTTACCCAAATAATTTTAATGGGTTTAGTGATAGTTTAATGACCAATAAAAATATTAAACCCATAACTTATACAGAGTCATCAACTAACCCATTAATTGACATAAAATGGTTATTAATTTTACTTTTAATTTTATTTACTTCTGAATGGTTTTTAAGAAAGCAATATTTACGAATTTAATTGTTTTAATTTTTGTTATGTTGATGCAAATTTCTTGCAACAGCACTGCTGTTATTAATAAAGAAACACCTTTAGAAAATGAGGTTATTTTAGGGCAAAAATTCAAAATAAATTTACCTGAAAACCATCAGGCTTCAAAATTTACCTGGTGTTTGGCTGATGATTACAATAAAGCAATTATAAAAGAAATAAATACTGTATGGCGAGGGAATAATAACGGTGTTGATTTTGTTTTTGAATCTACTGAAAAAGGAAAAACTATTTTAAAATTTAATTCACGCTTTTACAAAGACACATCTGAAGTTAAATCATTTATTATTAGCGTTAAATAAATTTTTCACCTTTATTTACCTTAACATCATTCACAAAATTTCGAATAGATTGCTCATCATTTTTTTTGCATATCATTAAAACACCTTCACTTTCAACAACTATAAAATCTTGTAAACCCTGCAACACAACCAGTTTATCATTTGGAACATGAATAATGCAATTTGCTGTATCGTATAGCATCACATTTTTTCCAATGGTTGCATTATAGTATTTATCTTTTAATATATGTGTGTATAAACTTCCCCAGGTTCCTAAATCGCTCCAGCCAATTATACTTGATCGCACATAAACATTGTTAGCTTTTTCCATCACGCTATAATCAATAGAAATATTTTTACAAACTTTATAGGCTTTTTCAATAAATTCTTTTTCTTTTGGGGTGTTATAGATACCAACACCTTCTTTAAAAACGTTGTCTAACTCAGAATCGTGCTGCGCCATTGCTTTTAATATACTTTTGGTGCTCCAGATAAATATGCCAGAGTTCCATAAAAAATCGCCACTTTCAACAAAAAACTTTGCTTGTTCTAATTGTGGTTTTTCGGCAAATGTTTTTACTTTAAAAATTCTTTTATCTTTTTCTACAACATCGCTTTCTTTAGTTTGAATGTAACCATAACCTGTATCAGGGCGCGAAGGTTTAATTCCGAGTGTAATTAAAGCATCTTCTTTTTCAGCCTTAGCAAAACAACTTAATATGGCTTTACTAAAAACCTTTTCTTTTTTAATTAAATGATCGCTTGGGGCAACAATTGTAACTGCATTTGGGTTTAAGGCATTTATTTTATAGCTGGCATAAGCAATACATGGTGCTGTATTTCTACGCGTTGGCTCGGTTAATATGTTCTCGGTTTTTATTTCAGGCAATTGTTCTTTTACAATTTCTTTATAATTTACTGCTGTAACCACATAAATGTTTTCAGTTGGACAAACCAACATAATCCTATCAAAAGTTTGCTGCAACAGCGTTCTACCTGTACCCAAAACATCTAAAAATTGTTTAGGTATTTTACTGGTACTCATAGGCCAAAACCGAGTGCCTACACCCCCTGCCATTATAATTGCGTAATAATTCGTGTTCATTAAACAACAAATGTACTAAAATAGGCTTTTGTAAGGCTATTTTTATTTTGAATTTTATCTGCTTAAATTTAGGATGCTACCCTAAACTTTCTTGCAATAAATAGTAGTAGTAGTTCTTAAACAGTTGGCAATTTTTTAAAGAAATACAGAAACAATTAGGACTAAAGCGTTATGAACCAGTGTGGGCAATGGTTCATAAATTAAGGAAGGCTATGGGCAAACGAGATGACCGTTATACTTTAGAAGGGATGATAGAAATGG
>JAFDYB010000091.1 GCA_018267655.1 Bacteroidota bacterium
ACATGGGTTTTGCAAAATGGCGGCTAACGTGCTACTATGACAGTTTAGTGCAAGGTTCAACATTCGGAATTCTAATGAACTTTTGTGCTAAAAAACCGCCACTTCGCAAAGCCCAGAACCGTTATGTGCAAGGTAAGACGACATAGCGGGTTAAAAAAATAAAAACGACCGACACTTTTTTCTTACCAAGACATAGCTACTATTGACTTTAGAAACTCTAAAAACCAATATAGTTATGACAAAACAAATCAAAACAATCACAGCGGTTATCGCAGGACTAGCGTTAACATTAGGTTTAACCTTTACCTCATGTAAAAAAGGCGACACCGGACCTGCGGGACCACAAGGACCAACAGGAGCAACGGGAAATGCAAATGTTCAATCAACGACATTTTTAAACCAAGGGTTTGCTTATGTGGCAGCTAACTCAGATTACGAAATTAACTTAACAGTGCCGGCAGTAACATCAGCAGTTATGAACAACGGCGGAGTTTTAGTGTATTTTCAGCCATCAAGTTCGACAGGAGTTTGGTTACAATTGCCGGCTACATTTGGAGGTACAAATATTCAGACGGGTTATGCTTTGGGGCAAGTTGGATTAATTTCTACTAGCGCTTTATCCATATTACTTAATGTAAAAGTGGTTGTTATTCCACCAGCAATGGTAAAACCAAATGTTAATACTAAAAATTATTCTGAAGTAAAAGCAGCTTACAATTTAAAAGATTAAAAAATTATTAATAAGAGTTTACATATTCGGTCGAGCAGTATTTGTTCGACCGTTTGTGTTTATTTTTAATAAATACCCAGCACATAACAGCAAGCAATCGCAAGCGGCGGGACGAGCAAAGGGCTACGGCTAAATTAAGGTAAATAGTTTTTTGTGTTGCCTCCGCTAAAATAAATATGTATCTTTAAACAAATATTTTACGAGTAGAAACAGGTAAGCATTAAACGCCGCCTGCGCCTGCTTGCAAACCGTTAGCGGTCAGGCTAAACAGACAACATTCAATAACAAGTAGAAAAAATATAAGTGGGAATATTTGACATTTTTAAACGGCAAGACAAATCCAAAAGTGAAACTGAACAATCAGCGACACCGACAGATTTTAAAACTCAACTTGACATAGTTGAGAAAGACGTATTTGCAAAACTCAAACCACTTGGCTTTAAGAAAAATGGCAGGACATTTAACAGACGGCTTGACGATGGAATAATTCAAGTCATAAATTTTCAAAGCGGACAATATCCTATTGGACAAGGTTATGAAATTCCAGGGCTACGAGAGAATTTATACGGAAAGTTTGTTGTAAATCTTGGAGTATGTATTGAAAGCCTTTACAAATTTCAATCACCGACAGAAAACAAAAAATATTACAAAGAATATGATTGCCAAATCAGAGATAGACTTGGAACTTTAGTAACAGGACAAGATTATTGGTGGACAATCACGAACGACAATAGGAAAATTACAGAAGAAATTATTGAAGGACTTGAAACGAAAGGTTTTGAGTGGTTCTCTGGAATAGACACGAAAGAAAAGATAATATCAAACAACGGATACCTACCTTATGACGCAACACCAAGAGCAAACTTGGACATAGCTTTAATTGTGTGGTTTGACGACAAAATAAAAGGTTCTGAATTATTTAAAGAGTATTATCACAACATTCAACCGTCCAAATCTTCGCATATAGAATACGTTAGAGATTTGGCAAAAGAATTAAAAATTGAACTATGATGACAAAAGCCCGAACCGCTAACAGCACCTACCCAAAAGGCGGGGTTTCGTGTTCTAATGACAGTTTTGTGGTGAATCAAACATTAGTTTTTCAAATCAAGTTTTGTGGTGAAAGTCCCGCCTTTCGGGTAGCTGCCAACCGTTAGGTGCAACCCTAAAGACCGACACAGTAACCAAAATATTACAGACGACAGAAATGCTTGAAATAAGAAAAGGAACAGCGACAAAGAACTATGAAAACACTTTTTTCAGAGAGTTTGCGGACAATTTGAAGAAGATGTTTGACAAATATTCGCTTGACGGATTACTTATTGCCAACTCTGAATGTGAAGCAGAAAGCCGACTGCAAATTGACGCTTTGCTTGTAACACCTAAGGCAGTTTGTATTATTGACTTTAAAAACTTTGGCGGTAAAATCACACTACCCAGAAATGCTAAATCTGAATTTGACTTTGGTATTTGGACAAACGAAAAAGGAGAACCAATAAAAGGCGGAAGTTCAATAAATCCGTTCATTCAACTGAAAACACAAAAAGAACGCTTTATCAAAGTAGTAGAAAAGCACATTCAAGCGAAACTGCCGCTTCGCGGCAGTTCGTTTAATGCTTTCCACACCGTAAGAGCAGTTTGTTTTCAAAAACCTATAGAATTGGTTGGTAAAATCCCGACAAAAGAAGAATTAAACTTTTTCATTTTTGACCAAAGCAACTACCTTGAAACAATAAAAGATATTATTGATATTTCAGACAAAGATGTTACGCTAACAAAAGAATCATTTGACCTTTTCAAAGAAGTTTTCCGAGCAGACATTTTTGACACTTCCGAAAAATACGACCAAGTAAACGATTTTACTTCTTATCACACTGAGTTAGATTTTGAAAATCTTTATCCCGACCAAAAGTCGGCACTTAATGAAATTAACAATTTTATTAAATCAGAAGAAGAAAAGATTTTCATACTTCAAGGAACTTCATTAAGCGGGAAAACACATTTAATTCCATTCATTCAAGACATTGCTTTTAATAATCAAATAAAGGAAGTAAAACTTTTTGCTTCGTCAAGCAGAATTTCAAATAACCTTTTAAAAAGTTCAAACTTAGAATTTGAAAGCATTTATTCTTACATCTATGGTGGTAATTCAACGGTTATTACTGAGCAAGAAAATGCTGATGAAGAAACCGAAAATTCTTTAAACCTAGAAATTGTTCCACTCCTAAAGTCTGATGACACAGAAGACGCTGTTTTTATTGTTGATGAATCACACTTGATTTCTGACAACTATCACCAATCTGTTGATTTAAGATTTGGTTCAGGTAAATTACTTAAAGATTTTTTGGAGTTTGCAGACTTAAAAAATAGTAAGCGAAAAATAGTATTCATTGGTGACAGTTTCCAACTTTCATTAGGTAAAAAAGAAGAATCATCTTTAAATCCCGATTATTTGAATAAGGAATACGGATTTAAAAACAAAGCATTTCAGTTAATTGACAAAGAAAGTAAATCAACTATAGTTGCAGAAGCACTCAAAGCGGTTAATTGTATTCGACAGCAATCCTTTAACAATCTTGCTTTCGATTTTTCTGAAAACATCAGAACATTATCAAAGGAAAATTTGAAAGAAGAAATTGAAAACTCGTTAAACTCAAATTCCAATTCTCATATCCTTTGCTACTCAAATTCTGATGCTCAAAAAGTAAATTATTGGATAAAGAATTCTATACTAAAAAATGGTAACGAATTAACGAAAAACGATTTTGTGATTTTTGGTAATAATATTCGTGTAGAAGATGAAAACGACCCATTTGCAGAACCAAAAAAAATATTTAATGGACAGTTCGGGACAGTTTTGAGTGTTTCGGACTTAATCACAAAGGACTTGAAACTTCTTACACCTTTGTATTTTCGTAAAACTCAAATTCAACTGAAAGAAACAAACCATATTCTTTCTTTTTTAAGTTTTGAGAATTTTCGTTTAAGCGACAAAGGAGAGCTTTCAAAAGAAGAAATAATTTCATTCAACATCTTACTTAATCAACTTACCGAAAAAGAAATTCCAAATTTCAAAAGCGGTAAATACCAGACAGATGAAGAAATAAAGAGTTTAATAGACAAATATGAAACAGCCAAGAAAGAAGGTAAAAAAAATACAGGTATAACGAAATTGACAAAAGCACTTCAAAAGCAATTAAGAAATATCCCATCTTCTGATTATTACAAATTCAAAAATTCCGCACAACTTCGTTTTGGTTGGGCTTTGACTGTTCATAAATCAATGTCTTACAAGTGGAATGAAATTTATTTTAATGTTGAAACAGGTGGCGGGAAAACGAAAGAAAACTATTTCAAATGGATTTATACAGGCTTAATAAGAGCAACACAAAAAGTTTCTTTGATAAACTACGAGCCAATTAGTCCGTTTTTCAAATTGACCATAAATCCAGCCGTTCCTAAAATAGAAAAAGGAAAAGAATTATTTTACGTTGCTGACACATCTGCTGACCTTTCAAACTTTAATAAAACAACATCTGAAAAATTCAAATTTCCCGACATTGAAAATAAATCTTCCCTGTTGCAGCTGTTTCAGTTTGTTGAAAATAAAATTTCTCAAAACAATTTATCAATAAACATAATCAACCACCCTAATTATCAAGAACTTTACGAAATAAAAGGTGGTGCAGGCGAATTGGCTACCATTTCAATTTATTACAACAACAAAGGGC
This sequence comes from Bacteroidota bacterium, assembly GCA_018267655.1. GTDB lineage: Bacteria > Bacteroidota > Bacteroidia > B-17B0 > Aurantibacillaceae > Aurantibacillus. The sequence goes on from JAFDYB010000091.1 coordinate 4,462, forward strand.
AATTTAAAATGCCAACGCTGATGAAATCAACGCCAAAAGAATTTGGTGAAGAACTTCTTAATCTCTTGAAATCGGAAAATCAAATTTCAGATTTTGCTTTTATTCAAAGTAATTGGCGGAAATCAATATACGAGAAGTTATATCAACAACTAAAATCAAAGAAAATTGGATTTGGTTACATAATACAAGTTCCTTACAAAGACACATTTCAATTTAACAACGGAACGGAAACTCTTGTTGCTGATTTGCATTATGACGGGGACGGATTTTTCACATCAATGATTGCAACATCTTGCACTAACATTGATTTTTGGGCTGAAATTCAAAGTTTTTTCAATCAAACAAAAGAAAACTAATGCCTACTCTGTTTGAATTTAGTCAGCAAATTGCAACGTTTAAAAAGGAAAAGAAATTTTCCGAAGCACTCGCCTATTTCAGAGAAAACAAAGGCAGTTTTACAAAAGAACAAATCGGAAACAATGAATATATCGTTTCTGATATGATTTCTTGTTTGCGATATTCAAATCATTTAGACGCAGGTTTTCAATTTTTGAGCATTTACGGAATAGCAATAAACGAAGAGCAAAAAGAGCGAATTTTAAGTGCTTATGGTTGGTTACTTTGGGCAAAGTATAAAGCCGAGAATGAAAATAACGGACATTCAGCAACCGAAGACGATTATTTTGACAGTGATGATGAAGAAACTGTGGTAGAAGATTTTGACTTTGATAAAAGCGAGTTACTTGAAAAAGTTGAAACTTTAATTCCAATTCTAAATTCATTCAACAGCGATTTTACAAAAACACTTTCTTCAAATCTTTTTACGATTGTCCTAAAATCGGAAAAGAAAAAACCTGCACCGAATTGGAAATTGGTAAATGAATTTTGTAACAAAATAGACAGAGATAAACTTTCTAAAGAATGTTCCACAATCAAAGTTGAGCGAAAAGGGCAACTAAAAGATATGGAATTGGCATCCGACTTTGAAAATTGGTATGCCTACAAAACAAAAGCACTTACGAAATTAGGTGAATGGCAAGAATGTTTTGATTTATCAAAAGAAGCTCTTGAAAAAATTGAAAATTTCCATTACTCAAATGATGTTTGGTTCTCAAGACGAGTTGCTTTATCAAAAAGAAATCTTGGCAACACGGAAGATACAATTCAAGAACTTCAAGCTATACTCAAAAAGAAACGTGAATGGTTTATTCAAAAAGAATTAGCCGAATTGTATTTTGAAAAAGGGAATATTGAATCTGCATTAAAACAAGCGACTGATGCAATGAACAATTTTGGTCCGTTAGAATTTAAAGTTGATTTGTTGTATTTGCTTGGAAGAATTCTAAAACAGCAAGAAAAATTGGAATTGTCATTTCAGCATTTTTCGCTATCAAAACTTATCCGACAAGCGGAAGAGTGGAAGTTGCCACAAAAACTTTTTGATGAATTAAGAACTTTTACATTTTCAGAAATTCCACAAACGGACTTTAAGAAACTGAAAAATGAACTTCAAAAATATTGGGACAGTTTCAAAGCACCGCAGACAATAAGAAATGACAGACCAAGAACATTTGACAACTCAAAAACTGGGGCAGACAAAAACCTTGAAGGTGAAATTATAAGAATTTTACACGACAACGAGCGTGGAAAAGTTGGTTTCATAAAAAGCAAGGGAAAAGAATTCTATTTTTCTGTAAATCCAAATTTTCAATCTATTTCAAAAATTGCAGTTGGGACAAAAGTTTTATTTGAAATTAAACCAGCGACAGACGGGAAAAAAGAACAAACTCGAATTAAAAAAGTAATAGAGTAAAAATGGGTTGGCTAATGAAAAACTATTCAACGACAAAAGAAGGGCAGCACCTAACAGCGGTTTGGCGTAATGGCGGGTGCAGTGCTTCGTATGACAGTTTTGTGGTAGGTTCAAGTGCAGTGCTTCGATTGAACTTTTGTGCTAAAAATCCGCCACTACGCCAAGCCGCAAAACGTTGTGCGTCACCCTAAATCCACCGCACATTCAAGCACATTTGGTTTTCCAACCGCACAAATCCAGCGCTAAAAACCAAAAGAGCTTGAATTTTTCCAACGCTCGAAAAAAGAACTTCCAAACATTGTTCAAACAAAATATTATCACTACTTTTGTCAAAATTGTCAAGATTTAAAATTCAAGATTATGGAAGCAAATTTTGGAGAATACATTAGAAAATTAAGAACCGAAAGCGGTTTAACTCTCACTCAATTAGGTGCAAAACTTGGTATTGACTCGGGTGCATTGAGCAAAATAGAAACAGGCAAAAAAGAGTTTGACGAAAAATTTTTAGACAATTTGGCAAACGCTTTTGACCTTGACATTGAGAAACTTAAAGTAGAATATTTTGGCGACCAATTCGCAAAAAAAATGTACGCTTATAATTGCTCAACAGAAACGCTAATTGTAGCCGAAGAAAAAGTAAATTATCTGAAAAATATAAACGCAAAACAAGGCGAATTGGAATTTTAATATGAGTGAGTACAAAAAAATAACCGCAAATAGTGGCTTAATTTCATTAGGCAACACGGGAGCAAGATTGAGCGACCCAAGGGCAACTTATGTCAAAATTTTAAACGCTCTTGTTGAGTTCAGAAAGCAAAATAAATATTGGGAAACAACAGACCAAACCAAGTTTGGGGAATTATTAGGCGAATTTGGAATTTTTGACATAAAAACAGACAACAAAGTTAGTTCTGACAAAGACGTAAGAGTAAAAACAGGTTTTATTTCACAGTTAGGTTTTACAACTGACGAGCGAATTATTACAAGTGCAGGAAAGGAATTATTAGCAAATTCTTTAAACTTTGAAACTAACGAATTTGATATTTCCAACGAAAGTTTTACTTACTTAAAACAGTTTTTGAAATACCAGCAAAATGATTTTGAAGTTTTTCCTTTACTTTCACTAATCTACGCTATCATTGAATTTAACAACGAATTACCGATTGATTTCGTTACTTACGTTTGGTCAGGTTCACAAACAAAAAAAGAACTGATTGACAACATAAAAAACTACAAAAAACATTCGGACTATAAAGAAACTGTTTATCAATCTGCCCTCAATTCAGAGAATACAAAAATTGTAGCAAAAAATGCTACGCATTTTTTTGCTACTCATAGTATTTCTGATAAAAATGAACTGAAAGAACTTTTGTACGCAATTCTTCCACACGGAAAAGGAAACACATTTAAAGATAAAACGATTGTTCTTTTTCACGATATTTATTCTTATTGGTTGAATAAAAGCATTTGGAATGAAACCCAAAAAAGAAAATTCATTCAAGATAAATTAAAGTCAAGACACAAAGATATTTCGAGCAAAAAACCGAGTTATTATTTAGAAAGTTTATTTGACACAACGGTTTTAAATAATTCTTCGGATTGGAAAAAAATTATTGACTTTTTTGAAAACACACCTCTAATTTCTTCCAAAAATGAAGAAAACTTTGTCGTGAATTTTCACGTTTTGTATATGTTCATCAAAAAACTCTCTCTTTGTGAGGAATACAGAGATTTGAACACAAGACATTTAAAATTGTTGGACATTTTCGTTTTTGAATATGGGAAATTAAAACTTGACCTTGTTTTTTGGTACTTATTCAAGTCTGTAAAAGATGATTTGCTAAAAGTAAAACCACTTCAACAAAACGAATACAGGGTAAAGTTAGAAGCAAGTCAAAATAATATCGGAGCTATTTATGATTTCTTAAAAATCAATGTTGCTGAACTTTCTAAACAAATCGCAACCGATTTTCCAGAAGTTAAAAATCTTGGTTTACAAAACTTTGCTTTAAAGAAAAAAGAAGAACGTTTATTGGAATTAGTAAATACTGTTTTCACAAAAGAAAACATCATCAAAATATTTGAAAATATTTATCCAAGAAAAGACGACCAAATTCGTAAACTTATCAAAGAATGGTATCAAGATTACGAAGCAACAATTCCCGCATTGTTTGAATATTTATTAGGAATTTCTTTTTATTGGCTTTCTGAAAAGCAAGTTAGAATTTCCGATATTCTTAATTCGGGATTAGATGCAAACCTTTTACCAAAAACACACACAGCAGGAGGACAAGCCGACATCGTTGTTTGTGGCAAAGATAAAGATTACTTGATTGAAGCAACTTTAAGCGACAATGACGGGCAGAGAAAAATGGAAGCTGAACCTGTTCCACGACATTTAGCAAAACACATTTTAGAAGTCAATCCAAATAGTTTAGCATTATTTGTAGCAGGACAACTTGACCCCAATAATTTGGTTGTGTTACGCAATTACAAATTTTCATCTTGGTATAATTCTGACGGAAATAGTGTAGAAACAATGAGTATTTTGCCTTTGTCCGTTTCAAATATGATTTATCTTTTGAAAAAAGAAAATGATTTCAACAAACTTGAAAACAAGTTTGAAACAGTTTTAAATTCAGAAACCAAAGACGGTTTCAAATGGTACACAAACGAAGTAAACCCAATATTTTCATAATGGAATTAAATAAAATATATAAAGGCGATTGCATTGAAATCATCAATAAAAACATTGATGAAAATTCGGTGCATTTAATTTTTGCCGACCCACCTTACAACCTTTCGGGAAATTCTTTAAATCTCGAAAACAACAAAACAGGCGGAGCCTTTTACAAAGTAAATGAAGATTGGGACACATTTAATTATGATGATTATGTGAAGTTTACAGCCGATTGGCTAAAAGCAAGTCATAGAATTTTGACAGCAAACGGAAGTCTTTACATTTCTTGTACACAACACAATATAGGAGAAATATTAGTAGAAGCAAAAAAACTTGGTTTCAAGCTCAATAATATTTTGACTTGGTACAAAGTGAACGCAATGCCAAATATCACAAAACGAACTTACACACATTCAACAGAATTTGTTTGTTGGTTTGTAAAAGGCAAAAATTGGGTTTTTAATTATGATGAAGTTAAAAAGTTTAATCCCAATAAAACCAAAGAGGGAAAAGATAAGCAAATGCGTGATTTCCTTGATTTCATAGAACTTCCAATCGTTCAAGGAAAAGAAAGGTTGCGAGGAGAAAATGGTCGTGCTTTGCACCCGACACAAAAACCTGAAAAACTTTTGGAATTGATTATTAAAGCATCATCAAACGAAAAAGATATTGTACTTGACCCATTTTTTGGAACAGGAACAACAGGTTTTGTCGCAAAAAAATTAAAAAGAAATTGGATTGGAATAGAAAATAATTCTGACTATTTAAAAATAGCAGAAGAACGTTTAACCCCAAATAAGAAAGAATATGTCTGATATAAGATTACAACTCGGAAACTGTGTTGAACTTCTGAAAAAAATCCCTTCGGGAAGTGTCAATCAAATTTTTGCCGACCCGCCTTATAATTTGTCGGGAGCAACATTTCAAACTGTTCAAAGCGGAAAAATGGTTACTTGTGATAAAGGCGATTGGGATATTATTGATGATATTCACGCATTTAACGAAACTTGGGTAAAAGAATGTATCAGAGTTTTAGCAGATGACGGAACAATTTGGATTTCGGGAACTTTGCACAATCACCCGTCAATCGGTGTAATTTTGAAAAAATTAGATTTATGGATTATCAATGACGTTATTTGGTTCAAAAGAAATGCCGCACCATTGTTGTCAAAAAATCGTCTTGCACCATCAACAGAGTTGATTTGGATTGCGAGTAAAACAAAAAAGTATTATTTCGACTACGACACCGCAAAAATGATAAACGGAGGAAAACAAATGCGAAATCTTTGGGAAATAAATGCGGAAAGACACAAAACAAAACATCCAACGGAAAAGCCTGAAACACTTTTAGAAAGAATTATTTTGTTAGGTAGCAAACAAGGAGACACAATACTTGACCCATTCACAGGAAGTGGGACAACTGGTGTTGTTGCAAAACGTTTAAAAAGAAATTTTATTGGTTTTGAAATTAGTCCTGAATATTTTGAAATCGCCCAAAACAGAATAAATGGAGTAAAAGTAAACGGCAAAGCCGTTTATTCTGAAAAGTTGGTTCAAAAAGATGAACAATTACGACTGTTTTTAGAAGAAAGAGCGGAATATGGCTTAACTTAATACGAAGAATATGGTAGCACATTTGTATTTTTTCCATCCGCCTAAAGCCATACGAAAAATACAAAAGAGCTACCAACCACTCCAGCAAAAAATTAGATAAAATGGAAAAAGGGCGAACGCACAACAAAAAAATTGGCAATAGAGCCGGTGAAGTGCTTCTATTGAGCTTTTGTACAAGGTTGAACAGTTGTAATTCAATTCAACATTTGTGCTAAAAGTCGGCTCCATCGCCAATTTTCCAAACGTTACCTGCAATTTTAGGACGACAACAAAAATGAATAAACATCAATATAAAGACTTGACAATTGAAGTTCTTGACGAGCCGACTTACAAATTTGGTTCTGCGGACAACAATTTTGTTTATTC
>JAFDYB010000092.1 GCA_018267655.1 Bacteroidota bacterium
CAACTTAAACAAAGCATTTTATGCTTTGCAAATTAAGTTACTTGCAAAAGGCATTGGCAGTTTTTACGGTTTTGATAGTTTTACCCGTATTTTTTTTCTGCCAAGGTCTTTGTAAGGTTTTTTTTGATTTTTTGTAATGATAAGATACTAATGTGGCAACCCCATGAAAAGACACGTTCTTTCAGATCAACTTAAACAAAGCATTTTATGCTTTGCAAATTAAGTTACTTGCAAAAGGCATTGGCAGTTTTTACGGTTTTGATAGTTTTACCCGTATTTTTTTTCTGCCAAGGTCTTTGTAAGGCAAAATTTATGTTCTTTAATATCATTTTTTATGAGAAAAGTTAGTAAATTTTGGGTAGTAACCAAACCAATAAAAAAATTTGAATTAATTGATATTGTATTTCATGCGGACATGAAAAGAATGGAATTACAGTTCAAAGGAGGTTTATTAGGCAAAGAAATTATTGGTATCTTTACAACCAAAAATGAAGCAGAAAAAGTTGCAAAAATGGCTTTGTTAAAAGCTGGTGCAATTGACAAGTTTTAAATTAGTTGGTGGATTAATTCCACCAACTTTAAAAATTGTTTATTATGGGAAAACATTTAAAATTAATATCGGTTGAATATTTACAAGAATATTCAAATAAAGTTGATGTTGATTGGTTTGAAGTTTTTAATAAGCTAAAAGCAAAAACTCAATTTTCGCTTGAGGATTTTGAATATTATATTATATCATCATCTCTTTATTCGTCAAAAATTGAAGGGAACACACTTGACGCTAATAGTTTTTTCAGAAATAGAGGTAAGAAAACATCACCCAAAAAGAAAGAGGTACGAGAAATTGAAACGCTTATGGAAGCATATAAATTTGCTTCTGAAAACAAATTGAATAGAACAAATTTTCTAAAATCTCATTCTATATTATCAAAAACTCTCTTGTCTGTTAAAGAAAGAGGTGTTTTAAGAAAAGAGCAAGTTGATGTCAGAGATTCTAAAACATTAAAACCTGTTTATTTAGCGGTAGAGCCTCAATTTCTAAAGGAAGAATTTAGTAAATTATTTGACGATATTGATGAATTATTAAAAAAAGAATTAAGCCACAAAGAAATATTTTATTTTACTTCAATGATTCATATATGGTTAGCCAAAATACACCCTTTTAGTGATGGGAATGGGCGGTCTGCAAGATTATTAGAAAAATGGTTTTTAGTTTCAAAATTGGGTATTTCTGCATGGTCGATTAATTCTGAAAAATATTATTGGGATAACCGACCCGATTATTATCAAAATATTGCTCTTGGACATAACTATTATGTTCTTTATTGGAATAGATGTATTCCGTTCTTATTAATGTTGCCCAAAGCGATGCAGTTGTCTTAATGCGTTTGCCCATAACGGGTTACGGCTACTTGTAGTTTTTTGCTTTGTCAAGTTACAAATTTGACCACTAACCCGCAAAAAAATTGCAAGTAGCTGCTGTTAGCAATTAGTGGGGGCTTACCCAGTAAGATACATTTTGATGTCAGATCGCTTTTAATAGAAAAAAATATTTTGTTGTGAATTTAAATTATACTTTTTTGAACATACTCTTACCTGTTTACCACTCGAAAACCACACCAGTAACTTTCCCGTTCTTATCTAATACGAGCTCGATGGTTTTATCGGTTTCATCTCCATAAATAAACTTACTATATGAAATCGGTATTAAATTAACTTCAGGAACAGACGGATTAGGGTGTATTCTAACCAAATGATCGCAAGAAAGAACAAAAGAAAAATTCGATTCGGGAATATTAAAACTATCAAATGTCAATAATCAAAAATACACAATCAAAAATACATAATTATTTTTAATTTTTAAATTAGCCCTTATAATTATTGCAGAAATTGCATAAGAAGAGTGCTAAAAGTAATATATTTGGGCGCAAGGCACGACAGGAGTAACAAGATATACACTGCCTACCTTGCAATAAGTAATTTCTTGCAACTTGTTTCATTGGTGTTAATATTAGTAATACTTACTAAATAAACTCCGTTGGCTAAATTTAAATTTAATGTTGTTGTTTTATTGTTTGCATCTACTTTCACAGTTTTTTGCAGTAAACTGCTCCCTAAAGCACTTGCCAAAGTAATTTTAAACACGCCTGAATGAATGTTTTTAAACTCAATATTCAACTTATCCTCTGCCGGGTTTGGGAACATAAAAATACTATTGTTTAAACCGTTACTTTCATTTAAGCCACTGGGCGGAACAACTGTAACTTTAACAGTATCGCCACGGGGAGTACCACATACTGTGTACTGCACCACATACTGTGTTGTAACAGTTGGGCTAACAAAAATACCAGCGTTGTTTGCAATATAATTGCCGGCCATGGTGTACCATTTTGGGCTAAAATTGCCGCCCATATAATTACCAATATAAACGCTATCGCCTAAAGTAACAGTAGTATCATTATAGCTCCAAGGCAACAGCCCGCTAGGGTTTATGCTAAAAACAGATACTGCGTCAATAAATCTGTAACTATTCGGGGCTCCCAAATACTGATAACTGCCATGGGGATATACATTCAAGGTATCTGTGTTGCTATTTGATTTAGTATTGCCTATGAGTATATACGCTTCAATGCCGCTGCCGGTATAAAGCCCCGCAATTTTGTTCCAGATAAGGGTATCTTTAACTATAGGATTTCCAAAGCGGGTAATGTGTTGCGGTATATTTAAAGTACTGGATGGGTTAGAGCTATAGTTTGTAGGGTATTCAACCGCAGAAAAAGAAGCTCCCACATTATTGGTGTAATACAAAGAGCATTGCCCTACAACCGTGTAAAACTCTGCATAATAACATACACCGTTTTTTAAAGTATCGCTTAACTTTACTTGTAAGTACTCTCCTACGCTTTGAAAATGCCAATAGCCTACGTAAGCAGTTCCGTTGTTAAGGCTGTTTAAAAAAAAAGGATACGCTGTGTAGCTGACTCCTGCCCAGTAAGGCACATTACATTGTGATGAGCAAGCGTTAAAGTAATCGGTACTATTAATTAATGGCCCTGTCCAAGGAACAGCATTGCTAATCTGCCCCTGATATGTAGGGCACTGTGTATAAGTTTCAAAGCTGCCATTAGGCACTATGTTAGTAAAAGTTTGCGCTTTACCACGGCTAAAAGCAAGCAAAACCAAGCAGATATAAATTACCTGCTTGGTAGCTTGTTTTATGGTGTATTTTTTTAAAAAAAACAATTAATTACTTACTAATAATTATTTACTACTAGCTTTTTAGTAACACTTTGCAAATTAGTGGCGTTTGTAATGGTAACTAAATAAATACCATTTGTTAGTTCAACATCTAATTTACAAATAAATCCGTTAGTTGTTATATTTTTAACAGTAATTAGTTTGCCATTTATATCGCAAATGCGCACCGTAAGTTGCTCACTGGCAGTTTTGCTTATAATGGCTACATCGGTGGCGGCCGGGTTGGGGAACAAATCGGCATTCCATTTAGTTTCGGGCGCATTTCCTGCCCCGTTAGCGTTAATTTTTAGTACCCTTGCACCACTGCTAGTATTACCACAATTGGCATTAAATACCAATATCGTTTTATAAATGCTGTTATACAAAGCACGGGCTTGGTAAACAACCGCTCCATTGGTGCCGGGGCAAAGGCCGGCAAGAGTGTATAAATTACTACTGTCAGAGGTACTGTAATTCCCGGTAATATAATTGTAATATATGCCGTTGTACATTTTATAGTTTTGCTCTACTGCATTTGTGGCGCTTATAGCTGCATTTAAACTGTTAGCACCGTTGCTATTGCCAGTGTAAAATGCTTGTTCAATCTGTGTAAATTTGCCTATACTTGTGCTTACTTGCGCCGTATTAGCACTTGGATTAGTGCGGTATTGGCTGGTATTGGCAATGTATTTTGCCTCGGAGCTTAGTACAATATTACTGCTGCTTGCACCCGTATTTGCCGCGCTGTTAAGCGATGAGGCACTGCCGTTGGTAATAATAGCACTGCTTGAACCACCTCCGCCGCATGAAAACGCACCCGTGGTGATAATTAAATTACCGACTCCAACGTATTGATCGGGGAACAGTGCAGAACCCCCATTATTAAGAGGCAACCAAGGGTTCCCTGATTTTACATATAATTTAGAGTTAATTGCAGAAGATCCAATTTCAACAAAGGTTCCATAACTTGCCCCCGTCCAAGTACCCAGCCATTGGTTATCTTGTGGGTTGCCGCTACTGCCCTGCGTGCTTATGGTAGCGCTGTTTACAAGGCTCATGCCTCGGGCATGTGTTTGCATAGTATTGCCATACCAATTAGTACCGGTATTGGCGTTGTCAAATACAAAGCCATTGTAACTGTTACTTAATGCATTGCAAGTTATACTTGGGCTGTTGGTGCCATTATTGCTGCCCGCATACACTAAATTAACTAAGGTATTGGTAGTATTGGCACCTGTTAATGTATTGCTAAATACTACGGTAGCGTTTTGGGTATTTACTACTTCAATACCTTTTTGGGTACTTACAAAAAGATTATCGTCAACTAATTTAATGGTATTTCCTTGTATAAGGCTTGGGTAGCCGTTCATGCCATTTAGGCTAATGCCTCTGTAAACACGGTCAATGATATTATTTTTAATTTGTAATTGGGTTAATGCCTGGGTAGTCCAAGTAGTGCTGTTTACACCTGTTACGCTTAGCGCATTATTTATGTAATTGGTACCTAAAGCAGTGGCAGTATTAGTTTGTGCACCAAAGTAGTTACTGTTAATAATCATATTGGCAGCATAAATGCCGGTTTGGTTTCCACTGCCTACATTATAAGTACCTGCAACAATAGGAATATTTATGGGGTTGGCAATATTGCTAAACTCATTATTGGTTATGTAGTATTGAAAACGATTAGTGTTTAGCACAAAACCTGTATTTCCAGGTAAAAAGGAAGTTCCTGCTGTTGTGCTTTGTGTACTGCGTAAAGTGGCATAGGTAGCATTAAATTGGTATAGGTTTTGCGCTTCTACACCACGATAGCAATTCCAAAAACGGTTACCAAGACTTGGGTTAGCACAACAACTGCTAATGTTTAAATTGGCATTAAATGTGGTAGTAACTGCACTAAAAATTGCACTTCCACCCATTAAACAGCCGCCGCGGCAAGGTCCAAAGTATAAAATATTTTGAAATGCAGCGTTTACATTATTTACATTGCTGTTGGTAGCATATAAGCCATAAGCAAGATTGTCAAATAAATTAAAGTTATTGGCATAGCTGCTTTCTCCAATTGTAACAGGAAAAACGCTTGAAGTAGTAGCACCAACGTTATTAAGTAAAATGCCTATTTGCGAAGGGCGTGAGTTGTATGGAGATAGGGCATTAACAACAGGCGCATTTTGTAAGTTGTAAGGAGGAGCTAAAGCTGTTGTAGGACTTGTGGCTGTCAATAAAACAGATACATTTGGCCAAGTGCTGGGAGTATATGTAAAATTACGAGAGGTAAATACCGAGCTGTAAATAGAAAAAGGGTAAGGGGTAAAATTACGCTGATAGCCATCAATCTTAATAGCAATATAATTTTTATTAAAAATAGTATTTGCTACTTCTATAATGTTTGGAGTTACTGTACTTGTAAAATTTCCTGTAGCATCAATAGCAACAATAGCATCTTCAATGAGATTATTTTTTGCGGACCTAATTTTACCGCCATCATTTATTACAATACCTTGCCACATAGTTGTAGAGCAGGCGTGCAAGTGTGCTGTACTTATGTCTAACTTTGCACCGTTGCTTACGGCAACCGATACGCCTGGTGCAAATAAAAACTCAGCGGTATATAAATTAACATTTGCATTTACGGGTAAAGTTACATTTGCATTAAATACTAAGGCGTTAGAATAAGTTGTTGTACCGCTTGGAAAATTACCGCTTGAAAATGCAGGCAAAGTTGATGAGCAGCAAGCATTTTGCACAAATACTAAAACAGTATTGCTTGCTATACACACATTAGAATATGAAGTTGTAGATACAGTATATATAGTAGTTGTTGTTGGTGACACAATAACAAGTGAAGCACTGAGGCTGCCGGGCTGCCATGTATAACCTATACCAGCAGTTATAAATGCTGTTAATGTATTACTGGTAGAAGCAAAATTTGTACAGATAACATTTGTGGCTGAGGCGGCAGTTATGGTGGGTGTTATGTCAACTGTAATTGTTTTAACAGCAGAACTAGTGCAGCCAGATACACTTGTTACAATAAGAGAGTAGGTAGTGGTAATGGTTGGGGAAGTAACGAGCAATGTATTTTGTGTATTTGAAGGTAACCATGTGTATGTTGCTATTCCAATACCATTAGCATTAAGGGTAGTTGTGTTTCCGGTACATAAGCGATCCGGGAAGGCGCTAATATTTAGTTTTTTGGCAAGATTTAATACTGTAATAGGAACAAATGTTGATTGAGTGCAACCTAAAGAGTTGGTCGCTGTAATGGTATAAATGGTTGTAGCAGGAGGCGTAACAGTATTTAAAGTACCTGTTAGGTTACCGGGCTGCCAAGTATAGGTATTGCCCGCACTGCCATTTATTGTAAGTGTACTAGATAATCCGGAGCAAATCGAAAAAGAGCTCGCGCTTACTGTATAATCAGCGGTAGGTTTAATAGATATATCGTCAACGTAAATATACGCCATGCTAAAAGTACCTGGAGCGTTTGTGATTAAGCTAGGAATTGTAGCTAAATCATTATTAAAATTTCCTAATGTGAGATGTGAATATGCTGCGGAAGCTGTAAATGTTAAAGAATACAATTGCCAGCCGGAGGTATTAGTAAATGCAGTAGGACTAATTTGAAGCATTTGCCCGGTTAACGAAGATGTTGAAATAACAGAATAACTATTCTGACAAGGAAAGGAATAGTCAAAATAAGCATACAGTTTATTTGTCAAATACTTTGAAACATTATTTGCTTTAACATAAATATTTAAGCTATATTTTTGGTTAGATGTTAGTGGAGTAGTTAGTTGTTGTTGAAGATATTCTCTATAATTATATGCTATTAATGGACCATCAGAGGAATACGCAAAAAGAATTAAACCGGCAGATGCATTTCCTGTGTTAGGAGAAGTATAAAAATTTGTACCATAATAATTATAGGATGATGGAGATGTATAGCAGGAATTGTAATAATCGGGGGTTCCGACGTAAATTACAGTAGTTGTACAATTAGAAGGAAGTAACCAATTGCAAGCAGGATAAGGGTTGTACGGCGCTTGAATTCCCATTGCACTGCAAGGGATAGTAAAATCTTCGAAAGAACCGTTATACACTATCTCGCAGCCTGTTGGAGTGTTTGTACATGCATTTGAAACGGCGTATGCGTTTATATAGATATTAAAGGTTGTATTTAAACTTTTACAGTTAGAGCAATTAGCGTTGAAATTAAATTTTACAAAAGCTTGAGCGCCTATTGGTACAGTTTGAATGTTAAAAAACAGCGTACTGTCTGCCTGTAAGCTATCGTTTAAATGAGTAAGTAGGTTTTTAGAAGAGTCATAAATAAAAAATTCTGCCGATACTAAGGGTAAATTAGTTCCTTGTGTTAAACTCTTTATGTTTAAAGCAACATTTGGGTTGCTGAGAGTTAATTGATACCATTTAACTAATGAGTCAGGACTTTGATTCGTTAAACTGCTAGTACCGACTGCAATAACAATTGGATTGATAGACGTAGTTCCAGGCGTTTGACTATTTGCTTTAAATCCCATAAGGCTTATTACTGCCATTAAAATAAACTTATTGATATTTAAAAAAAATGTTCTCAAAATTGTTTTGGCTATACAATTTTTAAAGCGATTACTGTACTGTACTGTACTGTACTGTACTGTACTGTACTGTACTGTACTGTACTGTACTGTACTGTACTGCTCAAGGCAGATAAATTTGTTGAAGATGTTTTCATATTTTTTGGTTGAAGATTAACAACGAAGTTCGTATTTTATTTTGATATGTCAAAATTTAATCCCTCAAAGTTGTCATGAAAATTTATTCCAAAACCCTTTATTTTTAGGTCTAATGGATAAAATAGTACCTAAAACTAACTGTCTTGTTCATTGAACAAAACAGTTAAGTATTTGATATAATTTATGTTTTTTAGTTGAAAAAATTAACGAGCATTTGCTTTAACAAATTGGTGCTTTTCATATTTTTCACGGCCAAGGTCTAAATCTCCACGATAGCGAGGGCCGGCAACAATTGATTTTTTTACAAAATGAACTTTTTTAGCATCAACTCCTTTTTGTTCAATTGCTAATTTTATTTTGTCTTGTAAATTTTTGGCGCGACTACGTGCTAATATCGAGTTCTTTTTGAAAGTTCTCGTAGGTACTTTTGAGGCACTTGCCAAAATATTTATAGTTACACCTTGCTTGCGATTGCTGAGTTCTACGACCTTATTAATAAAAGTAGTCCATTGCTGCTCACTTTCATCATTATCGTTTTTATTGTATTTAAAATAAAACGCATATTGGTTTGCCGAAAGTTGAGCAGGTTCATTACCTATTTTATCATCACCAATTAATAAGGTTTTCGCATATAATTTGCCTGATTTACCCGTTGTAACAACTATATTTTCAGAGGCGTTCCCATCAACAATGGCACTAACTGTGTATTTTGTATCAGGTGCCAATTCAATTCCGTTAACCTCTCCTTTTTCGTTAGTTGTATAATCTGTTTTATTACCATCGGCATCGGTTACTGTAACTTGAGCGTTGTTATATTTTTGTTTTGTTTTTTGATTCTTAACAACAACATTTAACAACATATCTTTTTGAGTTTTAGCACTACTGCCATCTAAATAGAGTATTTGATTTATCACTCTTCCTGATTTTAAACCCGAAGTATTAATATTGGCAACTGCCGATTTTTTGCCTTCATTTTCTGCTACTAAAGTGTATTTTTTATCAGGTTGTAACTCAATATTATTACATTGTCCTTTTTCGTTAGATGTAAAGTTTTGTTCACTGCCACCTGCTTCTGCTAAAACTAATTTTGAGTTTGAAACGGATTTTTTAGTGCGTGAGTTATTTAAAACTATGGCATTAAGTAAAATTTTACTGTTTTTCGATTTAATTTTTCCTAATAGTTTAACAGGTTCTAAATTTACCTCTCTTTTTATTTCATTATATGTTAAATCATTACTTACAAAAACATCTTCATTGTAAAACTCTTCACCCGGAGGCGCTTGATAACTGAAGTTGTATTCTCTACCAGGAGGAAGTATGGTTGAAAAAGTTCCGTTTACAATTTTAGGTCTGTAAGTACCAATTACTTCTCCTGTTTTTTTGTCTTTTACAATTATGGTTAAGTCTTCAGGTAATTTTTCTCCTTCAGCCGGTATAATTTGTCCTTTAAAAAGTGCCAATGGTTTTTCTTTTGCTTCGGGTATAGATACCATATAAATATCTTTATCTCCAAAACCGCCTTCGCGAGCCGAGCTTAAGTAACCACGTTTTCCGTCGGGTGATGCAATATAAAACACATCGTCATCTGTGGTGTTAATGGGGTAACCAAGATTTTCTACATCTGTAAATTTATTGTCTTCGTTAAGTATTGCAAACATAATATCGTAACCGCCTATACTTTTATGTCCGTTTGATGCAAAGAAAAAAGTTTTGCCGTCAGGGTGGATAAAAGCACCGTCTTCGTCGTATTCGGTATTAATTGTTGGCCCCATATTTAAAGCTTTACTCCATTTTCCATTTGGAAGCTTTATGCAACGATAAATATCTTTACCTCCATAGCCTCCCGGGCGGTTAGATGAGAAGAATAGCACAGTTTGATCTGCATTTAAACACGCATGCGACTCCCAATGCTTTGTATTAACATCAGAGCCAAATTCTTTCAATGTACTCCAATCTTTTCCATCAAAAGTGCTGTAATAAATATTTCCATCTTTATCGCCTATACCTTTATACACAATTAAAGTTTGCCCATCAGGGGTTAGGTTGATAGAGGCTTCGTGCCCACTTGAATTTACATTTGGTGAGAGTGATTTTGGCGAACTCCAACGCCCCTCGTCATCTTTATATGCTACAACAACATCTTCGTAATACATTCCGTCAATATCTTTACCACCACCTACTGTATTTGGCCGTCGAGTAGTGTATATCAGCATACGCTCATCGGCGCTGATTACGGGGCTGTATTCAGGATATTGAGTGTTAATACTATCGCCAAGGTTTGTGATTTGAATATTAATTGGGGCAGCCACTTTTTCTTTGGCATAAACTGCCATTTCTTTTTCGTGGTCGAGCATTTTTTTCCAATCTTTATCTTTTTGGCTTACATGTTTTCCAAACTCATTAAATTCAGCAATGGCTTCGTCAAATTTTCCGTTTAAATGTAAAGCTTTTGCGTAGTAATAATGTGCAAGCGGAGGCGCTGCTTTTTCGGTGTAAGTGTCACTTTTATAAGTTTTAGAAATGTGCTTAACAGCTTTAGCTAAATAGTATTCAGCGTTTTCTTTATGATTAGGTGTTTTTAGTGTTACTATCCCCATCATGTAATTTATGTTTGCAGAGGAGGAATCAATGCGATAAGCTGATTCGAAGTTATCCTTTGCTAAGGAAAAATTATCTTCTAACAGTAAATAACTGCCTTCTTGAAAATAGTCTTTATAAGAAGCACCTGTTTTCACTTGTGCACTTGAACAAACGATAGAAACGGTAAAAAACGCTATAAATAAATTTTTCATGCCGATGAATAAATTAAGAATACAAATATATTATAATTTTGGGTTTATAATAAAAAATATTCTATATAAAACAATAAACGCTTTTAGTTTTTAAATTTGCGCCCCAATTTAATATTTAATGACTGTAATTGAAGAGATAAATCGTCGCCGCACATTTGCTATAATAGCTCACCCCGATGCTGGCAAAACCACACTTACTGAGAAACTTTTGTTATTTGGTGGCGCCATTCAAACGGCAGGTGCCGTTAAATCAAATAAAATTAAAAAAGCTACAACCAGCGATTTTATGGAAATTGAGAAGCAGCGCGGAATTTCTGTCTCAACATCAGTAATGGCTTTTGAGTATAAAAACTACAAAGTAAATATATTAGATACTCCCGGCCACGAAGATTTTGCCGAAGATACCTATAGAACCTTAAGTGCGGTTGATAGCGTTATAATGGTTATTGATTGTGTAAAAGGGGTAGAGCCTCAAACAAGAAAATTGCTTGAAGTTTGTCGTATGCGCAATACGCCTGTGATAGTTTTTATAAACAAACTTGATCGCGAAGGACAAAACCCATTTGATTTACTTGATGAAATTGAAAAAGAGTTAAAAATAAAAGTTAGACCGCTTACATGGCCAATTGGCATAGGAAAATCATTTAAAGGGGTATATAATTTAGTTGAAAAATCGCTTAATTTATTTCAAGGCGATAGTAAAACAACCGTTGAAGATCGCATTACTTTTTCTGATATTTCTGATGCAAGTATTGATAAAATAATTACTCAAGATTACGCCACTCAGCTTAGGGCTGACGTTAGTTTAATTGACGGTGTTTACGATGCTTTAGATAAAAATAAATACCTGGAAGGAAATATTAGTCCTGTTTTTTTTGGTAGTGCCGTTAATAATTTTGGAATTGCAGAACTTTTAGATTGTTTTGTTGAAATTGCGCCTTCGCCTAAGTCTCGCGAATCTGAATTAGGAGAAGTTTTTCCAACAGATAAAAAATTTAGTGGGTTTATTTTTAAAATACATGCTAATCTTGATCCAAAACATCGTGATCGTATTGCCTTTTTACGAATAGTGAGTGGGATTTTTGAAAGAAATAAATATTATCACCATGTAAGGGATAAAAAACAACTGCGTTTTAGTAATCCTACGGCTTTTATGGCACAGCAAAAATCAGTAATTGACGAGGCTTTTCCGGGCGATGTAATTGGATTGTACGATGCCGGTAATTTTAAAATAGGCGATACTTTAACCGAGGGTGAAAATTTTCACTTTAAAGGGATACCTAGTTTTTCGCCTGAGCTATTTCGTTATGTTACCAATATGGATCCAATGAAAACAAAACAGTTACAAAAAGGACTTGAACAATTAACCGATGAGGGAGTTGCGCAATTATTTACCAGAAAGGTAGATGGAAGAAAAATTGTTGGTACCGTTGGCGCTTTGCAATTTGAAGTTATGCAACATCGTTTAAAAGCTGAATATAATGCTAGTGCTAATTTTGAATTAATTAATTTATACAAAGCACTATGGATAAGCGCCACTGATAAAAAGAAATTAGATGCCTTTATTTTAGACAGAAACGCCTATATTGCCTACGATAAAGAAGACCGACTTGTGTTTTTAGCAGAAAGTGCGTGGCTGCTTCAAATGGCGCAAGAAAAATTTCCGGATATTCAGTTTCATGTAAAAAGCGAATATTAAAGCTGCACAAAAATTAAACCATAATTTTGATAGATTAAAAGTCGCCTGCCTCTACTATTTTAACAGCTTGATCAATCATTGCATCTTCGGTAGAACTATATTTAACCTTCATGCTGTTGCCAAAAAGAGATGCTAGCGCCTGCCAAAAACAAGCTTCAAACGAGCCTCGCATTTGTTTTACAATTTCGTATGTGGTTTTACCTGTTTCACGGTAAATGAGTTTCATTAGTACCTTGCCTTGCGAAACAGTTAGGCCTTTTAATTCGCTTTCAAACTCATGCCTTAGATTTTTTTCACACACTTTTATAAAAGCTTTTTTTTGATTTTCTTCCTTAATTGTTGCTAAAATTTTATCGTACTCTTTTAATTTGGCAGCGGCTAAAATAGCATAGGGATAAACAACTTTAACATTATGTTTGGTTTGGGTCCACATTTCGTAATGATGCGGATTATAAAAAACCCTGTTGCCATAAACATAAATGGTATTTAAATCAACTAATAAAACGGTATCGCCTTGTTCAATAGTGTATTTGCAAATAAAATTTCCGTTTGGTTTTAAAGGATCGCTGTTTTGTGCACTTAGCCTAAGAAAACTTGTTAAAATTAGCGATAAGAATAAAATTGAATATTTTTTATGCTTAAACATTTTACCTTTCTTGTTAATAGTATTTTACGCAAAAAGTAACCTAAACGTTGCCAAAATATTATCTATTTTGTTTCCATTTACTTTTTTTAACGGCAGCGTTTTCAACACTATTGTTTTTTGGTGATAGCCTCTCAAATATTAATCCTGCTGCAATTGCAGCAATTTGATTATTAGAATGGTTTTTATTTTCAAGCACCTCTGTTGAAAAGTAGTTTTTTATAAATCCGGTATCAAATTTACCACTCACAAATTTTTCGTGTGTTAAAACAAATTTACAAAAATCTAAAGTGGTTTCAACACCAATTATTTTATAATCATTTATGGCACGCAACATTTTTTCAATGGCTTCTGTTCTGTTTTTACCATGAACAATTAATTTAGATAGCATACTGTCATAGTAAATAGGGATATCCATACCCTGTTCAAAGCCATCATCAACCCTAACGCCATTACCCGTAGGGGTTTTGTAAACAGAAAGTGTTCCTACTTCGGGTAAAAAATTATTTAGGGGGTCTTCGGCACAAACACGCACTTCAATAGCATGGCCATTTATTTTTAAATCATTTTGGGTAAATGATAATTTTTCACCGCGAGCAACTTTTATTTGTTCTTTTACAAGGTCTAGCCCGGTAATCATTTCGCTAACAGTATGTTCAACCTGTAAGCGCGTGTTCATTTCTAAAAAATAAAAATTTAAGTCGGCATCTACTAAAAACTCAACGGTTCCTGCCCCCGAATAATTACAAGCTTTGGCAACATCAACCGCACATTTACCCATTTTTTCGCGAAGCTGCGGGCTTAGCACAGAGCTAGGGGCCTCTTCAATAACTTTTTGGTGCCTGCGTTGAATACTGCATTCGCGTTCAAATAAATAAACGCAATTACCATGATTATCGGCAATTAACTGTATTTCGATATGGCGTGGTTCTTTAGCATATTTTTCAATGAAAACAGCATCATTTCCAAAAGCTGATTTTGCTTCGCTCATAGCTAACTTCATTTGTTCCTCAAGCTCACTTTCTTTTTCAACCAGTTTCATACCTTTTCCGCCACCGCCTGCACTAGCTTTAATTAATAGCGGAAAACCTGTTTGTTTGGCAATTTTAATTGCTTCTGCAGCATCGCTAACAGCACCTTCACTTCCGCTAATCATAGGCACATTCATTTTTTTTGCAGTAGCTTTTGCGCTAAGTTTGTCGCCCATCATATCCATACTTTCCGGGCTTGGGCCAATAAATGTGATGCCGGCCTGGCGAACTTTTCTGGCAAATTCAGCATTTTCGCTTAAAAAACCATAACCCGGGTGTATGCCATCTACATTAAGTTGCTTGCATATTTCAATAATTTTATCGCCTAAAAGATATGATTGATTGCTTGGCGGTGGGCCTAATAATACGGCTTCATCGGCATATCTTACAAAAGGTGCATTAGCATCAGCTTCGCTATATACAGCAACAGTTTTTATGCCCATTTCTTTTGCACTTCGCATTACACGTAGCGAAATTTCGCCTCGGTTGGCAATAAGTATCTTTTTCATACGCAGTTTTTTTTATTGTTATTTTAAATACGCTATAGTTTGCTATTTTAATACGCAAATATTTTACAAATAATATTAAAGGCATAAATTTAACTTAATTTTTTTGTTGCATTGATATTAATATTTAATCTATTTTTAAAGAATAGATTATTTAGTAAAATGTTTTTTTATCTCTCTAAAATTTTCTCTTTTATGCTTTCGCCAATCACTTGGTTGTTTTGCTTAATTGTTTTTTCGCTATATGTTAAAAACGAAAAACTTTCAAAAAAATTACGAATTTGGTCGTTGGTTGTGTTGTATTTATGCTGTAATTCGTTTATAGTAGATGAATTATTTAGGGCGTATGAACCTGTAACACCGGATTATGAGGTAACAAATCAAAAATTTGATGGAGCAATAATACTTGGCGGAATAGGCGATATAGACCTTCGATTGCAAAAAATTAATTTTGGAGCAAGTGCAGATCGCTTATTTCAAATATTACCCCTGTTGCATAAAGGGCAAATTAAAAGGATTGTTTTTACGGGAGGTTCAGGTAAAATTGAGTTTCCGGAAAAAAAAGAAGCCTTTTATGTTAAAAAGTATTTAAATCAAATTGGAGTGCCCGATTCACAAATTGTAATTGAGAGTGAAAGTAGAAACACATACGAAAATGCCATCTTTACAAAAAAAATTATGGATAGCCTAAAGTTAAAAGGAAATTATTTATTAGTTACCTCTGCCTATCACATGCCACGTTCTATGGCCATATTTAAAAAAGCAGGTTACACACATATTTATCCTTGTATTACTAATAAAAAAAGTGGCATAAGGCGTTTTACATTTGACCATTTATTTATTCCTAACTCAGATGCCTTGTTTGGCTTTCAATTAATAACTCATGAGTGGTTTGGCTATTTTATATATAAATTAAATGGCTATGCATAACGAAGCTTTATTTCAGTTTATATGGCAACATAAATTATTTGATGCAAGTAGTTTAACTACAATTAATGGGAAGAAAATAATAATTTTAAATACCGGTGTTTTAAATATAGATTCAGGGCCCGATTTTTTTAACGCCCGCATAAAAATTGGTTCAATAACTTTGGCAGGAAATGTTGAATTACACGTAAATAGCAGCGATTGGCTAAAGCATAAACACAATTTAGACAAAAGTTATAACAATATTATTTTACACGTAGTGTATAATTTTGACAAAGAAATTTTGCAAAACAAACAAAACAATGTAGAAATTTTAGAATTAAAAACACACATTCAACCTTCAATAATTAGCAAATACAATGAAATAATTTCTACAAAAAAACAATTACCCTGCATTAATTTTATTGAGCAATTTAATAAGTTAAAATTTGATTTGTGGTTAAGAAGAATGTGTGTTGAGCGAATGGAGCATAAAATTAATCGCATTAAAAATTATAATTTACATTCAAAAGAACATTTACAAGATAGTTTTTACATTCTTTTTGTGCGCTCATTTGGTTTTTCATTAAATAATGATGCGTTTGAGTTTTTAGCAAAAAATTTACCATTATCGCTAATATTAAAATATTCAGACAATCTACTTCAAGTTTTAGCACTGTTTTACGGTTGCGCAGGATTTTTAGAAGATCAAAAAAATGATAAGCGCTGGCTGGCAATTCAAAATGAATTTGAGTTTTTAAGATATAAGCATAAGCTTATCCCAATCCATAAAGAAATTTTTAAAAATTCGAAAACACGTCCCGGAAATTTTCCGCATATTAGAATAGCTCAATTAGCCGTTTTAGTATATAAGCTTCCAACTTTATTTTCAGAACCTCAGAGCTTTGATTTTAAATCAAATTTTTTAAAAGAAAATAAATTAAACGAACAAGAGATTAAGATACTACCAAATGAATTAATTGGCAAATTAAACTTAACACAAGCGGCTTTACAATTACTGTTAATTAATGCTATTGCACCATTTTTATTTTTTTATGGGAAGAGAATTGATGATGAAAAATTTTGCGAAATTGCATTTTCCTTGCTTGAACATTGTAATTTTGAGCTAAACAGAAAAACCAAACAATTTCCGAAAAATTATATTAAGCAAAAGTCTTCGTTTGAAAGCCAAGCTTTAATAAACTTGTATGACAATTATTGTACTAATAAAAAATGTTTAAAATGTTCAATTGGTATTGAGTTTTTAATGCCAAAAAAATAAGTACATTTGTTTGATGATTAAAAACATTATTGCGTGGTTTGAACATAAGGCCTTTGGAGTGTGCGAGTGGATGGGCAATAAACTCGGCATAAAATCTACCAAAATTAGGATGTATTTTATTTATTTATCATTTTTCACTTTTGGAAGCCCTATTATAATTTATTTAATAATGGCTTTTATTTTAGAACATAAAAATTATTTTAAACCATTTTATACAAAAAAACGCCCAAGTGTTTGGGATATTGACTAATAATAAAAATTCAATAAATTTATCAGTAATCAACATATTATAAAAAATCAATAAGGCTATATGAAAAAAATAATCACATCAGTTTTTATACTTTCAATATTAAGTACAAAGGCACAAAGCATATCAACAAGCGAAGAAAAGGAATCCTTTAGTATTGGAAGTCAAAATTGCATTTCTACCACTTTGTATGAAAACACCGCTTCAACTGCCATAGATGGCTGGAAAAAAGCCTTGAAAAACTTTAAGTACGAAAAAATTAAAGATAGCAAAAACGAAGTGTTTGGCGATAATATTTTGGTGAAAGATTGGGGAAATAACCCGGTTGACTTTTACACTAAATTTGTTGAGGATAAAAAATCAAAAAGCGTAAAAATGTACACAGCCGTAGATTTAGGAGGAACGTATTTAAGCTCTTCGGGAGATAAGGATAAATATCGTTTTGTTGAAAAAATGATTAAAGATTTCGCTATTAATCAATCAAAAGAGCCTATGCAAGAGATGCTAAACGCATCTCAAAAACAATTATCTAAGTTTGAAGACGAACAAAAATCATTAGAAAAAAAGAATGCAAATTTTAAATCAGATATTAACGATTATACTGCTCGTATTTCAAAAAACGAAGGCTTATTAGCTACTAAAGAAGGTGAGATAACAAAAAAGAAAGCTGAGGTTGATGTTCAAAGAAAAGTTGTAGAAGCTAGCTCAGGAGCAGTTAAAGAGCAAACAAAAGCTTCACAAAAAATATATGATAAATTGGCAAGTGAATTAAAAAGTCTTGAAAGCGACAAAAAAGACTTAAAAAACGATATTGAAAAATATAAAGGAAAAATAAAAGATACAGAAAAAGACATAAAGAAAAACGAAGAAAATCAATCTAAGAAAAAAGAAGAAATTGAAAAACAGAAAAAACTAGTTGATGAAAATAAAAATAAATTAGAAAGCATTAAGTAAAACAGTATCTAAACAACGGAGTGAAACAGTGTCAAAATTGGCTCCATCGCTAATTTTAACTTTTTTCAATGGACTAATATAAAACAAGTATTAAAATAGACCAAAAAGAAGGTAAAGACATACATTTATTCAGTTAATAAAACGTTGCCGTTAAGAAGCGCCACCTCCAATTACTTTTAAGCTCAAATCAAGGCTTTTAACGTGGTGGGTAAGTGCCCCAACTGAAATAAAATCAACTCCGGTTTTAGCATATTGAGCAATTGTTTTTTCATTAATGCCCCCCGAAGATTCTATTTCAAACTTACCATTTATTAGCGCAACTGCTTTTTTTGTATTGCTTATCGAAAAATTATCAAGCATAATCCGTTGAACCTTACCGAAATTTAAAACTTTCTCAACATCTTTAATTGTTCTAGTTTCAACCTCAACAGCTATTTTTAATTTATTCTGTTTAATATATTTATTTGATTTTTCTATTGCTTCAACAATTCCTCCGGCTACGTCAATATGATTATCTTTTATTAAAATCATATCAAATAAACCGTAACGATGATTTTTACCCCCACCTATTACTACAGCCCACTTTTCAAAAAAACGAAACCCGGGTGTAGTTTTTCGTGTATCAATTACTTTAGCTTTTGTTCCTTTGCACAATTGCTGAAAATGACTGGTTTTGGTTGCAATACCGCTCATACGCTGCATTACATTTAAAATTAACCGCTCAGCAATTAATAATTTATGTAACCTTCCCTCTAAAGTAAAAACAACATCGCCCTGTTTAACTGTTCTGCCATCTTGTATAAGTACCTTTGTTTTTATACTTTTATCAATTAACTTAATAATAGCACATGCTGCTTCAACACCGGCAATAATTCCTTGTTCTTTTACCAATAAATGCATCTTTCCATTTGCGGTACCTTTAATAATTGAAAGACTTGTAATATCACCTTTTCTTAAATCTTCTTCCAGGCAATTTGCAACGAATTTTTTTAAAGAAAACTGCTGTTTATATAAAGAAAAATAACTACTCATTCTCTTCTTCTACTCTAAACTGTGCAATTAAATTGCGGCGTAGTAATATTGAAACTTTAAACTTTCCGTTCGATGTTTCTAATGTGCCAATTATGTATTGAGATATATTATTAATTGAATTTATTTTAGAGGTAGTAAAATTTTTAACTTGATGTTTTTCAAAAAAATAAGAAATATTAGCCTCTGCTTGCTGTTTGCTTAACACATCTTCTTGATTTTGAATTTTAACGCTCACTTTTTCATCAAGTAGTTTAGTTACTTCCGCAATTTTCCCTTGCTTTAATGCGTTAACAACATCGTCGCTTACAT
This sequence comes from Bacteroidota bacterium, assembly GCA_018267655.1. Classification (GTDB taxonomy): domain Bacteria; phylum Bacteroidota; class Bacteroidia; order B-17B0; family Aurantibacillaceae; genus Aurantibacillus. Next base: position 19,375 of record JAFDYB010000092.1, read on the forward strand.
CAAGCTTAAACGACAAAAAAGCAAAAGCACCAACTAAAATTATTAAAATAGATTTCATTTTATTTATACAAATTTACATTTTTTTTACCAATTTTAAAAGATGAAAATTTCGCTCATTCAAATTGATTCAACTCGCGAAAATTATTTAAACGAAGGTATAAATGAATACAATAAACGTTTAAAAAATTACTGTCGCTTTAACACAGTTACAATAAATATGCCAAAAACAGTGCGTTTAAAACCACAAAGCGAGCAACTTAAAGCCGAGGCAAAAGCAATTACAGAAACGCTTTTAAACGACGATAAGCTTGTATTGCTCGATGAAAGAGGCGACACTTTTACGTCTGTAGGGTTTTCACAATTCCTGTTAAAACAGCAAAATGCTTCTATAAAGCATTTAGTTTTTTGCATTGGTGGACCATTTGGCTTTTCTGAAGAAATATATAAGCGCGCTAATTATAAAATGAGTCTATCTCAACTTACATTTTCGCATCAAATGGTAAGATTATTTTTTTGCGAACAGTTGTACAGAGCCTTTACCATATTAAATGGTGAAAAATACCATCACCTTTAAATTTTAATGTGGCTTAACATGTTTGCAACTAATTTTGGTAAATCGTAATACTCTTTCCAACCCCAATGTTCACGCGCTTCTAAATCATTAATACTTTGCGGCCAAGAGTCAGCTATGGCTTGTCTAAAATCAGGTTGGTAATTAATTTTAAAATCAGGAATATGCTTTTTTATTTCTTCGGCAATTTGTTTTGGATTAAATGAAAGTCCACTTAAATTATAACTCCCTCTAATTTTAATTTTTTCATTCGGGCTGTGCATTAATTCTAAGGTTGCTCTAATGGCATCTTCCATGTGCATCATAGGCAATGCGGTAGTTTCGCTTAAAAAGCAAGTGTACGATTTGTTTTTAAGCGCTTCGTAAAAGATGTGTACCGCATAATCTGTAGTGCCACCACCCGGCGCGCTTTTCCAGCCAATTAAACCCGGGTATCTAATACTTCGCACATCAACATTGTACTTATGAAAATACCACTCACACCAACGCTCGCCCGCTTGCTTACTTATGCCATAAATAGTACTTGGTTCCATAACAGTAAATTGGGGGGTGTTTAAGCGTGGCGTAGTAGGCCCAAATACCGCAATGCTGCTCGGCCAGTATATTTTTTGAATATGTTTTTCCTTTGCTAAGTCGAGCACATGAAATAAACTTTCCATATTTAGCTTCCATGCAAACATTGGATTTTGCTCTCCGGTAGCACTTAACAGCGCTGCAAGGTGATAAACCTGAGTAATTTTATGTTTTTTTACAATTGCAAATAATTGGTCTTTATTTAAAGCATCTAAAGTTTCAAAAATATAGCTGCTAAGGGCGGTATTTTCTTTAATATCAGAGGCCACAATGTTGGCATTGCCATAAATTTTTCCAAGTTCAAAAGCAAGTTCTAAGCCTATTTGCCCCCCTGCGCCTATAATTAGTATTTTTTCGGTTGAATTTGACATGTTAAATATTCGATAAAATTAAACAAAACAATTAGTACCTTTGCAAACGTAGAAATTAATTTGAACTTGTAAAAGAACAATTGTTTTATTCACGTTTTTTTCTTTTTTCTACACAACAAAGAAAAGTATAACCTGCATTTATACCAACTTTTATGGCTTTATTAGTTAATAGAATTGATAAAAATATTTTAAAGCAGCAATTGGCCGGCGAAACCTTTTGTCGTAAAACAATTTCTTTTTACCGTTATGTTTTAATTGATAACCCCGCCAAGCTTCGCGATGAGCTTTATTTTAGATGGCATCAGCTAAACTGCTTTGGAAGGGTTTATATTGCCGGCGAAGGTATAAATGCTCAAATGAGTATCCCTGAAGCTAATTGGAATGATTTTATAGAACATTTATATCACTACAATTTTTTTAAAGATGTCCCCTTTAAGCACGCCGTTGATGGTAATGGCAAAAGTTTTTACAAACTTATTGTAAAAGTAAGAAATAAAATTGTTGCAGATGGCATTAACGATCCTTTGTTTAACCCTGCCAATACCGGTAATTACCTTTCAGCCCAAGAATTTAATGCGGCAATTAATAACCCCGAAACAATTGTTGTTGACATGCGTAATCATTACGAAAGTGAGGTTGGACGCTTTGAGCGCGCTTTTTGCCCGGATGCCGATACGTTTAGGGAAGAGTTACCACAAGTTATTGAGCATCTTAAAGGAAAAGAAGATAAAAAAATAGTTATGTATTGCACGGGCGGCATACGCTGCGAAAAAGCCAGTGCTTATTTTAAACACAAAGGTTTTAAAGATGTTAACCACCTAAGAGGTGGAATTATTCAATACGCCAAAGAAATAAAAGAAAGCGGCTTAGAAAGTAAATTTAAAGGCGTTAATTTTGTATTTGATGAGCGCATTGGCGAGCGTATTACCGAAGATGTATTAAGTAAATGCCACCAATGCGGCAATTCATGCGATAGGCATGTTAATTGCAAGAACGACGATTGTCATTTACTATTTATACAATGTAAACCATGCGAAGAAAAAATGCAAGGCTGCTGCACACAAAATTGCGTAAACATTATCAATTTGCCAATTGATGAACAACGCCGTATAAGAAAAGGAAGGGTAAAAAATGGCCCTGAATGTTTAGCGGTTTATAAAAGCCGTTTACGTCCAAATTTATCTGAGATACTTAAAAATGCTATTCACTTAACTAATACTAAATAACGCTAAATATGCCTATTTACCACAAATTGGGTAATATCCCTCAAAAACGACACACTGTTTTTACAAATACTAAAAAAAATCATTACTACGAACAATTATTCGGCACCGAAGGCTTTAGTGGTTTTTCATCTTTACTTTACCACACTCATCGCCCCACTCAAGTTAAAGAAATTTTACGCAGTTACGATGTTAGTCCTAAAATTGCTATTTCAAAAAACATTAAAGCCCTATTATTAAAAGGCTTTGAAATAAAACCGGTTGATGACTTTTTAGAAAGCAGAAAAACAGTTTTATTTAACAGCGATTGCCATATTGGCTTGGCAGCACCTAAACAAAGTCTTAAAAATTATTTTTATAAAAATGCCGATGCCGATGAGTTGCTTTTTATACACAAGGGCAAAGGCACACTTAAAACATTAATGGGTAATATTTCATTTGAATATGGCGATTACATTGTTATACCGCGTGGAATGATTTATCAAATTGAATTTGAAACCAGTGATAATAGATTACTTTACGTTGAATCGCCACACCCAATTTACACCCCAAAGCGTTATAAAAATTTAAGTGGGCAGCATTTAGAACACTCGCCATTTTGTGAGCGCGATTTTAAACTACCGTCAATACTTGAGACGCATAATGAAAAAGGCGATTTTTTAATTAAAATAAAAAAAGAAGGCGTAATACATGATGTGATTTATGCAACACACCCTTTTGATGTTGTGGGGTGGGACGGCTATAACTTTCCTTGGGCTTTTTCTATTCATAATTTTGAACCAATTACAGGTCGTGTACACCAACCGCCTCCTGTGCATCAAACATTTGAAACATCGGCATTTGTTGTTTGTTCTTTTTGCCCGCGTTTATACGACTATCATCCTTTGGCAATACCTGCTCCCTACAATCATAGTAATATTGATAGCGACGAAGTGTTGTATTACGTTGATGGTGATTTTATGAGCCGTAATAACATTAAACAAGGGCACATAACTTTACACCCAAAAGGAATACCTCACGGCCCTGCACCCGGCGCAATGGAGCGTAGCATTGGCCAAAAAGAAACTCAAGAACTTGCTGTTATGGTAGATACTTTTAAGCCGCTTATGGTAAGCGAAGAGGCTATGAAAATAGACGATGGTATGTACTACAAAAGCTGGGTTGAGTAATATTATTGCAAATTTATTGTGCTAGCTACTTTTTTGTAAAAAACACAAGGGTGTTTTGTTTCAAACCAAAGTGCGCTAGTTCTTTTACATGTATTGATTTTGCTTAACAAAAAGCGTAATTATGTTGCTTACACACTTTTTTTATACAGTATCAAAAATCAATTTACTCTAAAGATACTTAGGTAGTTTTTGTTTAGATAACGAAAAAAAAACTTTGCGTAGCAATAGCTACAGAAATATTTTTTGAGGAAGTGTAAACGAAAAATAACAAGTAGATTGAGCTACAACATATTTGTACTTGGTATTAAACATGTGCAGGATACTTTGTTTCCTAATTCTATTTTTACTTGCTTTAATATTGGCGGCGAAACAACAATGCGAAAAACTGTTGAAAATAAATTTGCAGCCACTCTTAGGCTTATTTTATGCTACGTTTTATAGCAATTAGTTGTTGTAAAACATAGTAATTTTACTTTATGCCAAAAGAACTATTATTAAAATACGCACAGCATAAAAATAACTTATGCTTGTTTTTAATGTTCGATTATAATGCAGAAGCCATTAACGCCATTAAAACTATTGCCGGTTCGCGCTGGAGTTTTACGCATAAATCGTGGTATATTACACATTATAGTGGTGCAGAGGCACTTGTTGAAAAAACATTATTGCCGCTTGGGTATAAAATAATATCATTTAATGCGCCCGAAACAATTAATAAACCAATAATAAACAAAACACATAAACAAACAAGCACTTTGCCTGAAATAACTATATCTCAAATAGAACGCATAAAACAATTTAAATATTTTATGCGAAGCAGGCGATATAGCGAAAATACTATAAATACTTATGTTGATGCGCTTGAAGTTTTTTTAAGATATTACTCTCAAAAAGTAATTGTAGATATTACGAATGAAGATGTGATAAACTTTAATAACGATTATATATTAGCCAATTGTTTTTCATCATCATATCAAAACCAAATAATAAATGCCATAAAATTATTTTTTGCAAACATTGTAAACAAAAAGCTACAACCCGAGTTAATTTTACGACCAAAAACAGAAAAAAAACTACCAAATGTATTGAGCAAGGCTGAAGTGAAAAACATTTTATCTGCGCCTCGAAATTTAAAACACAAAGCCATGCTTAGCTTAATATACAGTTGTGGTTTAAGAAGTGGCGAACTTTTAAAATTAAAGTTGAAAGACATAGATTCTAAACGCGGAGTGGTATTGATACGTCAGTCAAAAGGAAAAAAAGACAGGATAGCCCCATTAAGTGAAAAAATTATAGATCTTTTACGTGATTATTACAGTAGTTACAAACCCAAAGTTTATTTATTTGAAGGTCAGGTAGCTGGCAACATGTATGATGAGCGAAGTTTACAACAAGTTTTAAAACAAGCCATCTATAAAAGCAAAATAAACAAGCCGGTAAGTTTGCATTGGCTTAGGCACAGTTACGCCACTCATTTGCTTGAAAATGGCACAGATTTACGATATATACAAGAAATATTAGGGCACAGCAGTAGTAGAACTACTGAAATTTACACACATGTCAGCAATAAGGCGATACAAAAAATAGTTTCGCCCTTTGATACTTTGTAAAAAAAAGATATATTTGTTAAAGAAGACTCATGTAACTGAGGTGGCGAAGCTTTAAATGAATATGAATAAAAAATGGAAATGCAAAAAAAGAATAAAATATATGCGCTACAAAATATCGGATATAAACCAACTGTTTGAAAAATAATGCTAATTTTGTTGAGGATATAAGTAAGTTATATGCGATTTTAGCCGACCAAACCACAAGGGAGGACAGAATGAAAAAAAATTAAACTTTTATGTTTCACTTTAGGGAAACTTTATTATCTTTGCATTGTGGACAAAAATCAGAAACATAGA
>JAFDYB010000093.1 GCA_018267655.1 Bacteroidota bacterium
ATGGTACTTGGCCTAAAGCCCGGGAGAGTATGTCGATGCCAATTTTAAAAAAAGCCTTACTAACAATAGTAAGGCTTTTTTATTTTATATCATCAGCCCTTTGAACTGCCTTAAATTACACACTTGGGTAAGTGACAGTGTTTCATTTTCAAAAAATTAATAGCAATGTGCTATCTAATTAACGTTGTATTTCCTTTTTTAAACGACTCTAATCCATTTACGCACTTAACACGCAAGTACCAACCAAAAACACCAACCTCACAAGGCTTGCCATTATAGGTACCATCCCAGCCTTTAAGCTTATCATTGGTTTCAAACATAAGTTCGCCCCAACGGTTGTAAACAGCAAAATAAATTTCATTAATTTTTAATCCCCTCACATAAAGCACGTCATTTTCTCCATCGCCATTTGGCGTAAATGTATTTGGAACAAAAACATCGCTACTTATACAACCCGGCGTATAAGCATCTACCAAAACAATAACCCTATTTGCACAAACGCCGTAATTAGCAATAGCTGTGTATGTTGTTGGTAAACCAGGACTAGCGCTAACAGTGTAACCGGTTGTAGGATTTGTGCTTCCAAACGGATACCATGTAACTATTGCGCCCGGATCTCCTATATAGGTTAACGTTGTAGATCCTCCTGTTGTAATTACCAATGGGTTTGCGCTAGCCGAAGGCGTTGTGGACGATGCTGAATATACGTTTACATTGGTGATTAACGTAAATGTGCAAGCCGTAGATGTTGTAATAATAACCGAATAACTCGTGCTTACAGATGGAGATGCTATAGGTGTTGATATATTGGGTATATCAATACTGCTTGCCGGAGACCATGAATAGGTAATGCCACCCGTTGCACTGAGTTGATACGTATGGCCTATGCAAATATTTGTTGAAGCGCTTACTGAAACTGGCGGTGGCACAGGAACATTAATTATTTGTATAGAGGTATCTTTGCACCCCATATTACTTGTAACTATTTGTGTTATTGTTTGTGTTCCTCCTGAAGAGTAAAAATAATAGGGATTTTGTAATGTGCTTGTTGCGCCCGCATTCAAAGTCCATTGCCAAGAGGCTGGTATAGGGCTTGAAGTATCAAAAAAGTTAACAGCACCGCCACAAGGATTTATTGAATAATTAAAGGAAGCAATTGGTTTAGGGTAAACAGTTGCTTGCACCGTAATTGTTTGAACGCAATTTTGCCCAAAAGACGTATTTGTAATTTGAACTGAATAATTTGTATTGATTGAAGTTGTGGTTATAGGATTAGCAATAACGTTGTTCGAAAGCGCTGTTGCGGGTGTCCATAAGTAATTTGTACCTCCTCCTGCGTTTAAAGCTCCGGTTTGTCCATAGCAATACGATGTTCCTAGTGCATTTGGAGTAAAGTTTAAAACAGAAATAGTATTAATTGCTGTTGATTTACATCCATTAACATCTGTAACAGTAAGACTTACGTTATACACCCCGTTAATGGGATAGGTATATGAAGGGGCTGATAACGTAGATGTTACGCTGTTTCCAAAATTCCAGCTAAATGAGTTTGTTGTAAAAGTTCCCGTTGAGTTATTACTAATTGCAAATGTGTTTGTGCAAGGCGAAGATGTTAAAGAGAAGCTGGCAAGCGGTTTTGGGTATACTGTTATAAAAGTAACTGAACTATCTTTAACATTGCAGGTACTTGGATCTTTCACCACCAATGCAACTGTATATACGCCGGGTGCTGTATAAGTCATTGATGGATTAATGGTTGTAGTGTTTGTAATGCCTCCGCCTAAATACCAAATAAACGAAGCCAAAGAGCCGGTAGGCGCAGCTGCATTAGTAAAATTAATTACAACAGGTGCACAACCTGCTAAGGTATTTGTGTTAATTGTTGAGACAACTAATTGCAATTGAAAATCAAACTTAAAAACTCCATTGTTGCAATTATTATTATCGGTATTATGATTTGGAAAAGGAGGTGTATTTGGCCAAGCACCGGCAGTTACCGGAAAATCTTGATTACCACCACAACCGGCGCAAACTGATTGGTAAATTTTTCCTGATGGGTCAAAGCGTGATGTGCCGCCGTCAACATGTTCTTTACTACAAGCTCCGCCAAAATATGTACCATATAGTAATGATGCCATGCTCGGACTTAAAGCAGCTAAATAAAAATCAAATCCATTTGGTGATGTTGGAAATATAGCAGTTGTTGTAGTTGGCATTCCGCTTGTAGAAGGCCCATAAATAATATCGCCGCCCCAACCAGATGCATAAATATTTTCACACTTATCAACAGCAAATGCGGAAGGCGATATATCTATGTTAGTGGTTGATGCGCCAAATACTGTGCTTAAGTTAATATTTGATAATTGCGCATCTAAGCGCGCAATAAATTGATGCGTTCCTGGATTACTGTAAACACCGCTAGAAACAGGCATGTTGCCTAATGATTGTCCATAACAATACACCTGGTTTTTTTTGTCTATTGTTACAAAATAACTTTGGTCGTAGTTGCTTGTTCCTATATAAGTTCCTTTAAGTATAGCATTTCCTGCCGGGTTTATTTTCACTATATACCCATCACCTTTTCCGCCATTGTAGCTAGTGTTGTAGCAGCCCGGTTTGGTTGGAAAATCGGTGCTGTATGTGCCACCGGTTACATAGGTGTAAAGCGAATCACTGACAAATAATGAATACCCTGCATCATTGCCACTTCCTCCTAAATAGGTACTCCATGCTAAGCTTGACAAGCCAGGATTCATTTTAAATACTACAGCATCTTGCTTATCTGCCGGGGTTGAAAAAGTAGATTTAAATCCCCCCAAGGTGGGAAAATTATTTGAACGTGTTGAACTGGCTATATAAACATTTCCAAACTTATCGAGTTGTATTTCACCTCGGTATTGGTCGCCATAATTATGTTGCAACGAATCAGCTTTATATTCGTTAATAGAAAATGTACCGCCACAAGGGTAACAAGTAGTATTTCCGGGCGAAGTACAATTACTATTTACTGTAACCACATACGAAACTAAAGCATTAGTATGGTTAACACCATCGTTATCGCTGCCACCAATGTAAGTTGATGCTAGTAACGACGTTCCGGTTGAGTTAAATTTTGAAACAAAAATATCTGTACCATTTAAAAACTCTGTACCATTAAACATAAAATACATATAATTTCCGCCATTAAATGTATTGTCAAAAGCACCCGCAGTTGTCGGGAAATTTGACGATCCGGTAGCTCCATACAAATACAAATTATTGTTTTGATCTACAATTAAACTTGTAACTATTTCACTTCTTGTGCCACCTAAATACGTTGAAAACAATAAGCCCGTTCCGGTTGAATTGTATTTTGTTACTACAACATCTGTATTTCCTGTATTTGGCGTATAAGTTCCGGCAAAAGACAGTTGGTATGCTCCGGTAGTAACAGGATAGCCATTATTAAACGCTGTCCCACCGGAGTATAAATTACCTTGCGCATCATAAGTTGCAGTCATTCCAAAATTATCGGCAGTGGAGCCTGATTGCGCGGCAAACACTAAAATAGGATCTATAATTAACTCTTTTGTAACATCGTATCCTTTAGGAAATTCGTAAGAAAGTATATTGTTTTTAAGCACGTAGCGGCACGGCACTTCAACTTTACTATTATTAACAAGTTGGTACGCAAAAGGCTTTTCTTCAACGATTGAATCGAGCGAAGTAATAATAATTAATCTCTCTTTTGAAAGTTTAATTTTTTCGGCTCCTGTATATTGCATCTGTATTTGCTTATAATTAGCATTAGGGGCCACATAAAAAGTGTTTTTTAAATGCTTTGATTTTGCGTACACTTCATAATCAATGCCATTATATAAATTTTTATAGGTTGCTTTATTATAATTTTTTACATTGGTTTTCCATGTTTTGCTATCCGTTCCTAAATAAAAATTTTCATAATCAGGGTTAGGTTTTTCTTTTTGAATTGTAGAACTGTTTTGTGCATTTAGAAATTCTATTTTAAAACAATGTGCTTTTAAATAATTAAGCGTATCAAGGCCACCCTCACCCATGTGCCTGCTCCTGTACTTTTTCTTATCATAAAAATCAAATGTGAGTGTGTGCTTTTCTAAGTAAACCGCTCCCCCATCTAGTTGCGCTCTTAATAAAATGTTATTATTCCACTGTCCGTTATTTTCAGTAAATCTCAAACCTATGTTTGGGTTAGGTACTACAACTCTTTTTGCGTTGCTACTATTCTGTGCATACACAAAGCAAAATGAAAGGCAAATGAAAAACAAAAGCGCAATTTTTCTTAGCATAATCAAATATAGTTAATTATCAGTAGTTTTTTTGTTTTTTATTTAAAAATTAAGAGGCAACGCCATTTAATCTTTTTATAAAAAAATAGCTAATGCCATTTTATAAATCTTTATGTCTAAATGCTGCAACAGGGGCATTAAGCCAAACAAAAAAAGCCCTTGAACAGAGCTGCAAAACCTCACTTGTTTTTGTATTGATTAAAAATATTTTTTTAATTCAGGATATATTTATACATTTGCAGCCCATAAAAAAACACAAGTTATTGATTTTTAATATTTTGTAGATATGACTAAGGCGGATATAGTGAATGAAATCTCTGAAAAAACAGGAATAGAAAAAATGGCTGTACAAGCCACAGTAGAAGCTTTTATGAAAAGCATTCGTAACTCAATGATTGAAGGAAGGAACGTTTATTTAAGAGGTTTTGGTACATTTTTAGTTAAAAAAAGAGCAGAAAAAATAGGAAGAAACATTTCTAAAAATACAACAGTAGTTATACCGGCACATTTTATTCCAACCTTTAAAGCAGCAAAAACTTTTTCAGATAGAGTAAAAAGAAATGTAAAAGTTGCTGAACCATTAAAAAACAGTGAAAAATAATATTATATGAATGCTCCAAAAACAAAAATAATCCTTGTTTTCGGCGCAATAGTACTTTTCGTTCTTTTATATTTTGCACCTAAAATTCAAAATTCTGCCGGCAACGGCTCTGAACCAAAATTGCCAATGCAACAACTTTCTAGTATAGATAGTTATGTGGCTATGGCCGAAAAAAAACTCGACCCTAAAAACAAATCGCTTTTTGATGCCTTTGCAGTAAAAAAACAGTTTGACAGCCTTGTTTTATTTTGGAACAAGTTAAAACGTCCTGATATAGCAGCATTTTATTTTGAAAAAAAAGCAGAAAAAGAAAATAATGCAGAAAGCTGGTTTAAAGCAGGCAATAAATACTATTTTAGTATAAAATTTATTGACGATAAAGATGAAACCGCTGCCATGTTTCAAAGTGCTTTTCGCTGCTATGAAAACGCCGTAAAAATTAAACCCGGGTATGTAGATGCCCAAATAATGAGTGCGGCTTGTTTAGTAGAAGGAACAAACAACCCAATGGAAGGCATTGCCAAACTTAAAGAAATTGAAAAAACGGACAGTTTAAACCCAAAGTTAAATTCAATTTTTGCCGAATTTTCGGTAAAAAGCGGTCAAACTGAAAAAGCTATTTCAAGGTATAATAAAATATTGCGCGCTGATAGTTCAAATATTGAAGTATTTTTATACTTAGCGCAGTTATACGAACAAACAGCCGACACCATAAAAGCAGTTAAAATGCTCGAAAATTTTAGAAGCAAAACAACCGATGTAACAGCTAAGCTCGAAATTGGAAAATACATAGAACAATTAAAACGAAAATAAACAAACAGTAAATTACTAACCATTAAAATTTAAAATTATGCCAAGCGGTAAAAAAAGAAAAAGACATAAAATGGCAACTCATAAACGTAAAAAGCGTTTAAGAAGAAATCGTCATAAGAAAAAATAAGTTTTAGCATAAACCATTTTGTCACGCGGAAAGGACAATACTCCTCTTCCGTGTGTTTCTATTTTATAAATGGTATGCCATGTTATATTAAAAATTTTTTAAGGTGAATCAGGAATTAGTTATAAACTCAGCTCCGGGCGAAGTTGTTATTGCACTTTTAAACGACAAACGCTTAGTTGAGTTACACCGCGAAAAAAGTAACACGCAATTTGCAGTAGGCGATTTGTATCTCGGCAAAGTAAAAAAAGTAATGGCCGGATTAAATGCAGCCTTTGTAGATGTTGGTTACGAAAAAGACGCGTTTTTACACTACCTCGACCTAGGGCCGCAGGTAAATTCGTTATTTAAGTATGTTGATTTAGTACAAAAAGCTAAGCAAAATAGCAGCAACTTAATGTATTTTAAAAACGAACCCGACATTGTAAAAGAAGGTAAAATTACCGATGTTGTTAAATCAGGGCAATACGTATTAGTACAAGTTGCTAAAGAACCAATAAGCGCTAAAGGTCCGCGCATCACCTCCGAAATTAGTTTGGCCGGGCGCTTTATTGTACTTATCCCTTTTGCCGATAAAATCTCAGTTTCTTCAAAAATTAGAAACCTTGAAGAAAAAAATCGCCTAAAAGACTTAATGCAAAAAATAAAGCCAAAAAACTTTGGTGTAATTGTACGTACAGTTGCCGAAAATCAAAGTGTTGCTGAGCTTGAGGGCGACTTAAACGACTTAATGAAACGTTGGGAAGAGTGCTTTAAGCAATTAAAAGATGCCCAACCCCCCTTAAGAGTTTTAGGAGAGGCCGATAGAACCAATGTTATTTTACGCGATTTTTTTAATAATTCGTTTAATTCAATTGTAGTAAATGATGTAAAAGTTTACGACGATATGCGCGGCTATGTTAAATCTATTGCCCCCGATAAACTCGAAATACTAAAACTGTATTCCGGAAAAATTCCAATTTTTGATGCCTATAGCGTTGAAAAACAAATAAAAAGTTTATTCGGAAAAACTGTTCATATGAAAAGTGGGGCCTACCTCATCATTGAGCATACCGAAGCCTTACACGTATTTGATGTAAATAGCGGCAATCGCTCTAAAAGCGAAAGCTCACAGGAAGAAAATGCGCTTGAAGTAAACTTGGAGGCCGCAGTAGAAGTAGCTCGTCAGCTACGCTTACGCGATATGGGTGGAATTATTGTTGTTGATTTTATTGACATGCAAAATCCTGACAATCGTAAATTGCTACACGATAAATTGCGTGACGAGATGCGAAAAGACAAAGCAAAACACAATATTTTGCCTCCAAGCAAATTTGGCTTAATTCAAATTACCCGTCAGCGCTTGCGCCCCGAAGTAAATATCGAAGTATTAGAAACTTGCCCTAGCTGTAACGGAACAGGCAAAGTTCAACCAAGTCTTTTATTTGTTGACCAAATTGACAATGCCTTACGCTTTATCATAAAAGAACAAAATATTAAAGGAATTTCGCTACATGTACACCCATATATCGAAGCATTTATTAAAAAAGGCTCATGGTTTAAATCAAAACAATGGAAATGGTATTTTGAGCACAAACAATGGATAAAAATACTACCAATTGCCAGTTATGGTTTTATGGAGTATAAATTTTTTGATAAAAGCGACGAGGAAATTGTACTTTAACTAAATTGTTAAAATTTAAACATCATCTAAAATAATCATTAAAAACAAAACATTAATTTAATTAGCTTATTTAGCTTAAAATTATATCTTTGCACCCTTAATTTTAAAAAAATTTAAACAGATACTATGCAAAATAAAGGCGCTATAAAAATTTTCGCAATCCTTTTAGGATTAGCCTGCTTATTTTATCTTTCATTTACTTGGGTTGCCCGAGGCATTGAAAACGACGCACAATTATATGCTGATAATTATGTTGCTTCAGCAAAAATACAAGCAGCGGCAAAACAAATTGCAAACGGCAATGTGCCAAAAGAAACGAGTTACCTCGATTCAATTAAAGAAAGAGTAAAAGATCGCTATCTAGATTCGATGAAAAAAATCAGCGTTTACAACCTTGGCATAGCTGATTATACCTACGAAGAGTGTAAACGCAACGAATTAAATTTAGGATTAGACTTACGTGGCGGTATGAATGTAACGCTAGAAGTTTCAGTAATTGACATCGTTAAAAACTTAGCAAACAACAGCACAGACCCTGCGTTTAACAAGGCTTTAACCGAGGCTCAAAAAAACTTGGGTGTAACTAACAACGATGATTTTATTACTCTTTTTGAGCGCAGCTATAAACAAATAGCTCCAAATGGTCGTTTGGCACCACTTTTTCAATCTATTGAAAATAAATCAAAGCTTTCGTATAACTCAAGTAATTCCGAAGTTATAAAGTTTGTTCGCGAACGTGTTAGCGAAGCTATTGACAATTCAGAGCACACATTCCGCTCACGTATTGACAGATTTGGCGTAGCACAACCAAACATTCAAAAATCAGAAACAAGTGGTCGCATCTTAATTGAGTTACCCGGCGTAAAAGAGAAAGAACGTGTGCGTGAATTATTACAAGGAACCGCCAACTTAGAATTTTGGGAAACATACGAAAATGGCGAAATAGCTCCTCTATTAGATAAGGCAAACTCACTTATCAGTAAAGAGCTTAATCGTGATGCAAAAGATACCACAAACGTTGAAAACAAAGATACCTTAGCTGTTGAACAGCCAAATGTAGCATCTACCCCAACTAATAGTGCTGAAAACAAAAGTTTAAGCGTAACAAATACTGCAAAAGGCGACTCCTCTAAAAAAGACAGTACCACAGCTAAAACACCTTCGGTAAACCCACAAGATACTGCCCTTAAAAACTTTGTAAAACGTGTGCCGTTATACTCTTTTTTTAACAATGCACCCGTGCCACTACACGGATTAGTAGATTTTGACGAAAAAAATAACCCAAAATCTTACGCTAAGGGCTGCGTGGTAGGAAGATCTTTCAGTAAAGCTGATACAGCTAAAGTAAATAAATACCTTCGCATTGCTTCCGAAAAAAATATTTTCCCGGCAAAACTTAAATTTATGTGGGGTTCAAGTGAAGAAGAAATTAAACAAGACGGAAAAGTAGTAGCAGCCTACTTTAATTTATTTGCAATTAAAGCATCTGACTCAAAAGGCAGAGCAATATTAAGCGGAGATATTATTACAGATGCTCGCAAAGATTACGATCAACAAAATGGCGGATCGCCCGTAGTTAAAATGAATATGACTAACGATGCTGCCCAAAAATGGAAAAATATTACCGGTAACAATAAAGGAAAATGTATTGCAGTAGTGATGGACAATATGGTGTTTTCAGCGCCGGTTGTAAATGTTCAAATTTCTGACGGACAATCTGTTATATCAGGTAACTTTGATGATTCTGAAGCAGAAGCCTTAGCCGCTATTTTAAGCGCCGGAAAACTTCCTGCGGCTGCCCGTATTGTTGAAGAAAGTGTTGTTGGTCCAACTTTAGGCCAAGAAGCTATTCAATCAGGCTTAGTTAGCTTTGCTTTAGCGCTAGTAGTAATTTTACTATTTATGGCAGCGTATTACAGTAAATCAGGCTTAGTTGCTAATATTGCCTTAATTGCTAATATGTTCTTTATAATGGGAATACTTACCTCTTTAGGTGCAGTACTTACGCTACCTGGAATTGCCGGTATAGTTTTAACCATAGGTTTAGCGGTTGATGCTAACATCTTAATATTTGAGCGTATCCGCGAAGAATTAGCACATGGTAAATCAACAGCGCAATCAATTAAAGAAGGTTTTAAACATGCCATGAGTTCAATTATTGACTCAAACGTTACCTTAGCCATTTTAGCTGTAATATTGATGGTGTTTGGTAGTGGCCCTGTGCGTGGTTTTGCTACAACCTTATTAGTAGGTATAGGCACATCGTTATTTAGTGCCATATTAATTACTCGCGTTGTTTTTGAATGGATGCTCGGCAAAAAAATGGAAATTCCTTTTGATACAAAAGCTACAAAAAATGCATTTAAAAACATACACATTGACTTTGTTGGAAAGCGTAAGCTTTATTACATCATATCTTCTGCCATAATAGCACTGGGCGTTGTGTTCTTCTTTAAAAATCATGGCTTAAATTTAGGCGTTGATTTTAAAGGTGGGCGTACTTACCAAGTTCGTTTTGATAAAGACATGAACACAGAAGATATTAAAAATGTATTAAACAAGGCATTTGAATCAACTCCTGAAGTAAAAACATTAGGCAGCAAAAATCAAGTTAAAATAACAACAACCTACCGCATTAGTGACAATTCAATAGGTGTTGATAATCAAGTTGAAGAAACTTTAAAAACCGGCTTGGCTCAATTAAAAACCGGATACGAAATTATGCAATCGCAAAAAGTAGGACCTACAATTGCAACAGACATAGTATATAGCGCTTATGGGGCCATTTTATTTTCATGCATAATGATGTTTATATACATTGTTATTCGTTTCCGTAAATGGCAATATGGCTTAGGCTCTGTTGTAGCGTTATTCCACGACGTATTAATTGTATTATCATTCTATACCATTTTTGATGGAATTGTTCCATTTTCATTAGAAATTGGGCAAGATTTTATAGCAGCCATATTAACCGTAATGGGCTATACAATGACTGAAACGGTGGTTGTATTTGACCGTATTCGCGAGCGCATAAACGAAAGCGGAAAGGCTGATGTATTTGGAGAAGAACGTAATAAACTAATAAACTATGCCTTAAACAGTACCTTAAGTCGTACAATTTTAACATCATTAACTGTGTTTTTTGTGCTATTGGTAATATTTATTTTTGGTGGCGACAGTATCCGTGGGTTTATTTTTGCCTTGTTAATTGGACGTATCATAGGTACATACTCATCACTATGTATTTCAACACCTATAGTTGTTGATTTTGATAAGAAAAAATAATAATAACTCAACATTAGGAAAACCGTTTGTTTTGCAAACGGTTTTCTTTTTTTAACACATCACAACAAATATTTACTTTAACTTTATTCTTAAAATATTAATGTGGTAAAAATTACCGACTCTGAAATACTCCTTCTTTATAAAGACGAAAGTACGCGCAATCAAGCGTTAACTCATATTATAACTATATACCAACAAAAATTATATTGGCACATTCGTAAAATTGTAATTCAGCATGATGATGCCGATGATGTTCTGCAAAATACTTATATAAAAATTTGGCGAGGTTTAGAAAATTTTAAAGAAGAAAGCCAATTATATACATGGATGTACAGAATTGCCACAAACGAAGCTCTTACATTTTTGCGCCAAAAAGAAAAGAAAAATACAACATCAATTCACCCAATTGAGCACACATTAAGCAAAAGTTTAGAAAGCGATGTTTATTTTAAAGGAGATGAAATTCAGTTAAAACTACAACAAGCCATATTATTACTTCCGGAAAAACAACGAATCGTCTTTAATATGCGCTATTTTGACGAAATGCCCTACGAAGAAATGAGCCAAATACTTGATACTTCGGTAGGTGCATTAAAGGCAAGTTATCATTTAGCTGCAAAAAAAATTGAAGAATTTTTGACTAAAAATTAAACTTTAACAAAAAAAAAAAGTCAATGTAATAAATGAATTTGTATGAAGAAAATAGTAATTTATTTAGGCTCCCAAAAAATTATTTTGGAAAGTCAGCTTTGTCTATCGCAAATAAAATTGAATGGATAGATGAACACAAAGAATTTCCTATACTTCAAAAAATTAATAAAGAAATAGGGTTTACTGCTCCAGAAAAATACTTTGAGCAACTTGAGGCTAATTTGGAATTGCAAGAATTTGAAAACCTTAAAAAATTTAATAAAACACTGCCTTTCACCTTACCTAGCAATTATTTTACTGAAAATAAAGAACAAACGCTATTTAATTTAAACCAAACCAAGCTTTCAAGTATTTCTAAAGAAAATCCATTTGCGCTACCATCTAATTATTTTGAAGGAATAACTAAAAAATTAAATGCAGATTTAAATAATACCGATAAAACAAAAGTAATTTCGCTTTTTGCATTTAAAAAGCAAATTAAATATGCGGCGGCGGCAGCATTAATTTTATCCTTGTGCATTGTGGGCTATAGGTACTTTGCTCCGGCAAGCAAAGATGGAGAATGCGTGAGCGTGGCTTGTTTAGAAACAAAAGAATTAATTAAAACAAAGCACCTCGAAATTGTTGACGATGAAGAGTTATACAAACTTGTTAATGTGAAAAAATTAGAAGATAAGTTAACAAAATCAGATAGCGTAAAGCCCGATAGCACTAACTTAAAAAGCAACGAAAACGAATTAATTGACGAATTATAAAATTGAACTCTAAAAGGCACATAGTTATAATATTAGTTTTTTTGTTTTTGGGCTTTAAATCAATAGCGCAAAACGATAAACT
The DNA here is from genome assembly GCA_018267655.1 of Bacteroidota bacterium. Taxonomy (GTDB): domain Bacteria; phylum Bacteroidota; class Bacteroidia; order B-17B0; family Aurantibacillaceae; genus Aurantibacillus. Next base: position 12,279 of record JAFDYB010000093.1, read on the forward strand.
AGAGCAATTACGGGTTACATTTATCAATAAAAAACTTAGTTTGAGTATTTCAGAGGCAGATAAATTTTGGCCGGTGTATAATGAATACCAGGACAAAATTAAAACTATTCGTAAAAATTTACGAATAGCACACCGTAAAAACGTTGAAGTAATTAGCGATAGCGAGCTAGAAGAACTTTACAAGCTTGATATAAAAAGCAAACAAGCAGAAGCTGACATTCACAAACAATATATTGAGCAAATAAAAGCAATAATAGGTTTAAAAAAAACAGTTAAATTGCGCATTGCAGAAGACGAATTTAAAAAAGAAATAATAAAAAATATTCAAGAAAAAACTGATTAAATTGTTTTACAAAAATGGTACATATAAATTTACTTTAGTACAGGTTCTAATCGTTTGCTTTATAGGACTTTTTAATTTTATTATAGCTCAAAAAAATAACGATACATTAAAAATTAAATCACCAAAACACTACTTTAATTCCGTGTTACTTTTCGATTTTTATGGCAAGCCAAAAGAATCCATAAAAGATACCGATGCAATAAGCAAACAACTAAAATCTTATGGCATAAAACAATATTTGCTTGGCTTTTACACGCCAATTTATACCAAAAACAGAATAAGCGAAGACAATGTTACATCTAATTCGCACGTGCTGTTAACTGGTAATTTTGTTTTATTACAGCCTGAATTTGCAGGCATTTCGCAACATAATTTAGTAAAAGCAGGAGTAGGAATTAGATATATTTTTAACACAGGAAAAAAAGGCGTTTGGTTTGCCGATGTTTCGCCTTGCATAACTTCAGATGTAACCTATAAAAGCGTATCTTATTTTAGGCTTGCCAATAGCTTTATTTATAGTAGAAATGTGAGCGAAAGATTAAATTTTAGAATAGGTATTACAAAATCATTTATGTTTGGCAACCGCAACTATTTACCATTTATTGGCATTAGAATTGGAAGAGTAGATGGCGTAAACTTTGATTTACAATTTCCAAGAAGCGTAAGTTTGAATATCCCTATTAATACAAAATTGCTTTTAAGTGTTTATACAAAGCCCCAAGGAGGAATGTATTATTTTTCAAACAACGACTCTATTTATTTTAATAACGATGCCGCTTTTCATTTTACGCGTTACGAAATAAATTCAGGATTTAGAATAGATGCAAGTATTAACAATCGTTTAAGTTTTTATGCTGCTTTTGGCATTAGTGCAAGAAATCAAATTACATTTTACTCAGAGCGCATGAACAATTCTAATAAAGTATTGAATTACATCTATTACTTTTACGGACAAAACATTAGGCCAACAGGTTTTTTAAATACCGGTATAGTATTTAGATTTGGGAACAACCGAGCCTTTTACGGTGTAAAAAACCTATATGATGTAATGGACCTTAATAACACATCAGGTATTGGCGATGAAAATATTAGAACAGGCAATGTTCAAATTCCACGAAAGCCTTCTAAAAAAGAAAATTACAATCTTAAATCTGTTCAAGATTTAATTGATTATAACGAACAATAATCCAATCAAACGTTAATTTTTTTTGCTTTTTCAACCAAATGTTAAAATTTTTAAATTTAAAATTTTATCTTTATTTTTACAAAAAAAGAAAGAATATGAATAAAAACTACCTAACACTGGCGCTTGCTGTGGGTTTACTTGGCGTAAATGCACAAAACGGGCGAAAGTTTGCTGGCAGTGCTCAAGGAGTACAAGCCGCAGAAAATAAAACGAGCTATGTTCGTTGTGCTACACAATCACCTTCAACTGATTGGGAAACCTTGTTTCAAGGGAAAATTCAAGAATTTAAAAATGCCCATCAGAATGGTAAAACAACAGCTAGTACCTATAATATACCTGTTGTTGTACACGTTATTCATACAGGGCAAGCAGTTGGAACCTATCCTAACATTCAACAAGGGCAAGTAAACTCACAAATACAAGTATTAAATGCCGACTTTGCAGGAACAGGAATGGGCTCATCTTCATTACCTGCACCTTTTGCAGCAGTTAAAGCTAATACTGGTATTAACTTTTGTTTAGCAACCAAAAACCCGACAGGCGGTGTATTACCTGAACCTGGTATTGATAGAGTAAATGCAAATAATATTACTGCTTCATTAGGAAGTTTTCCGTCAAAAAATCCTGGAAACTCTTCATACAACTCACCAACCACATTTCAAAACTTTATTGATGGTTATATAAAGCCAAATACTATTTGGGACCCAACAAGATATATGAACGTTTGGGTAACCGACGAGTATGGTTTTACAACCGGTACAGGTGCAGGTTTGTTAGGCTATGCAACATTTCCTGCCTTAACAGGCACAACAATGCCGGGGCTTTCAGGTGGTGGAACTGCAACTACTGATGGCTTTTGGGCTTGTGCTTATGTGTTTGGTTCAAAAACAATATTCCCTTCAGGAACATACGATCCTTCAAATACTTACGTTTATGGCCGTACAGCAACTCACGAAATTGGACACTGGGTTGGCTTAAGGCATATTTGGGGCGATGCAGGCCAATGTGGTGCAAGTGATTATTGTAATGATACTCCTCCTCAAAAAGGAGGAACAGCTTCTCCTGCGGGCTGTAATTACGGTTGCCCTACTTACCCGTCTCAACCAAACACTTGTACACAAGGTGCGTTCACTAACACTAATGGCGACATGTTTCAAAACTTTATGGATTATACAGATGATAATTGTATGAGTTTATTTACAAACGATCAAAGCACACGTATTCAAACAGCAATGAATTTTGGTACATATCGTTCAGGGTTAACAGCGAGCGCGTCATCATTATGCGTAATTTCACCTGCAACACCAACTGCTAACTTTAGCATGCCAAGTTCGGCTTGCACTAGCTCTGCGGTTACACTAAGTAACTCTTCAAGCGGATTTCCTTCCCCAACCTATTTATGGAGCTCTACTCCTAGCTCAGGCGTTTCATTTGCACCAAGTAATACAGCTACAAGCCCAAATGTTACATTTTCAACTCCGGGCAGTTATGTGATTAGTGTAGTAGCAACTAATTCATTAGGTGCAAGCACAAAAACATTATCAATTGTAATTAATACCTGTTCTGCAGGTCCATCATCAACCTGTAAAGATACGTTATCAAATATAGCTTTGAGCGATAGTTTAAACGTATTTAAGGGCGGTGCCGATGCCTCAACTAGTGGCTGTTCCCCAAATTCAGGCTATATTGGTGGCAATAATTGCTATGGTGATAAAGAAAAAGCTGAGTTTTATGCCTATTCAACATATTCAGCAGTTCCAAGTCAAAAAATCATTGGCGCAATAGTATTGTTCTTTAAAAATGGTACTCGCGGTACCGGAGGAAATCCGGCTAGTAACGTTGGTTTAAAAATATATGGAGCAACTTCGGTTTCTGGCAACACATTAATGCCATCAGGAATAGCACCTGGCACCCTATTATCATCAACCACTGTGCCTATGAGTTCAATTTTAGCGGCTCCAATGGTTAGCAACGTAGTATATTGCGGAAATCCTGCTTTAGGCTTTACATCAGCAATTATAAAACCATACCGTTTCAACTTTTCTAGTCCTGTTAATGCGCCCGCCAGCGGTGGCTTTTTTGCATCGGTAGTATTACCAACAGGGGCTAATGATACAGTAGCAATATTTAATTCAGGTGTAAGCACTCCGCTTAATAGAGCTTACGAAATGATGAGCGATAATTCATGGGCCGAAATTAAATCAGACTGGGGCATGTCATTTAATTACAACTTGGCTATATTGCCAATATTAGATTGCACAGCTACCGGAACTGTAACCGGAATTAATACCTCAGCAAACGTTTTAAGTTCAGCTGTTTCATTATTCCCTAACCCAAGTAACGGAATTGTATCGGTTATAGCAACTTTACCAAGCGTTGAAACTATTGAAATTACAGTACACAATGCCTTAGGGCAATTAATCACAAGTCAAAAACATTTAAATGTTTTAAACGATGTGTTTAATTTAAATTTAGAAAAAGAAGCTAATGGCATCTACTTCATTAGCATCAGCAATGGTTCTGATAAAATTGTAAAAAGAGTAATACTTAATAAGTAAGTTTTAAACCTAAAATTTAAAAGCCCTTGTGAAAGCAAGGGCTTTTTTATTAATATAAAGCTGTTGATTTGTTTAAACACGGAATTTGTTAAAAAAAATAACACTTTTGCCAATAAGGCTTTTATACTTAACATAAATTTGTTTTAGAAACTTTTATGTCGCTAAAGCGTAAAAACAATATGAATCTTAAAGAGGTTATTGCATTAATAACATTGCTAGATGACCCTGACGATCAAATATACTCACAGGTAAAATGCCGCTTTGAAGAATTAGGCGTACCGGCAATTCCACACTTAGAAACAGCTTGGGAAAATAGCTTTGAAGCCTTAATGCAAAAAAGAATAGAGCAAATTATTCATTCTATTCAATTTAAAACGCTTAACGACTCCTTGAAAAATTGGAGTTTAAATGAACAAGAAGATTTGTTGAAAGGAGTGTGTTTAATCGCCCGTTATCAGTACCCCGATTTTAATGAAGACGACGTTAAAAAAAGTATAGCTCAAATAAAAAAAGATGTGTGGCTTGAGTTACACGATGATTTAACAGCCATCGAAAAAATTAAAATAATAAATCATATTTTATTTGAAGTTCATAATTTTAGTGGTAACATTACTAATTATCATGCTCCTCAAAACTCTTTTATAAATAATGTTTTAGAGTCTAAAAAAGGAAATCCTTTAATGTTGAGCGTAGTGTATGCTTTAATTTGCAAAGAATTAAATATTCCGGTATATGGAATTAACTTGCCTCAGCATTTTGTACTGGCTTATGTAAATGATTTTGCAAATTTATTTGATGCTAATCACAAATCATTTTCAAATAATATTCTATTTTATATTAACCCATTTAGTAAAGGTTTAATTTTTAATCAAAATGATATTGATAATTTTTTGAAACAACTAAACATTGTTGCTGAGCCAAAGCATTACCTACCTTGTAGCAATGCCGATATAGTAAAAAGGTGTTTAAACAACTTAATATTTTCATATGAAAAACTCGGCTACCTTGAAAAGGTAGAAGAATTAAAAAAACTTGAAAAAGTTATAGAATAAACAATTGCGATTTAAATTTTAGATAGGAATAAATTTTACCGTAAAATTATTCGCAGCTAGAGCCGTTTAAATAAACTTTCGATATAGTTGATTGTAGCTATTTCTTTATAATTTTCGCCAAAAGCATGGTTCCACATAAAAGGCAAATTATAACTTACTTCTGCCATCTTTCTTAAGGTGTTTTCGTCCCAGTTTTTACTTAAATTTTTTGGTAAAACAATAGCGTGTTTTTGTAACATTTGCTTAAACTCATTTACGCCTTCTGCATAAATATCTTCGAGATGCTGAAAAATAATACAATTCGCATAACAGTGGCGCGTGCCTAATATTTTACTTAGGCCATAACTTAACGCATGGCAAACCCCTACTTCACTATAGGTTAAACTTAAACCGCCCATCAACGATGCCACCATTAACTTATCGTCATTTTCAGAGTTTTGGCCGGCACCTTCGTACAAATAAACTTCGCGACACAACTGTAATGATTGATTGCCATAAGCTAAGCTAAAAGCATTGTTGCGAATGCCATTATGCGACTCTATGCAGTGAATGTACGTATCCATACCTGTATAAAACCACCAATCGTTTGGAACACTTGCAATTAATTCAGGATCTAAAATTACTTGGTTGAAAACAGTCCAATCGCATTTTAAACCTAATTTTTTTTCAGGACCGGTTAATACTGCTGTCATGCTAACTTCCGCGCCGGTACCGCTAATAGTAGGCACGCCTAAATGGTAAATACCTTTTTTCTTAATTAAGTTTAATCCTTGATAAAGGGTAGATGAACCCTCATTGGTAAACATAAGCGAAAGTGCTTTTGCTATATCCATTATACTCCCTCCCCCTATGCCAACAATTCCACTTGGTAGGCCTTTTTTAGCCAGCACTTCATCACGTAATGCATCAATTTGTTGAGTAGTTGGTTCGTGTGGATCAACATCTATAAAATAAACTACATCTTCTGGTAGAGCGTTATAGTTTAGGCTTTTATTTTTAAAATAATTATCAATTACAAAAACAAAATATTTATTGTTTTCATTACGAATAGGGGCAATTGTTTCTGATAGTTGCGAAAAAGAACCTCTGCCGTAGGTAACTTTATCAATATTTTTAAAATTTTTATGCTGCATAAATTTTTTCAAAGTTATAAATTAAACATTAATTTTTTTTCCGTGAGTTCAAGGTGTTGCTTTTATCTATTGATTATAATCATCGGGCTCAACATGAATTAGAACATGTCCTAATTGCGGAATGTTTTTTCGCAAAGTATTTTTTAAATTATGTGCAATCTCGTGCCCTTGCTTAACTGTTATACTCGCACTTACCATTGCATGCAAATCAACATGGTAATAAAAACCTGATTTTCGCACAAAGCATTTTTCAGTACCGATTACGCCATTTACTGTTACTGCAACTTTTCGTATATCATCAATTAAATCATCATACAAATTCTCATCCATAATTTCGCCAAGCGCAGGTCTAAATATTTTATATGAGTTATATAAAATAAAAATGGAAGAAAATAATGCCGCCCAATCATCTGCTGATTCATAGCCCTTTCCAAAAAACAGTGCTATTGATATTCCTATAAACGCAGCAACCGATGTTATAGCATCGCTACGGTGATGCCAAGCATCTGCTTTTAACGAAGAGCTATTTGTTTGCTTTGCTTTACGCATTACAAGCTGAAACGACACTTCTTTCCAAATTATTAACGGTGCTAAAATAAACAGCGTGTATGATTTTGGAAGTTCGTGCGGGGCCTTTATATTAACGATACTTTCATAAGCTATAACTGTTGCAGAAGTAACAAGAAATGCAACTACTATAAATGTAATCAGCGGCTCTAGCCGGCCATGACCATAAGGATGATTTTTATCAGCAGGACGGCTTGTGTACTTAAAGCCAATTAAAATTAGCAACGATGAAAATATATCTGTGGTAGATTCAATAGCATCTGCAATTAAGGCATAGGAATTTCCGAAATAACCAAAAATCCACTTAACGAGCGCTAAAAGAGCATTACTTATTATACTGAAATAAGTTGTTTTAATTGCCGTTTGCTGGTTTATGTTTATTTCTTGACTCATTTAATTTACTGCTACAAAATAAAGTTACTTACCTCTATTTTGGGCATCAACTACGGCAAGTGTAACCATATTTACAATTTCGCGCACACTACTGCCTAGTTGTAATACGTGAACAGGTTTATTAAGCCCCATTAATATTGGACCAATGGCTTCTGCTCCGCCTAATTCTTGCAAAAGTTTATATGAAATATTTCCTGCTGCAAGGTTAGGAAAAATAAAGGTGTTCACATCTTTATCTACTAAAGTGCTAAACGGAAACTGCTCTTTTAATAGAGAATTATTCACTGCAAAATTAGCCTGAACATCACCATCAATAATTAGTTCGGGGTTATTTTTATGAAGTATTTCAACTGCTTTGGCAACTTTTTTTGGCACATCACCTTCTGCACTTCCAAAATTAGAATAACTAAGCATTGCCATACGCGGAACAATATTATATTGCTTAACTGTATTTGCGGTAAGTATTGCTATTTCGGCAAGTTCTTCAGATGTTGGTTCTAAATTCATGGTTGTGTCGGCAAAAAAGTATGGTCCTTTTTTTGTTACTAAAATATAAAGTCCGGCTACTCGCTTAATATTTGGCTTAACGCCAATGCATTGTAATGCCGATGTAATTGGCAGGCCATATTTTCTGGTTAAGCCACTTATCATTGCATCGGCTTGCTCTGATTCAAGCATCATTGCGCCAAAATAATTTCTATCACGCATTAATTTGCGGGCATCGTATTGTGTAACGCCTTTTCGTTTTCGCTTTTCCCAAAACATGTCGCCAAAAGTATTTCGCTTACTTTCTTCTACATTTAAAGGATCTATTATTTGCATGTCGTTTAAATCAATATTATTTTCAGCTGCTAAATTTTCAATTTTATTTAAATTTCCTAATAAAATTGGAAATGCTATCCCTTCGTCGCGTACTAATTGTGCAGCCTTTAGTATTTTATAAGTATCTGCCTCAGCAAATATTACACGCTTTGGATTACTTTTTGCTTTATTTGCCAAGCTGCGCATAAGCTTATTATCTTTTCCTAGCCTATTTTCAAGCTCTAGTTTATATGCTTCCCAATCTGTTATTTTATATTTTGCTACACCACTGTCAATAGCGGCTTTAGCTACTGCTGATGAAACTGCTGATATTAAACGATTATCAATTGGTTTAGGAATTATGTATTCTGAACCAAAACTTAGATTTTTAGAGCCATAAGCAAGATTAACGTACTCGGGCACTGTTTCTTTTGCAAGCTCTGCAATTGCTTTAGTTGCTGCTAATTTCATTTCTTCGTTAATTGTATTTGAACGAACGTCTAAAGCACCTCTAAAAATAAACGGAAATCCTAATACATTATTAACTTGGTTGGGTGTGTCGCTTCTTCCTGTAGCAACAATAATATCCGGTCGTGCTGATATAGCGTCTTCGTAACTAATTTCAGGTACCGGATTTGCAAGTGCAAACACGATGCAATTTTTATTCATGCTTTTTACCATTTCTTTTGTAAGAATGTTTCCTTTACTTAGTCCAACAAAAACATCGGCTCCATTTATTGCTTCGACAAGTGTGTTGATTGATGTGTTTTCAGAAGCAAAAAATTGTTTGTACTGGTCAAGGTCGTTTCTTCCTTTATGAATAACGCCTTTGCTATCAAGCATTGTAATGTTTTCTTTTTTTACGCCAACGGCAATGTACATTTTTGCACAAGAGTTTGCACTGGCTCCGGCACCATTAATAACTAATTTTATGTCGCCTAATTTTTTATTACTGATTTCAACAGCGTTTATTAATCCGGCAGCACTAATTATGGCTGTGCCATGCTGGTCGTCGTGCATAATTGGTATATCAAGCACTTCTTTTAATTTTCGTTCTATTTCAAAACATTCGGGTGCTTTAATATCTTCAAGATTAATTCCGCCAAATGTTGGCGATATGTTTTTCACGGTTTGTACAAATTCGTCAATATTAGTTGCACTAACTTCTATATCAAACACATCAATATCGGCAAAAATTTTAAACAACAAGCCTTTACCTTCCATTACGGGCTTTGATGCCAGCGAACCTATGTTACCTAAACCAAGCACAGCAGTGCCATTGCTTATTACAGCTACTAAATTTCCTTTTGCCGTATATTTGTAAACATCTTCGGGGGTTTTTGCAATTTCGAGGCAGGGTTCGGCCACACCTGGCGAATATGCTAATGTTAAATCGTGTTGTGTACTGTAGGGTTTTGTTGGAATTACTTCAATTTTACCCGGGCGTCCGTTAGAATGATAATCTAGGGCGTCTTCTCTTCTAAATTTTGCCATATAAAAAAAATAAAGGAACAAGGTACGAATTTTTTAAATGAAATTAACCTAGATTAGCCTAATTTGTTTATAGTGTTTTTTTACTATATCAAAAAGTGGAGTTACTACCTTTGTGCGGATCCAAAAGAAACAAAAAGTCAAGAAACATAAAATTTTATAGAAGCTACTGTATAAAAAAAGAAATTCTTTGAAGGCATAAAATACAATGCTCGTCACTCTGAACTCGTTTCAGAGTCTCTAGTTCAGATTCCGAAACAGGTTCGGAATTACCTAAATTTGGTAGCGAACAAAAAACTGCGCATTTCTACAGGCTCAATGTGCAGTTTTACACATCCTTCAGACCTCTCCGAGGTTGAAAAAGCAACACTCCCTTACTTTTTTGGGTGGCTAAAATAAAATACAAAATAATAAACAAATATACAAATCCTCATCTTCCAAGAGGGAAAAAGGAACTGATGTTGAGTAGGTGATATCTGTTTATGTCAAAAATTTTTTTATTGCTTAATTAAAAAACAACAAGCAAATTGGGCTACAATATATTTGCTTTTAGTATTATCTTAATTTTTTACCGAAGCTCTTTTTAGCCTATCGTTTATGGCCTTACCTAATCCTTTTTCCGGTAAAAATGGAGCTAATACAATATCTGCTCCTGCTTCATCGGCTAAGCGCATTGTTGAAAATAAATTAATTGCCGCTTCATTAATATTTTCTGTTTCAGATAAATTAAAGGTTTTAAATACGTTGTGTGTTAAAGTTTTCTTACCAAAAACAATTAATGCAATTTTTTTTAAAACATTTTCTTTTATTAAAGCATCTATATTTCCTACCATTAAAGGTGTTTTAGGAGCATAATGACTTTTTAATTGTCCAGGTGCTTTAGGATTACTCGATATATTTAAATTTATTTCAACAGGGCCTATACACTTTTCAATAGCCTCTATACTTAAACCACCTAATCGGTAAACACTAATTTTGTTTTGCTCGTTAAGCCCAATAATTGTACTCTCAATTCCTATACTGCATTGGCCACCATCAAGCACATACTCAACTTTATTTTTTAATTGATTAACAACATGCTTTGGTTCTGTTGGGCTAATGTATCCAAATGGGTTAGCGCTTGGTGCAGCCAAAGGGAATTTAAGCTCTTGTAATAATTTAAGAGTTAGTGCTTGGTTTGGTATTCTTATGCCAACATGGTTTAAACCACTTGTTACGATTGATGGCAAGTTGTTTTTTTTAGGTAACAATAACGTAAGAGGACCCGGCCAAAATGTGCTTGCCAACCTTTCTAGCCTATCATCATTTATTGTAGCATATTTTTTTACATCATTTATATTTGCCACGTGCACAATTAAAGGGTCAAAGTATGGACGCTGTTTTGCTTCAAAAATTTTAACAACTGCTTTTTCGTTCAGGGCATTGGCTGCAAGCCCATATACGGTTTCTGTAGGAATGGCAACGAGTCCTTCTTTATTGAGTATTTGCACTGCTTTATGAATATCATTTCCAATATCTGTCAATTGAGTTGTGTGTATATTTAAATTACTTTTGTTTATCTAAAATTTCAATTGCATGTTTAATAAAGCTGTCGTCTGAGTTAATGATAGGAAAATAGGCGTCTTTATCAAATAAATTACGACCAATTAATGCTTTTAAAAGCAATGTTAATCCTTTATCTGTGAGGTTCAGTTTAAATTTATCGAGTTTTTTTGATGCTAAGTATAAATTCATCGCATCAATTTCTTTATTAGAAATTTTGAAGTTAGCGATAAAGATATTTGCATTAGAAAATTCTTTTAAAAACTGGCTTCTATTTTTATCGGTATATTCAAACGCAAAATTATTAAGTACGCCATTATAAAATAAATGATTTAGGTTTTTGCTGTATTTATTTGAATCAAGTGGTATAAAAACATCTGGTACTATGCCACCGCCGCCATATACTATTTTGCCGGCAGGTGTTTTATACGATTTGCTTTTATCGAGTTTCATGCTGTCGGCATTATATAGTTCGCCGTGTTTAAAGCGCTCAAATTCTTCATTATAGTAATCATCAAGGTTGTCGCTATAAGGTTTTTGAATACATCGGCCGGTAGGTGTGTAGTATCTTGCAATGGTTAATCTTACTGCAGAGCCATCATTTAATTCTACTTGATCTTGAACTAAGCCTTTGCCAAAGCTTCTTCTTCCAATTATTGTAGCGCGGTCATTGTCTTGCAGGGCACCGGCAAGTATTTCGCTGGCACTGGCACTGCCCTCGTCAATTAATACAGTTAAAGGTTTTGATTCAAAGCCACCGCTATTAGTGGCGGTATATAATTTTTTAGGGTGCGTTCGGCCTTGGGTATAAACTATGTGCAAACCATTAGTTAAAAACTCGTCGGCTAGTTGCACTGCGATTTTTAAAAAGCCGCCGCCGTTGTCTCTTAAATCAAGTACTAATTTTTGCATGCCTTTAGAGCTAAGGTGATTAAACGCTTTTATGTATTCATCGTAAGTTGTTTCGGCAAAGCGACTAATTTTTATGTAACCAATATTTTTTGTGAGCATATACGCAACGTCAATGCTATAAATAGGAATTTTGCCTCTTTCAATTTTATATTCAATAAGGTGGTTAACTCCTCCACGCATAATTGACACATTTACAAAGCTGCCGCTTTTGCCTCTTAATTTTTTAAAAACATCTTTGTTCGATATTTTTTTACCGGCAATTATTTCGCTATTTACTTTGATAATTTTATCGCCCGATTTTATACCTAGTTTTTCAGATGGTCCTCCGGGAATAGGGTTTACAACGCGCACGGTATCATTAAAAATGTTAAATTCAATGCCAACACCATCAAAATTTCCTTCTAAAGGTTCATTAATCTCCTTTAAATCTTCGGCGGGTATGTAATCGCTGTGTGGGTCGAGCCCTTTTAATAGTTTTGCAATGGCTTTGTTTTCTAATTTATTTATGTCAACACTATCAACATATTGCATTTGAATAAAATCGAGCAATGAGTTTATTTTATTTTTGTATTGAGACCTGTTATTTGTTTCGTTAGTATTAACAGACTCGGTATTAAAATTATAAAAGTAGCCTATTACGATGCCGGTAGCAAGTAAAAGTGCAAACACCAAGGGCATAATAAAGTGTTTTGTTTTTTTTGAACTATTTTTAAAATTTTCAGGTTCAGAAGGTTCTAAATTTTGTAAATTTGGCATATTGAATCACAAAAGTAAATATTTAAACGTTGTAATTTTAATTTCTGCTTTTTGTATTGCATTTATTTTTATTTCATGTAAAAAAAGCAATCAGCAACAGCAAGCACCACAAAATCCTGTGCCTTATACCCCAATAAATTACACGCTTTATGTAAACGACCCTTTAAATTTTAAAATTCAAATTATTGGTGGATGGCAGTATTACAATAATGTTGGCATTAATGGTGTAATTATTTATCGAAAAACTCAACAAGATTTTGTTATTATAGAGCGTACATCATCTTATTTGCCAAATAATGCTAATGCAAAAGTTAAAGTAATGAGCGATAATTTTACCTTAACGGATACCATTAGCGGTTCGCAATGGATAATAGTTGATGGGAGTATAAAAAAAGGCCCTGCTACATGGCCCTTGCGACAATACGCAAATTCATACGATCCATCTTCGAGTGCTCTGCTTATTAAAAACTAATTTTTCCATTTAGTGGTATTTATAAGTTTTAAAATATCTTTTCGCAAATAGTCAATTACCACGTTAAGAGAATCTATGTTAGGTACGCTATTAAAATACAAAGCGCCTCTTAAAAAGTGCTTTGTGCTGTCTGTTAAGTAAAATTGTACATTTGAAGCTGTATTTCCTTCAATATCGAACAATAAGCCATACACTTTTGCGCTATCTCTAATAATTACAGTTTGTTCTATTCCGGTAGCTTTAACTTGGTGTTTGCTTAATGCGAAAAAGTGTGCATCGTCTAAATAACTTGCTAAATTGTTGTTTATTGTAAGATGCGTTAAATTAATAGTTGCGTTATATTTAGGAAATATAATGTTTAGCCATTGAGGGTTTGATTTAGCAAATTTTCCGGTATCATTATTAAATTTTTTCTTTGTATCAATTTCGGCATACGCATATTGAGGTAAGCTAAAACTGCAATACAGTGCACTATCAAAATTATAATATGTTTTTTGAGGAAAATCAATTCTATAGTATCCTTTAGGTTTGGGAATGACCGTATCCTCATCATCATTGGTACAAGAAACAAGCAAAAAAGTTGCAAGGCTGATAAAGAAAAAGAGTGTTTTATAATTCATTGTCGAAGTTATTAATGAGTTCCGGATATTTTTAGTGTTTATTTTTTTAATAATTGTCTATAAAGTTTTAAGTACTGCGGAAGAATATTATCAATGTCGAATTTTTTTGCGTGCTCAAATGCATTTTCTTTAAAAGAGTTTAGCAGTTTATTGTTTTTTAATAATTTTAAAGCGTTTACAGCCATATCGTTTATATCCCCTACTTTGCTTAAAAAACCTGTTTTTCCGTGAATATTAACCTCCGGTAAGCCTCCGGTATCGGTACTTATAACCGGCACTTTCATGGCCATAGCTTCTAATGCACTTAATCCAAAGCTTTCTGTTTCTGAAGGTAAAACAAATAAATCGGCAATACTTAAAACTTCTTTCGGGTCGTTAATTTTACCAAGATTAATAATGTCGCTGCAGGTTTGTAGCTTTCGACAAAGTAAATCTATTGCAGCTCGTTCAGGACCATCGCCTACTAAAATTAGTTTGCAAGGTATTTCTTTTCTTACTTTATTGAATACTTCAAGTACATCTTCTACACGTTTTACTTTTCTAAAATTACTAATATGAATTAATATTTTTTCGCCATTTGGTGCATATTTTTTCTTATAGCAACATAAATCACTTAGTGGATCGTATTCTTTAATATTAATAAAATTAGGCACTACCGATATTTTATTATCAATTTTAAAAGTTTTAAGTGTATCGCGTTTTAAGCTTTCAGAAACCGATGTTATTATGTTGCTGCAATTAAGCGAAAATCGTATAACTGGTTCAAATGATGGGTCTCGGCCAACCAAGGTAATGTCTGTGCCATGCAATGTGGTAATGTACGGCAAATTAATTTTTTTAGATTTTAATATTTGTTGTGCTGTGTAAGCAACAGAAGCGTGTGGTATGGCATAGTGAACATGTAGTAAATCTAAATGTTCATACATAGCTACATCAACAATTTTACTGGCCAAAACGCTTTCGTAGGGGGGATAATCAAATAAAGGATAGTCGTTTACACTAACTTCATGATAAAAAATATTTTCACTAAAAATATTTAATCTAAAGGGCTGGCTATAGCTCATAAAATGTACTTTGTGCCCTTTTCCGGCTAAAGCTTTGCCTAGCTCTGTTGCCACAACACCACTTCCGCCATACGTTGGAAAACAAACTATTCCTATATTCATAAAATCATTATTGTTTATTTTATTTTTCAATGGGGTTTTAGTCTAACTTTTCAAAAACTGAGTTGTTGCTTTTATATTCCGGAACTAAGTCTTTCATACGCTGTACAATAACAATATTGTTTTGTGTTTTAAATGAAATAATTAGTTCGTTAATTATTTTACTTACTTCTTCATAATTATATTCTCTTATTTTTCCTACTAAAATTTGAGGGTGGTGAGTTGGAAGCGAATTTTCATTATCTGCCAACAGTTCCTCAAACAATTTTTCTCCTGGTCTTAAACCCGTGTATGCAATAGTTATATCACGTCCTTCTGTTAAGCCGCTAAGTTTTATCATTTTGCGAGCTAAATCTATTATTTTAACTGATTTACCCATGTCAAATAAAAATATTTCTCCTCCTTTTCCCATACAGGCAGCTTCAATTACAAGTTGGCTGGCTTCTGGAATTGTCATAAAAAACCGGGTAATATCGGGGTGAGTAACCGTTAATGGGCCGCCTTGCTCAATTTGTTTTTTAAACCGAGGTATTACCGAACCATTGCTGCCTAAAACATTTCCGAAGCGCGTTGTAATAAATTTTGTGTGCGATTGTTTGCCTAAGCTTTGAATGTAAATTTCGGCAATGCGTTTACTTGCTCCCATAACATTAGTGGGATTTACTGCTTTATCTGTACTTACAAACACAAAACGCTCTACGCTATAGTTGTTTGATAAGTCTGCACAAATTTTTGTTCCTAACACGTTTGTTAAAATACTTTCTGATGGGTTGTTCTCCATCATAGGCACATGCTTGTATGCGGCTGCATGAAAAAGAATTTGAGGCTTGAATGATTTAAAAACATTTTCCATTCTTTCTTTATTTCTAACATCGCCAATAACCACTTCAAATATTTTTTTATCAATCATGTCGCTAAACTCAAGCTCTAGTTCATGTAAAGGGCTTTCAGCCTGATCGAGTAAATAAATTTTTTTAGGGTTAAATTTTAAACATTGTCTGGCTAATTCGCTGCCAATACTACCGGCTGCTCCGGTAATTAAAACTATTTTTTGATTGAGTTGTTTTGAAATAGCATCGTTATTGAGTTTTATAGGATCGCGTTCCAACAATTCTTCAATATTAATCCCTTTCATTTGATTAAAACTTAACTCACCGTTAATCCATTTTTTGAATGGTGGCACCGTTAATAATTTAATATTTTGTGCTAAGCAAATATCAGCTACTTCGCTTTTTCTTTGCGCTGAAATTTTTTGTGTAGAAATTATTATTAAATCAATATTTTCTTTCTTAATTAAATTACTCAGCTCCACCGTTTCGTATATAAAAATTCCTTCAAGGCTTCTGCCTCTCTTTTTTTCATTATCATCAACAAAACCTATAACCTTGTATTTTAATGCCGCATCGCGTTCAAGTGTGTTTTTTGTAATAATACCCGCTTCGCCGGCGCCATAAATTATAACATTTGATTTTTCTTTATCCGGATTTTTAATTTCTAAATACAAGGCTTTTACTGCTAAACGAGAGCTTATAAGTAAAAACATACAAAGTAAACCATCAATAATTATTACTGAATTTGGTATAAAGTATGCGTGTAAAAAAGAGTATCTAAAAATAATATTTAATAAAAATATGGCAAAAGAACCCAGTGCTACAACATTAAAAATTCTAACCGCGTCGCGAGAGCTGGTGTAGCGAACAACGCCTTTATATGTTTTAGAAATAAAAAAAGAAAAGAACCTCACGCAAATAACAACTATATAATCATAAGGTAAATTTGCTGCATCTGCTGGTGGTATTGCATCAAAATTAAATCGCAGCAAAAATGCTATACTTAAAGCAAAAACACATATTAAAGTGTCAATAAATAATATTGACCAGCGTGGTAAGTTATAAGTCCAAAATAATTTAAATAATCTATACACTTTGTAAATGTAACTATTTTTTTTGAGGCTCTGCTTGGTTGCTTGGTTGCTTTGTAGTTTCAATTGGCGGCAACACTTTAATTTGCGATTTTAATGGTTTATCGCTGGCAACTAATTCGCAGGCGGTACAAATTTCTTTCCATTTCACTTCCATTTTACACTCGGTAGGCTGAATGTATATTTTCTTTTTTGTGCTATCCGGCATAGTAAATTCCATGTCTGTTGTCATAGTTCTAGGGCCTTCAAAAGCAAATGGGTCTTTAAAATAATCTTCGAGGTGAATGTCTTTAATATGAACTTTTTTACCAAACACAATTGTATATAATTCAAAAATGGCGCGCGATATTTTTATAAAAATTAAATTTTTAGTGTTGTCGTAACTTATTTTAACATTGCCAATAACGCTGGTTTTATAGGAGAATGGGCCGCATGTAACAAAAGCATCGCAAATAAAATTACTACTATCAGGGCGAATATTTATTTTAGAATTTTGAATTTTCCAATGGTACTTCCCTTTTATTAGCAACACTTCATAAGTGTTTGTACCGCTAATTTCGCCAATTGCCGAAAGCACTTTGTTAACAGCATCTTCATGAAGCGTGACAACAAAATCGTTTATGGGGTTTATACTATTCGCTTTAGTTTGCGAAAACAAAAACAATTTAATCAAAAGAAAAAAAACAAAAAGTGTATTTTTAGTCATACGGTATCTGTTTTTCATTATTCATTGCTAAGCAACAAAGGTACAATTAATATGCTAAATGTAGCATTGATAACTTTAATAGAGAGATTATCTTAGAGAGGCTACAAAAAAATGGTCTATGCCCCACAAAACTTGGGCTTAATTTTAAGCTAATTTTCTGTTATCTTTGAGCAGAGATTAAAAATATAAATACAAACTATTTTTTTAATTTACATAGTAATGAAACGCTACCCTGAATCTATTACTCAGCAATGATTTTGAGTCCATCTTGTCTTAAAGTCTTTTTCAGATAAGGCTTCTATTTAATGGACTTTTTTTTATCACTATTTCACTTTTTAACTCAATCATTTTGTTGATAATCAATGGATTTGTAAATTATTTAAATTATTTTTGGGGAAATCTCAGTAATTTTATCAATTACCTCATAAAACCATGAAAAAAAATCAGTTAAAAAATACAATAGAACATTGTTGTTACTCATTTTAAAGAGTATTAGCATTTGGCTTAGCTACAGTACTGGGTTTGCAACATGTATTTTTTTACTGTACTCTTGTTCTCCCAAAATGCAAATAGTTTCACTTCAAAGCGACCCTATTTTAAGAAACGATACCATGTTAAAGAGCAAAGATTCTATTACAGATATTTATTTTAATTTTTATCTAAGAGGAGGGAATGTTATTTTTTCGATTGTGAACAAATCCGGTAAACCAATTTTTTACGATTTAAAAAATTCATTTGTGGCAGTAAATAATTTAAAAAAAGATCTTTGGCAAGATGTTTCTCAGGTTTCAGAAACATTAACGCTTAAACAATATAGAATGAGAGGAACATATCAAAATCCTATAAATGGTACTATTTCTCGTCCGGACCGCATTATTATGATACCGCCAAAATCAATAGAAGGATGCTCCGCAAAGATGGATATACAAACACGACCGTTTAATACTAAGTTATACAACTCTAGCCAATACAATACAACATTTGATACAGTGCAAGTAAATTGGAAAAATAACTCTTCAAAAAAAACAATAATTAAAACAATAAATTTCAATAAAATTAATTCGCCGGCAACAATAAGAATTTTTTTAACCTTTTGTAAAACCGAAGATTTTAAAGACCCTATTTATCACGATTATATTTTTTGGATATCTGATATAATGGAAATGGATCATCGGCAAGCAACAAAGTCAAGTTACCCTATGGATTTTTACAATGGATTTTATTCTCTAATGGACAATCAAAATAAAGCCTACCATCCTTATAAAAAAGCTTGGCGCTTTTATATTCCACCTTATAACCCCCAATAAACCTGAGGTAGGTTAATTTTTTGTTTTTTTAAGAAAGGATTAAATTTTATCGTTTAAGCTTTTAGTAATTTTACTAAACATAATAAATTAACAATGCTAAACATTTCTCATATTTTTCATAAACATTACAAACCCAGTTCGCACCCAGATGTAGTTTTAATTGGTGCAGGCATAATGAGCGCAACATTAGGCGTTTTTTTAAAAGAACTACAACCTTCACTTAAAATTGAAATTCACGAGCGACTTGGCGTAATTGCCGGAGAAAGCTCAGATGCTTGGAACAATGCGGGCACAGGGCATTCAGCATTTTGCGAATTAAATTACACTCCGGAGCTTGAAAACGGAGAAATTGATGCGAGCAAGGCATTTAAAATCGCAGAAATGTTTGAAATATCTAAACAATTTTGGGCATATTTAATTGAACAAGACTATATCAATAATCCAAAAAGTTTTATTAATTCAGTGCCTCACATGAGTTTTGTATGGGGCGAAAATGTTGATTTTTTAAAAAAACGATATGCTGTGTTAAAAGAACATCCTTTGTTTAACAATATTGAGTTTTCTGACGATTACAACCAATTAAGTGAGTGGGTGCCTCTAATAATGAAAGGAAGAGATAAATCTCAAAAACTTGCCGCAACAAAAATTAAGTTAGGGACTGATATGAATTTTGGTGAATTAACCCGTTTATTATTTCAACACTTAAAATCATTGCCAGATGTAAGCATTTATTTAAACAGCGAAGTTGATTTTATTGAGAAAAATAATACCAATAACCATTGGCAAGTAGAAGTAAATGACTTAAACACAAAGCAAAAAAGAACAATTGAAACTAAATTTTTATTTATTGGAGCAGGGGGAGGGGCGCTGCCGCTTTTAGAAAAAACTGAAATTCCTGAAGCAAGTGGTTTTGGCGGCTTTCCTGTTGGTGGCCAATGGTTAGTTTGCAAAAATGAAAATGTAATTGAGCAGCACGCCGCAAAAGTATATGGTAAAGCAGAGGTTGGCTCGCCTCCAATGTCGGTTCCTCATTTAGACACGCGTATTATTAATGGAAAAAAAGCATTGCTATTTGGCCCTTTTGCCGGTTTTTCTACAAAATTTTTAAAACATGGCTCATTGATGGATTTGCCTCACTCTCTGCAAGTAAATAATATTTTGCCAATTATTTCTGTAGGACTTCACAATATCCCCTTAACCAGATACCTAATTAACCAAGTTAAACAATCTCCGGAAGATAGATTAAATGCATTAAAAAAATTTGTTCCTACAGCCAAAATTGAAGATTGGGTTTTGGAAGAAGCAGGGCAACGCGTTCAAGTAATAAAAAAAGATCAACACAATGCTGCAAAAGGGGTGTTAGAGTTTGGGACAGAAATTGTGAGTTCGGCCGATGGCACAATAGCAGCTTTATTAGGCGCTTCGCCCGGAGCTTCCACTTCTGTTAGCATAATGCTTAATTTATTAGAAAAATGCTTTCCGGAACAGCTAAAATCGCCTGAGTGGCAAAATAAATTAAAAGAAATGATACCAACTTATGGCAAAATAATGGCTAAAGATGAGCGCTTATGTAAAACTGTTAGAGAAAGTACGTGTAAATCTCTTGAGCTAATGCCCAATTAGATATAGATACGTAAGGTAAAATTTTCTTGCTATAACATATCCGCTAATGGCAAGTTAATAGGTTAAAAAGATAACTCGTTTAGAGTTATTAAAAAAATAATAACAAAATAGTTAATTACCTTAAATTTATGTTAATAACACCTTAAATTTATAAATGTGGCTTGATGTATATTTAAAGGTTAGCTTTTTAAGGCTTTTTAAATATGAGTCTCCAAGTAAATGTAAACGACATATTAACTCAACTTTACCAAAATAAAAGTGTAGTTGAATTTTTATTTGCCAATCGCGATTCAATAACCGTAAACGAATTATTAAGTCGTGATGATATTAGTGCAGAGCAGTATCAAAAATTAAAATCACTTGAATTAGTTAGTGAATACGAGAGTATAGTTAGTTTGAACGATGCTGTAACAGCAATGTTTGAAGACTTTATGGAAATTGGCGAAGTTACGCCTGGTTTTATTAATGATTACATTAATGAATTAAAAAGGTATATCCGTTTTTATCAAGAAGTGCATGAACACAGATTTTTACGTAGTATTAAAAAATATTTAAAAAGAACAAATATTGCGTTAAGTCGCGAAATTATAAAGCTCCAAAAAAATGTAGATGATACGTATAAAAATGAAGCAAATTACCGAATTAAAATTCAGAAGCTTGAAGACTATCGGCAAAAGCGCGACACAATTATTGAATTTATACATAAAACAGAAGATATTATTTTTGAAGCCCGCCAATTGTTTGCATTCACAAACGACCCGGAGCTGTATGGAATAGTAAGCTCATTAAAAATAGGACTTATTGAAAACTTAGATTTCTTAATTGAAATACAAACCGATATTACAGATTACATTAATAAAATTCAGTTTCAGATAGATATTTATTTAAAAGCGCAACAATTAAAAGAAATTAAAGACCATGGCTTGTTGCACTATCAAACAAATTTTAAAGAAGTGGTAAATGCAATAAGTCCTATAAAATTTAATGCCATAAAAGGACCACGCACCAAAGTAGCCGTTGAGTTTTTATTTACAGATGCCGGACACATACTTTGCAAAAAAGTAGCAGACAAATACAAACTGTCGCGCTTATCGTTTAGAGGAATTGCAGGAAAATTACCAACTAATTTTAAAGACCAATTAATTGACAGGCAAATAAAATTAGATGTTGAAAAACTAGTAGAACGATTTTTGCACCAAACAAAACACAATTTATTTGAATATTTAATTGAGTACAAGTTTCCAAAAGATTTAGGCGAGGTTTCTTTTGAAGACCGGCTTTCAATTTTTGTTGAAATAGCAATGGAATATCAAAACCAATTAGACTTTAAATATCGCTTAAACTACTTTGACTATCAAGATAAAAACAATAATAAAAAACGTTTAGGTTATACATTAATCCTACCAATAGAAAAAAAACAGAAAATTAAAGTTTAAAAAATAAATATGAACGAAATAGATTATAATTTACCAAAACAAACACACGATATTTTTTCGGTGATGGCGCGCGGACATTTTATTAGCAGCAATGGCACAAAAGATAATATGGCAAAGTTGTATGATATAATAAACAGTCCTGAAAATTTTGACAGATTACAAGCATATTTTAATGTTATTAGATATAACATTGAGCGCGGAAATAACTACTTTTATTTTTCGCGAATAAACGAAGCCAATAGCATTATTGAACAAAAGCTCGAAACCTTTGAGCGCTACATAGATATTGTAGATTTATTTGCAAGCATGGATAATAAAATTACAATAGGCTCGCGTTTTCGCCCAAGTGAAATAGCTGAGGAGTGTAACGCCAATGTTCGTTTAAAACAAAAATTACAAAAAATTCCTATTTACCGCAGCGAAACATTACTTAATAAGGTACGCGATATTTGCAATATGATGTCTCGCGATTCGTTTTTAGAATTAGAAGATGAAGAGAGCGAAAACTATAAAGTACTAGATGCCTATACATATTTATTAGATGTAATTAATGCCATTAGCATATACGAAGCAAAAGATGGCATTGATGAAAATAGCAGCGGATTAATTTTAAATTAAAAATTAGAAAAGAAAACCAAATTAAAATGGAAAACGTAAGAATACTTAATAGAATTGTTGAAATAAATATTGCAAGTGTAAAATATGCAGATATCGAATTATGCGGAAACACTTGTTTTGTGGGAACAAATAATTTTGGTAAAACATCGTTACAACGCGCAATTTTATTTTTTTATAGCGCTAATAGTAGGGGTTTAGGAATATCGTCCTCTCAAAAAACATTTGAAGAGCATTATTTTAGATATGAAAACTCCTACTTAATATATGAAGTATCAACTGACGAAAAGCCATTTTTTGTAATTGTTTATCGCCATAATAAATTAGTATTTCGTTTTGTAGATGCCCCGTATAACCCCGATTTTTTTCTAAATGCAAATGATGAGGCAATGAAAATAAAAGAAATTGTTTCAAACATTGAAAAAAGAGGTATCTACATATCCAATCAAATCGACACCTTTGAACGATATAGAAACATTATTTATGGTACCGAAACCGACAAACAACTTTCTAAATTTCATTTACTAAAAGGAAATGAAAAATACAGTAACATTCCAAAATCAATTACTAACGTGTTTTTATCTTCTAAAAGTAGTATTGATTCACGTTTTATAAAAGATTTTATAGCTAACTCATTAACCAGTGAAAGCAGCAGTATTAAGCTAGACCAAGTGGAGCGCCAGTTACGTCAGTTTAATGAAAAATATACAGATATAGAAATTTTTATAAAAAAAGATACTCAGCAATTGATAGAAATGATTGATACAAAATACGATCAAGTTCAAATGCTAAAAGGATCACAAATAGAACTAGCCGAAAAACTGGGCGCATGTTTAAGATTTGCCGAAACCCAAAACGAAAGTATTAGAGAAGCCGCTAAGAAAAAAGAAGAAGAGTTAGAACAACTCGATAATACACACGAAGAGCAAACACTGCACATACAAGAAAAACAAAATAATTTACGCGAAGAAATTGGATTTTACGATAGAACAATTAGAGATGCCAACAAAAAATTAAAAGAATATAAAGAAAAGCAAATTGATAACGCCGTTGAAAAAAACGCAGAGCGAGAAAAATTACAGGTTGAATTTAATATGGCGCGCAGAGAGTATGAAAGTCTTACCAGCAACGTGTCGAGCATCGAGTTAAAATACTCTTCGTTAATAGAGCAATTGCGAAACGATAAAGCAGCGTATATTAATAAGGTAAATTCAAATATTGTAAACCTATCTAACCACTATAGCGAATTACTTTTACTCCAAAAAAACGATTTTAATAAACGTGAAAACGAACTTAAAAATCGTCGAGATGAGGCATTGGCAGCTGTAAATTCAGATATAACATTTAAACAAATTGAGTTTAATGAATTAAAAAGCGAAGAAAAAGTAATTAAAAATACTCGCTTTTATGAGCAAGAGGTTAAAATTTTAGAAACAGAATTAAACGAACTAAGAGCAATTTCGTACAAAAATAAAAGCGAAAGAGCAATAAAGCAAAATTTAATTCAAACCATACAGCGCGAGTGGGAAAACGCAGAAGGCAAATTAAAATTAGCCTTATCAACTAAAATAAATCAATCAAATAACGAAATTATTTCGTTAAAAAATGAAATAAAAGAAATTGAATCAAAGCTAAATGTACAAGCCGATGCACTTTATGGGTATCTTGAAAAAAATGTAAAAAACTGGCAAGGAACAATTGGTAAAGTAGTTAATGAAAAACTGCTTTTTCGCAATGATTTAAAGCCAGAGCAAATTGAAGCCACATCAAATACCCTTTATGGAATTAGCTTGCAATTAGATAATGTTGAAGTTGTATCAAAAAGTATTGAAGAGTATCAATTTGAAAAAAATGAACGCTTAGCTTCAATCAAAGATCTTGAAGAAACCCTTAATCAATTCCAAATATCAAACAATGATGAAAAATTATTGGCCGCTGATAAGTACGGAAAACAATTAGGCGAATTAAAAGAAGATGTTAAAGTTCTTTCATATTCATTAGAATTAGCAGAAAAACGAGAGCAAAAATTACAATTAGAGTTAGACGAATGGAAACAAAAGGCATCTGAAGAAATTGAACAATCTTTAATCGGAAATAAACAAAGAATAAATATTTTAGAGGAAGAGTTAGCTATTCTTAATAAAAAGAAAAATTTAACCATAAATGATTACGATCAACAATTAGATAAAATAAAAATTTTTAATACAGATAGGTTAGCTGACTTAAAAGACAGGCAAGATACTGAAATGAGTGAATTGGAGGTTGAGAAAAAAAATACGGTTAAAGAATACGAGGACAGAGAAAATGAGATGAGTAAAGAGAAAGAAACCAACTTTAAAAGTAAAGGTGTTGATTCAAAACAGTTAAAAATAGTTGAAGATAAAATGCGCGAACTACAAGATGCCTTAAAGGAAATTGAACAATATGCCCAACTTGTAAGCGATTATTTTAAAGATAAGCGCGAAACCTTTGATAAACTACCCGATTTAATTCAAAAAAAAGAAGATTTTGTAAAACAAAATAACGAATTAGCCTCTTTACTTGAAGAAAATAGCCGCAAATTTAATTTAAAGCGCATGGAGTTGAATAAGCAAAAACGCGCATTTGACGAGGAGTTAATTGAATTTAATAATGGTGTAAGATTTTATACAGGAAACTTTAGAGAAACTCCAGTGTATAATCGCTATGCCGAAATTATTGAGCGTGCTGAACCTAAGAGAACTAATTTTAATATTATTGATTTATGCTCTCAAATGTTAAAAAATGATTCGCACTTTAATGATGAATACACTTCATTTCAACGCTTTGTAAATGAATTTGCCGGCAAATTCAGAATTGATAATCACTTTAATTTTATAATTAGAAACGATGCTACACAAGGGGAATACGAACGCTTTGCTCAAAATTTACGCTCGTTTTTAAATGAAAATAAAATTGATTTTAGCGTTGCCGAAACAGCCACTCAAATTGGTTTGGTTACTGATAGTATAGCCAGTAAAGTAAAAGAATTAAGCGGGCAAAAAGATAAAATAAATCATATTATTACCTTAATTGCCGAAGATTTTAAAAAAGCTGAATTTGAAGAGAGCAAATTAATTGAATTTATAAAAATAAAAATTGAAGAATCTGATAATAAAGTATATCGTTTGCTTAAAAAAATTGAAGAGTTTAGAGAAGAACACGGCTTGGTTTACAATGAAGGTTTATTTAATACTGATTTTGCAACTATTTCAAAAAGAGAAATTAGTCAGCGCGCCGTTAAATTGCTCGATCAACTGCGCATAGCTATTAAAGAGCAAGAACAAGAGGAGATTAGACTTCAGGATTTATTTGAACTTAAATTTAACATTAAAGAAGGTATGAATGAAACCGGTTGGACTCACAAGATTGATAGCATTGGTAGTACCGGCACAGATATTTTGGTAAAAGCAATTATTTATATTACGCTTTTGCACGTATTTATAAAAGAGAGCAGTCACCGCAGTAGCAAAGACTTTAAGGTACACTGTATAATTGATGAAGTAGGACAAATTAGCGCACATTATTTAAAAGAATTGTTGAAGTTCGCCAAAAATAGAAATATTATGATGATTAATGGTTTACCAAATAAATCCGGTTTGGAAAGTCATTACAAATTCACATACCAATTTAGACGCGAAGAAAATAATAATGTTCGTATTTTCCCAAGTATTGTAACTGAAG
The DNA here is from genome assembly GCA_018267655.1 of Bacteroidota bacterium. Lineage (GTDB taxonomy): Bacteria > Bacteroidota > Bacteroidia > B-17B0 > Aurantibacillaceae > Aurantibacillus. Next base: position 38,578 of record JAFDYB010000093.1, read on the forward strand.
TAGAAGCTTAATATTTTTAGCTTTTTAAAAAAAATATAAAATGCAAAAAATAGCATTTCTGTTGTTATTAATTTTGTTTTTATTTCTTTTAAATCGATGCGCTGAGCGATGGTATATAGTTGAAGAAAACGAATACATCTTTAATACAAGCGATTCGTTAATAAAAAAAACGGTTTTAATTTAATTACTGCGTTAAAAGACAGAACTATTTTTGAAAAGCAAATTCAAAAACCAATTTCTTTAAATCGTATTTGGGCTATTTACGAATTTGAAGCATTAAGCAATTCTGCCGTTAGCGATGCTTTTGCAAAAGTTGAGAGTTTTTCAGAAAACAACGCTATGTTTTCTTCTACAAAAAATGGCTTGAAGCATTTAATTGCCGAACCTAATATTTAGTGCAGAATCAGAGATTCTGTAATAATTTTTAATGATAAAAATAACAAACTTTCAAAATTTAATGTCTCCATCCATTTGTTAAATCTACCAAAGGAAACGCTAAGTATTCGCAACTTTAATATTTCAATAAAATATTTGGTAAATGGAACACTACCATTCTACACGAAATAAACTTACAAAAAAGCGGGAGTTGATTTATACCCTAACCGATAGCATTGCCTACCAATTTGGTAGCGAAAGCAACAAAAAAATTAGAAAAAACATTTGCTAATTGGAAAGGTGATGCAGAGCAAGTAGATGATGTAACGGTAATTGGGGTGAGGGTATAGTACAAATCAATATTCTAATTTTGTAGAAACAGCAATTCTGTTCCAAAAGTTAATTTGCCCGATTATTAATATTATTTGAGCAATTTGCTTATCGTTGAAATGCTTTTTTGCTTTTTTATAGGTAGTGTTTTTAAGCCCTTGTTTTGAAATTAATGTAACCTCCTCCGTAATGGCTAGCACAGTTTTTTCTACATCGCTAAACAAAGGGCTATCTTTCCAGGCAGATAAAGCGTAAATTTTTTGTTCGCTTTCGCCCGCATTGCGCGCATCAATGGTATGCATATTTAAACAATACGCACATTTATTAATTTGCGAAGCTCTAATTTTAATTAGCTCGCGCAGTTGCAAACTAAGATCAGACTTTGCTAAATAATTTTCCATTTCAATTAAAATTTTATAAGATGCCGGCTCAAGATTTTTTATGTTTATTCGTTTTTCCATATTATTTATTTTTTATTAAGTTGGCTAAGTAATCAGTTGTAACTTCATTATTTACAATTTCGTTTAGTCCATCGTTATGTTTTAGTTTTATAGCAAGCTGTTTCATGGCATTCATAGCAATTTTTAAAAAAGAGGGACCTAAACTTACCCTTGCAACGCCGCAGTTTTTAAGTGCTGTTAAATCAGGAATTCCTGGAATTGTTAAAATATTAATTGGATAATTTAACTCTTTACAAAGTTTTTCAATATGAGTTTGATTTTTTAAAGCGAGCGGGAAAAAACCACTTGCACCTGCATTTTTATATTCATGTCCACGTAATAAAGCAGCTTTAATTTGTTCTTCGGGCGTAAAATTATCTTTACTAATAAAGGTATCGGTGCGGGCGTTAATAAAAAAATCTATCTCTTTTTTTTGGGCAATAGTTCTAATTAGTTGAATTTTTCGGCATTGTATTTCAATTGGCACGAGCAATTTTGTGTCGTTATGCGAATCTTCAATATTTATTCCCACAACACCGGCATCTATCAAATCTGAAATATTTTTTTGCAATTCTTCATCATTACTCGCATACCCTTTTTCAATATCGGCAGTAACAGGTAGAGAAACGGAAGTTACAATTTTTTTTATTTGAGCAAGATGATTGCTAAATGAAATATTCTCGCCATCTTCAAAAGCGTTTGTAAAAGCAATTGAGGCGCTGGCAGTAGCTATGGCCTCATAATTTAAACTTTTTAGTAATAATGCTCCTAAGGGTTCCCAAACATTTGGAAGTATTAAAAGGTTATTTGAGTAATGAAGCTTATTAAACGTTTTTGCATATTGTTGTTGAATAGAACTAACTGTTCTCATAATAATATCAAAAGTATTAAGTTTTATAATTCTATAAGTAATAAAAATTCTTTTTTTTGTTTTAGAAATTATTTTGTAACTTTAATTAACTAAAAATAATTAATATGGAGGTTGCAGTTTGGGATACTTACGTAACAAAAAAAGATGGAAGGATTATGCATTTTGACATAATAGTGCCCTCTAATGTAAAAGATGAAAACATCATTTATAATTTTGGTAAAGAATATTTAAAAAGCAAAAACCAAGAGGGGCAAGCTTTAACAGCAAGTGAGTGCAAGTTTTGTCACGTGCAAAGTATAAAACCAAAGCGTGAAGAAGAAATTAAGCAAAAAGGCTACTCAATTTATGAGATGGAAAATTGCGATTAACTTAGTTTATTTTTTTTGAGTCTGAAGCTAAAAAGCGTTTTGTATTTGGTGTATAAAATTTTTGAGTGATGCAGGCTGTGTTATAAGTACGAACGCTACACCAAATAAAGCGCCCCAAAAATGACTTTCGTGACTAATGCCATCATTGTACTTTCCGCTGCGTTTTCGTTTAATTAAAAAGAAACTTACGCCCAACAGCAATATCCCTGCAATCCAGCCTTGTAGCGGAAAGAAAAAAAATGAAATTCGACTTACAGGGCTAATCATAATAAAGGCAAATAAAATAGATGAAATTGCGCCACTTGCACCAAGTGATGAATAGCCCGGGTTATTTTTTTGGCGAAAATACTCAGTAAAAGAAGCAACATATATGCCCCCGGTATATAAAATTAAATAATAAACCTCACCAAGTTTTTCTCCATACATATATGGGAAGTATTGATTTTCGAGAATAATACCAAAACTATAAAGCGCAAGCATGTTAAAAATTAAATGAATGTAACTGCCATGTATAAAAGCGTGCGATAAAAAACGATAATGTTCTTTTAAATGATAAATAGAGTAGGGGTGAAACATGTATTTACGCATTAACTTATCATTATTTAAAGCGAATAGTGAAAAAATAATATTGAGTATTAATAAGGCGTATGTAATCATATTTGTTTTTTATTTTAAAAGTTTATTAATTGCGCTATGTCCTACATAAATCAGTGGAGTTAAACAAATAGCAATAAGTAGTTTAAATACGTAACCCCATGCCGCATTTTGAACAAAATCGTTAAAAGCCCATTTTCCGGGTAAAACAAAGGCAATAAACTGTACCACAAAAGTATCAATTAATTGGCTAATAACAGTGCTACCGGTGGCACGTAGCCAAATTAACTTACCATTAGTTAAATTTCTGAAAATCCAAAAAATATACACATCAATCAATTGCGAAAGCAAAAAGGCTATAATGCTACCAACTATTATCCATTGGCTTTGCCCAAATACAGTATAAAAGTTTTGATCATTTACAGGACTTATTGAAATAGCCGGAATTTTAATGCCAATGCTAATTAATATATACATGTAAATAATTAGCCCAATAGTAATGTAAGTTAGTTTTTTAACGCCGGTTTTGCCATAGTGTTCATTAATTAAGTCGGTTAATAAAAAAACAAAAGGCCATAAAATTATACCAATGCTTTGAGTAAATATACCAAAAAAAGAAACGAGCTTTCCTCCAATAAGTTCAGCTACAATAGTATTTGTAACAAAAAAACCTGCTAAAATTAAAAAAACTAAATCACGACGCTTGTTAAAATCCATAGTATTAGGTAAATAGAATCAAAAAAAGAATTTATGTCGTTTCAAAATATTTTTTGGTTGATTAAAACAAAACTCACCTCAAAGGCAAATGTAGTATTATTTTTGTAAAATAATTACAGAGAATTAACGATTCAACGGCAATGTAATTTTAAATAAAGGCACCACCACTTTAATATATGGGGGAAGTGAAAAAAAATAATTAGCAAAGGTAGAATTTATTAAAAATTCAATAAAAAATATAAATTTGCGTTTTATTTTAAAAATATGAATTTTCCGGCAGAATTAAAATACACAAAAGACCACGAGTGGGTTAAAATTGAAGGCGACATTGCTACAATTGGAATTACAGACTTTGCACAAAAAGAATTAGGCGATATTGTTTATGTAGATGTAAGTACTATTGGTGAAGATGTTGAAAAAGAAGCTGTTTTTGGTACAGTTGAAGCAGTTAAAACCGTAAGCGATTTATTTATGCCGCTTTCAGGTAAAGTATTAGAGCTAAACACAGCTATTGACAGTAGCCCGGAATCTGTAAACACAGATCCTTATGGCGCCGGTTGGATGATAAAAGTAAAAATTAGCAACCCTTCAGAAGTAGCGTCCTTATTAGATGTAACTGCTTACAAAGCACTTATAGGGGCTTAATAAATAATATAGCCTTAAGGCTTTATTATGTTAAAACAATTAGTTTGCAATAAGTCAAAATTGTTTGCGTTTTTTTGGGCGCTCATTATCTTTTTGTTATGCTCTTTACCGAGCAAATACATACCTGAAAGCAATTTATTAGACTTATTAAGTTTTGATAAGTTAGTACACGCGTCGTTGTTTTTTGTTTTAACATCGTTAATGCTTTTGTCGTATAAAAGCAAAAAAAAGCAACTGCTTGCGAGTATTTTTTTGGTAAATGTAGCAATTATGTATGGCGCTATTCTTGAACTATTGCAAGCAAAATTTTTTAGCAGTAGAAGCGGTGATTGGCTTGACTTTATTGCAAATAGCATAGGAAGTTTTATGGCATTAGTTTTTATTAACCGTATAAAATTGTATTTAAATTGCAAAGTACATTAGCTAAAAAATATTTAAGCTGGGTTCTACTAATAACACTATCAATAATATGGGGCAGCTCATTTATTTTAATGAAACAAGGCCTTAAAGCCTTTGATAGCGAAGAGGTAGCTGCATTACGAATAGCCATTGCATTTATAGTTCTTTTTCCATTTATATTTTTTCATTTAAAAATTAATTTCAGAAAGTATTTATTAGGCTTATTGCTGATGGGCATTTTAGGCAGCTTTATTCCTGCTTTTTTATTTACAAAATCAGAAACAAAAATTAGCAGCAGTTTAGCGGGTATGCTAAATGCTCTTACGCCAATATTTACAATATTAATTGGAAGAATTTGGTTAAAACAAAAAATATCTTTTTCAAAATCAACGGCAATTTTTGTTGGCTTTGTAGCATCTGGCTGCTTAATGGCATTTGATCAAGATAATGCATTAAGCAAAAATATGATTTATGGAGTACTTGTAATCATAGCAACTTTTTTTTATGGCATTAGCTTAAATAGCATTAAAAAATATTTAAATGATTTAAACTCTGTTGCCTCTACAGCATGGGCATTTACAATAATGGGACCATTTGCCATAGCATATTTATTTTCGTTTACTGATTTTACAATACATTTAAAAACAAATCCGGGTGCAGGCTTGTCTTTATTTTATATTTCGATATTAGCAATAGTAGGTACAGCTATTTCATTAGCATTGTACAATTACTTAATACAAATTTCAGACACGATTTTTGCCAGTAGCTGTACATATTTAATACCCGTTGTAGCAATGGCATGGGGTATGCTAGATGGCGAAAACGTGAGTTCAGCTCAAATAGTATCCGTGATTGTTATTATAATTAGCGTTTATTTCATAAATAAATCAGAAAACTTGGCAGATTAAATAATTGTTAGTATATTTGCGTCCCTTTTTAAACAAAATATATAAATATGTACGCAATTGTAGAAATAGCCGGGCAACAATTTAAAGTGGAACGTGGCAACAAAGTTTACGTTCACCGCCTACAGGCTAAAGAAGGCGATAAACTTGAGTTTGACAAAGTATTACTAGTTGATAACGGAGGAAAAGTTCAAGTGGGCACGCCAACATTAGATGGCGCTAGAGTAGCAGCCACAGTAATAGGTAATGCTAAAGGCGATAAAGTATTGGTTTTCAAGAAAAAACGCCGTAAAACCTATCAAAAAATGAATGGTCACCGCCAATTATTTACTCAAATTTTAATTCAAGGCATATTAGCCAAAGGAGAAACGCTTAAAGATGAACTTAAAGTAGAAAAAAAGCAAAAACCCTTAGCTAAAAAAGCTGAAGTTAAAGAAGTAAAGGCAGTTGAAAAAGCGCTTGCTGTAAAAAAGGCTCCTGCAAAAAAAGCAGCAGCAAAAAAAACAACTAAAAAGAAAGAAGATTAATTTTTATTCAATTTAAAACTTATAAAAAATGGCACACAAAAAAGGTGAAGGTTCATCGTCAAACGGTCGCGAGTCGCATAGTAAGCGATTAGGTATTAAAATATTTGGAGGTCAACCATGTATTGCCGGTAACGTTATTGTACGTCAACGCGGCACAGTTCACCATGCCGGCGAAAATGTGGGCATGGGCAAAGATCACACGCTTTTTGCATTAACCGAAGGAGTTGTTACTTTTAAAAAGAAAAGTAATAACAGGAGCTACGTTTCGGTAGTAAAAGCATAATTTTTTTAAAATCTTATTAAAAGCCTATCGTTTGTTCGGTGGGCTTTTTTAATTTTATACCGTATGTTACAAATAAATTATATTCGCGAAAACAAACAAGATGTACTTGATCGCTTGGCAATTAAAAACTTTAAAGATGCCAATGATTTTATTAATTCAATTATCGAAAAGGATTCTCAACGCAGAACAATTCAAAAAAACAGCGATGATGTAAAAGCAGAAGCAAACCTACTTGCAAAGCAAATTGGTGAGTTAATGAAAAGTGGCAAAAGAGAAGATGCCGAAGTTATTAAAGCAAAAACAGTTGAACTAAAAAATAAAGAAAGAAAACTTGATGAGGAGTTAGCAGAAACAGAAAAACAAATTCATGCACTATTAGTTCAAATACCCAACACACCAAGTAAAAAAGTTCCATTGGGGAAAACTGCAGAAGATAATGAAGTTGTTTTTGAGCATGGAGGTAAGCCGCAACTCAATGTTGGCGCACTCCCACATTGGGAACTTGCCGCCAAGTACACCCTTATTGATTTTGAATTAGGAGTTAAAATAGCAGGAGCGGGGTTTCCTGTCTATAAAGGTAAAGGCGCTAAATTGCAGCGCGCATTAATCAATTATTTTTTAGATAAAGCAAACAACGAAGGTTATCATGAAGTGCAGCCGCCTATTGTTGTAAATGAAGATAGTGGGTACGGAACAGGCCAATTACCGGATAAAGAAGGACAAATGTATCATGTTGGTATTGATAACCTATACTTGATACCAACTGCCGAAGTGCCGGTAACAAATATATACAGAGATGTTATTATAAGAGAAAACGACTTACCAATTAAAAACTGTGCCTACACACCTTGTTTTAGAAGAGAAGCCGGAAGTTATGGGAAAGATGTGCGTGGTTTAAACCGCTTACACCAATTTGATAAAGTTGAAATTGTTCAAATAGCACACCCTGAAAAAAGTTATGAAATTTTAGAGCAAATGCGCGAATATGTTGCCGGAATACTTAAAGAATTAGAACTACCCTTTAGAACTTTAAAATTATGTGGGGGTGATATGAGTTTTGCAAGTGCGTTAACGTATGACATGGAGGTTTGGAGTGCCGCGCAACAAAGGTGGTTAGAGGTTAGCAGCGTTAGTAATTTTGAAACTTTTCAAACAAATCGCTTAAAATGCAGGTTTAAAGATGCAAACGGTAAAACACAGTTAGCGCATAGCTTAAATGGCAGTGCCTTGGCATTGCCTCGAATTGTAGCAGCTTTGCTTGAAAACAATCAAACAGAAAATGGTATAAAAATTCCAAAAATATTAGTGCCTTATTGTGGTTTTAATATAATTGATTAATGTTAAGTAAGTTCATAAGTTTATGTATAATGTTTGTTACGCTTACTGCTTGTAATACCGAGCATAAAATTAAAGAAGCGCAAATTAAACGTATAGATAGCTTATTTGCTGTGTTAAACTTAAAACAAAATGAATTAAGCCTAACAGACAGTACAACACTTAATAAAGCCATTACAAAATACGATAATTATATTGCTTTTTTAACAGAAAAATTAAACGACACAATTTCTAAAAATGAAGCAGATAACTTGCAAACCTTTAAAAATAGTGGTTTAAACCTTGAAAAAATTAAATCTAATTTTAAAGTTTTAAATAAACGTTTACTTTTTGTAAAAAATAGACTTTCAGAACTGAAGCAAATTTGTACGCAAGAAAATTTACCCTCAAAAATAATAGCCAATATATTAAATGAAGAACTTAATCAAATCTCGTATTTAAGCGCACAAATTACAAATTACCAAAAACAAAGCGCTGTTAATATAGGCGCAATAACTTCATCACTGCCTGGTATAGAAGAATTAATACGACAAAAAAACAATGGTCTTTTACCAATAATAATAAGTAACACTGTAAGTTTATAATGATAAAATTCATTAACCAATACCCTGATTTTAAAATTAAAAATCAAAAAGAAATTAAAAATTGGATAACACAAATAATTAAACTTCATAAACGAGAGCTAGGGCAAATTTGTTATGTAATAATGAGCGATACTGATTTGCTTGAATACAATAAAAAGCATTTAAACCATAATTATTTTACAGACATAATTACATTTAATTATTGCGAAGGCAAAAAAATAAATAGCGACATTTTAATAAGCATTGACCGTATTGCAGAAAATGCGTTTAAATTTAACGTACCATTTAACGAAGAGTTATTAAGGGTTTTAATTCACGGAATATTGCATTTATGCGGTTTTAATGATAAAACAAAAAACACGTCGGCAATAATGCGCATTAAGGAAAACGAAGCATTAAAAAAGTTCAAATCTAGCTTTGGGCGCAAAGTTTAAGTTGGCATAATTTTGAGTTAAGGCATCAAAGTAAGCGCAAATTCCAATCATGGCAGCATTATCTGTGCAGTACTCAAATTTTGGTAAATATACCTCTACATTATTTTTTTTACCAAAATCACTTAATAAAATTCTTAGCCTACTATTAGCACTAACGCCGCCGGCAATTGCAACGTGCTTTATGTTTTGTGTTTTAACAACTTGCTCTATTTTTAATAATAATTGTTCAAGTAAATTTTCTTGAAAAGAAGCGCATAAGTCGTTTAAATTATTAGTTATAAAATTACAATCAATAGCTTGTTGCTTTTGAATAAAATATAATAACGAAGTTTTTATGCCGCTAAAACTAAAATCTAAGTTATTTAAGTTGCTTATTGAAAATTTATATTTTTTGGTATTTCCATTTTTTGCTAACCTATCAATTTCAGGACCGCCGGGATAAGGAAGTCCTAAAATTTTAGCCCCTTTGTCAAAAGCTTCGCCAACAGCATCGTCAATAGTTTGCCCGAGTAATTCAAAGTTGTAGGGCGAATTTACTTTAATTATTTGTGTGTGCCCGCCGCTAACGGTTAAGCATAAAAATGGAAAAGGAGGTGTTTTTTGAGCATCACTTTCAATTAAATGAGCCATTACATGGGCTCGCATGTGATTTATGGTAACAATGGGTATGTTTAAAGCAATGCTTAACGATTTAGCAAAACTGCAGCCTACTAATAAACTTCCCATGAGTCCGGGGCCTTGAGTTACAGCTAACAAATTAATGTTGCATAAAGGTACCTGAGCTAATTGTAGCGCTTCGTTCACTACTTTAGTAATGTTTTTTTCGTGGTCGCGACTGGCTAATTCAGGCACAACACCTCCGTACTTGTTGTGAATTAATTGGGTAGCAGCAACGTTACTTAAAACTTTTTTGTTTTCCAATATTGCACAGGAAGTGTCATCGCAACTACTTTCAATTGCTAAGATATAAAGGTTAGAACTTTTATGTTTTTTTATTGTTTTCAAAGAATTTTTTCAGTTATATTTAGGCTTAGCCTATGTGGCACAAAGTTAAGAAAATACTTTATCGCTTTGCAGCATATACGTTTTTGCTGTTAACATTGTTATTAATTATAATTTTTCTTGTAATTAACTCATACCCATTTCAAACTTGGCTTGGTCAAAAGGCTTCAGCATATATGAGTAAAGAGTGGGGGGTTAAGGTTAATATTAAAAAAATTGAGATTGATTTAATAGAAAAGATAAATCTTAAAAGCATTATACTTTATGATAAACATGGCGACACCTTATTTTGTGGAAGCATAAACATAGATGTAAAAAATTATGATATAAAAAACAAAAAATTAAATTTGCGAAGTATTGCTTTAGCAGATGCAACATCAAAATTAGTTCAATATAAAAACGAAAAAGATTTAAACTTACAGTTTTTAATAGACTATTTTGACGATGGAACGGTTTCGAGGAAGGGAAGCTCAAAAGATAATTGGCTTGTTGATTTTGGAAATGTTAAGTTAAACAACGTTAGTTTTTCTTACATTGATAAAAATTCAGATTCAACAATTACAACTGCGCTTAACTATAGCAATTTGGTGTTTAAAAAAATTAACGCATCAATTTCTGCTATAAACTTAAAACCGGAGGCCATTGAAGCAAACATAAAACATTTGAGCGCAACCGAGCAATGTGGCTTAATTTTGAATAATTTTTCTTCTAAAGTAAGGATAAATGATAATGAACTTATTTTAAGTAAGCTTAATATAAAAATGCCTAACTCAATTGTAAACGGCAGGGTAGAGTTTCATTATAACGAATGGAGTGATTACGTTGATTTTATGGATAATATTTTAATTAAGGCTAATTTAAGAGAAGGCACTTCAGTTAGCTTTTCAGATATTGCTCGTTTTGCAATTGATTTAAATGGATTAAATAAAGAAGTGAAAATATCGGGCTTGGTTGATGGCTTTGTAAGCGATTTAAAACTTGAAAACTTAAAACTTCAGTTTGCAGAACATACAAAGTTCGTTGGAAACTTTAACATTACAGGTTTGCCAAACATTGAAACAAGTTACATTAAATTTAATTGTAAAAATTTATCTACTTCTTATTACGATTTAATAAAAATCCCTACATATCCCTTTAATGAAAATAAGTTTTTGCCCATTCCATTGATAGTAAAAAATTGGGGTGTTATAAATTATAGAGGCTTTTTTGACGGCTTTTTAAAAGATTTTATAGCCACGGGTGAACTTAACAGTTTGGCAGGAAAAATTGACACTGATATAAAATTAAAATTAGGAAAAAAACCAAACGAAGTTTATTACGAAGGTAAGCTTGTTACAACAAATTTAAATTTAGAGTTAATTACGGGGTTCCAAAAGCTAAATAATTTAAACATGAACGTTAGTGTAAAAGGAAAAAATATTACGCCTGAAGATATAGACGCAGATTTAAAGGGAACGATAAATACAATTTCGTACAATGGATACACCTATAAAAACATTTTATTAAACGGATTATTTAAAGATAAACTATTTAATGGTTTGCTAACAAGCAACGATCCAAATGCAAACTTTGATTTTAACGGAAGCATTAATTTTAAAAACAAATTGCCTGAAATGGATTTTATTTCAACGATTAATAATTTAAATTTAACAGAATTAAACCTTATTCAAGGAACAAAAGCTGATAGTGGAATTGTATCGTCGCAGGTGCTAATAAATTTAAAAGGCGATAATTTAAATAACTTAACAGGGCATATTAATTTTGATGATACAAAATATAAAACGAAATATAAAATCTATAAATTATCTTCATTTGATATTGCGCTTGAACAGGAAAATATAGATAAAAGCATAAAATTAACATCATCGTATTTAAATGCAAAAGTGCTCGGAACCTTTAATCTCACAACAATAGCAAGCTCTGCCAACTCATTCTTAAATAATTATTATCCAACATTTTTTCCAAAGCCACATTCAAACAAAAAATATAACGATAGTCTTTCATTTAGTATAAATATTAAAAACTTTAAAACTTTAAGTGAGTTATTTATACCTCAATTAAAGTTAAGTAATGACACAAAAGTGGCAGGGAGTATAAATATTGAAAAAAATAACTTTAACCTTAATCTGTATAGCGGAACAATTAACTACAATGGTATTAAAATAAACGATGTTGATTTTACAATAAAAGATAATGACAAAGTGTTAGAGGCAACAGCAAAGGGCAAATCAATTCAACTAACAGATAGTTTGGGAATTGAAAATTTTAACTTATGCGCATCGTCAAGAGATAAAAACACCAAATACAACTTTGAGTATGGAAATATAGAAAACTCAAAAAATAAAGGGCAATTACACGGGCAGTTACTATTTAATAATTCATCTATTTATATTTATCACGACGCACTTGATATTACAATTAGTGACAGCACGTGGCGATTAACAACTACAAACCCTACTGTTATTGATACCTCCGGTGAGTTATACATTAATCCATTAGTTTTCCAAAATTTTAAACAAAGTATTGCAATTGCCGGAATTTTATCAAACAAACCCGGAGATAAATTAGCTCTAACTTTTTCTGACTTGCAACTCAATCAATTTAATCCACTTTTAAGTGCTTCTAAGCTTAATTTAAAAGGCATTTTAAATGGTAGCGCCAATTTTTATAGAACCGACAATAGTTTAGCTTTACAAAGTGATATTCAAATTAATGATTTTAGCTTAAATAACAATAAATTGGGCAAGGTCGAAATAAAAAATAATTATGATTCAAAAGCTAAAACTATTTCAATAGATGGGTACACAAGCCTTAATTCAGAAGACACATTAAATATTAAAAAAAATATTTCATTCAATGGTAATTATTATTTAGATGGCAGAGATGAAAGCATAGATATTAATTTTGAAGCAAAACCGGCAAATCTTAAAATAATTAACCCTTACATTGAAGGTATATTGACTTTTAACAAAGGCTTAGTTGTTGGAAAGGGAAATGTGCATGGTAACACTTCAAATATTAAAATTGATGGAAAACTTCGGTTAGTTGAAAGCGAGGTAAAAGTAGATTTTACAAATGTTGCATACAATGCTGTTGGCGACATTGAAGTTATGCCCGATCAAATTCGATTTTCTGATTTTAAATTAAATGAAGTAGGCGTACACTCAACGCCTCAAGGAACTTTAAATGGAAACTTTTTTCATTCAAATTTTTCGAAAATGCAAATTGACTTTGACGTGAATTATAAAAACATGATGGTGTTAAACACTACAATAAAAGAAAATAAAACCTATTACGGAAAAATGTATGGTTCAGGCAATCTTAATATTTACGGATTTTTAAATAATTTACACATGCTGATAAATTATGAAACGGGAAAAAATAGCAAGTTTATTATGCCATTAGATGGGCCCAGTGAAATTAGTGAAAATGATTTTGTGAAATTTGTAAAACGCGATACAATTAAAAAAGAGCTAAACGATCGTATTTCAGGTTTTGATTTAGATATGAACATTAGGGCAAACCCAGATGCCCAAATGAAAATTATTTTAGATAATAGAACAGGCGATGGACTTAACGTAGCCGGTATTGGCGACATCGAACTAAAAATAAATACACTTGGTAAATTTGAAATGTTTGGTGATTATATTATAACAAATGGAAATTATTTATTTACGCTTGAAAATGTAATAAACAAAAAGTTTGACATTGTTGAAGGTAGTAATATTAGTTGGAGTGGCGATCCATTAAATGCTGAAATATCGGTAACTACAAGCTATAAACAGCGCGCCTCAATAGCGCCACTACTAAACGATACGCTTGATAAAAGTCGTTATATGGTTGATTGTCATTTAAAAATTAAAGACAAACTATTTACACCTAATGTAAATTTTGAATTAGAGTTTCCTACTATTGACCCAACCAGCAGATCTCGTATCAATAATATATTAACCGATGAAAACGAATTAAACAGACAAGTGTTTTCGTTTTTACTTTTTAGAAGTTTTGTGCCTCCTGCAATATACAGTGCTAATTCAGGCGGTGTTAGGGCTGGTAGCGCAGCTATATCAACCGGAAGTGAAATGTTAACAAATAAGTTAAATCAATTTTTAAATAGCTATGTTGGAAACTTAACCGGAATTTCAGATTTACAACTTGGTTTAAATTATAGAGCAAGCACGCAAAATACAGGGCAAGGTGTTGATTTATCAATGAGTAAACAATTTATGAATAATAAATTATCGGTAGATGGTAATTTTGGCGTAAATAATAATAGCACAAATTCTCAAAATAGCAGTAATATAATTGGAGATATAAACGTGGAATATAAATTAAGTAAAGATGGCCGTTATAAGCTAAAAGGCTATAATAAAACAAATGACAACACTCAAATAAGCGTTGTGGGAGGACCATATACACAGGGAATGGGATTTTTTTATAGAGAAGAGTTTGAAACTTGGGCACAATTTGTTAGGCGTATTACTAAAAAGAAACAGAAGTAAACTTAATACAAATCATTTAGCAAAAGATTTAAATGCTCTTTAGATTCATCACCCATATCTAATTTATTACGGGTTAGCCAATTTTGCATTGCAAGCAAAAACGAGTTTTTGTTGCTTACATACTCAGTAGCAACGGTTAATGTTTTTGATTTGTTTGTAATGAGGTAAAAAACATTGTGTCTAAATTCAACAGTTTTAATTTCAGAAGCAAATATTTTTTTCATGCCATCTTCTGCAATTAGTATATAGTTGGCATAAATATTAATAAAACACAAACTCTTTTTATATCTAATAAATGTAACAATGGCCTCAGTTAGCGAAATAATAAAACATATTGGCATTAAAAACTCCACTTTTGTTTCGGTTGAAATGAGCATTATTCCAAAAATTAAAAAAGCTCCAATTTTAATTGTTCTAAACATTAAAAAAGAACTTGTTAAATAAGCAAACCTAGTAACGGGGAGCGAGGCTTTAAAAGAAGAGTTTAAAATTTCGTAACAACTTAAAAACACATAAATTAGGCCGGAAATTAATTGAACGCTTAACAATTCTTTAAAGCCAAACCAATTATAATATAAATCAAGTGCCGAAATAATTAACAGAGTAATTAATATGACATTTTTTAATAACGATGCTAACGCCGAACTCATGCAAATTCAGATTTTGAGATAAAGTTACAAAATTTTAAAGAGACTGTGAGAATATTAAAAAATATTTAAAATTATGATTTTATTTAAAGTCTTTTTTATTAAAATTGTACTCTACTATGTCTTTTTTATATCCGGCTGTTTTGTGGGGTTTGTTAGCTGTTTTAGTGCCGCTGATAATTCATTTGTTTAACTTTGTTAAATATAAAAAAGTTTACTTTAGCAATGTTAGTTTATTAGCGACCATCAAAAACGAAAGCAAATCAAAGTCGCGACTAAAAGAAATATTAGTTTTAATTTTAAGATGTTTCACAATAATTTGTATAGTGTTTGCTTTTTCAAAACCCTATATTCCAAATGGACAATCGGCTGTAAATAATTTAAACGGCTTTAAAAATATTAGCATTTACATTGATAATTCACTTAGCATGAGCAATGTAAACAAATCCGGTCCTCTTATTGAAATAGCAAAACAAAAAGCAAAAGAAATTATTAAAGCATTTTCAGGATCTGCTAAATTTCAAATATTAACTAACTCGTTTGAGGGCAAACAGCAACGCTTACTTAGCGCCGAAGATGCCTTAATGGCAGTTGATGATGTAAAAGAATATCCGCTAAGCAGAATGTTGAGCGATGTGATAAGCAAACAAAATAATTTTTTATTACAATTGCCAAACGCCTCATCGCTGTCCTATATAATTTCAGATTTGCAAAAAAGTACCTTTAACGTAAGCGCAGTAAGCATTGATTCTTCAATTAAATATACTGTAATACCCATAGAAGCATCGCAAGTAAATAATATTTCGATAGATACTTGTTGGTTTGAATCGCCAATACAACAAAAAGGATTTATTCAAAAGTTACACGTAAAAATTAAAAATGTTTCTACACAAGATATTGATGTTGCTACAGCAAACTTATATATAAATAATAGTTTAATTGCTCCTGCAACATATTCTGCTGCTAGTGAGCAAACTAGCGAATTTATTTTTTCGTTTGAGTGCAAAACAGAAGCTTGGAATAATGCAGTTATTAAAATTGAAGATTATCCTGTAACATTTGACGATGAACTTTTTTTTACATTTAATTCAAAAAATAATTTAAAAATTGCTTTAATTAATGGGAAAGAGGTGAGGGGTAACGAACTTTTTAATTTATTTAATAGCGATAGTTTGTTTAGTGTTACAAACTTTAATGAAACGCAAGTAGATTTTGGGAAATTAAAAAATGCCAACTTAATTATTTTAAACCAACTTAATTCAATAAATAGTGGCCTACTTAATGAACTTTTAAAATTTTATACTTCGGGAACGAGTCTTGTATTTGTTCCATCAGAGAAGATTGATGTGCCTCAATATAATACAGTTTTAAAGCAATTTAATTTGCCACAGCTCTTAAGTTTTGATACAACAAAAACAAGCGTTGCACATATCGAAAATAAAAATAATTTTTTTGCAAATGTTTTTGAAAAAATAGATCATAATATAAATCTACCTCTTGTTTTAAAACATTATGAAATTCAAAAATCAACTAACTCTGTCTTTCAAAATTTATTACAATTACAAAATGGCTCACCCTTTTTATTAAAAAATATTCAAGGCAATTCAAACGCATATCTTATAACTCAACCCATAAATGAGTCCTGTGGTAATTTTATTAAACACGCATTATTTGTACCAACTTTTTATCGCATGTCTTTAATGAGTGTGAAATCAAATTTATTGTACTATTTAACCGGAACAAATGCCCCCATACAAATTGAAAACAGTAAAATTGCCGAAAAACCACCAGTTTTAAAACAAAAAAAAGGTAATGTAGAGTTAATTCCTGAGATAAAAAATATAGGCAATCAATCCCTTTTGTTTTTACACAATCAAATAATAGAAAGTGGATTTTATAGTTTAACAATGGATAGTGCGTTAATTTCAGAATATGCCTTTAATATAAACCGTATAGAGTCTGATTTAACATCGTATTCGATTGACAATTTGATGGAATTAATTAGAGACAAAAAAATTAAGAATTTTGCCGTTGTTAGTAATGGCAATGAAAATATTAATGCAAAATTATTATCTGCTGCTGAAAATACTCAAATATGGAAGTTTTTTGTTATTTTGAGCCTTATATTTATGGCGCTAGAATTAATCGTACTTAAATTTTTTAAATAAACATGAAGATTTTAATTAAACAAGCAAAAATTATTTTTCCGGAAAGTAGCTTACACCAAAAAATAATGGATATTTTAATTGATTCAGGAAAAATTAACGAAATAAAAAAGAGCATTATAGCGAACGATGCAAAAATAATTGAAGCCAATGATTTACACGTTTCGCTTGGTTGGGTTGACATGCAAGCAGTTTCTGGTTACCCGGGTTATGAATATAAAGAAGATATTGAAAGTTTAATAAAGTGTGCCGCTTTTGGCGGATTTACAGGTATTGGTTTACATACAAAAAATACACCTCAATTTGATCACCGCTCTCAAATAGAATCAATAGTTTCAGCATCAAAAAATAAAGCGGTTTCAATTTATCCTTTTGGAGCAGTTAGCCAAAGTGCAAAAGGGGTAGAACTTTCTGAGATGTACGACATGAAGCTTGCAGGGGCCTTTGCTTTTAGCGATTATAAAAATACGCTAAATAATTCCGGAACATTGCTGAGGGCTTTGCAATACACAAAAAACATTAATTCTTTACTAATTAATTTTTGTGTAGATAAAAGTTTAATTGATGGTGGTCAAATGAATGAAGGTGAAACTTCAACCACTTTAGGTTTAAAAGGTATGCCGGCATTAGCTGAAGAGATTGCCGTTCAACAAGCTATTTCAGTATTAAATTATGTTGATTATAAAATGCATATTCCGCTCATAAGTTGTAAAGGAAGCATTGAAGCAATTAAAAAAGCTAAGCAAAATAATTTAAATGTTACATGTGGAGTGTCATCAATTCATTTATTATTAGACGATGCCGAACTTTCAAATTTTGATACAAATCTTAAACTAAATCCACCGTTAAGAAATAAAAAAGATAAAATTGCATTAAAAAATGCTTTAGAAAGCGGTATAATTGATGTAGTTGTTAGCGACCACTGCCCACAAGATATTGAAAGTAAAGAACTCGAATTTGATTATGCTAAATTTGGCGCAATTAATTTGCAAACATGTTTTGCATCGGCATACACTGCATTAGGCAATGATTTGTTAGATGTTTTAATTAATTCGCTTACAATTAAACCGCGTAAAATATTAGGATTAAATAGCGAAGGTTTAGCTATTGGCGAACCGGCTTGCTTAACTTTATTTTCAACATCTGAAATCACCGAGTTAACAGATAAAAATAATTTTTCAAAGTCGAAAAATTCACCTTTTTTTAATAAAAAATTGTCAGGTAAAGTGCTAGGAGTGATTAACAACAACAAATTAATTTTAAACGAAAATTAAAAGTTATTGATTATAATTTTTTATTATCAGTGAATCACAAAGCTGCTTGGTAAACAAGATTGAACCTTCTGGCATTAAATGATAAATATCTGAAAACAAATATCGGTTATTTGAAAAAGAAGTTTCTGAAAAATTAAAATACTGCACACCATTTTTTTTAAATTTTTGATGTATAACATCAATAATATTGTTTTTATTTAAAAATTCAATACTTCCACCTTTGTATATTGGCGATGTAACAGCTATTAGTTGAATATTGTTTTTTTTACATATTGAAATAATAGAATCTAAATATAGTTCGGTATAGTTACTTATAAAAATGTTTTTTTTAATGATGTCTGAATCTTTTGATAATTTGTGATGATATGAAACAAAACCTTTGTAATAACATGTGTCAAATTTGTTAGGAATATTCAAATAACCATGAATAGAAGTGCTTATATTCTTTAACCCGCAAAAAGGAAGGGCGTAATATGGTATATGTTTAAAAAGCTTATAACGCGGCTCAATTATTGAAAAATCTTCGTAAAAATCATTAGTGTATAGAAAAGGAAAAAAATTATTAAAGTCTTTAATCTCACGCTCGAAATTGCCTACATTCATAATATCCAGTTCATAAATAACACATTTTGGAGCGTTAGATTTTTTTAAATAAACTTTTAGTAACCTATAAGAAAATTCGCTCGAAGCACCTGCAGCACTTAGGTTAAACGAATTTACGTGTAATGTTGAGTCAATTATTTTTGTGCTGTAATGCGATTCTGCTCGCGAAGATCCTAACAGCAAAAAATTATATTGATTTTTTTCTAAAAAAATTGTTTTATACTTTTGATAATAACCCCCATTATTTAGCAGTAAGCCTTTGTATAAAAGCAATTGCAGCATGTAAAGAATTACGGTTAATATAATAAAATATGTTATGGCTTTTTTTATCAAAATTGAAAATAAATAAATGTATTCGCATTAAAATTTCCTATCATAAAAATTAGTATTATAATTAAAATAAAAAAAATAGGTTTGAAAAACAGATAAAATTTTTTGTGTTTGTTAATTAAAGAAAACTCTTCGTTTAATTCCTTTAAAAATAATAGAAGTGTTACAAATACCACTGCTGTTATGAGTATTTTATCATGTCTTTCTAATATTGTTTTAAATGAAAAGTAGGTTTCGGATTTCGAAAATAATTTAGCGTAAATTAAACCTGCTTCATAAATATTGCTAGCTCTAAATAAAACAAAAGTAAGGGCAAGAATAATCATTAAGCATAGCCATTTCATAAATGGCATTATTTTAATGAAACGCTTAATAAAAAATAATTCTGTAACATATATAACTCCATGGCTCACTCCCCACAGTACAAATGTAAAGTTGGCACCGTGCCAAAAGCCACTTAAAGTAAAAACTAAAAAAACATTTAATAATCTGCGTGCATTGCCCTTTCTATTTCCTCCTAAGCTAACGTATAAATAATCGCGAAACCAAGATGTAACGCTAATATGATATCTTTGCCAAAATTCATATAATGACTTGGAAAGAAGGGGACGTTGAAAGTTCAGGCTTAAATTAATATTAAATAATTTTGAAATACCAGTTGCAATGTCACTATAGCCACTTAAATCGCAATAAAGTTGAATAACAAATAAAAACCCTACAAATAATAATTCAATAGCAGAATAATTTGAAATGTTCAAAAAAGCAGTGTCAACAATGTATGCTATATTATCGGCTACAACCATTTTTTTGAAATATCCCCAAATAGTAAATTGAGCAAATTCTGCCCAATTAATATTTTTAAAATAGCTGGTAATTTTAAACTGTGGCATTAAGCTGTTATACCTTACAACCGGACCCGCAACCATGTGAGGAAAAAACGAAACGTACAATAAAAATTCAAATAATGAATCGTTAGGCTCGTATTTTTTTCGATAAACATCAATGGTGTAGCTTATTGATTGAAAGGTATAAAACGAAAGTCCGGCCGGAATTATAAAGTTTTGAAGTAAATGATGTTGTGATGAAAAAAGATTTATGCCTGTATTATAAAAAAAAACAAAATACTTAAAAATAAAAAGGACACCTAAATTTGAAATTAAGCTTAACCATAAAAAAGTTTTTTTATAATTTGATGAAGCAATTTTTTTCGCACAAAAATAATCGAAAGAAGATGTTCCAATTAATAATAATAAAAACCAAGGATTGTAACTATAATAAAAAAAATAACTGGCTAATAGTAAAAAATAATTTCTGTATTTAAAAGGTAATACCCAATACGATATAAAAACAATTGGTAAAAATAATGTGAATATGAGTGAATTAAAAAGCAATTATAGAATTGTTTTTTTTCGTAATTTTTTTTGCTCAGAATGTTTTATCTTCTTCTGCGCACGTTTTTTCAAAACACTTTTTGACACCTTGGTTTTTACTCTCTTTTTTTCTACCTTAAAGTATTTTATTAAGCATGCCACAAGCTTTTGAAATGCATCTTTTTTATTTTCAATTTGTGAGCGATATTTATTTCCTATTATTTGAATTTCAGAATTATCTTTATTTTTTTGTTTTAAAACTAACTTTTCATTAGCATTAAACAAATTACTTAAATCAATATTAAAAACAAGCTCAACCTTTGTTTCAACCTTATTTACATTTTGCCCGCCTTTTCCGCCACTACGAGACGTTTTATACAAAATTTCCTTTTTGAGCTTTTCTATTTGATTTTGTGTTAACATTTGGCATTTAATATTCTGTATGAAAATACTAAAAAGTTTTAAAAGGCCTGTTTAAATTTGACTAATGCGCTTATTACCAATATTACTGATTTTATTTTCAACTATAACGGCACAAACATTTAAACAATGTAAGCAGCGCTTTGATGATTATTTAAATTTAAATGGAAAGCTTTCTAACACGGTTAAATTTGAGAAAGATGCTATTTACCTATTAAATAAAAATGGCGAAAAATCATTTGCTATATACAATCATGAGATAGAAATGTTGGCTGATTTTTTTGAAAACACTTCTTTTTTAGAGCAAGAAAAGTTATTAAAACAAAAACAAATTAAAAAATACTCAAAACGCCAGCGCGATAGTATTTATATCTATATTGATGACACTCGAAAAATTATTAAAACAAAAAAAAGTAAGGCATTATTTGGTTTAAAAGTTGCAATTGATCCCGGCCATTTTTCTACAAATTTAGCTGAAGCGTCTATCGAACAAAAATATTTATTTTTTTTACCCGACAGTTTAAAAAATCCAAACGACACCATAAAAATTTTTGAAAGTGACTTGAATTTTATTACCGCTAGTTATTTAAAAAACAAGCTTGAACAAGAAGGTGCAACTGTTTATTTAACTAAAACAAAAGCAAATTATACTTCATTTAATTGTACCTACAATTATTGGTTAATACATCATAAAAAAAGAATGTTAGATAGCTTAAAAAGCAACAATTCATTAAGTGACGAACGTTATAACAAATTAATTAAACTGCATGATTATAAATTTTTTTGGGAATTTTTTAGAGATTTTGATTTAATAAACAGAGCCCAAAAAATAAATACATTTAATCCCCATCTTTCAATTATTATTCATCACAATGTTGATGAAAAAAATGAGCCATGGAAAAAAGTAACCAATAAAAACTTTACAATGACTTTTATTGGAGGAGCTTTTACAGAGAGTAACTTAGATAAAATTGATGCGAAAATAAATTTTTTGCGTCTCCTGCTTAGCAAACAATTAAATCAAAGTGAAAAACTTTCGTCTTATGTTGTTTCTAACTTTAGTAAGGCGCTCCAAATTCCAATAGCAGCAGCAAACGATGCCGATTATTTAAAAGACAATTGCATTAGTTTAAAAACTGAAGGCGTTTTTTCAAGAAACTTAATTTTATGTCGCACAATTAATTCTCCTTTGGTTTACGGTGAGGCTTTATACCAAGATAACGCACTAGAGGTTCAAAATTTTAATGCAATATATTTTAATTTACCGGGTCTAAAGCGCCTTGAAGCAGAAGCAGATTGTTATTTTAATGCTATTTTTAAATTTTATAAAGAAAATTTTTAGCCTATTTATTCTATTTACTTTAAGCGTATTTTATAGCATGTTCAAATGTTTTCTCATCACTTTCCATAACAGCAAGTTCCCAACCTTGAGGAAAAGGAGGTTCTAGCAAACTGCTTTTTAATAAGTAAGGATACATTTCGGCATAGGTTTGAATTTTATTTGCACTCACTCTTCTGTATATGTGCGAACGATGCAAATGTTGTGGGTGATCAATGCCTGCTGCTGCCATTAACTCAACGGCCGATTTTATTGTTTCAGTATGATAATTTGCTACCCGCACTTTTTTATCATTAACATTTAAACCTTTATATAATTTGGGGTTTTGTGTAGCCACACCTGTTGGGCAAGTGTTTTTATTACACTCTAAAGCTTGAATACAGCCCAGCGCTATCATCATAGCTCTTGCACCGTTGCACATATCTGCTCCTAAAGCAATATTTTTAACGATATCAAAACCGGTATGAACCTTTCCTGAGGCTATTATTTTTATGTGTTTTTTTATACCAAATCCATTTAAAGTGTCGTAAACAAATGCTAATGCATCGCGTAAAGGCATGCCTACTGAGTTGCTAAACTCTAGCGGTGCTGCACCTGTTCCTCCTTCGCCGCCATCAACTGTAATAAAGTCTGGCATTATGCCTGTACTTACCATAGCTTTGCATATTGAAATAAATTGCGATTTTTGCCCGATACATAGTTTAAATCCAATAGGCTTTCCGTTACTTAAATCGCGCAATTTTTTTACGTACGCCATCATTTCTAAAGGAGTGTTAAATGCTGTGTGATAGGGGGGAGATAATACATCTTTCCCTTTCTCAACTAAACGAATTTTTGCAATTTCATCAGTAACTTTTGCTGCCGGTAAAATTCCACCATGACCGGGTTTTGCCCCCTGACTTAATTTTATTTCGATCATCTTAACATTACTGTGATTAGCTCTTTCTGCAAAGGCATCATAGTTAAATGAGCCGTCGTTGTTTCTACACCCAAAATAGCCGGTACCAATTTGCCATATAACGTCTCCGCCGGGTTCAAGGTGGTAATGACTTAAACCTCCTTCGCCGGTATTATGTGCAAAGCCACCAATTTTTGCCCCGCTGTTTAGCGCTAAAATAGCATTTTGGCTTAAACTGCCGTAACTCATTGCACTTATATTAAAAATACTGGCATTGTAGCGTTGCTTACAATCAGGGCCCCCAACTAAAACGCGTGGATCGTGATTAATTTTATCCATGTGCAGTGGTGTAATTGAGTGATTGAGCCATTCATAACCAATTTCATAAACATTATATTGTGTACCAAAAGGCGTTGTATCATTAGCTTTTTTAGCGCGCTGATATATAACTGTTCTGCTTAAACGATTGTAAGGCGCCCCATCGGTATCGCTTTCAACAAAATATTGATACACTTTTGGGCGCATCCACTCAGCAGCCCAGCGCAAACGACCAATAACCGGAAAATTATAACGCAAAGAGTGATGTGTTTGGTTTACATCAATTATCCCTAATAAAATTAAAGGCATTAGTGGGATATATAAGTACCAAACCCAATTATAAAAATAACCCGTTATTCCTAGTACTCCTATGGCAATAAAAGAATATAAATAAAATTTCCACTGCATAAATAAAGATTTATAAACCTAAAAATAGGCAATATTTATTAAGCAGAAGTGGTGTTAACAATTTTTTGTATTCTATTTTAAACTTCCAATCATATCTTCGGGGCGAACCCACGACTCAAATTGCTCGTTAGTTAAATAGCCTAATTCAATCGAAGCTTCGCGCAAAGTTTTGTTGCCTTTATGTGCTGTTTTAGCAATTTTAGCTGCTTTCTCGTAACCTATATGTGTGTTTAATGCTGTTACCAGCATGAGTGAGTTTTCTAAATGTTCTTTAATTAAAGGTAAATTAGGCTCAATACCATCAGCACATTTTTCAGTAAACGAAACACATGCATCGCCAATTAAGCGGGCAGATTGTAATACGTTTGCAGCAATTACCGGTTTAAATACGTTTAATTCAAAATGCCCCATTGTGCCGCCAACTGTAGCTGCCACGTCGTTGCCAATTACTTGCGCACAAACCATTGTTAAGGCCTCGGGTTGTGTTGGGTTTACCTTGCCCGGCATTATTGATGATCCTGGCTCATTATCCGGAATAATTATTTCGCCAATACCACAACGTGGCCCTGATGAGAGCATACGAACATCATTAGCAATTTTAAATAATGAAACGGCACTGCGTTTTAGTGCACCGCTTAGTTCTATCATTGCGTCGTGGGCTGCCAATGCTTCAAATTTATTAGGTGCCGTAACAAAAGGTAAGCCGGTTAGTTCAGCTATTTTTTTTGCAACAAGTACATCGTATCCTTTTGGTGTATTTAAACCTGTACCAACTGCTGTTCCGCCTAAGGCTAATTCGCTTACTGCGCCTAATGCATTTTTTAAAGCGCGAATACTCATGTCTATTTGTTGCACGTAGCCACTAAATTCTTGCCCTAATGATAACGGTGTAGCATCCATAAAATGGGTACGCCCCGTTTTAATAATGTCTTTAAATGCAATTGCTTTTTTGTTTAAACTTTCGCGGAGACGCATCATACCCGGAATGGTTATTTCAACAACTTGTTTGTATGCAGCAATATGCATTGCTGTAGGGTAGGTATCGTTTGATGATTGTGATTTGTTTACATCGTCGTTTGGGTGAAGTACTTTAGGCTCGTCAGTTAATTTTCCGCCATTTAAAACGTGTGCACGGTAGGCAATAACTTCGTTTGCATTCATGTTGCTTTGCGTACCAGAACCGGTTTGCCAAATTACTAAAGGGAATTGATCGTCAAGTTTTTTTGCAATAATTTCATCGCAAACTTTTGCAATTAATTCGGTTTTTTCTTTTGATAATACGCCTAGTTCGTTATTAGCTAAGGCGGCAGCTTTTTTTAAATAACCAAAAGCATAAATAACTTCTTTAGGCATACTTGCTTCGGGGCCTATTTTAAAATTATTGCGAGAGCGTTCTGTTTGTGCGCCCCAATATACATGCGAAGGTACTTTTACCTCGCCCATTGTGTCTTTTTCAATTCTGTAATCCATGGTAATAATATTGATGCTAAATTAGCAATTTTACATTTTAAATTAGTGCAAAATAATACTAAAAATATGATTTTTATTTAAGGAACTGAGACGCTAAAGTTTTTCCATTTATCAATAACTTTGGTAAAGTCATCGGGTAGTTGGCTATCAAAAAACATGGGTGTTTGATGTATGGGGTGATTAAAACCAAGTGTTTTGGCATGTAAGGCTTGGCGTGGTATTGTTTCAAAACAGTTTTCAATAAATTGTCGATACTTTGAGGTATTTTGCCCTTTTAAAACAGCACTTCCACCATATTCACTATCGTTAAACAGTGGATGTCCTATGCTTTTAAAGTGAACTCGAATTTGATGTGTTCTTCCGGTTTCTAGTTTGCATTCTACTAAGGTAACGTAAGCAAAGCGCTCAAGTACTTTATAATGGGTAACAGCGTGTTTTCCGTTTTCACTCCCTTCCGGAAAAGTATCCATTATTTTTCTGTTTTTTAAATTTCTACCAACGTTTCCCCTAATGGTTCCGGTATCATCTTTTAATCGCCCCCAAACTAAAGCAACGTATTTTCTGTCTATCGTTCTATCATAAAAATCTTTTGCTAAACGCATCATAGCAAGTTCGGTTTTTGCTATTAAAATAATTCCAGATGTGTTTTTGTCAATACGATGTACTAAACCCGGGCGCTCCAGCTTAATATCATTATTTAATTTAGTTGAGCTGGTGGGTAAATTATTAAAGTGATAAGCTAAGGCGTTTACTAATGTTCCTCTATAATTGCCATAGGCAGGGTGAACTACCATGCCCGGCGCCTTGTTTATGATGGCAAAGTAATCATCTTCAAATACAATGTTAATAGGAATATTTTCGGGAACAACGGTAACATCGCGTGGTGGCACGCTAAGTACTATCGAAATATCATCAAGCGGCTTAATTTTGTAATTAGATTTAACAGGTTTTCCGTTTACAATTACAGAGCCAACATCGCATGCTTGTTGAATTTTTGTTCGTGATGAGTTTTGAAGACGTGTGTTTAAAAACTTGTCGATTCGAAGGCTTATTTGCCCTTTGTCAATTTTAATGTGGTGATGTTCGTAAAATGCTTGACTTTCATCGTCCGGCAATTCTTGCATATCATCTAATGAGTCTTCAAGCATAATAATTATAATGCTGCAAATTTAACTTAAACTGTGTAATTGTGTAAAAATGTTTTTTACAGATAAAAGCAAAACCTTATATTAGGTCGTTTAAAATTGAATAAATTTATTTTCATATTTACTCTGCTGGTGCAAATATGCAGTTCTCAAAACGAGTTTGATAAGTTTGGTGTGGCAGGCAGCATGGTTTACACAGATTTAAAACAAGCTTTAAAAATCGAAAAAAAAGTATATAAACTCGATTTATCATATAAAATTTTTGATCAAAAACTTTATGAAAAGCTATATAAATTGAGCGATTTGCAGGCATTAAAGCTAAGCACAAATAATGTTACAAGTTTTCCTAAAAATTTTGAAAGCTTATATAACCTCATGTATTTTGCAAGTTATAATAATGCATTAACATTGTTTCCAAGCAATTTAAAACCTTTTTTTAATTTATATTATTTTGATTTGCAGCATACTAAAATTGATTCTATACCTGCTCAAATAGCCTATTTGAGCAAATTACAAACGTTTAAGTTTGGAAACACCGATGATACATTAAGTTTACCTGTAACGTTTAAATTTTTAAAAAATTTACGTGAATTAAATTTTGAAAATGTTATTTTAGATAGTTTTCCTAAGCAAATTTTTAAAATTCCAAACCTTCAATTTTTATATTTATCTAACACCAACACGCATTACGTAACAAAGCATTTTGAACGATTAAATAACTTAGAGGTTTTAATTTTAGAAAACAATCCAATTGCTGCAATTCCTTTTGAAATATACAAGGCCAAAAAGCTTAGAATTATTTCGTTTAGAGGTTGCAAAAATTTATCAAATTTACCTGAAAGCATTTCTGAACTTCAAAACCTTACATTGCTGGATATTAGAGGAACTCAAATTAGTAGCAATAGGGTAGAGGAGTTAAAGTTTTTATTACCCGGTTGCGAAATTAAATTTTAACGCGCTGCCCTAGTTTTAAAACGGTATTTGGCTTTAAACCATTTTTCTTACATAAACTGTTAACCGTTGTGTGATTGCGTTTTGCAATTGCTCCCAAGGTATCTCCTTTTCTTACTTTATAAATTCCTTTAACTGCAGCGTAAGTAATTTTAGCATTTTTTGCGCCACGCCTAGCGTAGGCTAAATCTCTGCGATGACGAGTGTGTAATGCCCTTAAATCATACTTGCTCTCAACGTCATTTTTGCGTACTATAAATGTGTTTGATTTTAATTCACCTTTTGTATAATCAATAATATCTTCTGTATCAATCGACTGACCTAAGTAACGAAACTCTAAATGTAAATGACTACCAAATGAATGGCCGGTGTTGCCACCTAAGCCAATAATTGAACCTGCTGTAATAAGCTGGCCGGGTTCAACCAAAATTTTAGATAAATGGGCATATACAGACTCTAAGCCGTTGTTATGTCGTACTATTACACAATAACCGTAACCACCACAATACTTTGCAAAACGAACCATTCCATCAAACGCTGTTACAACTATATCACCTGTTTTAAGACCAATATCGGTACCGTAGTGTGGGCGATAGCGTCTCCAGCCAAATCCGCTGGTAATTGAGCCTGTAAAAGGCATTACAAAGTTGTTTTCGCCTTCTTTTACAAGCGTTAATTCTGCGCTATCTACTTTAAATTCGTTATAAAAGTTATAGGGGTGAACAATTGAAGTATCAAATGTGGTGTATAAATCATGACTTGGAAATAAAAAGTGTAAAGAATCAGGCACTTCGTCAGATAATAAATCTTCTGTTTCAATTTGCACATGGCTTGTGTCATCACGCTTGGTTTTAGCTTTTTTGTCGTCGTCTGGCTTTAGTTTTTTTGAATCGTCAAGGGTACCTGAATACGAAAACAATACTCCAAAAGTGATTAAAACTGTGATTAATATGTACTTAATTCTTATCAAATTGAAAAATAGAATTTTGCAAAGATTTAAGTTTTATTCTTATTTGCAAGTACTGTAACCCTCAAAAAGCAATAAAGTTATTAACAATCATTTTTATGTTGTTAATTTTCAGTTGATTGTGGTTTCTTTCTAATTGAAAAAAATGTTTTTTATTTAAAAAATATGCTTTTCTGCATGATATGATGAACGAACAAGAGCGCCGCTTTCTACAAACCTAAAACCTTTGCCTAGGGCATACTCTTTGTATTTTTTAAAATCGTCAGGGTGTATAAACTTAGCAACGGGTATATGTTGTGGTGTTGGTTGCAAGTATTGCCCCATAGTTAAAACATCTACTTTTGCATTTGATAAATCATCTATTGTTTCAAATATTTCTTCTTCGGTTTCGCCTAAACCTAGCATTAAACCTGATTTTGTTTTAACGCCTGCTGCGTCAAGCCTTTTGAGTACTTCTAAGCTTCTGTCGTATTTTGCCTGTATGCGCACTTGAGCAGTTAATCTTCTTACTGTTTCTATGTTATGCGATACTATATCCGGGTTTACATCAATTATGCGCTGTAAGTTTTCCCATTTTCCGGCAAAGTCAGGGATTAAACATTCAAATTTTGTTTCAGGGCTAATTGCTCTAATTGCTTTTATGGTTTCTACCCAAATAATGGATCCTCCATCTTTTAGGTCATCTCTGTCAACGCTAGTGATAACACAATGTTTAACGCCCATTAGCTTTACCGACTCTGCCACTCTTTTAGGTTCGTCCCAGTCGGCCGGTTTTGGTTTTCCTGTTGCAACGGCACAAAATCCGCAGCTACGAGTACAAATATTCCCTAAAATCATAAAAGTTGCAGTACCTGCTCCCCAACACTCACCCATGTTTGGGCAGTTTCCACTTTCACAAATAGTGTGAAGTTTGTGTTTTTCTACAATTTTTCTAACTTTTAAATAATTTTCGCCGGTAGGTAATTTTACTCTTAGCCAATCGGGTTTTTTTATTTTTATGGCTTGTTCAGCCATTAACTTTTCAGCCATTTTATCGAAATTTCTTCAAAATTAATACAAATAATTCACATATATTGCTTATTTAAAAACTACCAAACTTGTTAGGGTATTTGCATAAAAAAAGCCACCTTTTAAAAAGATGGCTTTTTTATACATAATTAAATGCTTATTCAGTTTCTTTATTTTCTGAAGTTGAAGCAGAATCGCTTGCCCCTGAGGTTGTTTTTTTAGCGGTGCGGCTACGGCGCGTTGTTTTTTTAGCAGTAGCTGTTGAAGCTGCTTTTGAATTACTGTAAATTTCATTAAAATCAACTAATTCAATCATTGCCATCTCAGCAGCATCGCCTAATCGGTTTCCTGTTTTAATAACACGTGTGTAACCACCGTTACGTTCAGCCACCTTAGCTGAAACTGTTTTAAATAGTTCTGTAACGGCATCTTTACTGCGAAGGCTTGTAAACACTTCGCGGCGGCTATGTGTTGAGTCTGTTTTACTTTTTGTGATTATTGGCTCAATAAATACACGCAATGCTTTTGCTTTAGCAAGCGTAGTAAAAATGCGTTTGTTTTCAATTAAAGCACAAGCTAAGTTGCTTAATAATGCTTTACGGTGTGCCGCTGTACGGCTTAAGTTATTTATTTTATCTCCGTGTCTCATTTTTCAATCTAAAATTAGTATAAAGAATTAATTATTAATCTTTATCAAGTTTATATTTTACTACGTTCATTCCAAAGTTAAGACCTTTACTTACTACAAGGTCTTCTAATTCAGTAAGTGATTTTTTACCAAAATTGCGGAATTTTAATAAGTCATTCTTATTAAATGCAACTAACTCTCCTAGTGTTTCAACGTCTGCAGCCTTTAAGCAATTAAGCGCTCTAACTGATAAATCCATATCAACCAATTTAGTTTTTAGTAGTTGGCGCATGTGCAGGCTTGTTTCATCTAATTCTTCTTCATTACGTTTTTCTTCTGTTTCAAGTGTAATTTTTTCATCAGAAAACAGCATGAAGTGGAAAATTAATATTTTAGCCGCTTCTTTTAACGCTTCTTTTGGGTGGATAGATCCATCTGTAATGATATCTAAAATCAAACGTTCATAGTCGGTTTTTTGTTCAACACGATAATTTTCAATAGTGTATTTTACATTTTTTATTGGTGTATAAATAGAGTCAATAAAAATAGTTCCGTTTGTCGCAGAATTTGATTTATTTTCTTCTGATGGAACGTAACCGCGACCTCTTTCTATTGAAAGCTCCATTTTAATACGAACAGATGAGTCGCAATTAAAAATTACTAAATCAGGATTTAAAACTTGAAAGCCATTAGTGTATTTTCCAATATCACCTGCGGTAAATTTATCTTGACCGGCAAAATGAACAATTACTTTTTCATTTTCAGAGTTTTCTAACTGCTTTTTGAAGCGAACTTGTTTTAGATTTAAAATAATTTCAGTAATGTCTTCAACTACACCCTTTAAGGTTGAAAATTCATGATCTACGCCTTCTATTTTAATGCTTGTGATGGCAAAACCTTCGAGCGAAGATAATAAAATACGGCGTAATGAGTTGCCTATTGTGATTCCAAAACCGGGTTCAAGTGGGCGAAATTCAAACTGACCTTCGGTTTCAGTTGAGTTAATCATAATTACCTTGTCAGGTTTTACGAAATTTAAAATTGCCATAGTGTTTAAATAAATTGGTTTAAAATTAATATTATTTTGAGTACAATTCCACAATAAGCTGTTCCTTAATATTTTCAGGTATTTGAGCTCTTTCAGGGCGGTTAATAAATTTTCCGGTCATTGAACTTTTATCAAAATCAAGCCATGGGTATTTATTAAGAGAATTTGCAACATTGCCAGTAACCACTTCTAGTGATTTTGAACGCTCGCGAACAGCAATAACATCACCTGGTTTTAAAATGTAAGAAGGTATGTTTACAGTAGTTCCATTTACTGTGATATGAGCGTGAGATACTAACTGTCTTGCCGAACGGCGACTAGGGCTAATACCTAGGCGGTAAACAACATTATCTAAGCGGCTTTCAATAAGCTGTAATAACACTTCGCCTGTAATACCATGCGAACTTGCGGCTTTATCGAACATTTTAGCAAATTGACGCTCCAAAATGCCGTAGGTATATTTTACTTTTTGTTTTTCTTGCAATTGAATTGCATACTCCGACTGCTTTGTACGTTTTTTGTTAACGCCATGTTGTCCCGGAGGGTAATTTTTCTTTTCTAGTGCCTTATCAGGGCCAAAAATTGGCTCTCTGAATTTACGGGCGATTTTTGATTTAGGACCTGTGTACCTTGCCATTTTAAATAATTGTTTTTATTGTTAATTATTTAAGTTGAAAATCCTTTTTGATTATCAACTCCATACCGGTTGTTAATAGCCTACCGGCCGACTTTTTTATTAAACTCTTCTACGTTTTGCCGGGCGGCAACCATTGTGAGGAATAGGAGTTACATCTACTATTTCAGTAACTTCAATACCTGCAGCAGCAATTGAACGAATTGCGCTCTCACGACCGGCACCCGGACCTTTTACAAAAACTTTTACTTTACGTAACCCGAAATCAAATGCTACTTTTCCGCAATCTGTTGCGGCCATTTGAGCAGCGTATGGCGTGTTCTTTTTTGAACCTCTGAAGCCCATTTTACCTGCGCTACTCCAAGATATTACTTGACCGGTTGTGTTCGTTAACGAAATAATAATATTATTAAATGTAGCATTAATATGAGCTTCGCCTATTGCTTCTACTTTTACAGTACGCTTTTTAGATGCTACTTTAGCCGTTTGAGCTGTTGTTTGTTGTTTTGCCATTATGAATAAATCCTTGTCTAATTATTATTTAGTTGCCATTTTTTTGTTAGCAATTGTTTTACGTTTACCCTTGCGTGTACGAGCATTCGTTTTTGTACGTTGCCCACGAAGTGGTAAGCCATTACGATGACGAATTCCGCGATATGAGTTTATGTCGGTTAAACGCTTAATGTTTAACTGAACTTCTGAACGAAGAGCACCCTCAACTCTAATGTTAGAATTAATGAAGGTACGAATAGCGTTTTGCTCTTCATCAGTCCACTCACTTACTTTTTTATCTTGATGAATTCCTGCGTCATCTAATATTTTTTTGGCGGTTGATAAACCAATGCCGAAAATATAGGTTAATCCTATTACTCCTCTTTTGTTTTTTGGAAGGTCGATACCTGCAATACGTGCCATGTTATTTTAATCAATTAATGTTATTATTTTTGCCTTTGCTTAAATTTAGGGTTCTTTTTGTTGATAATGTACAACTTGCCTTTGCGGCGAACGATTTTGCAATCGACACTTCTTTTCTTTATAGATGCTCTAACTTTCATTATTTTTAAGTTTCGTTGTTATTCTTTATTCCTATTTTTATTTATATCTAAATGTTATTCTGGCTTTTGTTAAATCGTAAGGACTCATTTCTAATTTCACTTTATCACCAACCAATAACTTTATGTAATGCATTCTCATTTTTCCTGATATATGTGCAATCACCATATGGCCGTTTTCTAATTCCACTCTAAACATTGCGTTACTTAGCGCTTCTGCAATATGTCCATCAACTTCTATGTTTGATTGTTTCCCCATTTTAGCCTTGTTGAACCATCATTGCGTTTGCACCTCTACCTTTTATTCTTCCGCTCTTCATTAAACCGTCATAATGGCGGTTTAATAAATATGTTTCAATTTGTTGTAATGTATCTAGTACTACTCCCACTAAAATTAATAATGAAGTGCCGCCATAAAAATCAGCAAATGAACTATTAACACCAAGTTTTTGAGCAAATGCAGGCATAATAGCAACAAGTGCTAAAAACGCTGAGCCAGGTAAGGTAATTCTACTCATTACTTGATCAATAAACTCTGCTGTTTTTTTGCCTGGTTTAACACCTGGAATAAACCCCCCGTTACGTTTCATATCATCAGCTAACTGATTAGGGTTAACCATAATGGCCGTGTAAAAATAAGTGAACAATATAATCAATATGGCAAAAATAAAATTGTACCAAAAACCATAGCGCTCAGAGAATACGCCACCAGAGTTTCCTTGAAAGTTTGTTATTACAGTTGGTATAAACATAATTGCTTGAGCAAATATAATTGGCATTACACCTGCTGCATTTACTTTTAACGGAATATATTGCCTAACACCTCCGTATTGGCGATTTCCAACTATTTTTTTAGCAAACTGAACAGGTATTCTGCGTGTACCTTGAACAAGTAAAACACTTCCAACAATTACAAGTAATAAAAATACTATTTCAATTAAAAAGATGATTAAGCCGCCATTTCCTGAAGTTCTTGACTTAATTTCTGAGAGGAATGAAAAAGGCAGTCTTGATATAATTCCTATCATAATGATTAAAGAGATACCGTTACCAAGTCCTTTATCCGTAATTCTTTCGCCAAGCCACATAACAAACATGGTTCCTGTTACTAAAATACAAATTGATTGCACCCACCACATTGTTGATAAATCGGTAAACGCTGTTGGTGCATTTGCTTTTATAGAAGCGATGTATCCTGGAGCTTGAACAGCTGTAACAGCAATAGTTAAATATCGTGTGTACTGGTTTATTTTCTTTCTGCCGCTCTCGCCTTCGCGTTGCAGTTTTTGAAAGAAAGGTACAGCCATTCCTAATAACTGAATAATGATTGAGGCTGTAATATATGGCATAATTCCTAGCCCGAAGATAGATGCACGTAAAAATGCACCCCCGGCAAACATATTAATTAAACCCACTATTCCGCCCGAATCAGTTTTAGCTTTTTCGAGTGCTTCAACGTTAACACCCGGCAACACAACAAACGATCCTAAACGATACACGGCAACTAATAATAAAGTTGTAAGTATTCGTTGGCGAAGTTCCTCGATTGACCAAATGTTACGTATAGTTTCTATAAAACGTTTCATATTTTATTTTACTTGTGTTGCGGTTCCGCCTTTTTCTTCAATTGCTTTTTTTGCACTTGCCGAAAAGGCATGTAATGTTACATTTATTTTCGACTTTAATTCACCACGACCTAACACTTTTATTAAATCGTTTTTTGTTGCTAATCTATTTTTGATTAAAAGCTCTGCATTAATTTCACTAGCTTTTGTAGCTTCTACTAACTTTTGTAAAACATCGAGGTTAATGCCACGATACTCAACACGCGAAATATTTTTGAAGCCAAACTTTGGTAAACGACGTTGAAGAGGCATTTGACCACCTTCAAAACCACGCTTATCTGAATGTCCGCTACGAGAACCGGCACCTTTGTGCCCACGTGTTGCCGTACCGCCTCCGCCTGAACCTTGTCCACGACCACGACGATAATTTGTTTTTACAGAACCCTTTGCAGGTTTTAATCCACTTAATTTCATTTTGTATTAAATATTTTCAACTTTTAATAAATGTTTCACTTTGCTAATCATACCGTTTACGGCAGGATTAATTTGTTTTTCGATAGTATGGTAAGTATGGCGAAGTCCTAAAGCTACTAGGGTAGCTCTTTGTTCAGGAGTTCTTTTTGCGGTACTTTTTACTAAAGTTAATTTTACTTTCGACATATAATAAATCTTTATCCGTTAAATACTTTTTCGAGTGATATACCACGTTGTTGTGCTACAGTAATAGGATCGCGCATTTTCATTAAAGCGTCTAAGGTTGCTTTAACCACGTTATGAGGGTTGCTAGAGCCTTTTGATTTAGCTAACACATCAGTTACGCCAACACTTTCAAGTACTGCACGCATCGCACCACCGGCAATAACACCTGTACCATGAGCTGCAGGCTTTAAAAACACCTTTGATCCGCCAAATTTTCCTTCTTGCGAATGAGGCACAGTTCCTTTTAACACTGCAACTTTTACAAGATTCTTTTTTGCATCTTCAATGCCTTTGGTAATAGCATCAGTTACTTCGTTAGCTTTACCTAGGCCATGGCCAATAACCCCTTTTTCGTTACCAACAACTACTATTGCTGCAAAACTAAAGTGGCGGCCGCCTTTTGTAACTTTAGTAACACGTTGTATTGCTACTAGTTTATCTTTTAATTCGATTTCGCTCGATTTTACACGTTTAACTACTTCTTTCGACATCTTAATACTAATTTAGAATTTTAAACCTCCTTCACGGGCGCCTTCAGCCAATGATTTAATACGACCATGGTACAAAAACCCGCCTCTGTCAAACACTACATTACTAATTCCGCTGGCAACTGCTTTCTCAGCAATTAGCTTTCCAACCATTTTAGCTTTTTCTATTTTACTACTTTTGTTTGATGCTAATGATTTATCAATAGAACCAACGGCCAATAATGTTTTTCCTGATTTATCGTCAATTAGTTGAGCATATATTTCTGCATTGCTGCGAAATACAGCTAAACGAGGTGATTGCGATGAACCCGATACTTTTTTACGTATCCTTAATTTTATACGTTGTCTTCTTTCTTCTTTACTTAACGACATAACTTCTCAATTTTTTAATTATTTTTTAGAAGCTGATTTACCTGCCTTGCGGCGTAATACTTCATTACTAAATTTAATACCCTTTCCTTTGTATGGCTCAGGCTTACGCAGGCTTCTAATTTTTGCTGCTACCATTCCAAGCAAAGCTTTGTCGGCGCTCTCCAAAATAATTTTTGGGTTTTGACCTTTTTCCGATTCCGTTTTTACCTTAACCTCTGCAGGCAGTTCAAACGAAACGTTGTGTGAGTACCCTAAAGCCAGTTCTAACACTTGACCTTTGTTGTTTGCGCGATAACCTACCCCTACCAACTCTTGTTCTGTTTTATACCCTTCGCTAACGCCTTTAACCATATTGGCTATTAAGGCACGATACAAACCATGTAATGCGCGATGACGCTTTTGATCTGTAGGGCGTGTAACGTTAATTTCGTTGTTTTCAATTTTTACGGTAATATCCGCATCTACTTTTTGGCTTAATGTGCCCTTAGTTCCTTTTACGGTAACTAAACCATTGTTGATTGTTACTTCAACTCCTTTTGGTAAACTAATTGGGGCTTTTCCTATACGTGACATGTTTAAATCCTCCTAATTAATTATGATACATAACATAAAACTTCACCGCCAACATTTTGTTTGCGGGCTTCTTTATCGGTCATTAAACCTTTTGAAGTTGAAAGAATGGCTATTCCTAAGCCGTTCATTACTTTTGGCACTTCTGATACGCCGGCGTATTTACGTAAACCTGGCGATGAAACACGGTTTAGTGTTGATATCGCTGATTTTTTTGTTACCGGGTGGTACTTTAATGCTATTTTAATTGAACCCTGTTTGTTTTGTGTTTCTTCGAATTTATAATTTAAAATAAATCCCTTTTCAAAAAGAATTTTTGTCATTTCTTTTTTTAAGTTTGAGGCAGGAACCTCAACAACTCTGTGGTTAGCCCTTATTGCGTTACGTAAACGCGTAAGGTAATCTGATATTGTATCTGTCATTTTTTCTTCGTTTATATGTTATTTCGCATTTACTGCAAAATAATTATATTAAACATTATTTTAACTAAAGGGGCGCAAAGTTAATTATTTATTTGCAACCCACAAATTTTTTTTTACCAGCTTGATTTTGTTACACCCGGAATTAAGCCAAAGTTTGCCATTTCTCTGAATGTTACACGACTAATGCCAAATGCACGCATATAACCACGTGGCCGGCCGGTTAAACTGCAACGATTACGTCCGCGAACAGGTGAAGAGTTTTTAGGTAGTTGTTGTAATTCTTCCCATTTACCTTCTTTTTTTAATTGTTCGCGTTTTGTTGCGTACTTTGCTACTAATTTTGCCCTTTTTACCTCGCGGGCTTTCATTGATTCTTTTGCCATTGTATTTTATGAAGCTTTACGTTTAAATGGTATTCCAAATTCTGTTAATAAAGCATGTGCTTCTTTATCAGTGGTAGCAGATGTTACAAATGTAATATCCATACCAGTAATTTTTTGAACTTTATCTATGTCGATTTCAGGGAAAATAATTTGCTCGCTTACACCAAAAGTGTAGTTACCGTTTCCATCAAATCCCTTATCGTTTATTCCTTTAAAATCGCGAATACGCGGAAGTGCAGAAGCGATTAATCTATCTAAAAATTCATACATTTTTTCTCCACGCAAGGTTACTCTTACTCCAATTGCTACGCCTTTACGTAATTTAAAGTTCGAAATATCTTTTGTTGAGTAGGTTGGTACTGCTTTTTGACCGGTTATAGTAGTCATTTCTTTTATTGCCGATTCAATTAATTTTTTATCGGAAACTGCATCGCCTACACCTTGGTTAATGCAAATTTTTTCCAGTTTAGGAACTTGCATTGAACTTTTATATTGAAACTGCTTTTTTAATGCAGGAATTACTTCGTTTTTATATTTTTCTTTTAAACGAGGTTTATATTCTGTTGTTGCCATTATTTAATTGCCTCCTTCGATTTTTTTGAAATACGTACTGATTTTCCTGTTTTCTCATCTATTTTGCGGCCAATACGAACTGTTTTACCACCTTCAATTAGCATTAAATTAGATATATGAATACTTCCTTCTTTTTTTACGATGCCGCCATTTGTATTTTTAGCATTTGGTTTTTCGCTCTTGCTTATTAGGTTTACGCCTTCAACTAAAGCCCGTTGTTTTGTAACGTCAATTGAAAGAATTTTTCCTTGAGAACCGCGCGATTCTCCTGAAATAACTTTCACTAAATCGCCTTTTTTAAGTTTTAATTTTGTCATTGGTAAAATCTCCTTTATAATTAAAGCACTTCAGGTGCTAGTGAAATAATTTTCATAAATTGCTTATCACGTAGTTCGCGGGCAACGGGACCAAAAATACGTGTTCCACGCATTTCGTCGGTGTTGTTTATTAACACCACTGCATTGTCATCGAAACGGATGTAAGAACCATCTGCACGGCTAATTTCTTTTTTTGTACGTACAATTACAGCTTTGCTAACTGTTCCTTTTTTTACGTTACCGCTTGGTAATGCATGTTTAACGGTTACTACAACTTTATCTCCAATTGAAGCATAGCGCTTGCGCGTACCTCCTAACACACGGATAACCAATACTTCTTTGGCGCCACTGTTATCGGCCACGGTTAATCTTGATTCGTTTTGTATCATTTTTCAGTATTTTATGCTTTAATTTTTATTTAACTTTTTCTATAACTTCAACCAAACGCCATCTTTTAGTTTTACTTAATGGCTTTGTTTCCATTATTTTTACTTTGTCGCCAATGCTGCACTCGTTTTTTTCGTCGTGTGCAACAAAAGTTGATGTTTTGTTTACGAATTTACCGTATTTTGGGTGTTTTACTTTACGCATAACAGCAACAACAATACTCTTGTTCATTTTATTGCTTTTTACTACACCTATTTTTTCTTTTCTTAAATTTCTTTCTTCCATAAAAAATTATTTTTTAGTTGCCTTGCGCTTGTTTAACTCTGTTTTTAAGCGTGCAATAGTACGGCGAGTTTCACGGATTTTTGCTGGACTCTCAACAGGAGATATTGCGTGATTTATACCCATTTTTTCTAATGTGTGTTTTTCTGCTTTAATTTTATCGGCTAATTCTGCATCTAAAATTGCAACTATGTCTTTGTTTTTCATTGTTTGTTTTTAATTAAAATAAGAAACTTGGTTAAAGTAACGGTTTAACTGCGTTTGCTTACCGGTTATTTATTTTACATCTTCATAATCGTGGCGTACAACAAAACGGGTAATTACAGGCAGTTTTTGAGCTGCAAGGCGTAAGGCCTCTTTTGCAGTTTCTAAAGGTACACCCTCTGCTTCAAAAATAATTCGCCCACGTTTTACCGGAGCCATCCAATATTCAAGCGATCCTTTACCTTTACCCATACGAACCTCTGCTGGTTTTGCTGTTACGGGACGATCTGGAAATATTCTTATCCAAACTTGTCCTTCACGTTTCATAAAACGGGTTAATGCTTGGCGAGCAGATTCAATTTGGCGTGAATTAACACGTGCTTCGCTCAATGCTTTAATACCAAATGATCCAAACGCTAGTTCGTGGCCGCGTTTTGCATCACCGCGCATTTTCATTTTATGCGATTTTCTATATTTACTTTTTTTAGGTTGTAACATGACTAAAATTTTTTATTCTGAATGATTACTTTCTTTCGGCTTTTTTGCGGCTAGTTTTACCTGAGCCTCCTTGTGTTTTCTTTTCGCGCAAGCCGCCTCCATAAGGATTTAAATCGCGTTTACCATAAACTTCACCACGGCATATCCATACTTTTATACCAATACGACCGAACGAAGTATGTGCTTCTGCTACTGCATAATCAATATCTGCACGAAGTGTATGTAAAGGCGTGCGTCCTTCTTTGTAACCCTCAACGCGCGCCATTTCAGCACCACCTAAACGACCGCTAACTTTAATCTTAATACCTTCAGCTCCTAAGCGCATTGTGCTGGCAATTGCCATTTTAGCTGCACGACGGAAAGAAATACGACCTTCTATTTGGCGAGCTATGCTATCGGCAACCAAACGAGCGTCTAATTCCGGACGTTTAATTTCAAAAATATTAATTTGAATATCTTTTTTGGTTATTTTCTTTAACTCCTCTTTTAACTTATCTACTTCTTTTCCGCCTTTACCAATAATGATTCCTGGGCGAGATGTATTAATAGTTACAGTGATTAATTTTAATGTTCTTTCAATAACAATTTTAGATATACCGCCTTTTGCTAAGCGTGCTTTTAGATAATTACGGATTTTATCATCTTCTACAATTTTATCCTTGTAGTCTTTTCCGCCAAACCAGTTAGAATCCCATCCTTTAATGATGCCTAACCTTAAACCTATTGGATTTGCTTTTTGTCCCATTTCTTTTTATTATTATTTGGTATCTAAAATTAAAGTAACATGATTTGAACGTTTACGAATACGGTAGCCACGGCCTTGAGGTGCAGTACGAAGACGTTTCTGCATCATTGCGCTATCAACCATTACTTCTTTTACAAAAAGTGTACCTTCGTCGGCACGCTGATTGCTTTTACTTTCGTAGTTGGCTATTGCCGATTTCAATAATTTTTCTAAACGAGTAGATGCTTCGCGAGTATTAAATTTTAAAATATTTAATGCTTTGTAAACATCTAGTCCTCTTACTAAGTCAGCCACCTGACGCATTTTTCTTGGTGAGGTTGGGCAGTTATTTAACTTTGCAAAATAAGTTGATTTATTTGCTTCTTTGCGCTTATCAGCTGCTATTTTCTTTCTTCTTCCCATGGCTTAATTATTTTTTATTGTGACCTGCATGACCTTTAAATACACGGGTTGGAGAAAATTCTCCTAATTTATGTCCAACCATATTTTCAGTAACATAAACCGGAATAAATTTGCTTCCATTGTGCACAGCAAATGTATGTCCCACAAACTCCGGTGGAATTGTGCAGTTACGTGCCCAGGTTTTAATAGCCGATTTTTTTCCTGAACTATTCATTTTTACAACCTTACCGGCTAAGTTTTGATCGATGTAAGGTCCTTTTTTTAGTGATCTTGCCATTATTTTTGTTTTTTGTTTTGAATTTCGGTTTGCACCGAAACCATTAAACGGTTATTAATTAATTATTTTTTTCTTCTTTCTACAATATGTTTGTTACTTGACTTTTTAGGGTAACGAGTTTTTAAGCCTTTAGAGAATACACCTTTGCGTGAGCGAGGGTGTCCACCAGATGCGCGACCCTCACCACCACCCATAGGGTGATCAACAGGATTCATTGCTACTGCACGCGTACGAGGACGTACACCTAACCAACGCTTACGGCCCGCTTTACCATGAACTTCTAGATTGTGATCTGCATTTGACACCGAGCCAATAGTTGCTTTGCAAGTAATCAATATTAAACGAGTTTCGCCTGAA
The DNA here is from genome assembly GCA_018267655.1 of Bacteroidota bacterium. Taxonomy (GTDB): domain Bacteria; phylum Bacteroidota; class Bacteroidia; order B-17B0; family Aurantibacillaceae; genus Aurantibacillus. The sequence continues at coordinate 80,105 of JAFDYB010000093.1, forward strand.
GGCATTTTTAGCGTAGCATATTTTCCTTCACGAGCACTTAATTGTGCGTAAGAACCTGCGCTACGAGCCATTACAGCTCCTTGTCCAGGGCGTAATTCAATATTGTGGATAACTGTACCCAGTGGAATTTCCGATAAAAATAAAGTATTTCCAATTTCAGGAGCTGCTCCTTTACCTGAAGTAACTTTTTGACCAACTTTTAAGCCATTTGGTGCTATTATGTAGCGTTTTTCGCCATCTTTATAAACTAATAAAGCAATGCGGGCTGTACGGTTTGGATCGTATTCAACTGATTTTACAGTAGCCTCTATTCCATCTTTTTCGCGCTTAAAATCAATTAAACGGTATGCTTTTTTATGACCTCCGCCTATATAGCGCATTGTCATTTTACCTTTGTTATTACGACCTCCTGAGTTTTTAGAAGGTGCTATAAGCGATTTTTCAGGTTTATCTGTTGTGATTTCGCTGAAATCCGATATTACTTTGTAGCGTAAGCTCGGCGTTAACGGTCTGAATTTTTTTAATCCCATTTTAATTTCTATTTATTAAATGCTTGCGTAAAAATCAATTGCTTCGCCTTGTTTTAACGTTACGTATGCTTTTTTTGAACGATTTACTCGCCCAATAGCCAAACCACGCGTTGTATTGCGAGTTTTAACCTTTCCAACATATTGCTGAGTGTTAACTGAATCAACTTTAACACCGTACGTTTTTTCAACGGCATTTTTTATTTCTAATTTATTTGCCTCTTTTACCACCACAAATCCATAACGATTCAATTTTTCGGATTGTGAGGTTAATTTTTCTGTTATTATTGGCTTAATTAATATTTTCATGTCTGTTCCCTCCTTGCAATTATTTATTTAAAATTGATTCAATAACTTTTACTGAGCTTTCTGACAATATTACATTTTCAGCATTCAAAATATCATACGTATTTAAATCATTTGCGCTAATTACTTTTGCTGTTTGAACATTGCGCGATGATAAATAAATATTTTTATTTGCTGCTCCTAATACCAATAACGTTTTTTTGTCGTTTAGATTTAAATTTTTCACTAAATCAACATAATTTTTAGTTTTAGGTTGATCAAAATTAAAGTCCTCTAAAACGGTTATTGCATTATCTTTTGCTTTATAACTAAGCGCTGATATACGCGCTAAAGTTTTTACTTTTTTATTTAGCTTAAAAGAGTAATCACGAGGCTTTGGCCCAAATACACGTCCTCCACCAACAAATAACGGCGATTTCATTGAACCTGCACGAGCTCCGCCTGTTCCTTTTTGGCGTTTAAGTTTTTTGGTTGTACGAGCTATTTCAGCACGTTCTTTTGATTTATGTGTACCTTGGCGTTGGTTAGCTAAATATTGCTTAACATCAAGGTATATACAATGATCGTTTGGCTCAGCATTAAAAATGGTATCAGCCAGTTCTACTTTCTTTGTGGTTTTTTTACCACTTATATTTAAAATTTCTACTTGCATGTCAATTACCTATTTTTCAATTAATACATAAGAACCTTTAGCTCCCGGGATAGATCCTTTTACAAGGATTACATTTTTTTCGGGCATTATTTTTACTACCTGAAGGTTTTGAATTTTTTTGCGATTTCCGCCCATACGACCAGCCATGCGTAAGCCTTTCATTACACGTGATGGATCTGAGGAGGCTCCTAATGAACCCGGTGCACGCTCGCGATCATGCTGACCGTGAGATTTATTTGCGTGACCCACCCCACTAAACCCATGGCGTTTTACAACACCTTGAAATCCTTTTCCTTTTGACGTTCCAATCACATCAACAAAATCGCCTTCTGCAAAAATATCAACTGTTACAGTATCGCCCAAATTTTTACTTACTTCAAAATGGCGAAACTCAACAACTTTACGTTTAGGAGAAGTGTTTGCTTTACTAAAGTGACCTTTCATGGCATCTGATGAATGTTTTTCTTTTTTATCATCAAAAGCCAGTTGCAAAGAAGTGTATCCTTCTTTGTCATTGGTTTTTACTTGCGTTACTACGCAAGGACCCGCTTCTATTACTGTGCATGGTAGGTACTTACCATTGGCATCGAAGAAACTAGTCATTCCTATTTTTTTACCAATTAAACCTGACATTTTATTTATTATTTATTGTTATTGTTTACTTTATTTAATGCTAACTCTATCAAACTTTTATTTCAACTTCAACCCCACTAGGCAATTCAAGCTTCATTAAAGCATCTACGGTTTTAGACGATGAGCTGTAAATATCTAATAAACGTTTGTATGAGCATAGCTGATACTGTTCACGAGCTTTTTTGTTAACGTGTGGTGAACGTAATACTGTAAAAATTCTTTTATGTGTAGGCAATGGAATTGGCCCATTTACTACAGCATTTGTTGCCTTTACGGTTTTCACAATTTTCTCGGCTGACTTATCTACCAAGTTGAAATCGTATGATTTTAATTTTATTCTTATTCTTTGGTTCATGATTAAAGAACGTTGGTTTTAGTTATATTAATTTATTATGCTGTTTCTTTTTTTCCTTTTGCTTTTGCTATAACATCTGCTGCAATATTACCCGGAGCTTCTGAATAGTGACTAAATTCCATTGTTGATGTAGCGCGACCAGACGTTAATGTACGTAACTGAGTAACATAACCAAACATTTCAGATAATGGAACTTTTGCTTTAATTACTTGCGCTGTTCCTTTGCTGTCCATGCCTTCAATTTGCCCACGGCGGCGATTTAAATCACCTACAACATCACCCATGTTTTGCTCAGGTGTTAAAACCTCAACTTTCATAATTGGTTCTAATAATGCCGGCTTACATTTTGGTAAAGCTTCACGGAATGCATTACGTGCACAAATTTCAAATGATAAAGCATCAGAGTCAACTGCGTGGTATGAACCATCAGTTAATTCAATTTTCATGCCTACTAGTGGATAACCTGCTAAAACACCATTATTCATTGAGGCACGGAACCCTTTTTCAACAGAAGGTATAAATTCACGAGGAATATTACCTCCGGTAATTTCATTAACAAATTGAAGCGCTGATTTAGATGTGTCGAAATCGGCATCAACAGGGCCTACGGTAAATTTAATATCGGCAAATTTACCACGACCACCCGTTTGTTTTTTATACACTTCGCGATGATCTATAGACGATGTTATTGATTCTTTATAAGCAACCTGAGGTGCTCCTTGGTTTACTTCAACTTTAAACTCCCGCTTTAAACGATCTACAATAATTTCAAGGTGTAATTCACCCATTCCTGAAATGATTGTTTGACCTGAATCTTCATCTGTTTTTACGCGGAAAGTGGGATCTTCTTCGGCTAATTTACCTAAGCCAACCCCTAAGCGATCTAAATCTCCTTGAGTTTTAGGCTCAATTGCAATACCAATAACCGGTTCAGGAAACTGCATTGCCTCTAGTACAATAGGGTGCTTTTCATCGCATAGCGTATCGCCTGTGCGAATATCTTTAAAGCCCACAGCTGCACCAATATCACCGGCTTCGATAAACTCGATTGGATTTTGTTTATTGGCGTGCATTTGAAATATACGGGAAATACGTTCTTTATTGCCTGAGCGTGTGTTAAGAACATAAGATCCAGCATCTAAATGTCCTGAATATGCCCTAAAAAAACATAAGCGGCCTACAAATGGGTCGGTAGCAATTTTAAATGCTAGAGCAGTAAATGGCTCTTTAGCATCAGGTTTACGAATAACCTCTTCTCCGGTGTCAGGGTTAGTTCCTTTAATATTATTTTTATCTAGTGGTGAAGGCATTAATTCCATCACTAAATCTAACATGGTTTGTACTCCTTTATTTTTAAAAGAAGACCCGCACACCATTGGTACAATTTTATTTGCAATACAAGCCTTACGAAGAGCATCAAGTACTTCGCGTTCTGAAATTGTTTCCGGAGCTTCAAAAAACTTCTCCATTATTTTATCATCAAATTCAGATACTGCTTCAAGCATTTTTTCGCGCCACTCTGCTACTTCTTCTTTCATGTCTTCAGGTACAGGCACAACTTCATAGGTCATTCCTTTATCGTGCTCATTCCATATCATACCGCGGTTGTTAATTAAATCAACAACGCCTTTAAAGTTCTCTTCTGATCCAATAGGTAATTGTAAAGGCACAGCATTTCCACCTAAAATTTCGCGTACTTGTTTTACAACTTTTAAGAAATCTGAACCTTGGCGGTCCATTTTATTAACAAAGCCTATACGAGTAACGTTATAATTATCTGCTAAGCGCCAGTTAGTTTCTGATTGAGGTTCTACGCCATCAACTGCCGAAAATAAAAACACTAAGCCGTCTAAAATACGCAATGAACGGTTTACTTCAACTGTAAAATCAACGTGACCAGGAGTATCAATAATATTTATTTTATACTTATTATCACGATAATTCCAGTGGCAAGTTGTTGCAGCAGAGGTTATAGTAATGCCGCGTTCTTGCTCTTGCGCCATCCAATCCATAGTAGCGGCACCTTCATGTACCTCTCCTATTTTATGATTAACGCCTGTATAATATAATATGCGCTCGGTAGTTGTAGTTTTACCGGCATCTATGTGGGCGGCAATTCCTATATTTCGGGTATATCTTAAATCACTCATGTAATTTTTCTGTGTTTTTATTTAGAAACGGAAATGTGAAAATGCTTTATTGGCCTCAGCCATTTTATGTACGTCTTCTTTCTTTTTAAAAGCAGCACCTTCTTCTTTTGAAGCAGCAACTATTTCAGCAGCTAATTTTTGAGCCATTGATTTTTCGTTGCGTTTGCGTGAATAAGAAATTAACCATTTCATAGCCATTGAAATTTTGCGATCAGGACGGATTTCAGAAGGTATTTGAAATGTTGCTCCACCCACACGGCGTGAACGCACTTCTATTTGAGGTGTAACATTGGCTAAAGCCTTTTTCCATACTTCTAAACCATCTTCGTTTGTGCGCTTTGCCACGCTAGCAATTGCTTCGTGAAACATTTTGCTGGCTGTGTTTTTTTTGCCATCAAACATTAAATTGTTTACAAAACGAGTTACCATTACATCGTTATAAACCGAATCTGGTAACAAAATGCGTTTTTTAGCTCTACTTTTTCTCATTTTATATTAATGTGTTAATTCCTTTATTTCTTTTTAGCAGGCGCTGCAGCAGCTCCGGCTTTTGGTCGTTTTGAACCGTATTTTGAACGTTGTTGCTTACGCCCCTCTACACCAGCTGTATCTAAACTGCCACGCACAATATGGTAACGTACGCCAGGTAAATCTTTTACACGACCTCCGCGTACCAACACAATTGAGTGTTCTTGCAAGTTGTGTCCTTCGCCCGGTATATAGGCAATTACCTCTTGCTTGTTAGTTAATCTAACCTTTGCAACTTTGCGCATTGCCGAATTTGGCTTTTTAGGCGTAGTTGTATAAACTTTTGTACACACGCCACGGCGTTGCGGACAAGAATCTAAGGCAGCAGATTTGCTTTTATTTGTCGGTTTTGTGCGACCTTTTCTTACTAATTGCGATATTGTTGGCATTTTAAATCCTCTGTATTACTTGATATTACTGGTTTTTAACATTTTTTCCTTAAAAGGGACGGCAAAGATAAGAATTTAATTTTATATTTTGATTATTTTGTTGAAATATTTTTGTGCTTTGTCTATCTTTTTATGCAATAGAGCTAATTTTTTAAGCCTGCCTTGTTTGAAAATGTAAAAACCTGCTTTATAAAACGAGACAGCTACAAAATTAACAAATTTTGCATGTAGCAGAATTTAAATTGTTTTTTTCTTAAAAAGTCGCTTTTTAATTTTAGGGACCGAAGGTGATTTAATTTTTTTTCTTTTCAATTACAACTGTACTAAAAAGACCTATTAAACTATTTAAAGGGCTAAATAATAATTCTATTCCCAAAGCAGGTGTATATAAAAAATCAGGCAACATAGCGCTGCGCGAAACGCCACCGCTTAGTATGTACATAAACGGACTGTGCTTTTTTATTGATTTTATTTCTAAAGCATTAAACTTTTTTAAAAACCAATCTTTATCTCTTTCAAAGTAAATATAGGGTAGTGCTTGGTTGCTATTTGATAGTGGATTACCCGGTTTAATTTCGCGTTCTCCACTTATATCAAAGGGCTCGTGATGAAATCGCTTATAAATGAATTTTGCTAAAAGCGTATTAGCCGGTTCAATCATTACTATTCTTCCGCCGGGTTTTAAGCAGCGTTGAGCCTCTTCTAAAAACAAGTACGGCTTAGGTATATGGTGAAACACGTTAAGCATCATTATTGCAGAAAGTGTATTGTTTGCATAAGGCAATTTTTCAGCACTAAATATTTTGTCAACATTCGGTAAATCAAGTATATCGCTGGTTTCAACGTCTTTTATCACTTCTTTTAAAAAACCTCCACCTGAGCCAACTTCTAATTTCACACCGCTTATTTCAGGAATGTTTTTAAGAAAAATATTGTACCATCTTATATAAACGCGTTTTAAGAATGGTTTATTTAAAATAATGTTACGATGCTCAATGGTTGTTCTTGGATCGTCGAGTGAATATGCTATATTATACTTTTTAAACATCATTGCGTGTGGCAAGTATATTAAAATAATATTCTTTACCTAAGTCTTTCATTTGATTTACCATTTCAATTGTTAATGGGCTTAATTCGTTCTTTTTTAGCAGATGAATGTTGAACCCTAATGCAGTTAATGTTTCAAAATAAGTGTTAACAGAACTTCCGGCAGTCTTTAATCCATAAGGCCAAAATTCTGAAATAACAATTACATCTTTATTTTTTAAAAGTGTTTGCTCCATTCCTTTCAGTGCCTGCATTTCAAAGCCTTGTATATCTATTTTAATAAAATCAATTTTATTTATATTGTTTTTCACAACATAATCATCAATCGAAATGGCATTGACTGCCTTAATAGCTTTATACGATTCCGGCTTATACGCTCTGTGGTCAACATTAATTTCATTTGATAAATAAAAATTTAATACTTCTGTTTTTGAAGAAACGGCTAACTGATGTATGATGATGTTTGGACTATTAAACGTAGTGTTTTTTAAGTGATTAAAATTTTTCTCATCTGGTTCAAAGCAATGCACTTTTCCGTTGTGCCCAACACAGTTTGCTAAAATATTTGCGTAAAAACCAATGTTTGCGCCAATATCAATAACTGTGGCATTTTTAGTTATATACTTTTTTAATAGAGAAATTTCAAAAGCATCTTGATTATTTTTAAAAATAGTATAAATGGGTCGATACAAAAAAAATAAATTATTGTATAAAAAATTGCCAAAGACTATGCTAAAACTCATAAATTATTTGTTGTTGTATTTAATTTCATAAAGCTGTGTTACTTCATCATAGCCTTCGGTATGAATTAATTTTAGCGCCGTGGGATATTTTTGCGCAATAGGAGCCAAAATATTATGAATTGTATTGATAAAACCTTGGGCTGAATTATTGGGGTTAAGCCGTAATTGAGGTAACATTACGTGTGTTACATTATTTTTTTGAAAAAATGCAAGTGCACTATCCGGGTTTGATTGATTGGTTGCTGTATCTTTTTTAATTACACTGTAAATAGGAAAAAACTTTTTCCCTTTACCATACACAAAGCTCATTGGCGCTTTTCTGCTCACCACTAAGGCAGATGAAGGTAAACTATCCGCGCACCATTCGCTACACTTTAAAAAATTTTGCCAATCTTGAGTGTAACCAAAATATTTGTCACCTTTAATATTTTTTTGCACAATGGGTATGTTTTTTAAGCCTCTTTTAAAGGAAGATAAAAAGACTGACCCGCAAATTAAAACAATTATTATTACGTATATGCCTGAGGCCATACCTTCACGATTTGTGAAATGATAAATGACGTAAAGCATCAATATAAGAAATACAGGCATACCAATTAGTACAATGCGAGCTTGATCCCAGCGTGCTTGCAATATAACAAATGACAAAACCGCTTGCGAAATTGAAAATATTGACAATAAAATTAATGGTTTATTTTTTTGTTTTATAATTAACCAAAATCCAAGTAAAATTATGGCAATGCTAACAAGTGCCGCCAAACCAAAGGCTTCTACTTGCGAAACTTCCGGAATATAATTTTCATCGCGCCAACCTATTATTTGATAAAAACGCTTACCCATATACTGTGCACTATTATCAATAAACCTGCCAACAAACCCAGATAAGTCTTCATTACCTTGTGCAATATCGTAAGGATCTTTTTGTAACAGTATTTTGCTTTGGCCACTAAATTGGTTTTTACCGCCCCAAATAATTTTTACCATTAAATCGTAAGGCAACTTAAATATTAAAAATGAAAGCACCGAAGCTGCTAATTCTTTGTAGTTTTTTTCAATTAAAAAGAAAAGTATTATTGATGGTACTACAACAATAGCGCTACTTTTACAAGTGCTAATTAAAAACATGCTTAAGCCAAGCATTAACCACAATTTGTATTGCTTTTTTAAATCAAAACTAGCGTCTTTTATTGCATCAATAATTTTTACCGAATACCAAAAAAATAAACCTTGTAAGAAAAAATACTGCGCTTCGGTAAAGGTCATGCTTGAATAGTAAATAATTAAATGGTTCGTTGCTTGAAAAAAAGCAACTGGCACAAATACTATTGCCGGTATTCTGTTTTTTAATGCTTTGTAAAGTAAAATAAATCCAAAAGCATTAAATACAACTGAAAACAATTTAAATAAAATTAATTTAAAACCAACTATTTTTATAAGAAATGCTAAAAACAGAGGGTATAAGGGGGCATTTTGAGTATAAAAATAAGTGGGGAACTCGTGTACAAATCTCCATCCGCCTTCAAGATATAGGGCATCATCATGAGCTTCGCTAATACGAGCGTTAAAGGAAATTAAACTTAAAAGAACGCAAAGTGATAAAAGAAAATAAAATACTTTAATGTTATTTTTTATAAACCATTTTTCAAAGTTGTAAAACAACTTTGATTTGTGCTGTATTGCTGTATTAGCCGTTTTTAAACTCATTTAAAATGAAGCAAAAATAACAAATTATCGCTTTATATCACATTATTACTGGCTATTTTCCAGCAACCTTCTAATACAGCGTAGTATAATTTTGCATCGGTAGGGAAAGTAATGTCTTTTTCTTGCACGGTGGTTCTAACAAAATTTGTTCTTGTCCATATTCTTCGGGACTGTGTAATTGAAAGGTTAGTTTTAGCAAATAGTCGCTACCTTTTTTACCAATACGTTTTCTGAAATGTACTAAGTCGCTGGGGTCGCAGGGTGGAGTATCTCTAAGACATTGCTCTCCGCAAAAATACTGCCAGTATGGGTTTTGTATCCACGTGGGAATTAATACTTCATCGGGCACGTTTAGCATACTTTTCAATAGCAACAAGCCCACCATAGTTCTGGTAGGTACGCTGGGTCTGCCAAAACAGGAGTAATAAGGTCCATAAAATGAATGAACTTCTTCCCAATTTATTTTATCGGTTAAACGATACAATGCTATCTTTTCTGATAAAAATGTTTTGAGTTCGATTTTAAACAAATCTGTTTGCTGGTCATAATAATGTTTGCCTTGCATTTTCCGCTGGGTTTTTATTGACTTTAAATAAAATCAACGGATTTTGATTAAACAACATTTATCGAGACTCTTTATCAACAAGCTTTTCAGGCTTTTTAAGGAAAGACCTAATTTAAAGAGCGCCTAAAAAAAAGGCGAGAGTTGCCTCCCACCTTAAATGTTTTTACAACGGAATAATCCTTATTGTGATTTGCTTTAAAATGTAAGGCGAAAGTAGTATATTGCGGTTATAAAAAAGCCCCACCAAAGCAGGGCTAAGAAATCTTCGGCTTATAGCCTTATTGTGATTTGCAAAACAAAAATAGTATATTTAACTGAAAAATAAAAATATATGAGTAAAATTTTCGGACTTGACTTAGGAACTAATTCTATTGGCTGGGCATTAAGAAATCTTGATGCAACAAAAAACCAGATTGAAAAATTTGGAGTACTTACTTTTAACAAAGGAGTTGGAGTTGGTAAAACGGGAGAATATTCTTATGCCGCTGAACGAACAAAAAAACGTTCTACAAGACGCTTATATCAAGCTCGAAAATATAGATTGTGGGCTACGCTTGAAATTTTGATAAATGAAGGATATTGTCCATTAACTATTGAAGATTTAAACAAATGGCGACGTTACGACAAAGAAGAAGCACGAAAAAACAATAATGCAGGTCGGGTATATCCTGTTTGGAATCTTGCCTTTGATGCTTGGATAAAATTAGATTTTAATAATGATGGAAACCCGGACTATACAAGCCCATATCAATTACGAAAAGAATTAGCTGAAACAAAATTAGATTTCGGCACAGATAAAAACAACCTTACTGATGAACAGAAAGTAAACCGTTTTAAATTAGGTAGAGCATTATATCACATTGCTCAACGCAGAGGGTTTAAGAGTAGCCGTAAAGGTGCAGATGATACAAAAGAAAAGGAAATCGAAAATGATGTGGTGGATGAAAACGTAACAACACTTCAAAAATCTGAGCAAAAGAAAACAAATAAGCTCAAAGAACTATTCCCTGATTATGATCCTTCTGTTCCGATAGGAGTTTTTTTAGCGAATAAAGAAAATCAAGGAATAAGAGTTCGTCTTGATATAACACAGCATCTGGTTAGAGAAAACTACAAAGATGAAATCAAATTTATATTTCAAATTCAATGTTTGAAATTTGAAGATGCTCTTTACAGCAAATTAGTTGAAAGCGGAAAGAATAAAAATGATGGAAGTATCTTTTATAAACGCCCTTTACGTTCTCAAAAAGGATTGATAGGAAAATGTACTTTAGAACCAAATAAATACAGAGCACCTATCAGTCACCCTTCATTTGAAACTTTTAGAGCATGGGCTTTTTTGAACAATATTAAATACAAAGAGAACAACGCTTGGCAACAACTACCTTTAGAACTTAAACAAGAGATTTATAATGAATTGTTTTTTAGAAAATCAAAAGGATATTTTCCCTTTTCAGAAATCAATACCTTTTTAAAGAAGAAAGGTAAAAGTTGGGAACTAAATTACAAACCTAAAACAACGGTAACGGCTTGCCCTGTTTCTGCACGATTGAGAGATATTTTTGGCGATGGTTATTTGTCTGTTCAAATCAAGAAAGACAAGAAATCAAAATCAGGAAAGGATTATTACGATATTGAAGATATCTGGCATGTTCTTTTTAGCTACGAAGACCAGGAATATGTAGCAGAATTTGCAGAGAGTAAATTAAAACTTGAATCAGAAAAAGTAAAACAATTCGTTATTGCTTGGAATGCTTGTCCTGTGGGTTACGGAATGTTGAGCTTAAATGCCATCAACAAAATAAATGTGTTTTTGCAAAAAGGTTTGATTTATACAGAGGCTGTTTTATTAGCAAATCTTCCTGAAGTTATAGGGAAAGAATTATGGCAAGAGAATGAACAATTATTGTTAGATAGCATTGGTAGTGTGATAGCGGAAAACCGCCAACAAAAATCAATTCTAAATATTGTAAATAGCCTCGTTTCCAAGCACAAAAACACAGAAATCACAGAAAGGATAGGCTTTAGAAACAATGATTATCAATTAGATGAGAGTGATTTAAAAGATATTGAAACCGCCATTGAAGAACAATTCGGGAAAAGCAAATGGGAAAGTTTTACAGGAGAAGAGAAAAATATCATTTCTACCACAGTAAAAGATTGCTATCAATCCTATTTTTCTAAACAAGGAATTGTAAGAGATAGCGGAAGTGAAGAAAGATTGGTAACAGTTCTGTCTAATAACAAAAAGTATTACAAAACAGAAACGGGTTATTATCGTTTACCGAAACTGATTGACACGCTAAAAGAATTTTTACAAGATAATTTTGAACATCTTGATAATGCTAAACTTTCAAAAATCTACCATCCTTCTGAAATCAACATTTACCCACCTGCAAAACCAGATAAAGATGGTGTATTAAAATTAGGCAGCCCCAAAACTGGTTCGTTCAAAAACCCAATGGCAATGCGTACACTACATGAGTTACGCAGACTAATGAATTACATGATTGAAACGAAGCAAATAGACAGTGAAACCAGAATTGTAGTAGAAGTTGCGAGGGAACTAAATGACGCCAATAAACGCTGGGCTATTGAAGCATGGCAAAGACAAAGAGAAGCCGAAAACCAAGAATTTGCAGAAGCAATTAAACAGCTTTTAAATAAAAAAGACAATGATAAAATTTCAGATGATGACATTGATAAGGTGCGATTGTTTTACGAACAAAATACAGAACAAACACTACCCGAAGTTGTAGAAATGGAAGAAGATGAAAAGGGAAAGAAGAAAAAGAAAAAATCAACCGATAAAGATGAAGTTGTTCGCTGGAGCGGGCATGGGAAAAAACTAATTGATAAATACCGTTTATGGAAAGAGCAAGGCTATCAATGTCTATACACGGGCAAGTTTATTAAATTATCCGATTTGTTCAATGAAAATGTAATTGATTTTGAACACACATTACCAAGAAGTAAGTCATTTGATAACTCATTGGCAAATCTTACTGTTTGTTTTGCGGATTACAACCGTACTATTAAGCAAAACCAAATTCCGACTAAATTATTGAATTACAATATAGAATATGATTTTGGAGGAAGCGTTGGAAAATGCACTGCCATAAAACCAAGATTAGATGCTTGGAAAGACAAGGTAGAACGTATTAAACAGCAAATTGATTTTTGGAAAACAAAATCTAAAAAAGCATCTGATAAAAATTGGAAAGACGATGCCATTCGTCAGCGACATTTGTGGCAAATGGAACTGGATTATTGGCAAAATAAATTAGACCGTTTTACTATTACCGAAATAACAAGTGGTTTTAAAAACAGCCAAAAAGTAGATACGCAACTCATTTCAAAATATGCCTTTCATTATTTGAAAACCTATTTTGATAAAGTAGATGTGCAGAAAGGAAGCATTACGGCTGAGTTTAGAAAAATTTACGGATTACAAGTAGCCGATGAAAAGAAAGACCGAAGCAAACATTCGCATCATGCGAAAGACGCAGCGGTATTAACGTTGATTCCTGTAGCAGCTAAACGAGATGAAATTCTTGGAAAATATTACGAAGCTAAAGAAAAAAATCCAAAAGCCACATTTGCAGACGAGCCATATAAAGGATTTAAACGTGAGTTTGTTTGGGGTATTGATGACAATGTTTTAATCAATAACATTACCAACAATCAGGAACTAACACCCGCTAAACGAAAGATTCGTAAGCGTGGCAAAGAAGTTATTATTGATGGAAAAAACAGATGGGCAACGGGTGATTGTATTCGTGGGCAATTACATCAAGAAACTTTTTACGGAGCAATAAGACCAGCCCAAAAAGGAGAAAAAGGAAATTTATTAAAAGATGAAAACGGAAAATTTGTTCAGGAAGAAAAAGTGAAATACGTTGTTAGAGTTCCGTTTCAATATAAGAAAGATACTAATACACCTGGCTTTAAAACTTTGGACGAAATCAAAAAACAAGTTGTTGATGAGGGTTTAAAAACACAAATAGAAAAACAAGTTAACGAAGCAGGAGGATTAAAAGAAGCCTTTGAAAAAGGAATATACCTGCTTGACAAAAACGGAAAACCTCACGGAAACAAAATCAGACATATCCGTGTTTGGGCAAGCGTGACAGAACCATTGGCTATTAAAAAGCAAACCAATCTTTCTGATAAAGAATACAAACAACATTATTGGGCATCTAATGGTGCAAATAGTTTCTTTGCTATATACAAAGGGGAAAATAAAAAAGATTTTGATTTCAGAAACTTGTTTAACACAGCAAAGATTATGTCAATAAATTCTGTCAAAAATCCAACAGAACTTTTTGAGCCGTCAATCACAATTACAAAAGGGAAAAACTCAACTGTATTATCTCTTGCTTATGTTCTGGAGAAAGGGATGAAGGTCATATTCAAAAAAGATAATGAGGATTTTAAAAACTTATCTCAAAATGACGTTTTGAAACGACTTTACGTTTACACAAATTTCGAAAAAGACGGACGATTAAATTTTCAGTATCATTTAGAAGCAAGGAATAAAATAGAAGAAACTTATTCTGAATCAGAAATTGATTTTGGAAATCCTAAGCCAACATTGAGATTCAGTTATGCAAAATATGACTTTGCAGTTGAAGGCTATGACTTTGAGATAAAAATGGATGGGACGATTGAATGGATAAATAAAACATTAGGCAACATTACCAAACCATAAATGTCCCTATACAAAAACAAATACCGCAGCGAATCTGCCCGTTTGCAAACATGGAATTATGCCAACGATGGTGCGTATTTTATTACGATTTGTACAAAAGATAGAGAACATTATTTTGGCGAAATAGAAAACGGCAATATGCAATTATCACCTATTGGTGCCATTGCCGATGTGTTGTGGTACGAAATAAAAAACCATGCAAAAAATATTGAATTGGGTGCATTTGTGGTAATGCCTAACCATGTACATGGGATTTTGATATTGACGGGGAATGATGATTTTGTGAATGGTACGGATGGTTCGAATGGTTCGTTTGTAGGGACGTTGCATGCAACGTCCCTACAAACGAACGTCCTACAATCCAACGAACAACATACGCAACACGAAAAAAATGAACAAATGTCCAACATATCGCCAAAACCAAATTCAATATCTACCATTATCCGTTCATACAAATCTGCCGTTACCAAACACGCAAACCGATTGGGATTTTCATTTGCATGGCAAACCCGTTTTTACGACCACATCATTCGCAGTGAACAATCATTTTTCAATATTTCAAATTATATTTTCAATAACCCGATGAATTGGAAAGAAGATAAATTTTTCGAAGAGAAAGAAAAATAAAACTCAATTTTTTTAGAATATCAAAAATAACACAAAATGTGTGACACAAAATGTGTAATTTTAATTTTTATTGTATATTTGTGTATGGAAAAAGAATTAAACCCTTTTTTAGTTACAAGTTATAAAAATGCGTTTCACTTTTGCAACAGAGAATTTGAAACCGAACAACTAAAAAAAAATATTCAAAACAATGTAAACACCTCCCTATTTGCCATTCGAAGAGTTGGGAAAACCGCCTTAATTCAGCATGTATTTAACTACTATGCCAAAAACCCTAAAGTGGTTTGTATTTATGTTGACATACTGGGAAGTTTAAATTTAAAAGAGTTTACCAATCAACTAGCTACAGTTATATACAATCGTTTTCCCGAAAATAAAAGCATTGGAAAAAAAATTATTTCCGCTATAAAATTATTACGTCCAAGTATTAGCTTTGATGATTTTTCAGGAACCCCTGAAATTAAATTTGATTTTATCGAACACAAAGCCTACGAAAAAACCATACAACAGTTATTTTCTTTTTTAGACCAACAAAACTTGAAAATAATATTTGCCATTGATGAATTTCAACAAATTTTAGAATTTCCAGAAAAAAATGTAGAAGCGATTTTACGCACCCATATGCAATCGCTAAAACATACCCATTTTATATTTTGTGGCAGTAATCAAAAAATGATGTATGAAATATTTAATGGAGTCAAGCGTCCATTTTTTGGAAGTTGTAGCAATATGCATTTAGATTTTATTTCAGAAACAAAATATGCCACCTTTATCGAAAAAATATTTACTCACTATAAACGAAAAATAGATAAAGAAAGTATTCGATTTGTTTTATCGTTTACCTGTTGCCATACCTTTTATACACAATATTTTTGCAATTATTTATTTGCTATCGGAAAAAAATCTGTTCAATTAGACGTAGTAAAAAAAATAGCATTGGAGATATTAAAGCTTTATGAGCCTACCTTTTTTCAATACAGAAATTTATTAACTGCTGCACAATGGCAATTGTTATCGGCTATTTCGAAAGAAGAAAAATTATTTAAAGCCCATTCGGCAGATTTTATAAAAAAATACAATTTAGGAACATCATCAATGGTATCAAGAGGTTTAGAGGCATTGTTAGAAAAAGAAATGATTTTTTTTAATTCAACTGTTGAAAAACCTTATTACGAAACGTATGATAAATTCTTGATGCGCTGGGTACAAATAAAATAACATAAAATGTGTGACACAAAATGTGTGAAATCGATGCGACAATTTAAACGTCATTAATATGATAAAACGCACCATATACTTCGGCAATCCAGCAAGATTAAGTTTAAAAGATAATCAATTAAACATTGATATTAAGAATGATGCTAATGAGAGCATAACTAAACGCATTCCGGTTGAGGATATAGGAATTATTGTGATTGATCATCCTCAAATTACTATTACCAGTGGTATTATACAAGCCTTACAGAGTAATAATGTAAGCATAATAACTTGTGATGAACGGCATTTGCCACAAAGCCTTTTACTACCTCTTGATGGGCATAGCATACAACAAGAGCGCTACGAAGCGCAATTACAAGCCACAGAGCCGCTAAAGAAACAATTGTGGGCGCAAACCATTATACAAAAAATAAAAAATCAGCATACCGTATTAAGTAAATATAGTGCGCAGGCAGATTATTTAATTCCGTATTATAAAAATGTAAAAAGCGGCGATAGCGAGAATTGTGAGGCAGCCGCTGCTTCGCATTACTGGAAAACTATTTTTGCAAGTCATACACTTGATTTTAAAAGAGAGCGTTATGGCGAAGCACCAAATAATTTTTTAAATTATGGTTACTCTATTTTGCGTGGCACTATGGCGCGTAGCATTGTTTCGGCGGGTTTGTTGCCAACCTTAGGGATATTTCATCGTAACCGTTATAATGCTTTTTGCCTAGCTGATGATTTAATGGAGCCTTATCGTCCTTATGTAGATGATATGGTGTATGTGATGATTAAAGAATTTGGTTTGGTAAACGAATTACAAAAAGAACATAAGGCTGTCTTACTTAAAATTCCAGCAATAGATGTACTAATTGATGGAGAGAAAAGCCCTTTGATGTTGGCAACACAGCGTACAGCAGTTAGTTTAGTAAAGTGTTTTTTAGGAGAGCAGAGAAAATTGGTATATCCCGAGATTTAGTTTAACACTTCTCGACTACGCTCGAAGTGACAGAACTCTCGACTGCGCTCGAAGTGACAGCAAACACAACCCTTGTCAGTTCGAGCGAAGTCGAGAACTAACAAGGATAAAAACACTTCTCAGTGGTATTCGAAGTAACAAGAATAGCTTTGTCAGTTCGAGTGAAATTAAAAACTAATATTAAATTTATACTTGTCA
>JAFDYB010000094.1 GCA_018267655.1 Bacteroidota bacterium
ACATGGGTTTTGCAAAATGGCGGCTAACGTGCTACTATGACAGTTTAGTGCAAGGTTCAACATTCGGAATTCTAATGAACTTTTGTGCTAAAAAACCGCCACTTCGCAAAGCCCAGAACCGTTATAGCGCATAGGGGCGGACAATTCTCCGTAGACAATTCCTCGTAGACAAAAAACATTTCGCTTCGACAACACCAAGGACATCTCGACAGACGATCAAGCAGCAGCTCTTTCGTTCAGACAAGAACTTTCAGTAAAAAATAATTCTAAAATTTTTGCCGACGCACTTTTTGGCTGAAGCCATAGTAACAGCTATCACACGACTTCCATTTCGCTTCCTTTGGAAAGCGGATTGGCTATCGCTAATTTAGCTTATTTGGCTTTTGCAAAAGAAAGGCAAAAACCAAATAAGCTAAATTCCAACCGCACAACAATATGGCGTGGCGAAGCCACCTTTGTGCGCGTGCGCTCCGCGCCAAGAGGCGCGGCCTCCGGCAGGTAGGCATGTGAGCTTTGATGTAAAATTCAAATTATAGATAAAGCGTAAATTGAAATAATCAATATATTTGTTTAACTCAAAACACAATGAAATACAAAAAGTTTCTCCCTTATTTACTGGCTGTAATAACGTTTATGCTTATTACCTTTATTTCGTTTAAGCCTTTATTTTCTGGTAAGGTAATTAATCAATCCGACATAACTCAGCATCAAGGTATGAGCAAAGAGTTACGTGATTACAGAGAAACGTTTAAATCCGAAGCTCTTTGGACAAATTCTATGTTTGGAGGCATGCCCGCTTTTCAGGTATCAACAATCTATCCCGGTAATTGGATAAATCATGTTGATTCTTTCATGCATTTATATTTGCCACATCCGAGTGGTTATATTTTCATGTGCTTTTTAGGATTTTTCATTCTATTACTTTGTTTAGAAATTAATCCATGGCTTGCATTTATTGGATCATTAGCTTATGGATTCTCTTCCTATTTTTTCATCATTTTAGAAGTTGGGCACAATTCAAAAGCTAATGCAATCAGTTATCTGGCTCCAATTTTAGGTGGTATTATTTTACTTATGCGTCAGAAATACTGGTTGGGATTTGCAGTTACAGCACTCTTTATGGCACTTGAGTTAAATGCAAACCATGTGCAGATAACTTATTACGGATTTATGATATTTGCCCTGGTTCTTATGGCCTATTTTATTATGACTATAAAAAACAAAAGCATCAAACCCTTTTTAGTTGGTACAGGTATCTTTTTTATTGGTTGTGCAATAGGTTTTTTACCTAACGTTGGCAGTTTGCTGGCCACAAATGAATATGCCAGTTACTCAACCCGCGGAAAAACTGAATTAACTATTGATGCTAATTTAAAAAGCAATAAAGAAAATAAAACATCGGGGCTGGATAAAAATTATGCTGTTATGTATAGTCATGGCATTTGGGAAACGTTTACTTTCTTAATTCCCAATTTTAAAGGAGGTCGTACATCAGCAATTGGCAATGTGGATAAAGATGCATTAAAAAGTGTAGATCCAGAATTTAGAGAGCAAGTAGCCAATGGTGATTCTTATTTCGGCGATCAGGGTGGAACAAGCGGCCCTGTATATATTGGAGCAATTATTATATTCTTAGCTGTTCTAAGTTTATTTATTGTAGATCATGTTTTAAAGTGGCCATTATTTATTGCCACCGTTTTATGTATGATGCTTGCATGGGGTAAATTTTTCATGGGCTTTAGTAGTTTCTTTTTGGATTATATTCCCGGATACAACAAATTCAGAGCAGTTTCCATGATCCTTATAATTGCAGAACTCACTCTACCATTGCTCGCCATTTTGGCAATTGATAAATTCATAAAAACAGCCAATACAAATCATTTGATCAAATTACCGTTTACAAATAGATCATACGAACTAAAAAAACTATTACTTGCCTGTTTTATTTTGGTAGGCGGATTTTGTTTACTAGGATATTTAATGCCTGAATCCATCAATTCCTTCTCGCCACCTAACGAGGAAATGAATTTAATTGAACAATACAAGCAAAGCGGAGCAAGTGAACAACAGATCGCACAATATGTTCCAACGTATCTTGAAAATTTACACAAAGCCCGAATAGCCATTTTTAAGTCTGATGCACTCCGCTCATTCATCTTTATTTTGCTTGCAGCAATTAGCTTGTATATATTATTACTCAAAAAAATAAAAGTCGAATTCTTCTTTATTTTTATGGGAATTTGTTTAGTTGCCGATTTGTGGCCGGTTGCAACACGCTATTTGAATAGCAGTAACTTTATCTCAAAATCACAGCAACAATTAGCTTTTAATACTACTAAAGCAGATGAAGAAATATTGCAAGATAAAAGTCTTGACTATCGCGTTTTAAATTTATCCGTTAGTCCGTTTATGGATGCAACAACGTCATATCATCACAAATCCATTGGGGGGTATCATGGCGCGAAATTAAAAAAGTACGATGAGCTGATCAGTTTTCATTTGTTCAAAGAAATGAATCATTTTTCTGAAGGCTTGCGCAATGTAACAACCGATTCAAGTTTAAATGCCCTAACCGCTGAATTACCAGTTTTAAACATGCTCAATACAAAGTATATTATATATCCAGGTAAAGAAGAGCCCATTGCCATTTTAAACCAACAGGCCAATGGAAATGCCTGGTTCATTAAAGATCTGAAAACTGTTGTAAGCGCCGATTCTGAAATTGTAGGATTATATCACACCAATACAAAAACAGAAGCATTAATTCAACAAAAAAATAAAGAACTGATAAAAGCGAATACAAATTATTCAGGTGAAGGTAAAATCACGTTAACTTCTTATCAACCCAACCACTTAACCTACAATACCGAAACAAATGAAAAAGAATTTGCCGTTTTCTCAGAAATATTTTATCCGAAAGGATGGAATGCTTATGTTGACGGTGTATTAACTCCTTACGCTTGCGTTGACTATTTATTACGTGGTATGGAAATTCCTAAAGGCAAGCACGTAATTGAATATAAATTTGAACCAAGTATTTATAAAACAGGCAACACAATTGCTTTAGTTGGTTCAATATTGTTGTTAATATTAGTCAGCAGCGCATTTTATATTGCGACCAAAAAGAAAGAATTAAATATTTAACCTATTTATATACCTTTGTGTATAAACCTAAACCCGTTCGCCAGTGCGTACCCACCGCATATTTTGCAAGCACTTGTGTCGCTTTTAGAATAAGGCAGATAATTTATTTGGCGCCACAAAAGCTTGCAAAATCTCCCGCCCGCCTGTGTGTATCGAACTGTGTGTAAAAAGCCGACGCAAAAAAATTTAAAAAGGGGACAGCATTAAAAGGACATTCGGAGAGCTGCTTTCCTAACCGACAATCACGCAGACAAAAAAAATTTATGCAGGACACGTAACCAGTCGCCTAAGCTGGGTGCGCCCCTACGACGCTATAACACCACCTACCAGTAATTGGCGCGGACGTCGTAATAAAAACTTTTGTATCTTTATATAAACGTTGGTGGATATAGACAGTTGAGTGTTCCAAAACGCCAACTACTGGTAGCCGGAAAACGTTATCGGTAATGGTAGTGCGACTCTGCAATCGTTGAACGACTGTGCAAAAACGGACGACTTTTTTGCTTACATTTGGAATAACTTTGACGACTTGAAAAATGGAAGAAAATACAACTATAAATAATTTGGTTTTAGAGGACTTGGTGGGCTACATCTCAAAAAATGGAGTTCAACGGAGCATAAAACCTATTTACAAAACTGACGACTTTGCTCTTTACAATGACGACAGTTTGGAGGTAATGAGCCGCTTCCCCGACAATTACCTTGATATGATTTTTGCTGATCCACCGTATATGCTTTCCAATGACGGTTTTACTTGCCAAAACGGACGAATGGTTAGCGTAAACAAAGGCAAGTGGGACAAATCAAACGGCTTCAATGACGATTTAGAATTTCACGAAACTTGGATAAAAGAGTGCAGAAGAGTTTTAAAACCCGAAGGAACAATTTGGATCAGTGGAACATATCACAGCATTTATCAATGCGGTTTCTTGCTTCAAAAACTTGGCTTTCATATACTCAACGACATTTCTTGGTTCAAGCCAAACGCTTCGCCAAATCTTTCTTGCCGATTTTTTACTGCTTCTCACGAGACAGTTTTGTGGGCAAGGAAAGACAAAAAAGCGAAACACTATTTTGACTATGAGGCAATGAAAAACGGTAAGTTTCCAGAGGACAATTTCAAAAAACCCGACTTGCAAATGCGAAGCGTTTGGAGTATTCCGACACCACCACCAAGCGAAAAAATGTTTGGCAAACATCCCACACAAAAACCACTTGCACTTCTAAGACGAATTGTAAAAGCATCAACCAAACCGGGCGACCTTATTTTTGATCCTTTTAATGGGGGCGGCACGACAGGGATTGCAGCCACTCAACTTGGCGACAGAAAATATATTGGTTGCGACTTGAACAAAGACTACATTGATTTGACAATTAAACGCTACGAAGCACTTAAAGCTAATAAAGGACTTTTTGAATAATGGTAACAAGAGTAATCGCAATAAAAAACTTAGAGAAATTCGTAGGACAAGACCTTGCTGAATTGGCTGTAAAATATGGCGTAACAACATACAAAGACGGCAAGCAAAACAAAGGTTGGAAAGGGCTTACACTTGAACATTTAGCAGGTTTATCAAACGACAATAAACAAGCACCAAACGGACTTGGATTTGAATTGAAATCAACTGCGTTCTATCAAGTTAAAGGCGAGTGGACACCGAAAGAAACTTTTGCAATAACGATGATAAACCCAACGGTTTTGCAAGCAACACCGTTTTTTGCAAGTCATTGCTGGGAAAAATTAAAATCGCTTGTTTATTGTGCTGTAACTTGGAACGGCAAACACAACGAGAAAGCAGAACTTTTAAAAGTTCAATCATTTGACTTTTTAGAAAATGATACACTCATTCAAGAAATTCAGGCGGACTATGAATTTATCCGTAACAAACTTGTAACACAAGGTTTTCAAGCATTGACAGGCAAAGACGGAAAATGGATACAAGCACGAACTAAAGGAGCAGGACACGGATCAACAAGTAGAGCATTTTACGCACGAAAAGAACTCATCAAAGAAATAATTAAACTATGACGAATGACAGATCCACTACCGATAACACGGGTTTTGCGTCAGGCGGGGTGACGTGCAAACTTGGAGCTTTGTGCTTCTATTCAAGTTCAATGCTGGTTGACAGTTTTGTGCTCCGAAACCCGCCCGACCGCAAAGCCCGAAACCGTTATGTGCAAGGTAAGACGACATAGCGGGTTAAAAAAATAAAAACGACCGACACTTTTTTCTTACCAAGACATAGCTACTATTGACTTTAGAAACTCTAAAAACCAATATAGTTATGA
>JAFDYB010000095.1 GCA_018267655.1 Bacteroidota bacterium
CTCAATGATCCCCTCATATTTTTAAAATAATTTAATTGATTGAAAAAATGGAATAAATTCTGTTATTCTATACCAGAAAATTTTGGCCCTTTATGGAAAATAATAATAAGAAATGGAAATCCCCATGAATTTGCATCGTTCTAAAAATCCAGTTATAACTCACAACATGATTTCAAATACCATAACAAGTATTTTTCATGATGAGTTACACGTTAAACGTGTATTGTCTCTATCCAATGCTGTTCAAGGCGTCCTTCAAAGTGCTTCTTTAGCTATTCATGCAATAGGGCATGGGCTTTCTGTTGCGCAAGGCACGACCAGCAAACACGCTATCAAACAAGTGGACAGACTCCTAAGTAATGCCAACATTGATACTTGGAGTTTTCAATCATGTTGGATTCCTTACTCAATTGGTGCGCGTAAAGAAATTATAGTTGCAATGGATTGGACAGATTTTGCCTTAGATGATCAAACAACTTTATCTATTCAAATGCTCACAACACATGGACGATCAACTCCTCTGTTGTGGAAAACATACAGAAAATCAACATTACGAGATCATCAAAGAGAATATGAAAATGAATTACTCGATCATTTAAAAAACTCTATTCCAGAAGATGTACAAGTAACAATAGTAGCTGATCGTGGATTTGCTGCAGAAATGGTATATCAATCTATAATTTCCCGAGGTTTTGACTATATTATTCGGTTTAAAGGCTGGACATATGTTGAATCTAATAGTGGTATTAATAAAAAAGCAAATGAATGGCTCAAAGCTAATGGCAGAGCCCGAATGTTAAGAAATGCTAAGTTAACGGAGAAAAAAATTCCTGTTAGTTCTATTGTATGTTATCGAGAAAAAGGAATGAAAAATGATTGGTGTATTGCCTCAAGCAAAGAGGAAATTACTGCAAATCAACTCATTAAATATTACGCAAAACGCTGGTCAATCGAATGTTCATTTAGAGATATTAAAGATAATCGATTTGGTTTTGGTTTAGAAAACGTACGAACAAGAGCTTGCGATCGTCGTGATAGATTGCTACTGCTAGGAACAATAGCAATCGCTTTATTAACTTTGCTAGGTGCTGCAGGCGAAGCTATTGGTTTCGACCGCCAACTATATGCAAGCACAGCTAAAAAAAGACAGCTTTCACTCATCCGACAAGGACTTCATTGGTACAGTGCTATACCTAACATGAGAGAAGAACGGTTAACTCCATTGATAAACTCATTTGTTAAATTGCTTAAAGATCTGAAAATATTTAACGATATTTTTTTCGTAGTTTAAACAAGTTATTAATGGTTTTTTATTTTCACAAGCATAGAAATTTGATTGAGTTGTTAAAAAAGTGACAGAAACATAATATTAAATATATAATGAGGTTTTTCTTATGATTGACCGAAATTTCAAATTGATTAATAAATTAAATAATGATGTATATTTATATATATTTACTTTTCTTAAATGCAAGGAAATAAGAAATAGCTATTTCGTTTCCAAACAATTTAACGTTATTGCAAAAAAATCTTATGAAATTCTTGTAAAAAAAACCAAAGAGCAAATTTTTTATATGGTTGGCAATCCCATACTAATTTCATCTCCAAGGAGCATTGTTAATAAAGCAATTAACACTTTATTTGGAGTTGGATATGATACTTTGTACATCAATTTTAGAAAAGCTATATCTGAAGCAGAAATTAAAAAATCTTTTCCCAGTCAAGAAAAAATAAAACTTTTTACGTCAGAAGAAGAAGCCCTTTCCTATTCGCGTTATTTAAGAAATGTAGAAAATCCTAACAGTTATGATGGAGAAAAAATTTATCAGCCAGCTATTTTTAAAGTCCAATACCTGGGAAAAATGGAAGATAGATTTCTTAAAAAAGAAACTCTGTTGATAGATTCACATAATGAAGATGATTATTTTGATGGGCAACTAAAAATTGACATTGAATACTTTGAAGTAGACAAATGCAATATTATGCCATATTCAGGAAATTTAAAAATCAAAAAAGGTAAAAATGCTGAATTGAAAGAATATGAGCATGTTGAATATAATCATTCTTGTATAAATTTTAAGAAATAGCATAACCTGTATTGCTCTTTCATTGGGATAAGTTTAAAAAAATGAGGGGATCATTGAG
>JAFDYB010000096.1 GCA_018267655.1 Bacteroidota bacterium
TGTCGTTTTCAGTTGCTTGTCCAACTGCTATTTTTATTGCGTCTATGAACTGCTCTTTTTTCATGTGTCTAATTTGAGTTGAAACAAACTTGTCTAAACGAGGTCTGCCGTTGTTGCTTATAACGGTTTCGGGCTTTGCGTTGGTGGGCTTTTGAAACCGCAAAACTGTCTGCCAGCACCAAAGTTTATTAATTGCTCAAATGTTTCTATTCGCACTGTCCGCCCACTAACGCAAAACCCGTGTTAGGTGTAGAGCGATTCACAATGCTTGTGTTCACTTAATTATTTGACATTGGTTCTACTTTAAAAACTTTACACCATTTGTCAACCTTTAGTGGTTTCCATTGGTCATCAGTAAATACTTTGTCAAGTAAATCAAACTGTTTGTCTGTTAGGTAAACTGCTGCTCCGTCATTGCCTCCGTTGATTAGATAAAGTCTTTCGTCTTTGCGTTGTATCTGCATTTGGTCGTTAACCATTTCAGCGAATTTCTGTGCAGCTTCTCCCCAACCATAATCTTTGAAGTCTTTAAATATAACGTACCGCTTACCATTAACAGTTAATTCATGGTTAAGCCCTTTCGTCAAGGTGTCTACGTCTTCAATATGATTTGTTATTTCAAATTTCAACCCAATTTTATCAAACAATCCTTTCATGTCTTTAAGCGCATCATCAAAACCACCTTGTTCAAAAACGGTTTCCCCATCAAACATATAATACCGATAATCTTTAGGGGTTAAGGGCTCGTCAAAATATAAGGTTGATAAAATTCCATACTGAGCAATTGTAGAAGTAAGGTCTTCTTTTAAACTGTCAATATCAGTTGGGGCTGCATATTTGTAATATCCAAGGTCAACCAGTTGCTTAACAATATTTTCCGCTTCTTGTCGATTTAGAAATGGCTTTTTGTCAGCCGAAGTATTTGTCGGCTTACTGTTACAGCGAAAGAAAAATAGTCCGCCAACTGCTAAAGCAATTACTGAAATAATTATTGTTGTCGTCATTCGTTTCATTGTCTTATGAAGTGTTTGTCCCACGCTTTACACCTAACGGTTTGCGGCTTGGCGAAGGTGGCGATTTTCACCACAAATGTTGATGCGAGAACTAAACTTCGATTAACCACAAATGTGTCTGCGGAGAACTGAACCGCCACTTTTGCCAAACCGCTGTTACCTGCTGGCCTTCTGTCCACCGTGTCGTTGTATGCCTTGTCAGTATTGAGTTTCTGTGTCATTGTCTGCTGTGTTTGTCGGGCTGTGTGTCGGTGTATTTTTATTTTTTTTGAAGCGATGGAAAATTTTTTAAAAACAATTTTTGTCTGCGTTGGCAAAGCAAGCTCTTTTGCAATTTTTGGACTGTGCGTTGGCTTGTGCGAATTGCAAATGTGCTTGCTTTTAGCGTGGGCTATAGTTTCTCGATTTTCTTCATTAATTCTAGCATTCTTTCGTGCTTTTGTTTGTGGTCTTCCTTTTCAATATTGCCATTTATCAATGCCAATAGAAATTCTTTGTCTTCAACAATTACAATACTTTTAAGTTGCTGTTTTGCTTCTTCTAGCAATTTCTTCATTTCCGATGTTTCCATAATTTAATACATTAAATGTGATTTGTTTTTATTTCTCCAACCTGCTTGATTTTTGTAATTAACAAAATATATTTTCAAGTCTGCTTGGTTTTCATATTCAACAAAGAATATTTTTTTATCAGCTTGGTTTTGATGTTCAACAAAAAACCAATTTCCATCATTCTTACCAACTTCATTTTGGTATTTCACTTTATAAACTTTTAAGTCTGCTTGGTTTTCATACTTTACAACGAATACTTTTATATCCGCTTGATAAGCATACTTAACGGAATATACTTTTTGTGAAAAACAAAAGGCTGATATTAGAAAAAGTGAAAGTGTAAATAAATATTTCATATTAAATAATGATTGAACGTTTGCCAATAACTTTATCATTTGGTGAAGCGTCCCAAGAAACACCAGATGCTGGAACTGCTCTTTCTCGTCCCCAAATTCTGATTGCTTCAATTTTTTCAGGTGCTGTCTTGCTTAAAGGAACAATGTTTCTAAAACATTTTTCAAAAAGCGTATCGTCAACAATGCTGTCACCGTGAATGACTGCCTGAATTGCAACGTCTCTTACTGCTCCTTCGAGGTCAGAACCTGCAAAACCGTCTGAAATTTCAACAAGTTTGGTTAAGGTGTCGGTGGACGGTTGATTTAGTAGGTTGCGTTTTATATATAAGTTTATTATGTCTTTACGTTCCACTTCGCCAGGCAAGTCAACAAAAAATAACTCGTCAAATCGTCCTCTGCGTAAAAGTTCGGGAGGTAATTTTGAAACATCATTTGCGGTTGAAACAACAAATACCTTAGCCAAACTTTCTTGAAGCCAAAATAAAAACTGACCAACCATTCTTGTGGATGTTCCACCATCATTTGAGCCTGTCGCACCTGAAAGCCCCTTTTCTATTTCGTCTATCCACAAAACACAGGGTGCAGCATTGTCGGCTGATGCTAATGCTTCTTTCAATCTATTTTCAGATTGTCCCAAATATTGCCCTTGAATTGCCGCAAGGTCAAGGCGATACAATGGTAAATTCCAATTTGCAGCAATAAATTTGGCCGATAAAGATTTACCGCAACCCGGAACGCCAACTAATAAAACACCTCTTGGCGGTCTCATTTTTCTTGCTTTAAGGTCGGCTGTTAGAAGTTGCTTTTGATTGTCAAGCCAACTTTGAAGCCCACTAAGGCCTGCAACTGAAAGGGTAGAAGGGTCAAGTTTTACTTTTTCTAAACCTGATATGTCGCTAAACAATTTATCTTTTGCATTGCTTAATTCTTTGATGTCATCTTTGGTTAAAGAACCTTTTGCCATTTGGGTTGCCAAAACATTTTCAGCCTCAATTTTGGTCATATTGGCTAAAATGGTAGCTGCCATTTTATAATCTGTTTCGTCCCATTCAAGCGGAATTGAACCTTTATAAGGAGTAACACATTCTTTAACCACCTCCAACATTTCTTCTTCGTTGGGTGCATCTAGTGTTATTGTCATTCCTAAACGCTGTAATTGAGGCCAAATACTTTTGGTCGTGATTAAACAAATGCTTCCACCTCTTTCTATTGCCTGAACAACACAATCATAAATGTGTCTTGAAACTAAGTTGTCATCTTCAATGTCGCTTACTTCCGTAAAAACAAAAGTCAAATTCTGTCTTTGTGAGATGTTCTGAACAGCATAATCTAAGCCACCTGCAACGGAACGGTCATCATTTACACTCTTTTTGGATTTTATATCCATTGTTCCGTGAGATAAACTATGAACATAAATAGGGATATTAATTTCTTCCGCTAATTGTTGTATTACCTCTAAAACCCTTGCTCTTTCAATGCTTCGGATAGATATAAAAGGTATTCTTGCTCTGAACATTCGCAATAGCGAAGTCTTGAATTCTGTTTTATTTGCCATTTTAAAATATTATTTTTCTGCCTGTTGGTGGGATTGTTTCATTTGTATTTTTTTTATTACTGTTTTTATCCGTTGTAATTTCTTCGGGGATACCGTTAAGCCCAAAAGTGTTTAGTAGTATCAACATTTTTTCTCTACCGCTTGAAATCTTCGAGACGTTGTCCTTTAATGACTTTTTTATTTCAGCAACAAAATCTTCAAGGTCTTTCTTTAGGGTTTTCCGTAAATCTTCTGGAAGTCCATTTAAAGTAACAAACTTGCTTAGCGGATAAAGATTTTGTTTTCCGTTTCGTAACGCAATTTCAAAGTCATCTTCTGATTTAAAGTTTTGCATCTGAAACGAACGTTGGAATTTATCAAGCCAATTTTGTTTTCGCTTTTTATAGACTTCTTCAACTCTTGAATAGAAACGAGAAGCCGTTCCAGCATCAACTGTAAAACTACCTTTGCTCAATTCTTCTAATGCTGTATCATCACCATTACCAAATTTATCGAGAAGATTTGTCCACTCCGAATATGTTGTCGGTGCTGCCATTACTGCGGTTTAATCCTTGGGTTTATAAATTGATTTGGTGGAACAATATCCCATTCAGGAAATTTTGCATTTCCTTTTTCTGCCTCTGTCCTTCCTTGAAACAAATTTGGTTTTACAGTATTTTCTTTTTTCGGTTCGTGGTTGGTGTTTTCAGATTGTTCCGAATTGTCACCTAAAATTATTTTGTTCATTTTTCTGACTTTTAAATGTTAGATAATATTTCTCGCTGTTTCTTTTGATACACTTGAGAAGTCTTCGGGAGTTATGGAATTAAGTAGTTGTCTTAAAACCTCTGCATTAGCATCTTCAGTTGTATGTTCTTTTCTGTAATCTACTGTTTCGGCAATACATCCTCTTAAAACTTCTTTTGCCTTTCTTTTTCTTTCCTCAACATTTTCAGTGATGTTTTCTTTTGCATTATTGAAGTTTTTAATATTGTTCCATATCAAAACGCCACCTATTCCGAGACCTACTAAACCAGCCACTGGATGTAAACTAAATGCCCAAACACCGAGTAAACAAACTAATGCACCTATTATAACTCCTCCATAAGGGAAAGAAAGTTTGCCAAGTTCAGTTTCTAAAACGGTTTGATAGAACGCATCTTGCTTTTTCAGAAGTTCATTTTCTTCGCTACCATCTTTTGTTGTTGTTTTAAATCCATCAACATTAAGTTCTATTGTTTGAGGAATTCTATTTCTGCTTTGTGCAGTAAACGTATCGTGTGCCTCAACGATCCAAGGCTGGCTTATAGAAACAGCTAATGCTTGTGTCACCTTAGTTGCACCTGATAACTCAGGATTAAATGATGCATTTGTAAGTAATTGTAAAAAATCCACCTTTTCATCAAAAATGTGTTTCTCTGCATCCATAATTGCTTGAGCCGCATTCTTATCTCCATCCATTTGGATAATAAGTTGGTTCAATCTTACTTGCTCTTGTAATGGTAATTCTTCATCATCAAAATTTGTAACTAACAAGGAAAGAATTTCATCTAACTGCACCTTTACGCCTTTTGAAAAATCGGCAGATGACGATATAATTCCTTTAAAGTGAGTATTTAAAATACCGTGAATTTTCGCTTCTTTTAATGAAGTCTCAAGTTTTACCCAATTATCGGCAAATTTTTCAAGCAATGGATATTTACCGTCTGATAATGGTCCAGAGGCTTCAAAAAATTTAACCCATTGCGATTTTTGTTCGTTGATGAAGGTATCACCCTGTGTCAGTTGGTCTAGCCATCCCTTTACATTAGACATCATTAATTGTCTCGATGCAGGAGGGAAAACACCTGTTGTAACTGCTTCAAGAATAATTATAAATTCTCTATCTAAATTCTGAGGGTTTTGGTGCATAAAATAGCGTTCCAACCATTTTAAACTCGCATCGTTTCTTGTGAGCCTACGCATAACTAACATAAAGAAAAGAGTTGTTTTGTAGTCGTCTCTTTTCAATGCTTCATTTAATGCTTTTTCATTTACGTTTTTATCATTTCTTATCCAAGATGCCAAAGCAACTAATGCAGGAGCCAACCAATAACCTGGGGCTTTTATCATTACTTCTTCTGTGGTAAACCTCAAAGTGTCATCACTTACAACTCCAGTGTCTACGCCTTGCAAAATACCTGTTGCCATTCTTCGCACTTCTGCATAATAACCAAACTTGATTTGCAGGTCTTGTTTTAAATTACCTTGACGAGTTTCAGCAAGTTGTAATGACTTGTGCTTTAAATCAGCCTCTACAAAGTCTGCAAAGGCATCTGCAAGTTTCGTTAACTCACTTTCGAGTTGGTCTTGTTTGAAATTTAAACTTCCAAGTTCTGAATGCACTCCCGACATATCAGAACTGATTGACCTTAAAGCACTGTTAATTACAGAAAGGTCAGCATAAGAGATTACTTGATTTGACATATGTTTTAATTATTTGAGTTTTTATTTTTACACCATTGAACGCAGTTTGCTTTAGTTTTGAACTTATAATATCGGTGGTTTGATAATTGCGTTTTACTAAGCACAATATTATAAGGAGAAGGGTCTTCATTACTTGAATACCAAATATCATATTGACCATCTGAATTTGGTAAAATTGGTTCGTCAGTTAGTAAATCAAATAGTGTATAATTTACATCATAAAAAACATTCGCGACATCTTTTGATCTTGGGTCTCGTGAAATCGAAACTTCATCGGTTGTGAATTTCAAATCAGTAACTTCTAATTCACGGTAAGACTTAATTTTGTTATTGTTATCAATGCCAATTTCAACTTTAACTTTACAATTCTGAAACTTGTTTTTTGATTTCCTATAGCAACTAAAATCAATCCAGTAATTGTAATAACTTATATCTCCATCTGTTCGGTCAAAATTAATTTCGTTATTTATTATTGTTGATTTGCCATTAACAAATTCGTTATTGTTGATGTGAATTGAGTTAATCTCGCTCGGACTTATATTTTTTCTGTTTATATATTGATTTACATTATCGCTAAAATAATTCTCGGCCGAAAAATTATCACTACTAATATCATTATAATATTGATTTACAAAATTCAACAATTCATCTTGACTAATTGGCTCATAATGCTCCTGTTCAATAACATCATTATTTGTAGTTTCACTGATTGCACTTTCATTTATTATTGGCTGAGTATTTTCTACTGCTGTGTTATTAGTGTTTTCTTGAGGAGCATCTTTTTTATTAAAAGAGAAATATATTACAGCAAGGGCGAATACAACACCTAATATGCCTAGTACAACATTTAATTGATTTGAAGTATTTTTAGGTTTGCTATTTGAAACGCTGAATGAGTTGGCTGTTTGTGAGTTATCTGATGCTGTTTCACTTGCCGTAGATGTAATACTCGTAGAGTTTTTTTCTTTATTTAATAGATATGCTTGAACTATGAAAACCAAACCTAATATTACTCCAATTCCGTTTGCTATGTATACATACATTATTTGTTTTTCGCCAATCAAACCTTCGGTAAATTGACCTGCGCTATCATTGTATCCTAAAAACAAGAAGCCCGTAATCCATCTGTTTTGAATATCTATAATAAAATACAGTAAAGCTAACAATGAACCAATACCCGCATAGTAGCGTTTAGTTTTAACCATTTTAAACCCTAAAAGTGCAATCCATAAGGGTAATGTAATTATTGCAAGGCATACAATAACTACAACAATTAATAAAACTATTAACCATCCAATACCATTGTCTTGCTTTTTTGGGACTAATTTCCAATTACCCCAAAAATCTTTTTCAAAAATATATTCTGTTTTATCTGCCATAGTTTTTCAAATTTGAATTTACAATTTTGTTGCAGTTCCGTCTTCTCGGATTAAAATAATTTTGTCTTTGTAGACTTCAACCATTGCATAAGCATTATGCTTGGCTACAGTTCTTGCCTTTTCAAAGTCTGCTTCCATTGTTTCGTTGGTTTTATAATGTTTAATGATTTGGCTCCCACTCAAATCAAGCGTATGAACTTCATAAGGATGTCCAAGAAAACATTTGGAAACGATGCCTAAAGGCAAACTGGAAACTTCGGCTGTGCCGAACTCTTCTTGTATTGCTTTCATAAGGTCATCCATTCCTTTTGTGTCGGTTAATGTTTTAGCATCAATCCCAGCGATAAGGTCAAGATATTTCTTTGAACGTTTCTTTAAAATGTCTCTGTCACTAATAAAGCCTGTCGTTACAGTCTGCTTTTTACCTGTGTCAAGATTTACATTGTCGTTTTGTAAAATTATTCTTGCCATTGTCTTATGATTTTGATTGTGAATATTTCGGTGCGTTGGCAAAAAATGGCTCTTTTGGTTTTGCGAAGGGTTGGCTTGTGTGTCGGGCAAAACCAAATGTGCCATTTGTGCGGCTGGCTAAAATTGTTTTTAAAAAATGTGCGGTGGGAAAAAATAAAAATACAGAAGCGTTGGCTTTTGGGTCGGCTATCTGATGGTTCATTTGTCCCGTTACTTTATGTTTATTTCTGTCGTTCATTCTTGCTGTGTCGTCTTTTAGGCTTGCAGGTAACGTTTTGCGAACAGGCGCAGAAAAGATTATGGAACCTTCCTGTGTCTACCCCGCACCAATGTAAATTTAATGAATTAATGTTAATATTCCGACGTCCGCTTTTTTGCGCCTGTTTGCTGTTACCACCCAGTAGGGGCGCACCCAGATTACGCTACCGCTTAAGTGTCCGCCGGTAAACACTTGTCTGTAATGGATTATTTATTACTGTAAGATCGTCGCAGGGGAGGAAAGCAGCTCTCCGAATGTCTTTTTAATGTACTAACCTTTTTAAAATTTTTTAGCGTCGGCTTTTTACACACAGTTCGATACACACAGGAGCGTAGGAGATTTTGCAAGCTTTTGTGGAGCCAATAAAATTATCTGCCTTGGTGTTAAAGCGACACAAGTGCTTGCAAAATGTGCGGTGGTTACGTCTTGCTTTGTCCGCGCAGGTCTATGCGTTTTGGTCTGTGAACACAGGTCGATACGTTTAGTTGCATCACTATTTTTGTCACTTGAAACAAACTCATCAGTTGTATCTTATTTTTCTTTTTGAAATTGTTAAATATTATTCTTCATTGAGGAAGCAAACACGTTTATTTACAAAAGTTGTATTTAAATTGCTAAGAAGAGCATTTGAGTTTTCTTTTTACGGATTGAGCGATTATAAGAACATCATTTGTGATTTCTTAAACATCTCTCAAGCTTCATAAAACATCAAGTAAATTGCTCTTTTATTTTATATTTTTGGAGTGAAAGCGGAATGGAGTTTTCTTAAAATAGATGTGAGGTTTCTCAATGGGAATGCAAGATTTCTTTTTGTGGATGGTAAACCTCCGCTTTTTCTGAATGAAAAACTACAGCAGATCGTATGTTTTCTTTTTACTCTTTCTTACCTACCGAATTCATAAGTTGCCAATGAAAAATATTTAATACAGTTTTTTCACTAATTTACCAGTTGTAAGACCTTGAACTAAAATTGAAAAAATAACAATGATATATGTTATTGAAACAATAATTTCCTTATAAGGACTGTCGGGTAAAGAAAGGGTTAGCGCAACTGATAAGCCTCCACGCAAGCCGCCCCAGGTCATTACTAAGGCAGTTCTATGGTTAAACAATTTTTTGTCTTTAAGAAACAGGATCGGAATTCTTAATGACAAGTAACGGCAAACCAATAATAGAGCAATCGCGAGAACTCCAATAAGAATATAATTTGTAATGAATGGAAGGATCACCATTTGCAGACCAATGAGAACAAATAGTATTGCGTTTAAAAAGTCGTCAATTAATTCCCAAAACTTTGTGTGGTAATCTCTTGTTGTATCTGACATTGCTGTTTGACTAACTTTGTTTCCTAAAATCAATCCGATTACAATTACAGCGAGTGGTCCGCTAACATGAAGCATTTGTGCCGTTACACCGCATACCATAACTAAAGCAAGCGACATCAAGACTTCAGTTTGATAATGGTCTATCTTTCTAATAAAATAAAAAGCACCATATCCTAACGCCAAACCTAAAGCAATTCCCCCAACAACTTCTCTACCGAAAAGAAACAATACATCTAAGGTTGACAAATTTTCAATTCCCAAATTTATAACTTGACCTATCGTAACAAAGAAAACAACACCAATACCATCATTGAACAAACTCTCTCCGTTGATGGTTGCCTCAATTTCTTTTGGCATATTAGATTTCCGGAGTATTCCAATAACGGCAATGGGATCGGTTGGGGAAACAAGGGCGCCGAACCAGAGGCAATAAATAAAATCAACAGGGTAGTTGAACATTTTAAATACGCCCCACATTATTCCGCCAAAAAAGAAAATAGAAAGTGCTACGCTAAGAGTAGAGAAAGAGAGGACCGCTGCTCTTTGCTTTTTTAACTCGTTTAAATTAATGTGTAATGCGCCCGCGAATAATAAAAAACCAAGCATTACATTTAGCAATGTCTGTGAAAAATCTATGCTTTTTACCAAATGCTCAACGTGTTGATGGAATGTGCTGCTTATTTTACTTTCGGCAATTATAAGTAAAGAACAAATTAATGAAATAAGCATAAGGCCGATAGACGGCTGTAATTTAAGAAACCGAATATTGATGTACGAGAACACCGCGCACATTGCAACGAGAATAGATATGAGTAATAATAAGTCCATAAATTATTCGATTGAACTTTGAATTAATATATCTCGATACTTTTCTAACACAGTTGACTTAGAAATAAACCCCTGATACTTTCCGTTAAAAACAACGGGTATATTCCACAAATGTGCCTCATCAAAAAGTTTCATTGCCGAACGTATATCATCTTTTTCGGTTATAATGTATCGGCAAGGATGCATTAATTCTTTAACCGAGATTTTGTCGTAAAGCTCTTGTTTAAACATTACGTCGCGAATGTCATCAATGGTAATAAAACCTTTTAAATTTCCGTCATCATTAACTACCGGAAAAATATTTCTTTTTGAAGATGTAATTAATTCCACCAACTTCCTAAGCTTAATGTTTTTTGGAACTATGGTAAAATCATGTTCGATAAATTC
Organism: Bacteroidota bacterium; assembly: GCA_018267655.1. Lineage (GTDB taxonomy): Bacteria > Bacteroidota > Bacteroidia > B-17B0 > Aurantibacillaceae > Aurantibacillus. Next base: position 10,570 of record JAFDYB010000096.1, read on the forward strand.
GGCAAGATCTATATTGCTTAATAAGTATGCGTCGGTACTTGTTGTTACAATTTTTTCTTTTTCGGAAAGCTTAAGCATGTCAATACTTAAAGGCATAAAATATTTTGATACGGCATAACTTAAGGCAGAAACAATCATTAAAGGGATAATTAACTCGTAGCCTCCTGTGATTTCAGCGATTAAAAATATACCTGTAAGCGGAGCATGAAATATTCCACTCAAGATACCCGCCATTGCAACAATGGTAAAATTGCTCACGGGTAAAGCAAAACCTAAATCTGTTACGATGGATGAAAAAAGAAAACCAACAAATGCACCAACAAACAAAGAGGGTGCAAAGTTACCGCCATTTCCACCACCGCCTAAAGTAAAACCCGTTGCAAGAGGCTTTAATAAGATAACGAGAAAAAGAAGTGCATACAAAACAGGTTTTGAGGCAATACCGACAGGAACTATAGAGTATAGGAATAAAGAGTTTGTATTGGAATTTGAAAGTGATTTTATACTATTATACCCTTCTCCAAAGAGAGGCGGTACAAATAGAATTAGAAAATATAATCCAAAACCGCCGACAATAATCTTTATGAATTTTTTATCTCCGAATTTCTTGAAGTACTTTTCGGAAGCGACAAATACCTTTGAGTAGTAAAAGGAAAAGAAGCCGGTAACTAAACCTAAGACTAAATAGAAAGGTACATTTCTATAATCGAAAGGTTGTTGTAATTCAAAAATCAACAAAACATCTTCGTGCAAAATTATTTTAGAACATAAACCTCCCGAAGCGGCTGCAATTAAAATTGGAATAAAGGCGGAAATATTTGCTTCAACCAACAAAACTTCTAAAGCAAATAACACTCCTGCGATTGGTGTATTAAAAGCGCCTGCAATACCAGCGGCGGCACCACATGCTAAAAGCAATGTGCGTTCTTTATAACTGAGTTTATACGCAAGTCCGAAATTAGAACCAATGGCAGAGCCGGTTGTAACAATCGGAGATTCGAGACCTGCTGAACCACCAAAGCCAACAGTCAAAGCACTTGTAAAAATGTGGCTGTAAGTTTGGTCTTTTGGCAGTATGCTTGATTTTTTTGCAATGGCAAATAAAATGTTTGCTAACCCTTTACCAAGCTTGTTGCCATTTAAATAATGAACAAACAAAACGCAGAGACTAATTCCAAAAATTGGAAAGATAGCAATAATCGCTTGTTTATTTTCAGAGATCACACCAATTTCAAAAACAAGCCAGTGCACAAATAACTTCAAAAGAACTGCCGCTAATCCGGCGGTTAATCCGATTAATATTGCGCCGAAAATAACAAACTGTTTAGGCGTTAATTTGTTTTGTAACCAAATAACTAATTTATTGCCTTCAAATATCAAGTTCGGAAAAAGACGCATTATGACCTATAAAAATAGGAAATTAATCGGAATTCTCATTTAAAATATAATGCCTTGCTGCCGCAGGCTTTGCGCCGTGTTTGACCGAAGGGAGTAGCGCAAAAATCGTGGCGCTTTTCGCGCCACACCATATTGTGTGCGGTGGGAGGTTTAACTGATTTTGCTTTTGCCTGTCTCTTGCAAAAGCAAATTGAGTTAAACGTGGGATAGCCAATCTGCCCGCGTCGGGCAAAAGAGAGGTCGTGCGAAAGCTGTTACTATGGCGTCAGCCAAAAAAGTGCGTCGGCAAAAAATTTTAAAAATCTTTTTACCTGAATATTCTTGTCGAAGCGAAAAGAGCTGCTGTGCGGTCTGCCGTCCGAAGCGAAAGTCTTTTGTCCGCCGAGATGTTTTTTGTCTACCGAAATGTCCGCCCCTATTGGTGGTAACGTTCTGCGGCTACTGGCCGTTGGGCTTTCGGAGCATCAACTGTCTATAACCTCAAATGTTTATTTAAAGATAAATGTTTATTAGTGAGGTGCAAAATAAAAATGCCCCGCTTTTTCAGCGGGGCGCCTTAATGTCGCACCGAACGATGACCGAGTCCGCCCAATGGCCAGTAGGTGCTGTTAGCACCAGTACAATCGTCCCGTCATTTAATAGGTTTGTCGCCTGTGTGCTTTCCGTCTTGATAAATTGCAAAATGGTCGGGTTTTTTATTCTTGTCAAAAATTAACACCTCAATTGTTAATTTCTCTAATTCGTAGTCTTTGTTTTCCGAATTGAATTTGTAATTAATGTAACAATCGTATTGGTGATTATATTCCGGATAAAACGTAACAAAAATAAATTCTGCTTTGTTTTTTTCAACTCCCCCAATTAGATTTATGCACGGAGCAGATGGACGATATAATTGTTTATGATTGTCCGCCTGCTGTTGTGTGAACAGTAAAAGTTTTGTTTTATTGATGCTTTGTGGCAATTTAATGTCTGGAAAGTCATCAGGCTGTCCATTTTTACGGTTGATAAAAAACAGTGTGTCAAAAACGGTCTTGTCCTTTTGATATACAGCGTCAATATAATTATGAATTGCTTTGACAAACATGCTCGTCAACGCAGTTTTATCAGTCTTATTACTCTCAACGACAACTGAGTCTGACAATTGATTTTCTGTCATTGCGCTGTCGGCTTCAGTTTTAATCGAATCTTTATTTTCAGTCACGATTGTCGAGCAAGATGCCAACACAATAAAAATTGTCAAATAAAAAAAATAAGTAATAGTTTTTCTCATGTCCGTTTTGTCGTCTTTGTATTGGTGCTAACGTTCTCGGGCTTTGCGTTCGGGCGGCACACCGCTAAGTTAATATTTTCCTGTCAATGTGCCGCCTGACGCAAAACCCGTGTTATATGCGGTTTTTCTTTCTGCGGTCAAGTCGTCCGTTAA
>JAFDYB010000097.1 GCA_018267655.1 Bacteroidota bacterium
AATTTCAAGGTCGCTTCGCGAAAGTTATTTTCATTTTGCAAATGTCCAAAAAGCAGTTAGCTTTGTTAAAAGCTTTTCGGTAGACGAGTGCCTTGAGCCGCACTACTGGTAGCTTGAAACCGTTATAGCCAATGCTTGTAGACGCCTTAGCAGAAAAATAATCATTTTTTTTGTAACTTTTCTATCAGTCTAACATTATAGACAACTATATGAAGACATATTTACCACTTTTTATTTACCTCTCATTAAAATTAACCTCACAGAATCTAGTACCAAATCCTAGTTTTGAATTGTTTAACAAATTGCCTGTAAAAACTGAAAACAGTATAGCACGAGCAAAGGATTGGATTCCACCGAAATTCGGCTCGGACTATTATCATCAATCAGCATCAAAAGCTGTGGGTACACCTAAAAACCATTTTGGCAGACAAGAACCTCATTCAGGAAATGCCTACGCTGGCATTTGTACAAGGACAAAATTTTTGGAGTATCTAGAAGCAAAATTGACCGAGCCTTTAAAAAAAGACCAAGAGTATTTAGTGGAGTTATACATCTGTAAAGCGGAAAGGTCTATTGGCTCAATAAAAGAATTTGGAATTTTGTTTTCAAGTAAAAAAATATGGGGTGTTACAAATAGAGGTATTTCCATTAAACCACAAATTATTTTTTCAAACCCCAAAGGATATAAAAATAAAAAAGATTGGGTAAAATTATCCTCGATATATAAAGCGACTGGCGACGAAGCTGTCTTAACTTTCGGGCATTTCAATTACGACCCATCCGACGATAAGCGAAAAATAATCTGTCATTATTACGTTGATGATATCTCGGTAACTCCTATTAATAAAAAAGACACAGTTGAAAAAGTCATTATTCAGGAGACTAAAGCACCAGATAAAACTGAATTTGAATTTGGTAAAAAAATAGTTTTAAATAATATATATTTTAAAACAAATGAGAGCGAATTACTACCTTCATCTAATACAGAATTAGACAAACTATCTAAATATCTAATTGACTCACCCAATACAACTGTAGAAATTAGTGGCCATACAGACAATACAGGTAATGAATCTCAAAACAAGTTTCTTTCTGAAGCTAGAGCAAAAGCAGTAACAGATTACTTAAAATCAAAAGGTATAAATGAATCTCGAATAACATATCTTGGTAAAGGCAGCTCTACACCAATTTCTGACAACGACACAGACGAAGGGCGACAAAAAAATAGACGAGTTGAGTTTATTATATTTCAAAAGTAACAGTTAAAAAGAAAGCACTGGCTATAACAACAAGCAAGCCCAATTTGCGCGGACGAGGTAATAGCTTTTGCAAAAAATTTCGGTAGACAAATTTTTCATTTTTGCAAAAGCAACAAACATTTGTATCTTTAAACAAACATTTCGGTGGACACTGTTTCAAACTGCAAACTGTGCCTGCTTGCAAACCGTTAGCGGAAATGCTGAACGACAAACTCCATAGCCTTATCAAGATATTCTCTTGACGATTTTCGCACACCTTCACGCCATTTATCTGACCTTAAATTTACGGTTACTGTTCTGCCAGTAGAAGCATCTTTCAACGGCATTGCGTTTTTGCGAGAGTAAGCAGCTTCTAAAAATGCTTCTGCGTATTGGCTTCTATCATAATGTTCTTCAAGTTCAACCTGACCAGCCCATTTCCCTGCTTCATAAGCCAATTCTAAAGCGACTTGAATAATCTGATAAGAAGCACTATCCGCTAACAGCACATTGCCAATAGGCGGGGCTTCCTGCTCCGTAAAAAGTTTTGTTTGTATATTTGAGTTCATTGATTCTAATTAAATTTTGTGTATAAATCCCGCCCATCGGCAATCTGCGGAACCGTTATAGCCAATGCTGGGACGACCGAAATACTTCAACAAACCAACAAAAATAAATTTGGAAATAGTTGTCTGAATAGTTAACTTTGCATCGTGGCTTACGACAGACAAGTAATAGCTTATA
>JAFDYB010000098.1 GCA_018267655.1 Bacteroidota bacterium
AAATTAAGGTAAATAGTTTTTTGTGTTGCCTCCGCTAAAATAAATATGTATCTTTAAACAAATATTTTACGAGTAGAAACAGGTAAGCATTAAACGCCGCCTGCGCCTGCTTGCAAAACGTTAGCTGCAAGCGTAGCGGACGACCCTCAGACTGACGACCATAGACCTGAAGAAACGCTTTAATCGGACAAACAAATGACAAAAGAAATGGTAAGCCGACACACATTGCCGACCCTTCTGTATTTTTTATTTTCCCCACCGCACTTTTTTAATTCAATTTTTGCCAACCCACATTGGCACATTGGCTTTTGCCCCGACACTCAAACCCAACCCTTCGGCAAAAGCCAAAGAGCCAATTTTGCCGACCCGCAGATTAGACATTTAGAAACAAATTGTATCTTTGCAGAGCAATGAAATTTTTGACTATCATATTAGCGACAACTATTCTGTTCCTTGCAATCAAGCCGGGAATAGACACGCTTTCATTGCAGACAGACACCGAACAAAGCTGTTGTGGCGGACAATGCACATCTGACAATGACAACTCACAAGACGAAAATCAAGAAAATGATTGCAACGGAAAATCTTGTAACCCTTTTCAGGTTTGCGGTTCGTGTGTATTAGCCTGTTTAACCTTACCCTTTGAATATTTACCCAAGCAGACCGTTTCAACAAAAGAAACTTTTGCTTATCAATCGGCTTTCGCTTCTCAATTCGCTTCTGACTTTTGGCAACCGCCAAAAATTGTTTAACAACCTTTCGCCTTTGCACCGAGAAATTCGGGGCGTTAATTCTTTTCGTTAAACAATTTAAAATCAGAAAAATGAAATTTATAAAATCATTTGTTTTGGCTTTCATCGTATTGACAGCCACTACAAGCATTGCGTTTTCGCAAACAACAAATACAAATCAGACAACGGACAGTTTAAAAACTGCCACCGTAAAAGTTAAGGGCATTACCTGTTCAATGGATTTAAAAATGATTTCCGCCAATGTAGAAAAGCTAAATGGCGTGAACAGTTGCAAATCAGGAAAACAAGGAACAACAACAACTTTTGAAGTGAAATACAATCCTGCATTGATAACCGAAAAAGAAATTTTTGCAGCCATTGAAAGCACAGGAAGTTGTGAAAACCCTAACGAAAAACCATATAAAGTAAAACAGTAAACAAGACAGGGCAAAGCAAATTTGCTTTGCCCTTATTTAAAAATCAGACAATGAAAAAATACATCTTCATTGTTGGTTTACTGTTTCCTTTTGGTATTTCGGCACAAACTATTTTAGGAAAAGTAACCAACGACAAAAAAGAACCATTAGTCGGGGCAAATGTTTATTGGCTTGGCACAACCACAGGCACAACCACAGGCAACAAAGGGGAATTTGAAATATCAATCAAAGACATTTCAGATAAAAAACTGATTGCAAGTTATGTGGGACATTCGCCCGACACGATTGAGGTTAGCAATCAAACTTTTGTTGATTTCCACTTGAAGGAAACAAAAACGCTTAATGAAGTGGTTGTTCAAGGGCAACGAGACGGAGTAATAATTTCAGACATCAAACCAATTAAAACAGAGCAAATCACGCAAACGGAACTTGGGAAAGCTGCCTGTTGTGATTTGGCAGGTTGCTTTGAAACACAAACAACCGTGCAACCGCAAACAACCAATGTAATTACAAACTCAAAAGAACTTCGCATTTTGGGTTTATCGGGTGTTTACAATCAGATTTTAATTGACGGTTTTCCAATGATACAAGGTTTGGCATACACTTACGGAGTAAGTAGTATTCCAGGGACATTGGTTGATAATATTTATGTTTCCAAAGGAGCAAACAGCGTTATTCAAGGTTATGAAAGCATAAGCGGACAAATCAATGTAGAAACAAAAGAACCTGATAAAACAGATAAATTGTTGCTCAACCTGTATATGAACAATTTTATGGAAAAGCATTTCAATGCCAACTATGCTTTTAAGCAAGGCAAATGGAGCAACTTAACAGCATTTCATACGGTGCAACCTGCTAATAAAATTGACAGGGACAACGACAATTTTTTAGACTTACCATTGCTTACCAGATATATGATTTTTAATAAGTGGAAGTATGGCAATGAAAAAGATTGGGGTTGGAACAGCAGAATTGGTTTACGTTTTTTCAATGAACAACGCATTGGCGGACAAACTTTTTTCAATGCAGAAAGCGACAAAGGAAGCACCAGCGTTTACGGACAGAGCGTAAACATCAATCAGCCCGAAATTTGGACTAAAACAGGTTATCGTTTTAATGATAAACACAATGTTGTGTTGTTTGCTTCGGCTTTTCATCAAGAGCAAAATTCTTTTTTCGGAACTGTAAAATACAACGCACAACAAACCAATTTTTACGGCAACATTCAATATGAACTGAACTATGCCAAACACGATTTGAAAACAGGTATTAGTTATCGTCATTTGAATTTGAATGAAGACATTGCCTTTACCGATACATTTTTGCAAAGAACTTATGCAGGAAATTACAAGAGATTGGAAAACATACCCGGACTTTTTGCCGAAAATACAATGCGGTTTTTTAATAATAAACTTACTTGGATTGCAGGCGTTCGGGGCGACCATCACAACCAATTCGGTTTTCAAGTTACGCCAAGAACACTATTGAAATATGACATTGCACCCAAAACCATTGTTCGGGCTAATGTTGGAACAGGTTGGAGAACGGTAAACTTATTCAGTGAAAACATCGGATTGCTTGTTAGTTCAAGAGACATCGTTTTTGCCGAACAATTACAACCCGAAAAGGCGGTAAACTTTGGCGTAAACCTGACACAAAAATTTGAAACGAAAAACAATAATTTATCAGGTTATTTCAGTGCAGACTATTACCGAACAGATTTTCAAAACCAAATTTTTCCAGATTACGACACTGACCCTACTAAGGCAATCATTAAAAATTTCACAGGAACAAGTGTAAGTAATGGTTTTCAGGCAGAGTTGTATTTGAAAATTTACAGACGATTTGAGTTTAAAACAGGATATAACTATTTAGACGTTTATCGGAAAATCGGGGAAGCAAAACAGCTTTTGCCTTTCAATCCAATGCACAAGGTAATTACAACTTTTAGCTACAAACCATTATCAAACAAGTTTCATTTTGATATGAATGTGCATTGGTACGGCAGACAGCGTTTGCCCGACACAAAATCAAACCCGATAGAATTTCAACGACCTGATTTTTCACAACCTTACACAATCGTAAATGCACAGTTCACTTACAACTTTAAAAAGTTTGAAGTGTATGCAGGTTGTGAAAATATTTTTGACTTCCGACAAAAACAACCGATTATCAGTTGGCAAGACCCGTTCAGTCCATACTTTGACACATCTTCCGTTTGGGGTTCAACAAGAGGACGAGAAATATACGTTGGAGTAAGATTTAAACTAAAAAATGATTAGCTAACACAAAAAGCAAGCACATACCACAGCCACACAAAGCCAACGCAAGACCAAAGCTGTGGTAAGAGCTTGCTTTTCCCGACCAAAGAAAAAATTGAATTAAAAAATCCCTTCCCTTCTGAAAATAAAAAATACCCGACACGCAAACCCACGCAGACAAATATTAGCAGACTAAAACCAATGACAATAAAGCGTTTCAGGACACGGACGACAGGAACGCCAGCAGCTAACAGCGGTTTGGCGCAAGCGGGGGCGAAGTGCTTCGTATGACAGTTTTTCGTAAATTTGAACTTTCGGCTTCGTATCAAGTTTAGTGGTAAAAATCCCCGCCTTCGCCAAGCCGCAAACCGTTATGTGCAAGGTAAGACGACATAGCGGGTTAAAAAAATAAAAACGACCGACACTTTTTTCTTACCAAGACATAGCTACTATTGACTTTAGAAACTCTAAAAACCAATATAGTTATGAC
>JAFDYB010000099.1 GCA_018267655.1 Bacteroidota bacterium
AACAGCACATTTGCAATAGGCGGGGTTTCGTGCTCCGCAGACAGTTTTGTGGTTACAGAAAGTTCAGTTCTCCGAATGAACATTTGTGGCGAAAAGCCCGCCCATCGCAAATCTGCAAACCGTTACCGGTAATGGTATTGCGACAGTGCTACAATCAAACTTTCGTGCTGACAACTGACTGAAAGAAAATTCGGCAAAGCCGTTTGGCTATCCCTTCGCAAAATAAAAAGAGCTGCAAAGCCACCCACAAGCCGACCCAATTTGCAGCACATTTTATTTTGCCCAACCGCACAATACCGACAGTTTGACTAACCTTTTGTTTTTGTAAGCGACTTCTTATTTTTCCAATCGTTAAAGGTTTTCTCTGTAACAGTATCACCTTTTGAATTAAAATGCTCAATTGCGGCTTTTCTTCCTGCAAATTTGGACACAGCCCAATCTTGTAGTTCAAACAAGTAATCTGCAATCATTTCCTTAGTAGTTTGCTTTATATTAAAATTGAACTTCTCTTTCCCAAGTTGAACGACTGGACTGTGATATTTTTCAAATTCATTCTTCGCATATTGAAAAGCGTTCGTTTCGTTCAACATCTTTTTTGTCCCCTCATCGAACTGATTAAACGCATTGTAATACATTGCAATCTTTTGTAAATCTCTATAATTACCATACAAAGGCAAATGCTTTAACCATTTCACTAATTCCAATTCCTTTGGTGCATCACCTTTGAATTTTAATCCTTTCCAAATATTTTCCCAATCCGCTAATCTGTCTTCAACTGTTTCATTTAGTGATGGAATGTTTACAACGTGCTGGACTATTCTATCATAAAAATCAGGCAATAACTCGTTACGCAATTCTGCAACACTTTTGTTGGTAGCAAAAATCAAGCGACATTCAACCTTTATTTCTTTATTACTTCCCATTCTTCGGATTGACATTTTATTATGCTTATCTGTTTGCAATGCCTTCATTAATTTTGCCTGAACTAGCTTTGACAGATGATGGATTTCATCAAGAAATAAAATTCCTCCATCTGCTTCCTCTAAAAGCCCTTTTTTGACAACATTGGCACCAGTAAAAGCCCCTTTCTCAAAACCGAACAACTCCGCCTCTGCTTTGCTGTCTTCATCAAACGATGCACAGTTCGCTTCGATGAATGGATTTTTATTATCGAATGATTGCTTTGCTTCGCTTGCAATTTTTGATTTACCAATTCCCCTTTCTCCTATCAATAAAATGGAGAACCCTGATTTTAGGAATGTTTCCATTTTCTTGTTTACCAATTCCCGAGACGGTGATTTTGTTTCACTGAAAACCTTAAACTCTGCACCAATTGTAGAAATCAGATTGGTTGATATTTCCTGAATTGAAAACTGTTTAAATCTTTTTTCGAGTTTGTCGCTTTTATCATCATAGGTTTTTATAAACCTTGTGTTATCAGGCAATTGACCAGCTTCTGACAATATGTGCCAAACAACCTGTGTTTCATTGCTCCCAAGTGATACATTTATAATTGGCTGAAAATTCTTTTGCTTTGAAAAATATTGACGTGACCATTTGCTTACCTCATCAGAAATTTGTTTTTCATCTCTTAGGTCATTTACATTGAGTTCTACAACTTTGAATTTCCCTTGATAAACATTCTTAAAGTTAGAGTATTCAGTCAGCCATTTTATTTGTTCTTCAATGGGATAATGTTGAATGTTTCTCCAAACTGCCTGCTCAAATAATTTAATTTTCTTAGGATATTTCTTTTTTACGTAGGAAAACTCCGCTTCTAAATCATAACAAATTTTGTCATTAGATAGTATTTCCTCGAACAACTCCTTCAGTCCTTGACTTAGAATAAACTCATCATCAAGTATTGTTTTTTTATAACTAACTCGTCTGCTTGATAGTTTGTCAAACGCTATTTGCGGAGCAGTCAAGTAAATGATTTCACCAAATACAAAACCGTTATGCTTAGGAATATCAAAAGTTGAATTGAGTTCCTCTTGTTCCAAGCGACTTAAATCTAACTTTTCTGACGGCAACTTTTCATATAGGTAAAACCTACTTAGTATATGCTTGAGGTATGCAACCCCGTGAGTTGTGTAGTGCCAAGAAATGTAAATGTTTTTCATTCCACAAAGGTATTATATTTCTTGTAGGTATTTTATGTTTCTTTCGCAAGTTTCTTTAACGCCTGTATATCAATTCTTTAAGAAATCTGAAACGGTTTGGCACACCTTTCGACTATACTCATTCAAAATCGAAAGAAAATGAACAAACAAATTTTAGAGTTCAGAAAAACTGACCACTTCTTATTCAGCCAATGGGACAGAAGTATTGACGACCAAATGCTTTACAAAATACTACCGTATGTAGAATGCACCAAATGTGAAAAAGACGTTGTTCTAGTATTGCCATCATTTCTAAAAAAGAAAGGTTTAGCTAAAGACGAAGAAACTTGCCTCGTCTTAATTGTGAAAAGAAATCTAATCCTTACTGGCTACTGGTGTGACCACCCGAACTATTTATTCAAAAAAGAAAAGGGTGCTCACTTTCAAATGCTCTACATCTAATTATTACAACTCAATAAATCAAATAAAATGCACATACTAAAAATAATTCACGGCTACCCTCTAAACTACAATGCTGGTTCAGAAGTTTATAGTCAATCTATTTGCAACGAACTTTCCAAAAAGCATAAAGTATCTGTTTTCACTAGAGAGGAAAATCCCTACTCGCCTGACTTTGCAATTCGACACGAAAACAAAACTGATAATCTTAATTTCTATTTTGTAAACAATCCGCAAGGCAAAGACGGTTATCGCCACAAGCAAATGGACGATAATTTTTCGGAATTAGTAAAACAAATCAACCCCGACATTGCACACATTGGACACGTAAATCATCTTTCAACAGGTTTGATTGACGAACTGAACAAACTCAACATCCCAATTATTTACACGCTTCACGACTTTTGGTTAATGTGTCCAAGAGGACAATTCCTTACAAGAAGCATTGGCAAAGCCAACAACTTTCAACTGTGTGAAAAGCAAGACGACAAAAAATGTGCGACTGATTGCTACAAAGTTTATTTCAGCGGACGAGAAGAAAACGAAAACGCAGATATTGAAAATTGGAGCAGTTGGATACATCAAAGAATGATTGAAACAAAAGCAATCATCAACAAAGTAGATTTATTCATTGCTCCATCGCAATATTTACGAAACAGATTTATCAATGAATTTTCTGTTCCTGAAAATAAAATCGTTTACCTTGATTATGGTTTCCCAACAGAGTATTTAACCCAAACAACAAAATCAAAGGAAAAAGCAAACTTCACTTTTGGATATATTGGAACTCTTATACCCGCAAAAGGTGTGAACGATTTGATAGAAGCATTCAAAAATATTGAAGAACCAGCATCACTGAAAATTTACGGTAGGGAAAATGGACAAAGCACTAAAGCATTAAAGTTGTTCGCATCAACTTCAAAAAACAAAATTGAATTTTCAGGTGAATACATCAACCATAATTTGGCTAATGATGTTTTTTCAAATGTGGATTGCATAGTTGTTCCAAGTATTTGGGGAGAAAATTCACCTCTCGTAATTCACGAAGCACAGTCGTGTAAAGTTCCAGTAATTACAGCCGATTTTGGTGGAATGAAAGAATATGTTCAGCACAAAGTTAACGGACTTTTGTTTGAACATCGTAACGCAAATTCATTAGCAGAGCAAATGAAATTCGCTGTTTCAAATCCCGACCAAATGAAAACGTTAGGAGAAAAAGGTTATTTGTATTCCGCAGACGGAAGCGTTCCAAACATTCAAGACCATTGTAAGGAATTAGAAAACATTTATAGCAAATTCATTTATAAACTTTGGCGTGTTACGCTTGACACTAATCCTGAAGATTGTAATTTGAGTTGCACAATGTGTGAAGAACACAGTCCATTTTCAACCTACATTAAAGAGAAATTAGGCGGTAAACACAGAAGAATGCCCACAGAATGGTTAGAACCAATTTTTGAGCAAGCGAAAAAAATCGGTGTAACGGAAATGATACCGTCAACAATGGGCGAACCGTTAATTTATAAGCATTTTGCTCATTTCATTGAGTTGTGTTACAAATACAACATCAAAATGAATTTGACAACGAACGGAACATTTCCACGAACAACGGAGAAAACTGTTACAGAATGGGCGAAACTAATTGTGCCAATTACAACGGACGTAAAAATAAGTTGGAACGGAGCAACAGCCGAAACTTCACAAAAAGTAATGAAAGGAATTGACTTTGAACAAGCCTTTGCAAACGTAAAGGAGTTTATTCGTATTCGTGATGAGCACTTTGCAAACACAGGTTATTACTGCCGTGTGACCTTTCAACTTACGTTTATGCAAAACAATATGCACGAATTGGCAGAAATCGTGAAATTGGCTGCACAAATTGGCGTTGACAGAGTTAAAGGACATCAACTTTGGGCACATTTTGATGAAATAAAACATTTGTCAATGAAAGCAACACCTGAAAGCATTGCCAAGTGGAACGAGTATGTAAAAGAAGCCCACCAAGCTCAAGAGAAATTTCTCAAACCTAATGGCGACAAAGTGATTTTGGAAAACATTATTCCATTGCAGAAAAACGAAAACAAAAGAATTCCAGATAGTTACGAATGTCCATTCTTGGAGAAGGAACTTTGGGTTTCTGCCACAGGAAAAATTTCGCCTTGTTGTGCTCCAGACGAACAGCGAAATACTCTTGGTGATTTTGGCAACATAGAAAATACAAGCATTGAAGAAGTGTTGCGAAGCGACAATTATCAAAACCTTGTAAAGAACTACAAGAAAATTGAATTGTGTAAAACCTGCAATATGCGTAAACCGAAATAAATATGAAACAAGAAATTTTAAAACATTACAGTAATGAGCATAGATTGTCATTGCTTATTAGACACGGAGATAGGGATGCCATTCCTGACGGTTCATTTGGAAACGAAGTTCTACTTAATGAAAAAGGAAAACAAAACGCAAAAAGTTTTGGTGAAAGTTTATCAGAAAGAAAACTCAACAAAATTTTCACAAGTCCTGTTGGACGTTGTATTCAAACGGCTGAATTTATTACCAAAGGTTATGGAAGTCCAGTAGAAATAATTGAAACAACTGCATTAGGAGCACCAGGACTGCATATTGCTGATGAAAAAATTGCAGGAGAATATTATTTGCAACACGGAGGTTTAAAAATGTATGACCATTTTATGCAAGGTATAGAAATACCCGGTGTGCCAAGAATTGAAGAAATAAGAAATTCCCTTACCAATTTTCTTTCAGAAAACACGAATGACAACGGCTTGACGCTTTTTGTTTCCCACGATATGTTGATTGCATTTTATCATTACAGCATCAATAAAACAATTTACACTAAAGATAATTGGGTTAAATATTTATCGGGACTAACCTTGAAAAATGGACATTATGAAGAATGAACTTAAATCCTTCTTTACGGAACATTGGACATATATGGCAGTTAGCACGGCTTGCAAACTCAATTTGTTTGATAACTTGCTGGAAGAAAAAACAGCAAAGCAATTAGCTGAGGAACTTTCATTGAATGAGGAAAAATTACTGTTGTTGCTAAATGCTTTGCATAATGCAAATTTCTTGGGTAAAAATGCCGAATTATTCAAGGTTAATTCTTTGTCGGAGTTTCTTATTGAAAACAATCCTGAAAGCTTGAAATACGCTTGTATGAATTGGAGTGTAGAACATTTGAACGCTTGGCAGAATTTGGATTTTTCAATTAAGACAGGCAACAGTTCGTTTGAAGAAATTTACAAGAAACCGTTTTTTGATTTTCTAAACGACAACCCAGAAAAACTAAATGCATACCACATAGCAATGTATCAATATGCAAAAGACGATTACAAAACATTGCCTAATGTGATTGATTTTAGCAAACACAAATCTATTATGGATGTTGGCGGAGGTTACGGAGCAGTGTTAGAAAGCATCAAAAAGAAAAATCCAAATTTAGATTGCGTTTTGTTTGACTTAGAAAAAGTCGTTGAAAATGTGACCGTTTCAAATATCAAGAAAATAAGCGGAAGTTTCTTTGACAAAATTCCAAATCAATCAGAAGCAATTATCCTTTCAAGAGTTATTCACGATTGGGATAATAAAAAAGCAAACATCATATTAAAAAATTGCTTTGAAGCATTGCCGAAAGAAGGCACTTTGTATGTTATTGAAAATTGTGCAGACAAAATAAATATTGATTTATCGTTGCTTTCACTCAATATGACTGCAATTTGCGAAAGTTATGAAAGAACAACCATAGAATATATTTCACTAGCAGAAAACGCAAACTTTGGTTTTCAAGGTGAAGTAAAACTAAATGATTTACAAACAATTTTAATTTTCAAAAAATGAACTGGCAAGATATAAAAGTATCGGCAGACAACACCCACTTTCTTTATAACGGGAAACAAATTTTTGGAAGACAGTTTATTGAAGTTTTAAAATTTCATTCACCTGGACTTGCACCAGTAAAAGACGAAAGCGGTTCGTATCACATTGACCATTCAGGAAATCAACTTTATGCAGACAGATTTACAAGGACTTTTGGTTTCTATTGCAATAGAGCAGCAGTTGTTCAAACCAACAAATGGTTTCATTTGACAGACAAGGGCGAAAGAGCTTATTCAAATTCATTTTCGTGGACAGGAAACTTTCAGGAAAACCTTTGCACGGTTCGTGACGGCAACAACTATTTTCACATTGACCTTGACGGCAATAAAATATACAGCGACAGTTTTATTTACTGTGGCGACTTCAAAGACGGCTATGCTTGTGTAAAGACAGCTAACGGACTTTACCGACATATAGACGTTAAGGGCAAATCCCTAAACGACAAAGCATATTTAGACCTTGGCATTTTTCACAAAAACTTTGCGACCGCTATGGACAAAGACGGCTGGTTTCATATTGACAAGGACGGAAACGAAATTTACAGACACAGATTTTTAACCGTTGAGCCATTTTACAACGGTTTTGCTTTAGTAACACAGTTTGACAAAAACAAAATAATTATTGACGAGCAAGGACAGAAAATTATCTCCGTTTAAGCCCGCGCATTTGGTAGCACATTTGCATTTTTGCCAACACACAAAGCCAATCAAAAAATGCAAAAGAGCTACCAAGCAACCGCACGGGACAGCCCAAAAACAGTGCAAACTTGACATCAAACCAACTCGACAGAAGAGAACCACTACCGGTAACAACACCTTGCCGTCATGCGGGTTTCACTGCAATTTGAAAGTGCCTGCAAATAATTATCTTTGTTTCGGCTTGACAGTTTTGTGCTCCGAATTCCCGCACGAACGGCAAGCTGCAAACCGTTACCAGCAACCCTTAAAGACGACAGAGCAACATTGACACTGACGAACAACATACAGGCAGACAACGTAACGACAAGTTTCGGTTGGAAATTAAAGCGACACGCACAGGCGACCGCTTCGTGTTTATTTTTTTTCGACCGCACAAAAATTTTAAAATTCAATGGCAATCGCACATTGCACACATTTGGCAGCCACCCATCCTCACAAGCCAACCCAAGTGGCAGCCAAAAGAGTGCAATTTTGCATAAACAATGATATTAGTTTCAATAATTATAAATATATTTGACAAACATTAATAAAATAAAAATGAAATAAAAAAAGAACTGAAATAAATTAAAATATTGCGTTTAACATTCTTGTAGCCGAAAACGACCAATTAATAAAGCACAACAGGGATTTGATAAACGCTCACGTAAGGCGTGGGCTTTATCTTTTCTGTTGTGTGGGACTTGGTCGTTCCTCGGCTACGGATTGGTAACTGTCCCACGCTGATTTTTTATATATAATCCTACATAGGGACAGGGTAGAAAAAACAATAAAACTCATGTCTCAAATATTTACAGTTTCAAATCTTCCTCGCTCTCCTTGATGGTTTTCATCCAAACTATTCATTTATGGAGCAAACCATACAAACCGAGTTAGCAAAAAGCGTTAAGAGTAGCTCAAATTTTAAAAATTAAAAAAATGGCAAATCAAAATACAGCATATCAATACTTCCATCCAGGGTGTATGGAAACTTTACCTATTATCGGTAAACCAAAGGTTTCAGAACAAATGTTTGACGATTTTAAAAATAAACTATTAAGCAATATCGTTGAAAATACAGCACCAGGCAAATTAGACGTCCATACGTCTGATTTAATCATGAAATCAATTTTAATTACGGGTCCTAGATTAATTAAACGCGGTGGAGTAGAATTAATTCATAAGAAAGGTAAAGACAATATTATAAGATTTAACCTTATTAATGTTTGTATTCTTCTTTTTACAAATAATCAAATGCTCTATTTTAATTGTTGTTATGACCTTATTTCAGAAAAGGTTTCACTTGTATCTACCGAAGAATTCTTTTATAAAGATATCGTTTCGACATCAACTGATACAATCGAAACGACCTATGAAGATAAAGAAGGTAAGGTGCAAAAGCTAGAAACTGCAGATTGTTTCAGAGTAAGAACCTCAGGTGGTACAGCAATTGAAGTTGTTTTGACTTCACCTAAACTTCTTGAACTATGGGGAGGTGGTGTAATTCCAACAGATTTTATTGAAGATGCTATTTCTAAAATTAGAAAAATATTAAGAGATAAAAAACAAGCTTAATAAAATTAAAGTGTGAGAACTATGTTCCCACACTTTTACAATTTTACTTATGCGGTATATTTTTATTTTTCTTATAAAGTTTGGCTACCAAAAGTTAAGAAATAAATACAATAAGGATTCATCCTATTGTAGGTTTAAGCCAACGTGCTCTGAATATTCAATAATTGCCTTTACAAAATATGGCACAATAAAAGGACTAAAAATGACACTAAAAAGGATTAGACGCTGTAATAGCGATGCTTTAGGCGGCAATGATTACCCTTAAATAATAAAGAAAATGGCTAAAAAATGTTTAAAATGTAATGCTTCTGTAAATGAGAATTCTTATGAATGTCCTTTCTGTGGTTCAAACAAATTTGAATCGCCTACTGAAATTTCAGTAAATATTCATAAAGAAGATACAACATTACAAAAAGAATTATACTCCGAAAAAATAATGTCTTTGATAGATATTGCACTATCAGATGGCGAGTTAACTGAAAAAGAAAAGCAGGTTTTGTTCAAAAAAGCTGAGATAGAGGGAATTGATTTAGATGAATTTGAAATGGTTTTAGACTCTAAACTTAAACAAATACAAAAATCACCTGCCAATGAAAGTTTACCACCACCTATTATGCCAAAAGCTCCTACTATCAATAGTAATTTAACTAAAGATTCTTATGTCCAATTAGAATACCTCATTGACTTAGGCTTAAAAGATGGAGAAATTAGTGAAATTGAAAAAAATACAATATTTGAAAAAGGGAAAGTTTTAGGAATAAGCCAAAATGAAATTTCAATGATACTTAACTCGAAGATTGAAGAGAAAAATAGATTACTATCTCAATCCTCTGCACCAAAATCTGATAAATTTGGAGACGTTAAAAAATGTCCAGCTTGTGGCGCAATGGTTCAGTCTTTTCAGACAAAATGTATTGATTGTAACCATGAATTTTCAAATATAGAGGCAAATACTACTATTCAAAAACTTTTTAAAATGCTAGATGAAGTAGAAAGCCAAAGAGATGATAAAGTAACTGCAGGGGGCGTAATTGGAGGCTTATTTAAGAACTCAATTGGAGGTGGAGCACTTTCGCAAGCTTTAGGTGGAGGTAGTAAAACAGATAAAAGAAAAAAAGAAATAATATCTTCTTTTCCTATACCAAATACAAAAGATGACATTCTTGAGTTTCTATCATTAGCATTCCCAAAAGCGAAGTCGAAAGGAAATTTTTTAACGAAAAATAATCCTGAATATATTGAGCATAATGAGTTTGTTTCTGTCTGGAAAGCAAAATGCGAACAAGTGATTATGAAAGCAAAATTTTCTATGAAAGATGATAGAAAAGCTCTTGAAGAAATAATGCAATATGCTAAAGAAATAGGTATTAAATAATGATGTAATGAATGAATCAATTATAAACGGGATTTTTGCATTATCTGGAACATTGATTGGTAGTTTGATTTCATATTTTATAGCAAGAAAGGTAAAAGAAACAAAAACCCTAAAGGCACAAGTAAGCATACTTTCAAAACAAGTCATGTCATATTGGAACTTAGAAAGAATATATTCTGAAGAACTTGTCAAGTTGGTTTCAAAACCTGCAAAAACAATTCTTCAAGAGTACCGTGAAAAGATAGTGGCTATGAATTTAGTAAGACCTACAATGACAGAGAAGGAAGCAAAAAATATATTAATTAAAAACTTATAAAAATGGGACTATTTGGAAATAAAACCGAAGGCGGATTGATGGATGTGATCCGCTGTGATGAACAAGAATATCTTGTTTGGAAATGGAAACCATCAGGTTCTGCGAACTCCACAAAAAAAGAAAATGCAATTCGTTATGGTAGTAGTTTGAGGGTGAAAGACGGTGAACTTGCAGTTTTCTTTTACCAACAAAATAATGGAACAATTCAGGATTTTATTATCGGGCCTTATGATGATACTATAAAAACGGCAAACTTTCCTATCCTTACAAGTATTGTTGGTTCGGTATTTGGAGGAAGTTCTCCTTTTCAAGCGGAAATATATTTTATAAATCTTGCAGGTAACAATCAAATTAAATTTGGCATTCCTTATTTTGACTTGTTCGACCCTCGTTTTCCCGATTTGGGTGTCCCTTGTGCTGTTCGAGGTAGTTTGACATTCAACCTGACCGATTTTAAGGCATTTATAAAATTAAATCGACTAAGAGAATTTGACCTTGAAGCATTTAAAAATCAAATCAAAGATTTTTTCATACGCAAAGCAAAATCAATTGTATTAAATATTCCAATTGACGAGAATATTCCCGTAATGCAATTGGAAAGAAAAATTGATGATATAGGAGACCTCGTTAAATCAAAAATTAAGACGGCTCTTGAAGAAGATTTTGGGATAAACTTAAAACGTATTGATATAAGTGCTTTAGAATTAGACAAGGAAAATCCGCACTATCAACAATTGAAAAAGTCAACTGCTGACCAACAAACAAAATTCATCGAAGCGAAAACTGATATTGAGATTGAAAATCTTGATGAAACTATGAGAATTAAGCGGAAAGATATGGAATTAGGTGTTGAAGGTAAGAACTTCCAAGTTCATCAATTAAACAAATCTGCTGACGTATTAAAAACAGCCGCAGAAAATCTTGGAGAAATGGGAAATGTAAATTTAGGCGGTGGCGGTGGTTTAAACCCTGCTGGCTTAATGATGGGCATGGGAATTGGAGGAGCAATGGGAAATCAAATTGGAGGTATGATGGGCAACCTTAATCAACAAAATCCGCCACCTCCCCCGACAATTCAATACTTTATTGCTTTAAATGGTCAGCAAACTGGACCATTTACAATAGAGCAACTTAAACAATTAGCACAAGGCGGACAATTTACTAAACAGCATCATGTTTGGAAGCAAGGAATGTCAGCATGGGAATTATCCGAAAATGTTCAAGAATTATCTTCCGTATTTTCAGTAGTTCCACCGCCACCACCAACAATATAAATTCAAAGCAATGAAACTAAATTTCGTTAAGTCAATAATTTCAATAGCTGTAAGCGGTTTAATCGCATACGGCTTTTACAGTTTTCATGAAAGTAACAACAAGCTATTGTTGAGTGCGGGTAGCTTTCTGTTTTTGTCATTGACACTATTATTTACATTGGCTGTATCTTTTGAGCAAACACGAACAACAACAATGACACGGACTACATCTGCAATCTTTTTTGTTATTGCACTTGCAAGTAATTTAACTTTTTCATTTTTCACGTTTTCGACACCATTTTATGTTATCGCAAATGGTATTGCATTTCTAACATATTTTTTAATCACCTATTCAATTTCAAAAGCAAAACAATAAACCTATGGCAAAAATAATTTCGATAGAGAGTTACGATTTGGTTAAGAGCCAATCAAGCGGAGACAGACACATTAACACAGACCAAATTGTGGAACTAAAAGACCTTATTTCTTACGACCAGAAACCATTGACCCGAGTAATATTGAGCAACGGTGACTTTGTTGACACTCAAAAAAGTGTTGCTGATTTGACAAATGCGATTAACAGCTAACACACAGGTGTAAGCACATTTGTAAGCCACACAAGTCGACACGCAAACCCAAGCTTGCAAAAGAGCTTCCACCTTTGCCGGCAGAATGAATTTTAAAATTTTTCTCCTGCCCTTCAAAAAAAAATAAACACCCGACACAACGCCCATACCACGGGCAAGTGACCGAAACATGGCGGACACTGTGACGACCGAAAGAGAAAGGGTATGCTGGTAACACGGGTTTGGCAAAAGTGGCGGTGACGTTCTTCGTAGGACAGTTTTTCTTAAATTTGAACTTTGGTGCTTCGTATGAAATTTGGTGCTGAAAATCGCCACCTTCGCCAAGCGCCAAAACGTTAGCTGCCATTTTAAAAAGACACCGTAAACAATGACAATCAGACAAGCAACAATAGACGACATTAGCGAATTAGCCAAACTTTTTTCTGATTACAGAGTTTTTTATGGGCAAGATTTTGACCTCGAAAAATCTGTGAACTTTTTGACACAACGGCTTAACAAAAAAGACAGCGTAATTTTTGTCGCTCTTGACACTAACTTTTTAGGCTTTACACAACTTTATCCGTCATTTACCTCAATCGGTGTTCAGGAAATTTGGATTTTGAACGACCTATTCGTTAATGACAAAAGCCGACAAAAAGGCGTGGCTCAAATGTTGATTAACCACGTTCTTCAATTCAGTAAAGACACAGGCAGACGAAAGGTAATTTTATCTACCGCTTACAGCAACGACAAGGCTCAACAGCTTTACGAAAAATTAGGGTTTACAAAAACAGAATTTTATAATTACGAAAAACTTACTTTATAGCAATGAAACAACGTATCAACATCAAACAACTTGAACCAAAAGCATACGAAGCATTGTATGCAATGGAAAAATATTTATCTACGACAGATTTGAGTTTGCAACTTCGGGAACTCATCAAAATAAGGGTATCACAAATCAACAAATGTGCTTATTGTATTGAAATCCATACCAAAGACGCAAGAAAAGCAGGCGAAACAGAACAAAGAATTTATGCCTTATCTGCATGGGAAGAAAGTCCGATTTTTACAGATGAAGAACGAGCAGTATTTGCCTTGATAGACGAAGTAACAAAAATTTCTGAACACGGAGTAAAGGATGCCACATTTCAAAATATTCAGACATATTTTACAGACAATCAAATTGCTCAAATCATCATTGCCATTAACCAAATGAATTTTTGGAACAGAATTGCGGTTTCAACAAAAATGTTTCACCCCGTAACTTGACAAAAAACGGCAGCTAACATCGGTTTGGCAAAAGCAGGGCAGACGGAAGTACATCAACATTTGTACTTCTATCAGCATTTGTACTATATTTGGGCTGACGGTTTTCAAAGCCCTGCCTTCGCCAAGCCGTGGGACGTTATGCCGCATTACTCAGACTGACAAACTCGGACAATATTTAGCCATAAAAATAAATTTGCAGACTCTCCTATAATTACTTATCTTTGACGTTAGTAACGTAAAAAGACAGTATGATTGTTTCGTTTGGCGACAAGACCACTCAAAAAATTTGGGACGGCGAATGGGTAAAAGGTTTTTCAACAGACATACAGGAAACTGCCCGAAGGAAATTAAGAATGCTTAATAACTCGTTTGACATTAAAGATCTTATGATTCCGCCATCTAACAGACTTGAAAAACTGAAGGGTAGCCTTAAGGACTTTTATTCTATTCGGGTAAATGACCAATGGCGTATAATTTTCAAATGGGACAACGGAAACGCTTTTAACGTCGAATTAATTGACTATCATTAAAACATACGACAATGAAAAAACTGAAAAACATTCATCCAGGTGAAATCTTACTAGAGGAATTTTTAATTCCGCTCGACATCACTGCTTATAGACTTTCAAAAGAAATATCTATACCGCAGACACGCATTTCGGAAATTATAAAAGGTAACAGACGAATCACAGCGGACACAGCTTTAAGACTTTCCAAATTTTTTGGGAATTCTGCTAAATTTTGGTTAGGCCTTCAAGACGACTTCGACATCGAAGACGAAACAAAGCACAAACAAAAAGACCTTAAAACAATTAAGCAATACGTTCGTAACGCTGCATAACAGCAAGCAAGCTCAAAAGCGGCTCGACCTAACCGCCTATTTGCCGCTTCTGCGCCTGCTTGCAAACCGTTATAGGTAACCAGCCGGACATCGGAAATGAAAAAAACATTACGGCAGACAATAATATTTCTTCTTTCATTTTCGACTGCGTTCGGACAGGACCCCTTCGACCCAAAGTATAAATTCTCAGATGACATTCTAAATAAGCTTTCTAAGGACACGATAAATTTCAAAGCGGCTTGGGACTTATCCTTTATCGGTGAATATAAAAAGGACCTTGAAATTTGGGACCGTGACGAACAAAAGTCGACGGCTGCAATGCAAGACCAAATTAATGAGTTCAAAAGACATAAGCCTGTTAATGCAAATGCTTTTATTAAAGAAAAAGCAAAGACTGAACAGATAATTATCTTGAATGAGGCGCATCAACAACCTTATCACAGAGTGTTCACGACATCAATCCTCCAAGACTTGTATGACCAAGGCTATCGTTATTTTGGCGCTGAGGCAATCTGGGATTGGGACACGTTACTCAATAAAAGAAAATATCCTATTCTCAAAACAGGCTTCTATTCTCAAGAGCCTTGTTTCGGAAATCTTGTTCGTGAAGCGCTTCGGATTGGATATACGCTTTTTTCCTACGAGTCGACAAGAGAAAAAACTGATTCTGCTGGTATTAATTTAAGAGAAGTTGATCAAGCTCGAAACATTAAGAAAGTTCTAGACAAAGATCCAAAGGCGAAAATTCTAATTCATTGCGGCTTTGATCACTTGGTTGAAACGCCATACAGAGGCTGGGGAAAATGTATGGCTGGTCGATTAATTGAATACACAGGAATCAACCCTTATACTATTGACCAGACACGTTTCACAGAACACTCTGCGACTGAGTATGAAAATCCACTTTTCAAAATGACAAATCTTGACTACTATGCGGTGTTCGTAGACTCTACAGGACACGTTTTCAATGGAGCACCAGCACACAAAGATTACGACGCAAGAGTGTACCACCCGAGAACAAATTGGATAAACGGAAGACCTGACTGGATTTTTGAAGGAGGCCGAAAGCCTTATGAGGTTGTCGACGACATCGACATTTCATTTCCCTACTTGGTATTCGCTTATATCACCACTGAACTGACTAATGTAAAAGACGACTCCGAAAGAGTTGTTCCCTTTGACGTAATTGAATTAAAAAATAAAAAGGACAACAAAGCACTTTCGCTAAAGCCTGGCGACTATACAATTGTAATCCTTGACAAAAAAGGAAAAAAACAATGTCTGACCGCGACAGTTAATTAAACTGTGTGCGGCTGGCAACCTATAACAGCACCTACTGGTAATTTTTTGCGGGTTAGCGCTCAAATAAGTAAATTGGACTTAGCAAAAAACTACCAGTAGCTGCAAACCGTTACCAGCAAGGCTACCAACCACCGTATTAACATCTACCGACTGACAAAACGAACAGACGAAGTCCACCTACCACCACGAAATTCCAACTACTAATAAAATTTTTTTTTGAAAAATTTGCGTAGTCAAATAACTTCATTTATTTTTGTAGCCAAATAACTTCATAATGAATTTAAGGAGAGATGTTTTTCAGGCCATTGCCGACCCAACAAGACGAACGATATTGCTGTTAGTTGCTACTCAATCATTGACAGCCGGTGCAATCGCTTCAAATTTTGACACAGCACGACCAACAATTTCAAAGCATTTACAAATCCTTACCGAATGTGAATTGCTTACGCAAGAGCAAAACGGCAGAGAAATCTATTATCACATCAACGCAAAAAAAATGAAAGACGTAGCAGATTTTATTGAGCCGTTCAGAATAATGTGGGACGACAGATTTAACAAGTTAGAAGCCGTAATGAAAAAATATAAAAACAAGTAAAATGGAACAAAAAACAAAAGTAAATGCCGAAGACGGCAAACAGGAAATTATCATCACAAGGGAATTTGATTTGCCTTTAGAATTGCTTTTTAAAGCATACGAAGAAGTTGAATTTATAGAACAATGGATGGGAACAAAAGTGCTGAAAATGGAAAGTAAAAAGCACGGCTCTTATCTCTTTGAAACTTCACATAAGGGAAACGTTGTTTTTCGGGCAAACGGTACAATACACGAGTTTGTTCCAAACCAAAAAATCATACGAACCTTTGAAATAGAAAATATGCCTATTGGTGTTCAGCTTGAATTTCTGGAATTTGAAAAACTTACTGACGACACAAGCAAACTTACGATGCAAATTATTTATAGGTCGGAGTATCACAGAGCAGAACAATTAAAACTGCCCTTTGCAAATGGCATTAATATAGCACATAATAGATTACAAGAAATTATGAACAAAATAAAGCAATAAGATATGCAAAAAAGAAACAAAATTATTTATTGGATTGCTACGATATTCCTTTCTTTAGGAATGTTGGCGGGTGGCATACAACAACTGCTACAAATTGGCGGATACAACAAAATTATTACCGAACTCGGTTATCCGCTTTATCTTTTAAGCATCATAGGCACTTGGAAAATTTTGGGCGTTATTGCTATTCTCATTCCCAAATTTCAACTATTAAAAGAATGGGCTTATGCAGGGTTTTTCTTTGTGATGACAGGTGCAGCTATTTCACATTTGGCAGTCGGTCAACCATTTGTTGAAGCAATGCCACCATTAGTTTTGTTGATTGCAATCTTTTTATCATGGTATTTCAGACCAAGCGACAGAAAAATTTCAACTATATAATTATGAAAATAGAAAACGGAATATTACACGAAGTGTCTGATGATATTAAAACAGCTTTGAAAGCAGACAGAATTGCACTTGAACGGTGGAATAAACTTACACCTATTCAACGCAACGAATGGATTTGCTGGGTGACTATTGTAAAAAAAGAGGAAACGAGAATTGAGCATATTCAACGGTTGACAGAGGATTTAAAAGAAGGTAAAAAGCAACCCTGCTGTTGGCCCGGATGTCCACACAGAAGACCCAAGGCTCAAAAATGGTTTAAAAAAAAAAATGACACCGAATGTCCAACGCAACATTAAGAACTTGCCCAAAAGGTCATCAATACCACAAGAGCAGCGACTGCCCAACCTGTCCCATTTGTGAAGCTGAAAGAAAGCCCAAAGATGGTTTCCTTTCTTTGTTGGGCGCCCCTGCCAGACGAGCATTGGAAAATGCCAACATTGCCACACTTGAACAATTATCAAAATATTCGGAGAAAGAAATTTTAAAATTGCACGGAATTGGTAAAACGACAATTCCAATTCTAAAAAAACAACTTGAAAGTACTGGGCTAAAATTCAACTCGTGACAAAAGCCCTGCTGGTAACAAGGTATTGCCAAAAGCGGGGCTGAACAGCTTCGATTGGGCATTTGTGCAAGGTTCAACATTCGTTCTTCGATTGAACTTTAGTGCTAAAAATCCCCGCCTTCGGCAATACCCAACCCGTTAGCTGTCATTGCAACGAACCAACAAAAAAATGAACAATAATCAAGATATAAGGCTTGAAAAGTTTTCTAAAACTGACTTTGATACGTTGCTTTCTTGGATTAAAGACGAAAAGGAACTTATTCAATTCGCGGGACCAATTTTCAGTTTCCCATTGACAAAAGAACAATTAAGTAACTATGTCGCAGACAGTAAACGAAACGCTTTCAAAATTATTCACAACGACACAAATAGGGTAATAGGACATTGTGAAGCTTATAAAACGGACAAGCAAAACAGCAGACTTTGCAGAATACTTATTGGCGACAAAAATTTTCGTGGTAAAGGTTATGGAACAATTCTGGCAAAACTTTTGACCGAGTGGAGTTTTGACAACCTGCACACAAATTTTGTTGACTTGAATGTTTATGACTTCAATGCTTCCGCAATCAAATCATATGAAAACGTTGGTTTCAAAAAAATAGCTATCAACGAAATGACAACACAAGTAAACAGCGAAAATTGGACATCATATAAAATGATCGTTACCCGAGAAGACTTTTATGAAAAAACACGGCAGAAAACAACGAACAGCTAACACGGGTTTTGCGTCAGGCGGCACATTGACAGGAAAATATTAACTTAGTGGTGTGCCGCCCGAACGCAAAGCCCGAGACCGTTATATGCGATTTTAGCCGACCAAACCACAAGGGAGGACAGAATGAAAAAAAATTAAACTTTTATGTTTCACTTTAGGGAAACTTTATTATCTTTCCATTGTGGACAAAAATCAGAAACATAGAAAGATTGTATTTTTTAAAAGCTACTTCCAAGACTTTTTTGACAAACAATCAAAAAAGGTAAAAGCCAAAATTGTTTGGACTTTTGACTTAGTTGAAA
>JAFDYB010000009.1 GCA_018267655.1 Bacteroidota bacterium
ATTAATAAAATTATGGAATTGCAGGAACGTGATAAGGAATTGGTGGATTTATACTCAAACCTTTATAAATCCAAGCGTGAAAGTGATAAAAGCCATCAGGAAGATATTAAGGAATACAAAAAACGAATCGAAGAGTTGATAAAGCAACTTACTAAAAACGAAGTTGTAACAGAAGAGTATAAACGTGTGGCGGATTTAAAACTCGGAAACACGTATAACATTAATGCCACTTGGATTGATAAGATAGTTTTTATTTTAAAAACTGCCGGAAGACCGTTGCGTTCTTCTGAAATTGTTGAGATTCTTTTAAAGAACGACATTATGTTCCGCACTTTAACTGGAGATCATCAAAAAGGATTATCCGCTCATTTAACAAAGGCATTAAAGTACGGACGTATAATTGGTGTAAAGCAGAAAGGGCAGAACGGTTATGTGTTTTCGTTGCCTGAATAATCGTCAACTAAAAAATTGAAACGGAGTTTATTGTGATTCATTATATACTTAAACCAAGGTCTTTAACCACTCATACGCCTCATCGTAATCACTAAAAATTTGTTGAGGATATTCATGTTTACTAAAGCTTTGCAAAAACTTCATTAAGGTTGCTGTAATGGCATTAGAGACAACAATTGCTCGTGCTTTAGTTACAGATGCTACTTGTTCTAATTTTGCTCTCTCCTTTGCCTTTTTATCCATGCTCCATTTAGCACGAGCATCTAATAGCTTCAATGCAGGCTTACCATCTGTCTTCCTTCTAATAGCAAGGTTAATGTTAATCACATCATATTGATCAAGCTTTTTGTAATCCTTCATCGTAATAATGATGACACCATTCTCATCTTTAAAAACGGTTGCAAATTCTAATTCTGTCGGATTGGTATTAGCCATGTGAAGTATAAAGGTAGTAGTTTTTCAATAGCACAATTCACGGTTAATAAAAGTTTCAGTTTGATAACTCAAGTTTCTTAAATTTGCCCCTACATTGTCACAAAACCAAAACATACTCAACCCTCACAACTGGACATCAACCTATGCTGATGAGTTGTTTGGCTATGCTATGAGTAAAACAGGAAAGACTGAGTTGGCAGAGGATTTAGTACAAGAAACTTTTTTGGGGGCATTAAAAGCGATACCGAATTTTAAAGAACAATGTAGCGAGAGGACTTGGCTTTTTACGATTTTAAAATTTAAAATATCTGACCATTATCGTAAGGCTTCAAATAAATACGAAGTAAATAATTCAACTTTTAGCTTTGAAGATAGTTCTGCAATAGATGATTATTTTACCGATGAAGGAGAATGGGATAAAGAAAATGTTCCAAAATCTTGGGGAATGGATGCTTCAGTTGCTATTGAGAATAAAGAATTAGCCAATGCTTTAAATTTTTGCATTGATAAACTCCCTGAAAATCAGAAGCAGTTGATACTTTTAAAGATGGTTGAAGAAGAAGAAACTGAAAAAGTTTGTAAGGAATTAAATATCTCTACTACTAACTATTGGGTAATCATACATAGAGCCAAACTCCAATTAAGAGCTTGCCTCGAAAAAAACTGGTTTAAACTATAATAGAATGAAAAGGCTAATGAACATATTATTCTTGTCCTGCAAAAAAGCAACTCTTTATATTGAAAAGAGCCACGGAAAGCCTTTATCATTCGTAGAAAAAATGCAACTCCATTTTCATTTGAAAATGTGTGATAAGTGTTTAGAGTATAATAAACAAAGTTTTATCATAGAAACTGTACTTAAATCACATCAAAAAAAGGTAGTTGACCCCACAAATTTAACTCTTTCCGAAAATTTTAAAACTCTGATTCAGAGCAAAATAGATTCTAATTTAAAAAAAGATTGATTTTTCTGTAAGTTTTTAAAAGGCACTACTACTATCCCAATAGAGTAATAACCTTTTAAAAACAAAAAAATGGAAAACAAAAAATCAATCCTTGCCGGTTCAGTAATCGCAAGTGCCATTCTTGGCTTGTCAAACATCAATGCTAACGCAACTTCATTAAGCAATTATTCAGCACTTGGTTCGGGTGCTGAAGTAAGAACCTGCTTATTAGGAAAATCTTCATCAAATCTTGGTGCATTTGAACTAAAATGTGGTGGAAAAGATTCTACCAGTACAAAAGAAGGAAAAGGTAAAGATGGAAAATGCGGAGAAGGAAAATGTGGAGATGGCAAAAAGAAAGATGCTAAGATGAAAGACGGAAAAGGTAAGGATGGAAAATGCGGAGAAGGTAAATGCGGGGATGGCAAAAAAAAGGATAAAAAAGATCCTAAGTAATTAATCAGGGAGGCTGTTCAGCCTCCCTTTACTACTTGTTTAAAACAAAAGAATTGTAATGATTGGATTAGGATATAGAAGAGATTTTGCTGAAGAATTTTTGGAAGGCAAACTAATTAAACCAGATTTCGTGGAATTCGCACCCGAAAATTGGATGAACATTGGTGGTTATTGGAAAAAACAAATTGATATGATAGCAGAACGCTATCCTATTATTTGTCATGGTCTCTCTCTTTCCATAGGTAGCCCTGATTCACTTGATATGAACTTTTTAAAAAAACTAAAAGATTTTTTAAACACATATAACGTAAAAATTTATTCTGAGCATTTGAGCTTTGCTAAGTGCGACAATGCCCACTTATATGACTTGCTGCCAATTCCTTTTAGAGAAGATGCAGCAAAACATGTGATACAAAAAATAAAACAGTTACAGGATTATTTAGAAAGACCATTTGTAATGGAAAATGTTTCTTATTATACACCTGTTGCAGCGCAGATGGATGAGGCATCATTCATTAATATGATAGTTGAAGAATCGGGGTGCAAACTTTTGTTAGATGTTAACAATGTTTATGTGAACGGATTCAATCATAAATATGACCCAAAGAAATTTATTGAAAAACTGCCTTTAGATAAAGTAGCTTATATACACATGGCTGGACATGAACAAGTAGAGCCTGATTTAATTATTGATACACATGGCGAAGCGATTATTGATTCTGTTTATGATTTATTTGATTGGACAATCGAGAAAATAAATCCCGTACCAGTTCTGTTAGAACGAGACTTTAATATTCCTGAAATGGAGGAACTAAATGGAGAACTTAGTAAACTCCGTTCAATAACAAACCTAAAATGGAATAAAAAAAATGAACTTGCTATTTGAAACAAAAGAAATTCAGAGTGGCATGGCAATGTACTGCCGTACTGGAATAGAATTGCCTATTCAAGGCGTTACTTCAAATCGCTTTCGTCATTATCGCAGACTAATATTTAACATTATACAAGAACATCTTGAGTCTTCTTATCCCATTGCATTTGAATATATTCCTTCCAAAATTTGGGACGAGATGTTAGTTGAATTTTTCAGTTATCATCCTTGTCAATCATATCAAGTTTGGCAAATTGCAGGAGAGTTTTATCAATATGCTTTGGAAGTAAATTTTAAGTCAAAGTACAATCTTGTTTTCTTAGATGATTTACTAAAATTTGAATGGGAGGAATTACGTTTATATAACATGGAGGATATAGTATATCCACCACACAGCTCACAAGGAAATTTAGTATCAACACCTATTGTAATTAATCCCGAACACACACTCTTACACTTAAGTTTTCCTATACATAAACAAGCACCAAATGAATCAATTCCCAATCAAGATAACTATTACATTTTGATGTATCGTGAAAGAGAAACTGGTAAAATTCAGTTCATGGAAATATCTATTTGGTATGCCTTTTTGATTGAGCAATTCTCGCAACGTAAAGTATCCCTTGAAAAATTATTAATTGAAGCTCCGAAGATATTTGGCAATATTAATATGGAAGAGTTGAAGGTGTCTTCAATACATTTCCTTAATTATCTAAAAGAAAAATCTTTTGTATTGGGGTATAGTAAATAAAAAATCACACCATGAAAAAATCCATCAGTTACATAATCCTTTTATTATTCTTTACGATTGGGAGTTCTTTTACACTCATAGATAAATTGGTCATAAATGAATATCCCTCGCCTGAAGGAATTAGCAATCTGCTTTTTTATGTACAAAGAACAATTAATTCCAACACCATAGTCTATACATTGAACACTAATAAAGATGGAGAGCTTAATGAGAACGAGCCAATAAAAGCATATTGGATAAAATATACACAAAACGGCAAGATAGACCCTTTAACTTACATTCAAAGAAACTATGCTTATGGAGTAAAATCTAAATTAATAGACAAGGATAAAAAATCGTTTCAATTTGAGTTTGTTTCCTATAATAAAAGAAAATTTTTCCTGATGAAATCAGGCTCGGATAATCAATATCATGCGTTTGGTTATGTCAACAATAAAATGACCATCTTAAATAATATTATGGTACGAATTGAAGGGGGGACATTTTGGGTTCCTAATGTAAAATCAGTAGAAGTAATCGCTAAAGACCCATCCACATCAAAAATAATTACAGAAATAATTAAGCCTTAGTTGTAAGGAATTAAAATTTCCTACTACTACCATTATAAATCTCAAATATAAACCCAAAACAATTTAATTTATGAAAACCATTTATTTTAAAATTACTCAAACATTATCCAACTTAAATGACATTCCTTTATTACTAATTCGTTTAATACTGGCTTATGGATTTTACTCTCCGGCTATGACGAAAATAAAAGACGTGAATGCTATTGTAGAATGGTTTCAGAGTATAGAAATGCCAGCACCAACACTAAATGCTTATTTAGCAACTTATACAGAATTATTAGGATTTATTTTTCTCACATTAGGATTTGCTACAAGATTTATTTCAATTCCTCTCATCATTACAATGATTGTTGCAATTAAAACAGTGCATTGGGAAAATGGATTTAATGCCTCTGATAATGGGTACGAAATCCCTTTATATTATATTATAATGCTTGTTACACTTCTATTTAGTGGTGCAGGAAAATTAAGTATAGATTATTTAATCGGAAAAAAACTAAACAAATAAAAATCTACGATGACAAAGTATATTATACAAAATCTTGTGGAAATAAATGACCTTCTTAAAGGTCTTTCTCAAGAGCAATATGGTAAAAAGTTGGAAATATTGACTGGTTCTTCAATCGGTCAACATGTAAGACATATATTAGAATTTTATCAGTGTTTGTTTAAGGGGGTACAAACTAAAGAAGTAAATTATGATGCTCGGCAACGTGATTTAAAATTGGAAGCGGATATTCACTTTGCCTCAAAAACTATTGATGATATAATCAATTCTTTGTTAGATACAAAAGAGGATTTTACAGTTTTATTTGTCGCAGATTATTCTATTATTGAAAATCAAAAACCAGTAAAAATACAATCTTCATTTTTTAGAGAGTTAGCTTACAACCTCGAACATAGCATACATCACCAAGCATTAATAAAAGTAGCTATCACAGAAATGCAACTGACTTCATTAGTTAAAAACACTTTCGGTTACGCACCGTCAACAATAAGACATACAAATACATGTGTACAGTAACATACATACCAACATCAACTGGTTTTTATTTTACTTCGAGTAGAGATGAAAAGGCAAGTCGTGATACCTTGCCCCCGAAACTATATGAGAATGATGGATTACATCTTGTTTACCCAAAAGATTCAATAGCGGGGGGGACTTGGATTGCTTCATCATTAGATGGAAGGATTTCCTGCTTATTAAATGGAGCTTTTGTAAATCATGTAAAAAAAGAAAGTTATGCTCGCAGTAGGGGCTTGGTGCTTTTGGAAAGTTTTAATTACAAAAACCCTTTTGATTTTTATGAGGCAGTTGATTTGGCATACGTAGAGCCACTCACGCTTTTGTTACTGGATTACAGTTCGGGTAATCTTAATTCATTTAATGAGTTTCGTTGGGATGGAGAGAGAAAACATTTACGAGAAATTGAACTTTCCTCTCCTCAAATTTGGTCATCTGCCACACTATATAATTCCACCGTACAACAAAAAAGAAAAGATTTGTTTAATCAATGGCTTCACAAACACTCAAATTTCAAAGATGCCATGATATTGGATTTTCATAACAGGAAACATGGTTTAGCAAGCTCAGAAGATTTATTGATGAAGGGTGAAGGCGATTTAATGACTTTGAGTATATCACAAATTCATTTTAATCGCCATGAATCTGTGTTTAATTATCATGACATCATCAATTCAAAATCTTACCATACTATACTAAAAGAAAAGGAGGTGTTTTATGTATAGCGGAATAGCAATATCATTGGCATGGCCTGAAACCTTATGTAAACAAGCAGGTGCATGGTATGACAGACCACTTAAGTGGATTGGCGTTAATAAATCAAACTATTATAAAGTTGGTCATGCTGCTGTTGTTTTAATTGAAAAGTCATCCGGTATTTGTCATTATTTTGATTTTGGACGTTACCATGCGCCATATCAACATGGTCGTGTACGAAGTGCCTATACAGACCATGACCTTGAAATTAATGCAAGAGCGATAATAGATGCAAAGGGGAAAATTGTAAACTATAATGAAATTCTATTGGAGTTATACCATAACGAATCTTGTCATGGTAGTGGAAATTTACACGCTTCATATTGTGAGATTGATTTCAATAAAGCTCTTGATAAAGCGCATCAAATGCAAGCCCAATCACCGATACCTTATGGGCCATTTTTGCTAAATGGTACTAACTGCTCTCGGTTTGTAAATACAGTAATTGTTAGTGGAACTCCACAATGGCATTACAAATTGGTGCTGAACTATCCTAAAACACTAAGTCCAACTCCAATTGGTAATGTAAAAACGCTTTCAAATTATGTAGTAATTGGTGCTATTTGTACTTCATCTATTTTAAAACCTCAATTTAATACCATTAAAATATCACGTGAGCCAGTCAGAAATTTATCATAAAATTCTCCCAAACCCTGAAAGACCAGGTCACTTATCTGTCAACTCCAAATGGTTGAGTGGCGAGGGTTGTGGTTCATGGTTCAATATTGAAAAAGTAGAATCTCGATTTTTAATTTCAAGATATAGTCCTGATGGAAAATTAGAATGTTCTGGAATCTTTCAACAGGTAATAGGCGAAACAATCAATCTTAATTCAGGCTATGATTTTACTTATCTGAGCCATTGTGCAGAAGTAAATATTGTTCAGAATGAAAACAACTTAAAATTTAAATTAATATCAAAGAATATATGAATGATACATGTTGTCCATGTGTTTGAAATTATTATTAAATAATCTAAACTGAAAAATCTATGAAAGCAGCAGTTATTACATTACTATCCGTTTTTACTTTATTAGGCATATTTTCATTCGCCTCAAATAAAAAACCATATACAACAGAAGAGGGAATTCAATTTTTTACTGGGACATGGCAGCAAGCTTTAGATAAAGCCAAAAAGGAAAACAAATATATTTTCCTTGATGCCTATGCAAGTTGGTGTGGCCCCTGTAAGATGATGAAACATAAAACTTTTACTGAAAAGGAAGTCGGTGAGTTTTATAACAAGCATTTTATTTGTATTGCAGTTGATATGGAGAAAGGTGAAGGCCCAAGTTTAGCAAATACCTATTCTGTTGAGGCTTACCCAACACTTGTT
The DNA here is from genome assembly GCA_018267655.1 of Bacteroidota bacterium. Lineage (GTDB taxonomy): Bacteria > Bacteroidota > Bacteroidia > B-17B0 > Aurantibacillaceae > Aurantibacillus. The sequence goes on from JAFDYB010000009.1 coordinate 7,595, forward strand.
TTCCTGAGGCCTAATGGAACTTTTTTAGGAAAAACAACGGGGTATCATAAGCCTAAAGAATTTTTAAAAGTTGGAGAGCAAGTTATCAATACGAAATAAAATGAAAGTAAATGAAATATTCACATCTGCACTTTCGTATCACGAGTATAGGAAATTAGTTGATAGTTTACTCGAGGGCGGTAAAACAACTGGAATAAATCAAAGTGATAAATTATTTGAGTTCACAAAGTTAAATGTTCAACGAATGAACAGAATTGATAAGACGATTCAACTTAAAGAAGAAGATATAGCCAAAATAAAAGCAGTTTCACGACAACATAACTGGCTATTGATTGGAGATACATGGTGTGGAGATTGTGCGCAAATAATACCTGTGATAAATAAAATTGCAGAATCGTCAGAAGGAAAAATTACTTTAAAAATAATTTCAAGAGATACGTATCCTGAATTAATTGAAACCTATCAGTCGAATGGCGCAAAGGCTATCCCAAAATTATTGGTTTTAATTGATGGAGAAAGTGAGCCGGATTGCTCGTGGGGGCCTCGTCCGCAACCTGCGCAGAACATAATGCTAAATTGGAAAAATAATAAGGATACTATTACATGGGAAGATTTTGAAAAAGAACTTCATTTGTGGTATGCGAGAGACAAAGGACAAACCATTATGGATGAATTTAAAAGGATGTTAAACTAATGCGAAAAGAAAATTACATCACAGCATTAAAAATATCACTGATAGTTGGAACGATTTTAAATCTGATTAACAGCTTTGATTCAATCTTCTGCACAGCATGGACATGGTCGCTAATATTTAAGCTGACCCTTACTTATTGTGTTCCATTCTGTGTTTCTCTTTATTCATCATGGAAAGCAATTAAATAATTTAAAATGGCATTTATTAAAACGATAGAACACGAAAACGCTGACGGTGAGTTAAAGCTTATCTATGATGGTATTGTTGCTAAGCGTGGGAAATTGGCAGAAGTGCTTAAAATACAAAGTTTGAATCCGGAATCAATTGTTAAGCACATGGATTTTTATATGAGTGTGATGTATTCAAAATCACCACTCAGTAGAGCGCAACGTGAAATGATGGCAGTAGTTGTGAGTGCCGCCAATAATTGTAAATATTGTCAAGTTCATCATGCTGAAGCATTAAACCATTATTGGAAAGATGAATTGAAAATTGAACAATTAAAAAAAGACTTTAGCAAGTTGCAACTGCCGGAGATAGATTTAATGCTATGTGAATTAGCATGGCAGTTAACACGCATCCCCAATATTCCAACTTTAACCATTATAGACAAAATTAAAAAGTTAAATATGGATGATCGCTCAATACTTGATGCTACTTTAGTCATTGGATATTTCAACTTTGTAAATAGAATGGTTCTTGGGCTTGGGGTGGAACTAGAACAGGATAAGGGCAGCGGATATAAATATTAAAAAAACAGATTATGCTAAAATTAATAGAAAAATACGGCTTCTTCAGATTGACTTTAATGCCGTTGGGGTTAGTGATTATAATCTCGGCCATTGTCAATCAAATAATAGGCATGGGCATTGTTGGCTTAATTGTTCTTATTTTTGGCTTATTAAACAAGTGTTTACTTTTGGGTAATTGTGAAGTGCCACAGGAAAAGAAAAAATGAGAAATAAATCTATTGTTGAGAAGATAGGACTAATTGGTTTGCTAATTACAGCCATCACCTCACCATGTTGCTTCCCTCTCTTTGGTGTGATTCTTTCTGCGTTTGGTATAGGATCATTTGAATTATTTGGTGAATTAACGACGTATATTTTTCTTGGATTTTCAGTCCTTGCATTTACAGGGAGTGTGTTCTCCTATTTATATCACAAAAAGCTACTTCCGATTCTTCTTGCGTTGATTTCGATTATTTTTGTGTTTTACAATTATTATAGTTCCTATGAGGGAAATGAACTCACTAATATTGGAATGATTGGATTAATGATAGCAGGAATAATTAATTATTATGAAACCAAAATATTTAATCTCATGAAAAATAAAGCTGTGATACTTCAATCTACAATCACATGTCCCCATTGCGGACACAAAAAAGAAGAAACAATGCCTACTGATGCGTGTCAATTTTTTTATGAATGCGAAAGTTGTAAGAAGCAATTAAAGCCTAAACAGGGAGATTGCTGTGTTTATTGCAGTTATGGATCTGTCCCTTGTCCTCCAATTCAGGGGAGCGGAAATGGCAATTGTTGCTGATGGTGTTAGGATTACAAGGGTAACGACTTTTAATGTTTAAAACTGTCATTCTCCTGATTTTCATCATTATGCAATTTCATTTTGTTTTTATATATTTGTCGTGATGAAAAAGATTTTAATCTTAACCATGTTGTTTATTTATACCGTTTCAGTAACCGGTATGAATATTCAATTCCACTATTGCGGGGGAAAGATAAAATCTATTTCCTTATTTCATCATGGTGATTCAGAGAAGGGCTGCTGTGGTAAAAAAATGAAAAAAGACAGATGTTGCAACGATAAAACAACATCTTTCAAATTAAAGGACAGCCACGATTATTCACCATCTTCCAAAGTTCCGCCAAGTTTTATTAAGTGTGTAGTATCAAACATACCTTTATTTACATTCACTTTTGTATATTCTGATAAATCATTTATCATCCCCGATTGTCATGCACCTCCCGTCTTGTATGATAATCCCTTGTACTTGAGAAATCGAGTATTACTCATTTGATTTTATTTTTCTAAGTAAATGCCCAACTATTTGATAGTATTGGGCTATCTGTGTTTTACTTATCCTGAAAAATAATTTAATCAACATCTTTTTTAAATCAATTAAATCAAAAATAAAATGAAAAAAACAATCCTTTCAATGGTTGCTGCTACGCTAGTTTCTGTATCAGCTTTTGCGCAAATCCCTAACAACAGTTTTGAAAACTGGACAAGTATGGGTTCATATAGTAACCCTGACAATTGGGACAATTTAAACAGCATGACCTCTTCAATGAGTATTTATACTTGTACAAAAGGAACAGGTGGTGCATCAGGTGGTGGAGCTTCGTATTTAAAACTTGTTTCTAAAAACGTTTCAGGTATGGGAGTAATGCCCGGAGTTGCTGTATGTGGTACAATTAACATGACAACATTTAAACCACAATCAGGTTTTGCTTTTGCCTCTCGTCCTCAAAAATTAACTGGTAGCTGGCAATATATGGCTTCAGGAAGTGATGCAGGTTTTGTTGCGGTTTATTTAACTAAATGGAATGCGGGAATGATGATGCGTGATACTATTGCTAAAGCTACACAATCATTGTCGGGTATGGCTATGAGTTGGGCTGCATTCAATTTAACGCTTAACTATATGAGTTCAGCAACTCCTGATAGCGCAATGATTATTTTCTCTGCAAGTGGTGCTACACCAGTAGCAAATAGCTATTTATATGTAGATAATATTTCATTTTCAGGCACTGTAACAGGTATTAAAAATAATGAATCAATAATTGCAAATACAACTGTTTTCCCAAATCCTACAACAGATAACATCGCTGTTGAAATGAGTTTACAAAAAACTTCAACCGTAAAACTTCAATTGGTTGATATGACTGGAAAAGTTGTTAAAGAGGTAAATGTTGGCGAAGTACAAGGTAAACATACTTCAACGATTAATACTGCAAATGTTGCAAAAGGAACATACTTCTTGAAAATCATGGCTAATGATGCTCTTGAAACAAAGAAGATAATTATTGAATAATTATAAGGAGGGAGTAAATCCCTCCTTATTTTAAAAAAAATATTACCATGAAAAAGATAATAAATGCTTGCTTGATTATGTTTAGCATTTCGGCAAGCGCCCAAACACAGTTAGCTGTTCCCGATACATTAGTTGGAACAAACTTCGCATTAAATATGCACAAAGATAGTGTGCAGTTTTTTCCAACAGGTAATATCTCTCACACGTATGCCTTTAATCAGTATAAATATTTAGGGCCTACTCTTATATTTAATAAAGGAGATAACATTAATATTTCAGTTACTAATCAAATCGGAGATACTACAACTGTGCATTGGCATGGACTACACGTTGCAGCAGCAAATGACGGAGGGCCTCATACTCCCATTATGCCAAATGCAACATGGAATCCGCAATTCATGGTAATGGATAACGCTGCAACATACTGGTATCATCCACATACTCATAAAAAAACGGCTAAGCAAGCTATTAAGGGCGCAGCAGGTTTAATTATAGTGAGAGATGCACAGGAAGCAGCTTTAACACTTCCACGTAAATACGGAGTAGATGATTTTCCTGTTATAGTTCAATGTCAACAATACGATTCTGTAAATCAAGCAATGTCGCTTGGAATGGAGGATAGTACAATTATGGTAAACGGAGCGAGAGCTAACAATGGCTATTCTGTTTACGGTAATTTTCCTGCACAAGTGGTTCGCATGAGGCTTTTGAATGCTTCGGGCGAACGCTCGTTTAACTTTGGTTTTACAGGTAATAAATCATTTTATCAAATTGCCTCTGATGGCGGATTATTAAATGCGCCTATTTCCACAACAAGAGTTAGACTTTCGCCCGGAGAACGTGCGGAAATATTAATTGATTTGTCAGGAATGAATGGACAAAATATTTATTTGATGAGTTATGCTTCTGAAATTCCAATGGGTGTTCAGGGAGGCCCAACAATGCCAATGCCTCCGGGTAGCCCTCCAATGGATAGTCCACTAAACGGTATTGATTTTAATATTTTTAAAATTAATGTAGTTGCGCCAACATCAAACCCTGTTACAACAATTCCTTCAACACTTGTAACAAATACACCTTATCAAACTTCGCAAGCAGCAATTACTCGCACCATAAATATGACTGCGATTAATATGATGAGTATGGATGGGCCTTTTTATTTCAATGGTCAGTTATTCGACATGATGCGTATAGATTATCATATCCCAATGAATAATATTGAAATATGGACATTGTCAAATCAAACAATGGTGGCACATCCGTTTCATATTCATGGTGTACAATTTTATGTGTTAGATAGAGATGGTAATGCACCACCTGCAAACGAACAAGGAAGAAAAGACGTAGTATTGGTAAGCCCCAATGAAACAGTAAGATTTATTGCAAAGTTTGAAGACTTTGCTGATTCGCTTACACCATATATGTATCACTGCCATGTATTGATGCACGAAGATGATGGTATGATGGGACAATATGTAATTAATCCATTAAACACAGGTGTAAAAGAAATTAATGGCGTTGATAATTCAATTAGCATTTATCCTAACCCTGCAAATGGAATAGTAAACATTGAAACCTCTTTAACAGATGTGAATAGTATTGCGGTATATAATGCTTTAGGCGAGTTAGTTTATTCTGAGAATAAATCAGGTCTTCATCAAATTCAGCTTAATACTAACACGTGGAGTAAGGGAATGTACAACATTATTGTAAATGGGAAAGGTAAAATTCAAAACAAGAAGTTAATTGTAAACTAAAATGAATATCAGTAAATATATAATAGTAATAGGTGTTGTTTTAGCTTCTTGCAATGGCGCAAAGGATGAAAAAAACACATCTGAAAAAACAACAACTGAAGTAACTACTAAGGTTGAAAATGACATCTCAACTTCATCTTTTAAGGTATGGGGTAACTGTGAGATGTGCAAAGAAACTATTGAAGGTTCTTTGAAAGTTGACGGTGTTGAAAAAGCGGATTGGGATGTTGATTCTAAGATTATGACGGTGTCGTATAATGCCTCAAAAATTTCTATCGACCAAATTTTCAAAAACATTTCTTCAGTAGGATATGATAACATTGCTCTAAGAGGTAATGATTCTGCATATAAAGAGTTGCCTGAGTGTTGCCAGTACGATAGAAAAAAATAAGTTATGGATAGAAGGGATTTTATAAAGAAAAGTAGTTTGGGGGCAGCATTAGGCTTAATAGCTCCCTCATTACTATTGGAATCATGCAGGAAAAGTTCCATGCAAATGAATTCCTTTTCGCAAGTAAAGGTAATTGATGGACTATTTAATACACCCTTACCAATCCCTTCTCCTGTAAATGCTTCATCTATTTCATCGTTAACTGCACAAAGAGCAACAACTTCCATCATTAAAAATAAATCGACTTCGGTTTATGGTTGTCATAATGGAATTTTAGGGCCTTTTATCAAAGTAAATAATGGAGATGCTGTTTCTATCAGCTTTGCCAACTCTCTATCAGAAGAAACCAACGTGCATTGGCATGGCTTGCTTGTTCCGCAGAACATGGATGGACACCCTGATAATGTAATTCAATCGGGAGGGAGTTACCAGTACAACTTTGTAGTGAATCAACGTGCGGGTTTATACTGGTATCATCCGCATCCTAATATGAAAACTGCCCGACAAGCCTACATGGGCTTAGCAGGCTTTTTTATTGTGAACGATGCAGAAGAAGCAGCTCTAAACCTTCCGTCAGGCGATGCAGAAATACCTATTGTTATTCAGGATAAAAGATTTCATCCTGATTATAGTTTGAATTATTCGCCCAACATGATGGATGTGATGAATGGCTTTTTCGGACAATACATTGTTGTAAATGGTGTTTTCTCGCCAACAAAAGATATATCTACAAAATGGTACAGATTACGTGTACTGAATGGTTCTACAGCAAGAGTATATAACCTTGCGTTAAGCAATGGAGCTAATTTTTATGTGATAGGTTCTGATGCGGGTTTGTTGAGTACAGCTGAAAGCACATCAAGCATATTACTTGCACCGGGCGAACGAATTGATTTACTTGTTGATTTTACATCTTACGGTATTGGAACAGAAATTTATTTACAAAGCAACTCATTTAGCGGAGCAACTATACAAGGAGATGATAGCTTTAAAATATTAAAGTTTGCAGTAACGCAAAGTTCCTCTGATAGTTTTACGCCTCCAACCACACTATCTGCAATTACACCTATCCCAGTTTCGCAAGCAGTTAACACACGTACTTGGACATTAGGAGGTATGAACATGGGAGGCAATATGAGTGGCGGAAATTCAGGGGGAATGATGGGAGGTTCAGGAAACATGAATATGCAAATGCTTCATACTATTAATGGTAAAACATATCAATCAAATGAAATATTAGCAACAGTTAGTGCAGGTACGACTGAGATATGGGAAATTGATAACAGCAATAATGATGAGATACATCCAATGCACATTCATGGGGTACAGTTTCAAATTCTTTCACGTACTGGAGGAAGAAATGTACTTGTAGCATCAGAGAAAGGTTGGAAAGATACGGTACTGTTAATGCCAAGAGAAAAGGTGCGATTGATAATGACCTTCCCTCAACATTCGGGAAAATTTTTATTGCATTGCCATAACCTTGAGCATGAGGATAGCGGTATGATGGTGAATTTTGAAATTAAATAACATGAGAAGATTACTTTACATATTAATACTAACTACGACTCTCAACTGCGTAAAGGCACAGTCTTTATGGAAAGTAGGCATAACTTATTCATACGGATTATCCACCTTATACGGAAACAAAAGCAATAACAATTCGGATAATGGTACACAACTTCAAATGAAGTACGCCTTAAAATCAAGTATTGGTACTGGAATTAAAGCAGAACGATTTTTGAAAAATAACTATTTGATTACGGGCGCTTTTTCATACACACAGCGAGGAGCAAGATTCGATGTGGCAAGTGGTGGTTATTCCCCACGCTACAAACTCGATTATCTTGATGTTTCATTAGGGATAAAAAAATACTTAAATAATTCGGAAACAGTAAAACCTTATTTGGGTTTGGGCATCTATGAAGCAACAATGCTTTCAGCAAATAGATTAGATGTGTATTCGGGAACAAATTTAATTCGTGATGTACAAAACATAGACTATGGATTTAATGCTAATGTTGGATATGACTTTAAAACAAAGAGAGAAGATTATGTACAAGTAAATTTGTTTTATAGCATGGGATTTAATCAAGTGTTCAAAGGATTAATTACATCCAACGGAATCTATGGTAAGAATATGTTGTTGGGAGTTCAATTAGGTTATTTAATCGGAGGCCAAACAAAAAAAGAATAGCATGAAAAAAAATTTTTTAATATTATTTATCGCTTTTTTCGGTTTAAAAACAATAACCATAGAGGCTCACAATCCACCTATTCCCGCATTCTCGGCATTAAACTTATGCTTAGGAGATTCAACCCATTTCATTAATCAGTCATCAGGCGGAGTTCATGAAATGTGGATTATACAAAAGTTAGACACCATTTTACATGATACCTTAACTTTAGATACGCTCTACACTACTGATATAACTTACTACTTCCAAAATCAAGGAACGTACTTAGTTACCCTTTATGAAGATAATGGGCATATTGCGAGTATTACAAAACAAATAAATATTGGAACAACAACCATTGCCGATTTTGATTTTCAACGATGCTCCAATCAATTTTTTAATATGTCAACCTGTGCTTCATCATTTTCTTGGGATTTTGGAGATGGTACAAACTCTACTGTTCCGTTTGCACATCATCAGTATGCGGATACTGGTACTTATGTAGTAAGTCTTATTGCTTTTAATGGCGTAACAAGTGATACATTAACAAAAAACATTCATGTAACAGAAACTGGTTATCCCCAACCTGTTTATCAAATTAGACTTTCTAATGATACCGTATATTGCCAAGTTACTGGTGGAAATTACACTGCGGGTACTCTAACATGGTATTATGGCGATAACACAACAGCAACATCTACTGATACGTTTCACGTTTTTCAAGATACGGGATTGTATAATGTGAGAATTAGAGTATTTAATACTTGCGGGCAATACATATACGATACTGTGGTTTATGTTACTTATTTAACTACATCAGTTAAAGAACTATCGCAACAAACATTGCAGACCTTTATCTATCCTAATCCTGCAAAAAATAATATTCGTTTAAGAACTACAGATAATAGCCACATACTGAGTATTGAAGTGTATGACTTAATTGGACAACTTAAATTGAAACAACAAAATGTAAATCCTGAAAATGAAATAGACATTAGTGTTTTAAGTACAGGACAATATATTTTGCGGATTCAAACCGAAAGAAATAATTACAACAACAGATTTACAAAGGAATGATTCTATCAATAAAAAATATGGTTTGCGACCGTTGCATAATGTCGGTCAAGTATCAATTAGCCAAAATTGGAATCATTCCGAAAGAGGTTAGATTGGGCGAGGTATATATTGACAGAGAGCTTTCTAAATTAGAATTTGAGAAAGTAGAAGTTGTTTTAAAAGAAAATGGTTTTGAAATATTATCAGATAAAAAACATCAATTAATTGAAAGCATAAAAAATTTAGTTGTTAAAATTATACACCATAATCATGAGTTTGTTTCGATAAACTATTCAAATTATATTGAAGAAAAACTAAAGAAAGATTATAAATATCTAAGTACGTTGTTCTCTGAAGTAGAAGGAACAACAATTGAAAAATATATTATTAAACAAAAAATTGAACGAGTAAAAGAACTTATCGTTTACAACGAACGTACATTAAGTGAGATTGCAGATGAGTTAGGTTATAGTAGTGTTGCATACCTATCATCTCAATTCAAAAAAGTAACAGGATATACTCCAAGTCATTTCAAAGGGATTAAAGAAATAAAGCGAAAATCCTTAGACAAGGTATAATCAGAAAATGTCATAAAACATACCTCTTTAACTATAACATTATAGAAAATACACTCTGTAATTTTGTTATTAAATGAAAACTAATAATAACATAAATATCCCTCTTTTAAATGTTCATAGTGAGCATTGCGCTTTAATTATTGATGGTGGGCTTTCTAAGATAAAGGGGGTATATACTCACAAGGTTGAGTTTAATAATGAAATTGCAAAAGTTGAATTTGACAGCGCACAAACATCGGTTTTGGAAATGGTTAAAACCATTAGAGATTTAGGTTACGAAGTTGCAAGTGAAAAAAGAATGTTCACAATAACTGGAATGAGTTGTGCCTCTTGCGCTAATAGTTCGGAAACCATTTTAGCATCTCAGAATGGTGTAATAAATGTAAGTGTAAATTATGCCAATGCTATCGCAACAATTGAGTATTTTCCTCAAATCATATCTCCACAAGATATGAAAGCGGCACTTCAAGCAATCGGATATGATATGCTAATAGATGAATCAAAAGATGGAGAACATGAAGATAGCGTACATAGCAAAAATTATTCTGAGCTAAGAAACAAAACAATTTGGGCAGTTGCACTATCAATTCCAATTGTGATTATTGGAATGTTTTTTATGGATATTTCATTTGCTAATCAAATAATGATGGTTCTATCAATGCCTGTATTGTTTTGGTTTGGTCGTAATTTCTTTATTAATGCTTATAAGCAAACAAAGCATAAGCAAGCTAATATGGATACGCTTGTAGCACTTAGTACAGGAATTGCGTTTATCTTTAGTACATTCAATACATTCTTTCCTGAGTTTTGGCATAGCAGAGGGCTTCATCCACACGTCTATTTTGAAGCAGCATCAGTCGTGATTGCTTTTATCTTGTTGGGTAAGGTGCTTGAAGAAAGAGCCAAATCCAATACATCTTCTGCTATTAAAAAATTAATTGGGTTGCAGCCTAAAACAGTTATCGTTATTCACGAAGGAGGGCATGAAATGGAAACGCCAATTAGTAAAGTGAAAATTGGCGACATCCTTTTAGTAAAACCCGGAGATAAAATACCTGTAGATGGACAACTTATCGAGGGCAATTCGTTTGTTGATGAAAGCATGATTAGTGGGGAATCGTTGCCAGTAGAAAAAAACAAAGAAGATAAAGTTTTTGCAGGTACTATAAATCAAAAAGGGAGCTTCAAAATAAAGGCGTTAAAAGTTGGCGGAGATACTGTACTTGCTCAAATAATTAAAATGGTGCAAGAGGCTCAAGGAAGCAAAGCTCCAATGCAAAAAACAGTAGATAAAATTGCAGGGATATTTGTTCCCATTGTTCTGTCAATATCAATTTTAAGTTTTATTGTATGGATGATTTTTGGTGGCACAAATGCAGTAACACAAGCTCTTTTATCTATGGTTACTGTACTTGTGATTGCTTGTCCTTGCGCTTTAGGATTGGCAACACCAACCGCCATAATGGTGGGTATTGGTAAAGGTGCTGAAAAAGGGATATTGATTAAAGATGCTGAAAGCCTTGAATTAGCCCATAAAGTAAATGCGATTGTGCTTGATAAAACAGGAACAATTACAGAAGGTAAACCAGTTGTTACTGATATTTTGAATTTTGTTTCGCAACAAAAATTTGCAGAACATATTGGTGTACTAATGGCAGTTGAAATGCAGTCTGCTCACCCTCTTGCTTTTGCGGTAGTTGAAAAATTAAAAAGCATTAAAATAGAACCTGCAAAACTCGATAAGATTGAAACGGTTATTGGGAAGGGAGTTAAGGCAATATATGATACTGATGTTTATCATGTTGGCAATATCACATTAATGCAAGAAGCCGATGTTGATGTTTGGGAAGCAGACAAGGTAAAAGCATCAAAGCTAAGAGGCGAAGCTAAAACCATCATATACTTTTCCGTTAACACTCAATTATTGGCAATAATGGCGATAGCTGATAAAGTAAAAGATACTTCTGTAAGTGCAATAAGAACACTTGAAACAAACGGCATAGAGGTTTATATGCTTACCGGAGATAATATGCAAACAGCTAAAGCAATTGCGGAACAAGTAGGGATAAAACATTATGAAGCTCAGGTATTACCAAGTAATAAAGCTGAATTTATAAAGCAACTTCAATCACAAGGTAAAGTTGTGGCGATGGTTGGCGATGGTATAAACGATTCTCAAGCTCTTGCACAAGCCGATGTGAGTATTGCAATGGGCAAAGGTTCAGATATTGCAATTGATGTTGCTAAAATGACAATAATATCTTCCGACCTAATGCTGATTCCTCAAGCCATTAAACTATCAAAACTTACGGTAAGCACAATAAAACAAAATCTTTTTTGGGCTTTTATATACAATATCATCGGTATTCCTATTGCTGCGGGAGTATTATATCCTATAAATGGATTTCTGTTAAATCCAATGATAGCAGGAGCAGCTATGGCACTAAGTTCGGTTAGTGTGGTAAGTAATAGTCTTTTATTAAAAATCAAATCAACAAAATGAAAACAATAAAATTTAAAACAAATATCAATTGTTCAGGATGCGTTGCTAAGGTTACGCCAATTCTTAATAATGAAAAAGAAATTATTAAATGGGAGGTTGATACAAACAACCCTGAAAAAATATTAAGTATTAATACCGAAATAGAAACACCAGAAAAAGTAATTGAATTAATAACTAAAGCAGGATTTAAGATTGAAGAGAAGCATTAAGAATATGTTGAAGACACTATTCAATATTATAATTTCCATTTTAAAATTTATACGACCCAAAAAATCGTGTTGTAGAGTTGTTGCTCTCATATTTGTGTGCAATAGTATTTCTTATTCACAAACTCTCACTTTTGAGCAAATATCTGATAGCATTAAAAAAAACAATCCAATGCTAAAAATGTACGATGCTCAAGGAACGGCTTACCAAAGCTATGCAGAGGGGGCTAAAAGTTGGATGCCACCGCAAGTAGGCGCAGGTTTTTTTATGACACCATATAATACTGCTATGTGGAAAGGAGATAAAATGGGTAATAATGGAATGGGGTCTGTAATGTTGCAAGGAGAGCAAATGATACCAAATTACTCGAAACTAAACGCTGAGAAAAATTATATGCAGTCAATGAGTAATATGGAAGTTGCAAATAAAGGCATAACATTAAATCAATTACTCTTTGAAGCTAAAACTAATTTCTATCAATGGCAGATACTGCTTAGAAAAGTTCTAATTGTTTAGGAAAACATTAGCCTTTTAAACTACTTAAAACAGTCCGTTGAAATCAGGTATAAATATGGAACTCAAAACGCAAGCACCATCTACAAAACAGATGCTATGATTGCCGAAGACAGCAGTATGTTGATAATGTTGCAAGGAATGATTCTCGAAAAAAACACCATGTTAAATGCTTTAATGAACAGTAAATCAAATTCTCGATTTACCATTGATACTACCTTAAAAACAAATACAAATTACGTTTCAAATATTGACACAGCTTCACTTCAAAATAATTTATCTGCATTTAAACTTTTGAATGCTCAAAGCAATACACTCAAGTTAAAACAAAACTTAGAGCGCAGTAAACTAAAACCTGAATTTGGTGTGCAGTATTCACATATGTTTACATTCGGTAGTCAACCACAACTATATACCCTTATGGGAATGATGAAACTACCGATTGCTCCGTGGAGCAGTAAAATGAATAAATCCACTATTAAAGGGATTGATTCCGAATTACAAGCATTAGAATGGCAAAGAGAAGGATTGTTGCTTGAGAAAAACGGAGCATTAAAAGCTATTGCTATTCAAATTGAATCTAAAAGGCAACAAATAAAAAATTATCAAAAATCTATTCTTCCTGCATTAACAAAAAATTACAGAACATCTCTATTAGCATTTGAGCAAAATACAGGAGATTTATTTTCGGTTCAAGATGCTTTAATGTCGCTAAAAGCGGCTAAATTAAATGAAGCTGAATTATATAATGATTTATTGCAATTACAAGCACAATATGAAAAAGAACAAGAGAAATATTAAAATGAATATAATTTTTCTTTTGGCTGCGATGATTGTTTTAAATTCTTGTAGTAGCGAAAAAAAGGAAAATGCTAATTCAGAAAAGCAAACGATGGATGATATGCCCGGCATGAATCATCATAGCATGGAAGAGCATACTGCTATAAGTGAAAATAAAACAGCTGAAAAAAAACAGGGAATTACAATTAACCCAATTAATAAGTCTGAAACTGTAGCGATTAGCGTAAACGGTTTTATAGCATACAACCAAAACAATTTAAGCAACATCTCAGCAAGAGTTAGTGGTCGAATCGAGAAACTGTATGTAAAATCAAAATATCAACAAGTAAACAAGGGGCAGGTTTTGTTTGAAATATACAGCCCTGAATTATTGAATGAACAAGAACAACTAATATATTATTTGAACAATGATGCAAGCAATACCTCATTGATTAACGCATCTAAAGCTAAATTGCAACTTTTAGGATTAAGCCAATTGGTTTTAGATAAAATCATTAGCAGTAAGAAAGCCTTGAGGACTATTCCAGTAGAAAGTACAACCGATGGATTTATAATAGACAATACCGAAGGTAGAGCGATGCAATCAAGTGTTGTCAATAATTCAAGCTCAAGCATGGGTAGCATGACTTCTCAAGGAGCTGCTATATCAAATAGCAATGCAGGACTTACAGTCCAACAAGGTAGTTATGTTTCTAAAGGTCAAACAATTTTAAAGGTTGCTAATAGCACTAATGTATGGGCAGAGTTGAAAGTACCTGTGGCTTATCAAACGCAGTTTAAGACAAATCAATCTGTTCAGCTAAAAACTAATCAGCAAACGATTGATGGTAAAATAATTCTGATTGAACCGACATACGAGGATAACAGTCCTTTTGTGAGTGTTAGGGTATTGTGTAATAATAACAATCAGGAATTAAAGATTAATCAATGGATAAACTCAACATTAAACATAGGCGAGGTAAAAGGTTTGTGGCTACCAAAAACTGCTGTAATAAACTTGGGATTACAGCAAATTGTGTATAAGCAAGGAAAAGAGGGTATTAAAACGGTTAAGGTTAAAACAGGAATACTAACATCTGATTTAATTCAGGTGTTAAGTGGTGTTTCCGAAACCGATAACATAATTAAAGATGCAGGATATTTAAACGATAGCGAGAGTTTTGTAAGATGAAAATGAGATTGATATTCATATTATTGATGAGTTTGTTTGTTATTTCTTGCAATAACAAAAAAGAAATTCACATGGCTGAAAATGAGTTTTATACTTGCAGTATGGATCCGCAAGTGATGGAAAAGAAGCCCGGACGTTGCCCTATTTGTAAAATGGAATTAACAAAAATAACAGTCGATATAAATGAAAAAAATAAACCGACACTTAAATTAAGTAAACAACAAATAGAGCTTGGAAACATCAAAACGATGGAGATACACAAAGGAAGTTTTGATAATAGCTACATCTTAAATGGCAAATTAGTATTAAACCAAAATTTAACTAATCAAATAAGTGCGAAAATTGGAGGTAGAGTTGATAAACTATTTATTAAGGCTACTGGCGAAACTATTAGCGAAGGTCAAGCTTTATATGTAGTTTATAGTCCTGAGTTGCTACAAGCAAAAAACGATTATTTAATTGCAATCGAAAATAAATCTGCAAGTATAAAATCTGATATTGACTATGATGCTCTTGCTAAAGCAGCTAAAACAAAACTTTTGCTATGGGGATTAACCGAAGAACAAATAGCTCAATTAAAAAAATCAGCTGACGAAACATTCACAATTCTTAGCCCCTTTAGTGGTATCGTAACTGAAATGCAAATTCGTGAGGGTGATTATGTAAATGATGGTGCTCCAATACTTTCAGTTAATAGCATGAAGCAGTTATGGGCAGAAGCGCAGGTTTATAGCAATGAAATGAATCTCGTAAAAAAAGGAACAAAGGTTAGTGTTTCAATTGATGGGCAAGATGAAGCGTTACAAACACTTGTTGATTTTACCTATCCTGAATTTAATTTACAAGCCCAGTATATGCTTGCAAGAACAGAAGTTGAAAATCCAAAGGGATTATTAAAGGTAGGAACACAAGCCAATATAGTATTGCCAATGGGTAAATCAGAAGGTCTAACGCTTCCTGTAAATGCAGTAATACAAAGCAGTAGTGGAGCAATTATATGGGTCAAAAATCAGGATGGCACATTTCAAAACAGAATGGTTAGTGTGGGAAAAAGCAATGGCGACTTAATAGAAATTACTGATGGTCTTAGTGAGGGAGAAAGTGTAGTTATTTCAGGAGCATACCTTTTGCAAAGTGAATTTGTTTTTAAGAAAGGAAACAATGTAATGGCAGGGCATGATATGAGTAATATGAAAATGTAAATTATACAACAACAATATATACAACAAACAACATGAAAAAAACAATTTTAATTTTAACTGTGGCAATAACTGGATTTGTTATTACATCATGCGGTAACAAAACTTCAGAAGAGAAAAAAGAAAATGTTGCCGCAACAACTACCTCCGAAGCCAAAACCTATACTTGCCCTATGCACCCTGAAGTAATTAGTGATAAACCTGGCACTTGTCCTAAATGCGGAATGGATTTAGTTGAAAAAGAAAATACAGAAATGGATATGAATGGGAAAGATTCAACAATGAAAATGAAATAATGGTTGAGAAACTAATATCCTTTTCACTTAAAAACCGCTTGTTTGTGCTTGCGGTGGCTCTTGCATTATTTGTTTGGGGTGTGTTTGAGATGAAAACAAATCCGATAGATGCTATTCCCGACTTATCCGAAAATCAAGTAATTGTATTTACCGAATGGATGGGTAGAAGTCCTCAAGTAATCGAAGACCAAGTTACTTACCCGCTTATGTCCAATTTGCAGGGGATTCCAAAAGTTAAGAACATTAGAGGTGCATCAATGTTTGGGATGAGTTTTGTTTATCTCATTTTTGAGGATAACGCTGATATTTATTGGGCAAGAACAAGAGTAATGGAACGGTTGAGTTTTGCATCTCGATTGTTACCTACAGGCGTATCTCCAACTTTAGGGCCTGATGGTACAGGCGTAGGACATATCTTTTGGTACACCTTAGAAGCAAAAGATTGGGACTTAGGAGAACTACGAACTCTACAAGACTGGTACGTGAAATTTGCATTACAAAATGTAAGTGGTGTTAGCGAAGTTGCATCTTTCGGGGGTCAGCAAAAGCAGTATCAAGTAAATATTAATCCGACTAAACTTAATTACTACAATATCCCATTAATGCAGGTTCTTAATGCTGTTAGAGCCAACAATAACGATGTTGGAGGCAGAAAGTTTGAAATGAGTGATATGGGTTATATTGTTCGTGGACTTGGTTACTACAAGAATATATCGGATATTGAAAATACCGTTATTACGAGTTATAATGGCGTACCTGTATTAATTAAAGACGTGGCAACCGTGCAGTTGGGTGGCGATTTAAGGCTTGGTATTTTTGATGAAAATGGTAACGGAGAAACAGTTGGGGGGATTATTGTGATGCGCTATGGCGAAAATGCGGATGCCGTTATTAAGCGTGTAAAGGAAAAAATTAAAGAAGTTGAAAAAGGATTGCCCAAAGGTGTGAAATTTAAAGTTGCCTACGACAGAAGTAGTTTGATTGAAGAAGCGATAGAATCAGTAAAAGGCACATTAATAGAAGAAATGATAACCGTTTCTATTGTGGTCTTGATATTTTTATTTCATTGGCGAAGCGCTGTTATTATTCTGATACAAATGCCTATTTCAATTGCCATTAGTTTCATTTTACTTAATGCTTTTGGCTTGTCATCCAACATCATGTCATTAACAGGTATAGCACTTGCTATTGGGGTTATTGTAGATGATGGAATTGTAATGGTAGAAAACGCATATCGTCATTTAAGCGAAGCGGAAAACGATAAAACATAAAATGAGTTTATTCAAAATAAATAAAAGCAATTTGTCTAACGAAGAAAGGTTAAGCATTATTAGCAAAGCCTCTAAGCAAGTTGGGCCGGGCGTATTCTTTTCAACGATAGTTGTTATAGCATCCTTTTTACCTGTGTTTTTGCTTACAGGAATGGAAGGCAAATTATTTCATCCATTAGCGTGGACTAAAACCTTTATACTTTTAGTTGATGCGTTCTTGGCAATTACGCTTGCGCCAGTTTTAATTTCCTTTTTTCTGAAAGGAAAATTAAAACCCGAAAGCTCAAATCCTATTACAAGAAGATTGGAAAAAGTTTACACTCCAATATTATCATGGTGTTTAAGATGGAGAAAAACAGTCATAGGACTTAATATCGCAGCATTACTAATAGCCGTTCCTATGTATTTAAAATTAGGCTCTGAGTTTATGCCTCCATTAGATGAAGGTTCGATACTTTTTATGCCAGTAACATTGCCTGATGTATCAAACACCGAAGTAAAAAGAATCTTACAAATTCAGGACAAACTCATTAAATCTGTTCCCGAAGTAGAAAATGTTTTAGGGAAAGCAGGTAGAGCAAATACAGCTACCGATAATAGCCCTGTAAGTATGATAGAAACTATTGTTTTACTAAAACCTAAATCAGAATGGAGAAAGGGAAAAACAAAAGAAGATATTATAAACGACCTGAATGCTAAACTTCAAATACCCGGTGTTATCAATGGTTGGACACAACCAATTATAAATCGTATCAATATGCTCTCAACAGGTATTCGTACAGATGTGGGAATTAAAGTTTATGGACAAAATTTAGATAGTATTGCGCCACTTGCTCAAATGATAAAAGAAAATCTGCAAAACGTGGATGGCGTTAAAGACTTATATGTAGAGCCAATTACAGGGGGCAGATACTTAGATATTGAGTTAAAACGAAATGAACTTGCTCGATATGGTTTGAATGTAGATGATGTAAACATGATTATTGAAAGTGCATTAGGTGGAATGCAACTTACCACTACAATAGAAGGCAGACAACGTTTTAGTGTTAATGCACGATACGCACAAGATTTCCGAAACAGCATAGACAAAATTAAACGTTTAATGGTACAAACTCCCAACTATGGAACAATACCATTAAGCAATGTTGCAGAAATTAAATTTTCTGAGGGGCCTCCAATGATTAATAGTGAAAATGCTATGCTTAGGGGTACAGTTTTATTTAATGTACGTGAGCGTGATTTAGGTAGCACCGTTGAAGACTGTAAAAAACAACTTGAAAAAGTAATGAACCAATTACCTAAGGGCTACTATCTTGAATGGAGTGGACAGTATGAAAACAAAATAAGAGCCGAACGAACCTTAACAATGATACTTCCTATTGTATTACTAATTATCTTTTTTGTTTTATACTTCACATATAAGTCGCTTAAAGAGGCTGTTATCACAATGGTAACAGTCCCTTTTGCTCTGATTGGCGGCGTTTATATGGTTTATTTTTATGGCGTTAATCTATCAGTTGCAGTTGCTATTGGTTTCATCGCCTTGTTTGGAGTTGCTGTAGAAACTGCAATGCTTATGACAATATATTTGAATGAAGCCATGCAAAATTTAGTTGCACACAAAGGCAATTCAAGAGAAAATATTACAAATGAAGATTTACGCCAGTATGTAATAGCAGGTGCAGCACAACGGTTAAGACCAAAATTAATGACAGTGTCTGTATCTCTTTTTGGTTTGTTTCCGATTTTGTGGTCGAATGGCGTAGGAAGTGATGTAATGTTGCCTATAACCGTACCATTAATAGGGGGTGTAATATCATCCGTTATTTATGTGTTATTTGTAACGCCAGTAGTTTTTGAAATGGTAAAAGAACATGAGCTTAACAAACGTGGGAAAATTGATGTTATAGAGAACGCTATTTAACTACTATTTTAACATCAAATAAAATGTACAGCGATAAAAAAAATAAACTAAAAGAAGTCGCAACCTTGTTTTTGCGACTTGGATGTATAAGTTTTGGAGGCCCTGCTGTTCATATAGCTATGATGGAGAAAGAAGTTGTACAAAAAAGAAAGTGGATGACTAATGACCACTTTCTTGACTTAATTGGCGCAACCAATTTGATACCCGGCCCAAATTCAACAGAAATGACAATGCATTGTGGGCACGAAAGAGCTGGATGGAAAGGATTAATTGTAGCAGGGATGTGTTTCATAGTACCAGCTGTTATTATTACTGGATTAATTGCTTGGGCTTATCAAAATTATGGAACGCTTCCCCAAGTAGCGCCTTTTATTTTTGGAATAAAACCGGCAATAATATCAGTTGTAGTAGCGCTCATGATTTCACTTGCAAGGAAAGCCCTCAAAAGTGTTGAGCTTTGGCTAATTGGATTTTTTGCCGCCGTTCTGTCTTTGTGTGGAATAAATGAAATGTACGTTTTATTTGGGTCAGGGTTTATAGGGATTTTGTGGCATTTTTTAAAAAACCAGAAACACAAAGCAAATATTTTTATTCCATTGTTTTCCATTAACACAACTTCTAATTTAAAATTGTTTTGGTTGTTTTTAAAGATAGGTTCAATATTGTATGGAAGTGGGTATGTTCTTTTTGCCTTCCTTGATGAAGAGCTTGTAAAAACTGGCTTAATTACCAAACAAACTCTTATTGATGCGATTGCAGTCGGTCAATTTACCCCCGGCCCTGTTTTTTCATCTGCTACTTTTATAGGATGGCAAATAGCTGGTATCACAGGGGCAATGGTGGCAACTTTAGGAATCTTTCTCCCTTCTTTTTTATTCGTTGCTTTTCTAAATCCTTTAATTCCTAAACTTAGAGAATCCAAAATAATGTCTGTATTTTTAGATACAGTAAATGCGGCATCAATAGCTATAATATTATCAGTTTGTGTAGAAATGTTTAAAACATCTGTTACAGACTGGAAATCGTTTGCCATTATGTTTGTCAGTTTTTTAATTTCTTTTTTTATAAAAAAAATTAATAGTGCATTTATTGTAATTGGTGGAGCTTTACTTGGTTATATATTATACTTAATTTAATTGATATGAAAACAAAAGAACATTGGGAAAACGTATTTGCTACAAAAACAGAAGCAGAGGTAAGTTGGTTTCAACCTTATCCAAAAACATCAGTAGAGTTTTTTGAACTTTTTAACCTGCCGTCCAATGCTAATATTATTGATGTTGGAGCAGGAGATAGTCATTTAGTGGATGTCTTGCTTGAAAAAGGTTACAAAAATATTTATGTATTAGATATTTCCGCTAATGCTATTGAAAAAGCGAAGAAAAGAGTAGGCGAAAAAGCAAGCCTTGTTAACTGGATAGTTTCCGACATTGTAGATTTTGTTCCACCTGTTAAATTTGATTTTTGGCATGATAGAGCTGCATTTCATTTTTTAACTGATACTGAAAAAGTAAATAAATATGTGTCAATTGCTGAAAACGCCATTAATACAAACGGATATTTAGTTTTGGGTACTTTTTCTGAGAATGGTCCTAAAAAATGCAGCGGCTTGGAAATCCAACAGTATAACGAAACTTCAATGTCTTCGCAATTTGAGCGTATGTTCAACAGAATTAAATGTGTTACCGAAGACCATCAAACACCATTTAATACAATTCAAAATTTTCTGTTTTGTAGTTTTCAGAGAAAATAGGGCGCAAATTTTCTAAATTCTTCCTCAATATGTCATGTTTTCGTCAATTTGAGGTTATTTTATGTATTTCCGCCCGAAATTGCCTATAGAATTCATGAATCTTAATCAAATCCTTTGTAAATATTTCCGGTTTAAGTACATTTGGTTCTTTAACTGTAAGTGCTTTAGAATCAATGATATTTTCAGGACTTTTGTTCGAACTGTGTAAACGACAGCCCGCACAAAGGGACTTAGCTGTAAAAAGAGAACTAAGTCCCTTTTTTATTATGGCAAAATTGCTTGCTTTGTTAAGTAATCTGAACCATTATAGTTTTTTTACACCAAAAAAAGAAGCTTCAATTGTGCTTTTTTATTTCGTCCTACTTCATACTGTTCTGCCATTTCAATGAGTTGAAAAAAATTGCATCATCAAACTAAAAAGAGATTAAAATAAAAAAGCGGCCGAGTAAGCCGCTTTAAAATTTTCATTTTTAAAAAGAGTGAGATTATTTTTTCTCTTCCTTCTTTTCTTCTTTCTTCTCAGCTTTGTGATGCTCTTTTTTCTCACCTTTGTGGTGTTCTTTTTTCTCTTCTTTTTTCTCTTCTTTTTTAGGCTCTTGAGCGTTCAATGCCAATGATGCAGTCATTAAAAATGCTACAACTGTTAATGTTAACTTTTTCATATTATTAATTTAATTTGGTGCATCAAATATATAAATGTTTTTTAATATCAAAAAAAATATTTAATCATTATCCATAGCTTAAACAAAAGTTCTAATTTTAAATTAACACAATGATAAACAGATACTTAGTAAAAATCATCTTAAATACATCATTTCGCGGTATTTTGGTAAAGGCCATACAGCATCATCTATTATATTTTCTAGCTTATCAACGTTATAGCGTATTATTTCAAAAAAAGGTTTTACGTTATCGCAGTAAGCATGCGCTTGCTTTTTTGCGCTATCTAAATTATTGGCTTTTTTGCGTTCTTCGGTCATATCGTAAGCTGCTTTTTTAATAATGTTTACGCGTTCGCTAATTTCTTTTATTAATTCAATTTGAGCCTCAGAAGCGCTTTTGTATTCAACTGCTTCTAATATTTGTTTTAATCCGCTCACATTATCAACTAATGTTTTTTGGTAGTGCAAGGCCGATGGTATAATTTGATTGTTTACCATATCAGCCATAATGCGGCTTTCAATTTGAATTTTTTTAGTATAAGTTTCTAAATAAATTTCGTGGCGCGCCTCTTGTTCACGGTGGTTTAAAATACCTAATTTCTCAAATAAATGAATTGATTTTTTATCAACAAAGGCGTCTAAGGCTCCTGGTGTAGTAGCAATGTTTTTAAGTCCTCTCTTTTTTGCTTCTGCTTTCCATTCATCGCCATAACCATTTCCTTCAAATCTAATTTTTTTACTTTCGCTAATGTATTTTTTTAAAACTTGGAAAATAGCATCGTCTTTTTCCAATTTTTTTGAGTCCATTAAAGTGTCCACATCGCTTTTAAAATTAATTAATTGTTCGGCAACTATGGCATTTAAAACTGTCATTGCACCGGAGCAATTAGCACTGCTTCCAACAGCTCTAAACTCAAATTTATTACCTGTAAATGCAAAAGGCGAAGTTCGGTTTCTATCTGTATTATCAAGTAAAATATCCGGAATTTTTCCAATGCTTAACTTTAATGCTGTTTTTTCTTCGGGGCTTAATTTTTTTTCTCCCACACTTTTTTCAAGTTCATCTAATATCTTAGTGAGTTGCTCTCCTAAAAACACACTCATTATTGCCGGCGGGGCTTCGTTTGCACCAAGGCGGTGGTCGTTATTTGCCGATGCAATGGCGGCTCTTAATAAACCAGCATGTTCATAAACCGCTTTTATTGTATTAATAAAAAATGTTAGAAATTGAATGTTTGTTTTTGGTGTTTTTCCGGGACTTAATAAGTTTTTTCCGGTATTGGTAGCCAAACTCCAATTATTGTGTTTTCCACTTCCATTTACACCGGCGTATGGCTTTTCATGAAGTAAAACTCTAAAATTGTGACGTATAGCTACTTTTTCCATAACGTCCATTAATAACTGATTGTGATCAACGGCAATATTAATTTCTTCAAATACCGGGGCGCACTCAAACTGTGCAGGTGCAACTTCGTTATGGCGCGTGCGTACAGGTATTCCTAACAAATGTGCCTCATATTCAAAATCTTTCATAAAAGCAAGTACTCGTTCAGGTATTGAGCCCCAATAGTGGTCTTCTAATTGCTGACCCTTTGCAGGGGCATGACCAAACAAAGTGCGGCCGGTTTGCTGTAAATCATAACGTATATTATATAATGCGGCATCAATTAAAAAATACTCTTGCTCCCAACCCAGTGTTCCTATTATTTTGGTTACATTTTTATCAAAATAACTTTGACAAACTTCGGTTGCAGCTTTATCAAGTGCAGATAAGGATTTAAGTAGAGGGGTTTTATAATCTAAGGACTCGCCGGTATATGAAATAAAAATAGTTGGGATGCACAGTGTGTTTCCCCAAATAAATGCAGGAGAAGTTGGATCCCAAGCCGTATAACCTCTTGCCTCAAAGGTGCTGCGTACACCCCCATTAGGAAAAGAAGATGCATCGGGCTCTTGCTGTACTAGTTGGTTGCCACTAAAGCGCTCAATGGCACGCCCCCCGCCTATTGGTTCAAAAAAACCATCGTGCTTTTCGGCAGTTGTACCGGTTAGTGGCTGAAACCAATGTGTAAAGTGAGTAACACCTTTGCTTGTTGCCCAGGCTTTCATACAGGTTGCTAATTGGTCAGCTATTTTGCGATCAATTGTGCTGCCTTGATTCATAGCTTGCATTACACTTTCAAAAGCTTCTTCGCTAAGAAATTCTCGCATTGCATCAATTCCAAATACATTTGCGCCATAATAATTACTAACCTGTGAATTATTGGGTTTAGAAGATTCAACCGGAGTTCTTTTTACAACATCTTGCATTGCTAAAATACGTTTTGTACTCATATTATATAAATTTTAGGGGGGGTTAATCAATAAAAAGATAAATATTTCTGCAAATATATAAAAAACAGGGGGGTATTACTCAAAAAAGCATAAAATTTTAATAACTTTTAATTTTTTAGGATTTAAAAGAAAATCATAGTTATACAACTTAAGTTAAGTGTAAAATATTTATAAGTATTGGTAAACACATGGTATAATAAAAAAACATTAGTTTTAAAGTTGTTTTTATATATAATGAAAATAATTTGTAATACACCATTTAGGCTATTAATTTTTACTTGTTGCTTGTTTTTTTCTTGCTCCACCTCAAGCGAAAGCAATTCAAGGAGCCCAATTTCGCAGGAAAAAATGGCTAAAGTATTATCTGATTTTGCACTTTGCGAAAGTGCCTCTAATCTTAATATCAAAAACATTGACTTTAGAAAAGTTGATTCAGTATATATGTTTAATCCGTTAAGCGTAAATGGTATTAGTAAAGCGCAATACGACTCGGCTATTGCCTATTATGCTCATAATCCTAAATTATACAAAGGATTGTACGAAGCGGCTCTTAAAATACTAAACGACAAATCTGATAGTGTTGCCAAAAACATATTGCGTTTTAAGGAGGACAGTCTTAAAAAAATTCATTAGTTTTTTTTTCATACCCCTTATCTATTTCAAGGACTGAGGTTTTATAAGCAGCAACTGCTAAGCCGTCGCAGCGATTATTTTCAATATTTGAAGCATGACCTTTAACCCAAATAAATTGATGCAGTGTTGGGTTATATTCTTTTAAAAACTGTAGCCACAAATCGGAGTTAGCCACTTTATTAAATCTTTTATTTACCCAATTATTTAGCCATTTTTTTTCAATTGCATCTACAACATATTTGCTATCACTGTATATTTTTACTAAAATAGTTTTATCCTTTATTGCTTTTAATCCATCTATCACGGCCAAAAGTTCCATACGATTGTTAGTAGTGTATTTAAAGCCTTTACTTATTTCTTTGCGAGCGTTCTTATATTTTAATACAATACCATAACCTCCCGGCCCCGGATTTCCACTACATGCCCCATCGGTGTATAGCTCAATACAGTTACTCATTAACATTTTGTAAATTTAACCTTTTATGAACATTAATACTTTTTTTTCGCCAACAAAAATTATGGCTATTGTAAACCTTACAAGCGATAGCTTTTACGATGGCGGTAAGTACCATTCTTTAGAAGATATATTGCAAGATGTTGAGTGTAAAATTGAACAAGGGGCAGATATAATTGATATTGGCGCAACATCAAGCAGGCCGGGCGCAAAGGTTATTGCTCAAAAAGATGAGTGGAGTGTGCTTTTGCCAGTTTTAAAAAAAATACGAAATAAATTCCCGAATATTCCTTTGAGTGTTGATACCTATTGGAGTGAAACAGCAAAAAACTCTATTGCAGAGGGTGTAAATATTATTAATGATATTAGCGCCGGCAGTATTGATAATAAAATGTTTAGCACTATAATAAAATTAAATGTACCATACATATTAATGCACATGAAAGGCTTACCGGAGTACATGCAAAATAATCCTAATTATACTAACGTGATTAAAGATGTAAGTGATTTTTTTGAAGAAAAAGTTTTATACTTTACTAATAATAATTTTAATAAAATTATTATAGACCCAGGTTTTGGTTTTGGAAAAAATATTGAACATAATTTTTTACTATTAAAAAACTTATCGCACTTTAAAAAATTTAATTTACCTATTCTTGTAGGCTTATCAAGAAAAAGCATGATAAATGAAGTGCTTAATATTAGCCCCAATGAAGCATTAAACGGTAGTACAGCGTTAAACACAGTTTCGCTACTTAATGGCGCAAACATACTGCGTGTGCATGATGTAAAAGAAGCTTTACAATGTAGTAAACTTATACAAATGTATAATTCTATTTAAATTTTTATAGCTACTACACAAACGTCATCAACCTGTTCATGAATACCTTTCCATATAACAAACTCACTTTCTAATTTTTTCGATTGTTCTTTTAATGGCAAGGTGGCAATGGAATTAATGTAATGTTTTAAATTTTTATGTTTTAGTTTTTTTCCTGATTTACCGCCAAATTGGTCGGCAAAACCATCAGTAATTATATAAATGATATCACCCTTTTTTAATTCTAATTCGTAATTAGTAAACGGAACATTGCCTTTAGGCGAGTTACCCACTGGTATGCGATCGCTTTCAAGTTCTATCAGCTCATTGTTTTTATATAAAAGAAGCGGGTTGTATGCACAACTATATTCCATTTTATTATTTTTAAAATCAAAACAAATTAAACTGCAATCCATTCCATCTTGGCCCCCATCTTGGCTACCATCTTCTGATAAGCTTTGAACTAATTGCGCACGAACATGGTTTAAAATTTCATTTGGATGAGTGATTTTTTTCTCATTAATTGCTTCACTTAAAAACCCTATATTTAGCAAGCTCATAAAGGCACCAGGTACTCCATGTCCTGTACTATCAGCAACTATAAAATAAAAACGATTATCAACAGCTGCCGCCCAATAAAAATCGCCACTTACAATATCTTTTGGGTTAAAGTAAATAAAATATTCCGGTAAAAATTTATTGAGCAATGTTTTGCTCGCTAACAAAGCTGTTTGAATGCGCTTGGCATATTTAATTGAATCAACAATTTCTTTTTGCTTCTCTTCAATCAGTTCTTTTTGCTTCTTGATTTCAGATGCTTTTTCTGTTACTTCTTTTGTGCGTTCATTTATAGTGTTTTCGAGTTCTACTTGTTTTTTTAGCAATGCTTTTTCACGTTGTTTAATTATTATGTAAAGTAAAAATCCAACCAAAATTATTGCTAATAAAATAAACCACCATTGCCACCAAAAAGGCTTTTTAATTTGAAATACTAAATTATACTCATCGCTTTCTACACTATAACCATTTACGCATTTAACGCACAATGTATAAGTGCCCGGAGGTAAATTTTGGAAGCTTATTTTATTGGCATTTTCATTTATTTCCCATTTACCATTCAGTCCTAGCAGGCGGTAACTAAATACCGAAGCTTGAGGGGAGTATGTTTGACCGTTAATAAAATGAAATGCCAAATTATTGTTGAAATAAGGGAAAATTAAATCTGAATGCAGCAGTTTTTTTGTTTCAATTTCAGAATATAAACTATCTGCAATTTTAATGTTACTTAATTTTAATTTTGAAGAAAGTTGAGGGAAATTTATACTCGATGCATCAAAATATAAAAGCCCTTTACGATTTGGAAAAAATAAAAAATTATTATCAGAAACAGACTGCGGGTAAGCTCCGTTATGGAAAAAATTTATATCAGTTAAGCCACTTTTTTTATTAAATAATATTGTTTTTTTTGTATTTAAATCAAGGCGATACAATCCTTTTTCGGTTGTGTACCAAAGATTACCAATCTTATCTTCGGCAACAGAAAATACTGGGGTTTTCTCTAAGTGAAACTCTTCATTTTTTTGGGTTACCTTGCCCATTTTTTCATTAAATTCTGATATACCATTGTTCGTTGCCAGCCAAACAGTTCCTTTTTTATTGTTATAAATATTAAAAATCATGCTATCATTTATTTTAACATCAGCATATTTTTTATGAGAATAAACTGTTGTTTTTTTACTACTTGAGTCAAAAACAACAAGAGAACCCAAAGTGGTACCTTGAGAAGTAAAAAACAGCCATTTACCATTGTTTAAATACTCAGAAGTGTAAGAAAGCGGCGCAAACTCTTTATTGAAGGAGTAAAAACTATCAACAAGATTTGTTTTTAAATTATAGTTAAATAAACTTCGGTAATCGTATGTAATATAATAAGTGTTAATATTTGTGCTGTCATTACTAAACAAAGGGAATATTACAGCTTTATTTGTGGCCTTTTTATACTCTTTTGTTTTTAAATTATAATATGTAGCAATAGTATATCCGCCTAACTTATCAATTGATGTGTAATAAAAAGCATTATTATAATATTTAAATTTAGTAATTTTAGGCTGTTCTTTATTTTTAAAATTAACAGGTGCTAACAATAGTTTTTTTTCGACCGAATCATTTTCGTAATTTAAAACACCTATGCCTGATGCGCTTGAAATGTAAAGTTTTTTGCTACGGATAGGAAATAATTGCCTGAAAGGCAAAATATCTCCTGATGCGTTAAAAAAAGTTGCATTTAATTCTGCCCATGTTTTTTCTTTAAACTTACTTTTATATGGAGCATATACGTTAATATTTGACCCTCCATTCGAAACATAAATATTTCCAAACTCATCTTTGGTAAATCCAATAATCCTAGTTTCAGATATGCAGTTCTTGCACCCTGCTACAGGTAAATGATAAAAAGCGTGTGTTGTTTTTAAATCAACAATTAATATCCCAAAGTTAGAAGTAGAAACCCATAAGCGATCGTCTTCATCGAGCGTATAACTGTATGTATCTTCTAAATTTATACCTTTATTTTCATCAAAAATGCTTCCTGAAATACGCTTACATGTTTTGTTTTTTAAATCAAAATAAATTAAACCGCTGTATGTTCCTATCCATATTCTATTATACTTATCTTTGTAGCCAAATCGACAAATGGACGTCATATATTTTATTTGGTAAAATGCCTCTTCGCTTAAATTACCCTTATACTCTTCAATAGGAAAAGGAGTTGCTCTCATTGTTTTAGTGTCAAGTATATCTGGTTTTACGTGATTAACCTCATCAAAATAGAGTAACATTAACTTGTTATCACCCATATCAATAACACTAAAAATTGTGTCAGAATGAGTGCCTTTGATATTTTTATTTTTTCGGCTAAAAGCTTCAAAAGCTGTTTTTTCTTTATTCATTTTTATTAAGCCGCCATTCCACGTGCATAACCATAAATTTTTATTTGAATCTTCGATAATATCGGTTACAGCTGCTTCATTTGGAAATGAAGATTTTATTTTATTATCATGTTGAAAATGCGTAAACTTTCCTGTTTCAGTATTAAAGCTTGAAAAGCCAAAAACATCGCTATAACTAAACCAAATGTTTTGTTCAAAATCTTCCATTATGGCGATAAAATTGTTTGATAGAGGCGAATTAGGATTATTTTTATTTGCAGGATAAAATTGAGTAGTAAAACCATTATACTCGGCAAGGCCTTTATTAGTTGTTAACCATAATTTTCCTTTACTACTATGTAGCACACGACCAATTTTTTTACAATTAAATTTATCGGCATCAATATTGTCAAATTTAGGCTGCGTAAAACTTTGGCTGAGCGCGCTTAATGATGAAAGTGCAAATAACACCAAGGTTGATATTTTTTTTATATCAAGTAACATATTGTTTGGTTTTTAAATATACATCTTAAAGCAATATCTCTATTAAAAAATATAAAACATTTTTTATACTTTTATAAAATGCTTCGTTATTTACTTATATTGTTTGTTACACCACTGTTATTGTCGTTAAATAGAGCGCCAAATTATGGCTATCAAATTGCTCTTTTAAAATACAATGGTGGTGGCGATTGGTATGCAAATCTTGAAACTTCGTTACCAAATTTAATTAAGTTTTGTAACGATAATTTAAAAACTAAAATAAACCCTGAGCAAGCTTTAGTTGATGCGAGCAGCAGCGAAATTTTTAATTACCCATTTGTACACATGACCGGCCATGGCAATGTTGTTTTTTCATCGCAAGAAGCTGAAAATTTGAGAAATTATTTAATGGCCGGTGGATTTTTACACATTAGTGATAATTATGGATTAGATAAATTTATTCGTCTTCAAATGAAAAAAATTTTTCCGGATTTAGAATTTGTTGAACTACCTTTCAATCACCCAATTTATCATCAAAAATTTGATTTTCCAAACGGACTTCCAAAAATTCATGAGCATGATAATAAGTCGCCGCAAGGTTTTGGCATTATTTATAAAGGTAGGTTAGTTTGTTTTTACGATTACGAATGTGATTTAGGTGATGGATGGGAAAATCCTGAAATCCATAACGACAGTGAAACCGCACACTTAAAAGCCTTAAAAATGGGCTCAAATATTATTAGCTATGCGTTTAGCAGTTTTGAGAAAAATACTTCAAAATAATTGAAAACCGTTTTTTTATATCTGTTTTTAATTTTGGCGTTTTTTGCAAAACCCCAAAATTATAGCATATCCGGTAAAATTACATCAAACAATCAAGCACTTCCATTTGCGTCTATTTTTATTAAAGGCTCTACAATAGGCGTTAGCAGTAATGAAGAGGGTAGTTATAAAATTGAATTAGCCCCGGCAAACTACACGTTAGTATTTCAATACGTTGGCTTTAAACGAAAAGAAGTTACGTTATCAGTTACAGAAAATCAAACACTTAATATTGATTTACAAAACGATGGCATTTCATTATCTGAAGTAGTTGTAAAAGCCGGCGAAGACCCTGCGTACAATATAATTAAAAAAGCAATAAAAAAGCGGCATTATTACTTAGAGCAAGTTAAAATGTATAGTTGTCAATCATACATTAAAGGGCTGCAACGTTTAAAATATATTCCTAATCGGTTAAAAAAAATAATTAAAGCAACCTCGGGCGAAAAAATTGATTCGAGTAAGTTAGGCGTTATTTACTTGAGTGAAAGTGAAAGTAATTACTTTTTTGAAGCACCGGATAAAGAAAAAGAAATCATGTTTAGTAGCCGCATAAGTGGTCGCAGCAACGCTTTTAGCTTTAATCAATTAAGGCAAATGAAATTTAATTTTTACAATAATTTTATTTCGATTAGAAGCGTAAGCGACCGCCCCTTTATTTCTCCTTTAAATGCCAATGCACTTATGTATTATAAATTTTATTTATTAAGTTCAACAAAAGATGCAAATAGCACAATACATAAAATTAAAGTAAGTCCAAAACGTAAGACCGACCCATGTTTTACAGGCATCATTTACATTGAGGACAGTTTGTGGCGAATAACATCGCTTGATTTAGAAATTAACACTAATCAAAAATTAAATTTTATTGACACTTTAAAAATCAAACAGCTTTTCACTAACATTAATGACTCTGTTTTGATGCCCGTAAACTTCAATTTTAATTTCTCTTTTAAAGTGTTTGGCGTAACCGGTAATGGTTACTTTAATGCCATTGTAAAGAATTATAACCTAAAGCCTATTATTAAAAAAGATTTTTTTAATAATGAGGTTTTTGTGATACAAGATAGCGCAAATAAAAAAGATTCGTCTTACTGGTTAAAAAACAGGCCGCTTCCATTAACAAGCGAAGAGAAAAAAGATTATCGAAAAAAAGATAGTGCCGAAAAAATTCATAATACCACCATTTACAAAGACTCCATTGATGCTAACAGAAATAAGTTTAGAATTGCTAATATTTTTATGGGTTATTCTTATTACAAAACAAAATCAAAAATCAGCTTTGAAATTCCGGGTATTTTAACTAATGGCTTGCAATATAATACAATAGAAGGGGTTAACATAATTAGTAAAATTAAGTTTTCGAAGAGTTACGAAAATTACAAATCGCATATAATTGATGCCACTGCCCGATATGGTTTTGCAAATTATTTATGGGGAGGGGCAGTAACATATAATTATCACTATAACCCTAAAAAATTCGCACACATTATAGCATCTTTTAAAAACATAGTTGAGCAATTTAATAAACAAGAGCCTATTATGCCGCTGGTAAATAGCTTATATACGCTACTAATAAATGATAATTTTTTAAAACTATATAAAGAAACCGGCGGCGAAATTAAACACACGTTTGAATTAGCAAATGGGTTGTATGTAGAAAGCGTTGCAAGCTATTATAAGCGCGACGCTCTTCAAAACAAATCGTTTAATGTAATTATTGATGATAAAAGCAAATGGTTTACATCAAACAATCCAATTTTTCCAAATTCTGATTACTTGGCTTTTACCTCAAACAACGCATTGTGCATGCAATTGAGCCTTACCTATCGCTTTAAACAAAAATACATTTCGGCACCGTATCGAAAAATAATTACAGGTAAGCGCTTTCCTCGATTTAATTTAACTTATCAAAAAGCATTACCATACATGGGCTCTACGGTTAGCTATGATTTTATTACTGCTATGGCCTACAACGAAATTAATTGGGGCTTACTCGGAAGAACCGGTATTAGGCTTAAAGGCGGGTATTTTTTAAGTAATGATAATATGTATTTTATGGATTACAAGCATTTTCTTACTAACCAAACAATCGCTCAAACAAACGATTATTTAAGCAGTTTTAAATTAATGCCATATTATCTTTACAGCACTAATAATTGGTTTGCAGAAGCACATGCCGAACATTCTTTTAATGGCTTTATATTTAACAAAATACCACTTCTTAAAAAAATTAAAGCTCAAGAAGTTATTGGGTTTCACTATTTAAAAAATGATAAAATAAACAATTACACTGAAATAAATTTTGGTATCGAAAACATATGGAGAGTAATAAGAATTGATTACATCATTTCAAAAACTAATAACGGAGCATGGAACAATGGCTTTACCTTTGGGTTAAATTTTGGATTATAATTTTATTTTTTGCTTCTAAAAGATTAATTTGCACCTTCAATTTAGGCACATTTAATGTCAAGAAAAAAAATAGTTTTTTTTACCGGAGCAGGTGTAAGCGCAGAAAGTGGTTTAAAAACCTTTCGTGATACCGGAGGGCTATGGGAACAGCATAAAATTGAAGACGTAGCCACACCCGAGGCTTGGCAAAAAAACCCAACATTAGTCCTCGAGTTTTATAACCAACGCCGCACTCAAGCCAACAACGCCAAACCTAATAAAGCTCATCTATTTATAGCATCTCTGCAACAGCAAAATGATGTAACTGTAATTACTCAAAACGTTGATGATTTACATGAAAAAGCAGGAAGCAAAAAAATTTTACACCTGCACGGAGAACTTAATAAGGCTCAAAGCACAATTGCTCCGGAGCTTATATACGACATAAAAACCAAAACATTAAACATTGGCAATTTATGTGAAAAAGGCTCTCAATTGCGCCCTCATATAGTTTGGTTTGGAGAACCGGTACCCGCAATGGACGAGGCATATAATATTGTTGCACAAGCTGATTTACTTATTGTTATTGGCACTTCGCTTAATGTTTACCCCGCAGCAGGTTTATTGCCTTACGCAAATAAAAACATTCCTAAATGGCTTGTTGATCCCGGTAATTTTAATCTCGATTTTATTGAAAATCTAACCCATATTAAAGAAACAGCCGTAAATGGCATTAAAATTTTAGAAAAACAACTTCTTAATTATCTAAACTCTAAATAAATAAAAATCAATCATTATATAGGATAAAGGCTACAATAAACTTGATTAACACAAATTTAGTATATTTACCACTTAATTAAATTAATTCACTTTTAATAAAATAATAATATGTCAGTTTTAGTAAATAAACATTCAAAAGTAATTGTACAGGGTTTTACCGGAGGCGAGGGTACATTTCATGCTACGCAAATGATTGAATTTGGAACCAATGTAGTTGGCGGTGTTACCCCCGGCAAGGGAGGCACAACGCATTTAGACAAGCCTGTGTTTAATACAGTTTCAGATGCAGTGCAAAAAACCGGTGCCGATGTAAGTATCATTTTTGTTCCGGCAGCTTTTGCAGCCGATGCTATTATGGAAGCCGCAGATGCCGGTATTAAAGTAATTGTTTGTATTACCGAAGGTATTCCTGTAAAAGATATGATTTACGCAAAAGAATATATTAAAACTAAGCATTGTCGTTTAATTGGTCCTAATTGCCCTGGAGTTATTAGTGCCGGAGAAGCTAAAGTAGGCATTATGCCCGGCTTTGTATTTAAAAAAGGACGCGTTGGCATTGTTTCAAAATCAGGAACATTAACCTACGAAGCTGCCGACCAAATTGCAAAAGCAGGCCTTGGGGTTAGCACAGCCATTGGTATTGGGGGCGATCCAATTATTGGAACTCCAACCAAAGAAGCAGTTGAACTTTTGATGAATGATCCTGATACAGATGCCATAGTAATGATTGGAGAAATTGGTGGAACCTACGAAGCCGATGCTTCACGATGGATTAAAGCCAACGGAAACAAAAAACCGGTAGTAGGTTTTATTGCCGGACAAACCGCGCCTAAAGGTCGCACTATGGGTCATGCAGGTGCCATTGTTGGCGGAAAAGACGATACTGCACAAGCTAAAATGGATATTATGCGAGAGTGTGGGATAACCGTGTGTGCAAGTCCTGCCGAAATTGGTAAAACAATGGCAAACGTTTTAAAAGCAGCCAAAGTAGGCGCATAATTTTTTAAAGATATGGTTAAAGCAAGGTTAAACTATTAAGATAGTACGAAATTTTAATTTGCTACCAATACTTAAACTTATTGTTGATTTTTATAATCTATTTAAATCAACAACTGTATTTACTTTCTTAAATTAAGTTGCTTCTCAATAAAAAAAATAAGACTGCCGCAATAAAGTAATTTTTCGTTTTTTTAAGAATTAGACTTTGTAAAAAAATGTACTTTCGAAGTAGTTTATATAAATAAACTCAAGTACTACAATTTTTTAAAATGAAAAAAACACTTCTTTTCTTTTTATTACTAATTAATATTAGCTCGGCTTTAGCCTCGTGGGTGTTAATTCCTATGGACGAAACTCAGAAAGATCATTTAAAATCTTATGGTTTAGCTTACTGGGCATTAAAAGGAAATTTAGAAATATACTGGCTGCTGAACTATCACGGTGGCAGTTTCTTAATCCCTAGTTCGGCAAGCGTTTCAAAGGAATGTACTGTTCGAGGTGTTTCATTCGAAACAATTAGCGACGCACAAAAAAATGCCCTACTAGCCGATATTGCCAACCCCGAAGTAAACCAAGATGCCATAAAATTAGAAAAAGCACCTAAAATTGCTGTTTACACTCCAAAAGGCAAACAACCATGGGACGATGCCGTTACACTTGTATTAGAATATGCCGAAATACCTTACGATAAATTATACGATGAAGAAGTAAATGCAGATAAACTTAAAGAGTACGACTGGCTACATTTACACCACGAAGATTTTACAGGACAATACGGTAAATTTTACGGTCAATTTTCGGGGGCTGCTTGGTATAAAAAAGAAGTAGCCGAAAATGAATTAATGGCAAAAAAATTAGGCTTCTCAAAAGTATCGTTGATGAAACTGAATAGCGCAAAAAAAATAAAAGAATTTGTTTTTGGAGGCGGTTTTTTATTTGCCATGTGTAGCGCCACTGATACTTATGATATTGCCCTTGCAGCCGAAGGCCTCGATATTTGCGAAACCATGATGGACCACGACCCTGCGGACAAAAACGTAAACAGTAAATTAGACTATTCAAAATGTTTTGCCTTCGAAAATTTTAAACTAATGATGAATCCTTATGAATATGAACACAGCACTATTGACACCTATTTGTCTCGTAATAAATTTGGAATGAATCAAAAAACAGACCAATTTACCTTGTTCGAATTTAGTGCAAAATGGGATCCTGTTCCAACCATGCTATGCCAAAATCATACTACTACCATTCAAGGTTTTTGGGGGCAAACAGTTGCGTTTGATAAAAATTATGTGAAAAAAAACACTTTAATTCTAGGCGAAGCCAAAGCGTTTAATGAAGTACGCTATTTGCACGGTGAGTACGGTAAAGGAACTTGGACTTTTTACGGAGGTCACGACCCTGAAGACTATCAGCACAGAGTTGAAGAGCCGCCTACCGATTTAAGCTTACACCCAAACTCACCCGGTTATAGGCTTATATTAAATAATATCTTATTTCCAGCGGCAAAAAAGAAAAAGCAAAAAACATAGTGTTTAACCGCAATAAAATCATTAATTTTGTAACTCAATTTATTTAAAATGACTTCATTATTTATTTTAGGCATATTAGGCGGCTTAGGTGCTACCGAGGTAATTGTAATTTTAGTGATTGTTTTATTGCTTTTTGGCGGTAAAAAAATACCGGAATTAATGAAAGGCTTAGGACGTGGCGTTAAAGAATTTAAAGATGCCAGCAAGGGCGATGGCTCTTATTCAAGCGAGGACAAACACACCGAAATTGAGAAAAAATAATTTTCTTTTAAAACGTGTATCTTTTTAGCAACATTGATCAACTTCGTTCAGATCTCACCACTAAAAAAATTAGTTGTGTTGATTTAGTTAATCAATCTATTTTAGAGATTCGTAAACAACAACATTTAAATGCATTTCTTGAAATTTTTGAAAAATCAGCACTCGAAACAGCAAAACGTGTTGATGAAAAAATCACTAAAAACCAAGCAATAGGTAAGCTTGCCGGTACAATTATTGGAATAAAAGATAACATTTGCTACAAACACCATAAAGTATCTGCCTCTTCAAAAATACTCGAAGGTTTTGAATCACTTTACTCAGCTACAGCAGTAGAAAAATTATTAGCTGAAGATGCTATTATTATTGGGCGCTTAAATTGTGATGAATTTGCAATGGGCAGTAGTAATGAAAATTCTGCTTTTGGAAAAGTTCTAAATCCTTTAAATCCACACTGTGTTCCTGGAGGCTCCTCAGGTGGCAGCGCTGCTGCAGTTGCAGCAAATTTGTGTCATGTAGCATTAGGCTCCGATACAGGTGGATCAATTCGCCAACCTGCATCATTTACCGGAACCGTTGGCTTAAAACCAACTTACGGACGGGTTTCACGCTATGGTTTAATTGCCTATGCCTCAAGTTTCGATCAAATAGGGCCAATAACCAAAACTGTTACAGATGCATCAATAGTGTTAGGAGTTATTAATGGTTTAGATGCGCATGATAACACATCTTCGTCAGAGCCTGCATATACTCATAAAAACTTTACAAAGAAAAAATATAAAATAGCTGTTTTGGGAGATTGCATTAATGCAAAAGGTTTAGATGCTGAAGTTAAGCTAGCTGTTAGTGAAGCATTAAATGTCCTTAAAACAAAAGGACATACTATAACTGAAGTAAATTTTCCTTATTTAGACTATCTTGTACCAACTTATTATGTGCTAACTACAGCAGAAGCATCAAGTAATTTAGCGCGCTTTACAGGTATTCATTATGGCTACAGGAGCTCGAACGGAAAAGATCTTGAATCAACATACAAAAAAACACGCGGCGAAGGTTTTGGAAAAGAAGTTAAGCGCCGCATTATGTTAGGAACTTTTGTTTTAAGCGCAGGTTATTATGATGCTTATTATGCAAAAGCACAAAAAGTACGACGGGTTATTCAAAACAAAACATTTGACCTTTTAAAAGAGTACGATATTATTGTTACTCCCTCTACACCCGGAACAGCGTTTGAATTTGGGAAAAATAGCACTGATCCAATAAAAATGTATTTAGAAGATATTTTTACCGTACAAGCTAACATTGCCGGGGTACCTGCTATTTCTGTACCTTGCGGCAAGCACTCAAATGGGCTCCCTATGGGAATTCAATTTATGGCTAATTATTTTGAAGAAGAAAAACTATTTGATGTCTCATCTCAGCTTTAATTTATTTCTCTTACTATATTAATTGCATTATAAGCCAAGCCTTTGCTCATTTTTTCGCACCGAAAATCGAAAGTTAAATTTCATTGTTTTAATGATGTTCTAAAGATGTTCTAAAAAGTACACATATTAACATCGCTTAAACGATACTTAAAAACACTCTTAAAATGAAAAACCCCCGAAAACAGGGGTTTATATACACTAAACTATCTTAACTTAACTTCGTTCAGTAGCCCGTACGGGAATCGAACCCGTGTTTCGTCCGTGAAAGGGACGCGTCCTAACCCCTAGACGAACGGGCCAAAATTTAATTTGGGACTGCAAAGATACTGCTTTATTTGTTTTTTGCAAATAAATAGTTTTTATTTTTTTATTTTTGCCCCTAATTCATGAAAAAGTACACTAAATTTTTATTT
The DNA here is from genome assembly GCA_018267655.1 of Bacteroidota bacterium. Taxonomy (GTDB): domain Bacteria; phylum Bacteroidota; class Bacteroidia; order B-17B0; family Aurantibacillaceae; genus Aurantibacillus. The sequence continues at coordinate 45,882 of JAFDYB010000009.1, forward strand.
ACCTGTTTTTATTTTCTAGTTGTATTACCATGTAATTCCCAAAAAACATCATTTATTTCACCTCCATATTACATTAAAACTGCTGTAAACAGCGGATTTATTATTGAACACAGGGCAACCATGGGAAATTTGGTAAAGGGTTATCCCACACTTTATGAAATAAATATTGCTAAATCTACAAATGGCAGTAAACTTTGGCAAATTGAAAATAACTTACCCGATTATGGGCTTACATTTAGTTGTATTGACTATAAAAATCCGGCAGAACTTGGATATGCGTTTATAATTGCTCCTTTTATTGACATTCCGCTAAATAGAATTGAAAAACAAAGTCGTGTTTATTTTAGGATTAGTTGGGGTGGGAGTTTTATCACAAAACCTTTTAACGTTTATACCAATCAAAAAAATGGTGCAATTGGCAGTTATTTTAATCAGCATGTTCAGTTTCGTTGGTTTTGGAAAATTAATCTTGGTAAACAATTAATTTTTGAACCCGGAATTAGCTTTTCGCATCAAAGCAACGGGAAATATAAAAATCCCAATTTAGGAATTAACATTGCAAGTTTAAGTGCCGCTTTAAGCTTTGGCTCAAAAAATATTAAACAAAAAATGCCTACTGTTCAAAATTGCGATAGTTTAACAAAAACAAAATCTAAAAACGAACTTCTTGCCTATACAAGCATTGGGTTTGACCAGCACGAAGTTGGCATGAACGAATTAAATTGCTATGCTCTTGCGCTCCAATATCAAAGAAATTTACGTAACACTCATAAATTTTCATTTGGCATAAATGCTTTTTACGATCAAAATTATCAAATAGATTATGCTTATTTATATAAAACCGATGCGCAAGGTATAAATAAGTACAGGGCTAGTGCAATGATAGGCTACTCATACAACATTGGCAGGTTAGGTATTGGTATTGAAAGCGGTTACTATTTTTTAAATACAGCAAACCCTGATGGTCCAATTGTGAGCAGATTGTCACTTAATTACTACTCGCCAATTGGATTGGTAGCACATTTAGGTTTACGTACTCATTTTGCAGTTGCATATAACTTTGAATATGGGCTTGGTTATAGATTTTATTTAAAACGATGAAAATTATTTTTAAACTCTTTTATATTATTGTTTTTGCGTTTATACTCATTAAATGCAAGCCGGCCAATGCATTTGATTGTTTAAAATCAAACGGCAGTGAGGAAACTGTTTCGCGAAATGTTGGCTATTTTTACAGCATTTCTCTTTCCGGAAAAATTGAACTTTCAATTGTACAAGGGCAGGCATATAATGCCGAAGTTACTGCCGGAAAAAACTTACTCAATAATATTTCTACAACAGTTAATAATGGCACTCTTACCATTGAAAATAATAATAAGTGTAATTTTGTTAGAGGCTACAAGCACACTATTAAAGTAAAAGTTACTGTGCCTAATTTAAAAAGTGTTTTTAATTTAAGCACCTCTGATATTTGGTTTAGCCAAGGTTTTAATCAAGATACAATTTTTTTAAGATGTAATAACGCCGGCGATATTCATATTGATGGGAATTTCAATCAACTTACAACAAGTGCTCATGGCAACGGAAATATATATGTTAGTGGCAATACTAATAGTTTTAATGCTTACATGAATGGCACAACTTTTTTATATGCTAATACAATTAATATTGCAAGCTACGCTTTTATTGAAACATTAAGTATTGGCGATGCTTACATTAATTTACCAAATGGTGGTGTTTTTCAATACAATATTTGGCGATCGGGAAATATTTATTACACCGGAAACCCCGCAGTTATTACTAATTACAGTAACGGATCAGGAAGTGGCAAAGCGATAAGAAATTAATTATTTACAAATCGCTCTTTTAAATTTTGCTCATTGTTTATTATTTCTGTAATAAGTTTTAACTGATTAAGCAATGTTATTTGAGGATTTTTAGAAGAAATTAACGCATACTTTTCTTGGTTTGTTAAATTTAAACTTGCTGCCACGCCATATACCGTTAAGTTCGACACTTTTTCATAACCAATTAATTTATTTTGGGTGGTGAAAAAATAGGTTATCACAGCATCTTGCAAAGTGGCATTTGTAATTAATGCATCGTTATTAAGCATTTTAACCCTGCCGGCTCCGTATAATTTCGGGCTTAGCACTTCTATAAATTCTATCATTTCAAAATAATCAATACATTCAATTAATATCTCAATATCGCCATTTTGATAGTTTTTTAGGAGCTTTACTATTTTTACCTTACAACCAAATTTATTAACCTTTCCTTTATCGTAAAAGCTTATACCAAAGGGAGCTGAATTTTCGATACACTCTGCTACCAATTGCTTATATCGTTTTTCAAAAATATAAAGCTTTGTTGTTTCACCTGGCAATAAAACCATATTTAAAGGAAAAACAGGTATTGTTAATTCGCTGGCTTGCATAAAATTATTCTTTGTAAGTATAGACGCATAAAGCGTGCCAAAAGAAAGTGTAATTTACTTAAACAGATATAATTTTTAGTAAAAGAGGCCTTGCATTGAGTTAACATAAATTTTGAAGCGGTAATTTATACATTTTTGGGCTATAATATTTTTCGTGTGCAACATTACAATTTATAGCAAATACAAACAAGCTACAACCTCCCTACCCGCCCTTCTTCATTTTTGCATCTTAAAAAAAAGCATACCTGCGCTTAATATAAAACAAAAAGCTATTACATTTTGTAATAGCTTTTTACTGGTTTTGTTGAAAATACTTACTTCATTGAATTTAAAACATTATCATTTACCGTTACCGGATATTTGTTTTTAAGCTCTTGTAACCACTCTGTTTCTAAATAATTTTGATAATCAGCTGTTACCATGCCTTTACATTCATTTAGTTTTTTTGGCGTTTTTGGTAAAATATTATTTATGTATATTACTAAAACTTTTTTATCCTTATCGTCAATAATATTTTTTGCTGCTAATCCGGTTTTCCAGTTATTTTCTAAATTTTTATTTTCACCTTTTAAGTAAGTAACGTTTTCAATTGATAAATTAAGTTGTGATTTTTTATTGATCGTTTCTGTAATTTCTTTTTCTGATTTTTTATGCTCAAGCATTTTTCTTACTTCATTAGCAATTTTTTCGTTACTGCAACCATAAGTTGTTACATCAGCACGCTCCTCCCACAGGTACTTTTCTTTATTTTTTTCGTAATAGGTGCGTAAGCCGGCTGTATCTCTAACTGCTTTGCTCCAAACTTTTTGGTCAGTTAAATCAAATATTAAAATTCCGTTTCTGTATTCAAGTAATAAGTTTTTAAAATCAGCGTATTTTGTTTCTAAGCGAGCATCTTCAAAGTTTACAATTTGCTCTTCAACCCAGCCATTATACATATTTTTTATCACTTCGCAAGGGTCTGTTGTGCTTCTAAAAGTCATTTGCGATTCAATGTATTTTGCAAAATCATTTTGTTTATACGATTTTCCGGCAAGGTTAAATATTTCTTTATTTCCTAACTTTTCTGCTCTACTAGCCTTCCACGTTGATTTTAAATAAGTGCTGTCAATTACTTTACACATTTCATCGCGGTTTTTTAAATTTTCTTTAAATTTATTTTCCTTTTTCACGTTTGCTATTAACACCTCACGTCCCATTTGTGAGCGACTATCTCGATTTACACGTGTTTTAAGTTCATTTTTAACCTCATCAAATGTGCCTGTTTTTTTTAAGCTTAAACGTTTAATTATGTGCCAGCCATAAGCAGTCATAATTGGTTGACTATAATCACCATCGTTTTGAAGAGCGAAAGCTGCATCTTCATACTCTTTTGGCAATCTGCCACTTTTAAAGGGTTGCAATTGTCCTCCACGGTTTTTAGATTGAATGTCATCACTGTATTTTAGGGCTAATTTTTCAAAATTACTTCCTTTTTTAAGTGAGTCATAAATTTCGAAAATTTTCTTTTTAGCATTTTCCTTGTCAATATCCTTTGCATCTTTAGGGAATTTTGTCATAATGTGTGCTGTAAAAATTTCGCCTCTGCTAGGTCTGCGGTCATATACCTTTAAAACGTGGTAACCGTATTTAGTTCTAATAATTTGACTTATTTCACCAACTTTTGTGTTGTAGGCCGCATTTTCAAAAGGATAAACCATATCAAATGCTGTAAAGTATCCTATGTCGCCTTTATTATCAACCACACTGGGATCGTCGCTTGATTTCATTGCAATTGCTTGAAATTTATCGTCAGCATTTTTAACGTATTCGGGTAAATTTTTAATTGAGTTTATTTTCACTTTGTATAAAGCGCTGTCATGTCTTTTTAATGGGTAAAAAATTTCTTCTGAAGCTTTTAATAATTTGTCGTAGTTGGCAATTTCTGATTGGCTTGGCATTTTTCCCATTAAGGCATTACGTACAATAGTTGCTCGCGTATATCCCTCTATAGTGTCCTTTGGTAAGGCGTTTTCAGGAATTCTAAATAATATATGGCTAACTTTTACTTCTGTTTTTAATCTATCATAGGCTTCGGTTAAGAGCGATTCATTGGTGTTTTTATCGGTTAAATAAGGTGCGGCTAATTGCTTACGATAGCCCGCTAATTCTGTTTTAAATGAACTTAAAGTATCTAAGCCTAGTTGCTCTGCTTCGCAAACCTTTCGCATAAACATCGAAAATAAATCAACATACTCTTTCATTGATTTTGAATTATTGTTTGCGTCCTTGCCGTTATTTTTTTTGTAAACGGCTTCAAACTCGGTTTTTGTTACTTTTTTATTGCACACGGTCATTACTACTTGGTCTTGAGCAAAAGCTCCGGCGGTAATTGCTACAAAGGCAAGTGTATAAATTTTAGATTTAATCATGATTTTATTTTAGTATAAAATTGGCTCGAATTTACAAGTTTTTTAAATAGTAATTATTTCTTCTCAAATATTTCGGCAAGTTTAGCGTCAAGCTCTTCGCCACGAAGATTTTTTGCAATAATTACACCTTCTTTATCTACTAATATATTTTGGGGGATGCTAGATATACTATAAGTTTTACCTACTTCGTTGCCCCAACCTTTCAAATCACTAACGTGTTGCCATGTTAATTCATCTTGCGCTACTGCATTAAGCCAAGCTTCTTTATTGCTGTCAAATGAAACGCCTAGTACGGTAAATCCTTTATCTTTATAGCGTTTATACGCTGCAACTACATTTGGATTTTCTAACCTACATGGCCTGCACCAACTAGCCCAAAAATCAACTAGCACAACTTTACCTTTATATGAACTTAATTTTATAGGTTTTCCATCGGCTGTATTTTGGGTAAAATCGGTAGCGGGGCTGCCAACCATTGTTCCTTTAATTTTATTTACTCTTTCAGTTGCAAGCTTTACAAATTTTGTATTCGACATACTTTTATCAAGCAAATTAAGCGATTGCACAACGTCTTCAAATGGCACGTTAGGATTATTAAAATCCATATAAATAATGTTGGCACTCACCGGACTTTTAGGGTGATTTTTAATAAACTCTTTAAGCGCCGAAATATATTTCCCATTTAAGCCTTGAAACTCTTGTTGGATTTGCATCATTTTGGTTTGATCGCCTGCTTGCGAAGCTTGCGAATACTCTTGTTGCATACGCTGCTGTGATATAATGAAGTTATTTAACACTAGGCGATATTCAGAGTAATCTTTCTGAGTTTGCCCTCCTTCAATCTTTCCATAGGCTAAAGAATCTGCATTTAAATTCGCTTTTAGAGTTCCTGCGTCTGCAAAGAAAATTAAATTTGGCTGCGCATTTAATGAACTTCCGAGCGTAATCCAGTACATATTTGGCTCGGGCGACTTTAATTTAAAATTAAACTTTCCATCGGGGCTTATTTTTGAGGAGTCTGTGTAGTCTTTTTCGTCCCACTTATGATGAACATATATGTACTTTTGCTTTGAGTTTTTAATAAGTCCTTCAATTGTAAAGCTAAAGCCAGTGTTTTTTTGTGCTAATAAATTAGCTGTTATAAAAAGCAGTGCGAACAAAGTTGTTTTTTTAAAAATCATGAATTTTATTTTTTAAGCGTTATGAGGGAATTTAAAAATTACATTTAAACTACTCTCAGTTGGTTTATCAACAAATATACCAAGTAAAATCTTAATGTATAAAGATTTACAAAATTTAACAAGCCTGATTTTATTCGTAAATAAATTATGTTTTATTTTAAAAATAAGTGTTGATTTAGATAAAAAAATTTATCTTTGACTTTTAATGAATAAATTAAGTGTTAACCACCTACTCGGCATTAAACAAATCAGCAAATCCGATATTGAACTTATACTTAACACAGCTAAAAACTTTAAAGAGGTTTTAAATCGCCCCATTAAAAAAGTTCCTTCCTTACGAGATATTACAATAGCTAATTTATTTTTCGAAAACTCTACACGAACGCGACTTTCTTTTGAGCTTGCTCAAAAACGTTTAAGTGCCGATGTTATTAATTTTTCTGCATCTTCCTCGTCAGTAAAAAAAGGCGAAACGCTGGTGGATACTGTTAATAACATTTTGGCAATGAAGGTTGATATGATTGTTATGCGCCATAGTAGCCCCGGTGCAGCTGTTTTTTTATCAAAAAAAATTAAAGCTAAAATTGTAAATGCGGGTGATGGAGCGCATGAACACCCAACACAAGCGCTACTTGATGCGTTTTCTATTCAAGAAAAATTAGGTGATTTAAAAGGTAAAAAAATTGTTATAGTAGGCGATATTTTACACTCACGCGTTGCTTTATCAAATATTTTTTGCTTACAAAAAATGGGTGCAAAAATAAAAGTTTGTGGCCCCTTAACGCTAATACCTAAATACATTGAAAGCCTTGGCGTTGAGGTAGAAACTGATTTAAGAAAGGCGCTTGAGTGGTGCGATGTTGCAAACATGTTGCGAATACAGTTAGAACGACAAGATATTAAATATTTTCCTTCATTACGCGAATACAGTATGTTATATGGATTAGACAAAACCTTACTTAATTCACTGTCTAAAAAAATTATTATAATGCACCCGGGGCCAATTAATAGAGGGGTGGAAATAACCAGCGATGTAGCGGATAGTGACCAGTCCATTATTTTAGACCAAGTTGAAAATGGTGTTGCCGTGCGAATGGCCGTTATGTTTTTACTTGCCGGCAAACAATAATTATGAAACAACATTTAATCTTATTACTTACCTTTTGTTACACTTCTACTTTAACAGCCCAAAATAATTTTAAAAAATATGCAAACTCAACTTATAATTTTGAATTTTATGCCCCTACAGAATGGGACATATTGCCAAAAAAAATAGGCGATAGTGTTGTTTGTGTCGCATTTCAAGGCAATAGTACAAGTACAAAGATTTATAAAACTTGTTTAAATGATATTATTTTTTATATTGAATACTACAATTTAACACTCGAAGAGTTTGAAAATAAAAAAAACATAAAAAGCGATCCTCTTAACAATGAAAGCGCTCAGAAAATAAAATCATTTATTCGAATCCAAAAAAATAATTACAAGGGCTACTACTTTCAAAAAGCAAGCATATATGATTGTCCGGAAAAAAATATTCTTCAAAAAAAAGTAAACTACGATTGTTTCATTTTTAATATTTCACATACTACTATATATATATACTCTAACACCATTAGTCTTCCGGCTGATGCAAAGCAAAAATTAATTCAAAGTTTTAAATTTATTTAATTTAATAGGCTTACTGTTAATCCTAACAGGCTTAAATTATTACTTGTATAATTTTGTTAAAAAAATTATGCTGTTAAACTTCATTTAATTTTTTAAATCAAAAGAATTAAATAACCATAAACTAATTATTATGAAAGCAATTAAATTAACTAAAGGTATAGTAATACTTGCCGCTTCGGGGGCTTTACTTACAGTGAGTTGTAAGAAAAAAGAAAATCCAACATCAACAACTCCAACGCCGGACACAGAAACAACAACAGCCTCACAAAGTTCAACCGCCGAAAATATTTCAAATGATATACAAAATATTGGCGGCCAAGCAACATCAAACTCATCAGGGCAACTTACAACTTATCGCAATAATGGTGAAACAGAATTTAGGTTAGAGTCTTCGCCATGCGCAACTGTGAGCATTTCCGGAAATACTTATTCGGTAAATTTTGGAAGTGGCTGTACAGGCTTTGATGGCCGTACGCGTAGTGGTATGCTTGTGTACACAGTAAATATGCCGGGGGCTTACTATCGCACACCAGGGTTTTCATTTACAGTAACTTCGCAAAGTTATGTTGTTGATGGAAATGCTGTTACAATTAATAATAAAGTTGTAACCAATACTACTCCTCCGGGTTTTAATCCCGCAAGCACTAACTTAACTTGGAGTGTAACTGCAAACCTATCTATTAACTTAGCAAGCGGTGCCGGAACAGTAACATATAATACTGCTCGCACACATACTCTAGCCAATACTTCTGATACTACTGTGTATCATGGGCAATCAACTGCTATTAGTTGGAATAAAGCACACTTAATTATAAGCGGAAATTCAAATGGCGTGAATACAAAAGGAGAAAATTACACAGCAGTTGCTACTAATTTAATTCGCAATTTTGATTGCATTTACTCAAGTGGAACTTTAAACCAGGTAACTAGCTTTCCTTCTACTATTTTTGGTCCAAGGCCTTATATTGGCGGCACATTGGCATATACACCCGGTACACGTTCAACACGTACTATAAACTTTGGCAATGGTACTTGCAGCGCAGGCAATAATACTGTAAGTGTAACTATTAATAATAACACATACTCATTTACTCGCCCTTAAAAAAGTTAATTCACAATAAAGAAAAACCTCTATATTTTTAATATAGAGGTTTTTTTATTTAAAATTAAAGTGATTTACATTGCGTTGTAAAAAATCAAAAATAACACATATAATGTGTTTAATGCACATTAATTAAAGGGTATGAAAACATACGCCAAGCGTAAGTTACTCAATAGTACCGTTACGTTGCGCTTCTTTTTTATAGCGACTCAAACGAAGAGTCCAATACGCCAAAAGCCCAATTATAAACGTTGAAATTAAAACATTTGGAAATTGACCAAGGAATCTAACGCCCTTAAACATCCAAAGAAAAAAATGGCCAATACCTTCAAAAATATCAGTCCAAGTAATAATTAAAGAGATTAATAAATTTATCATTTTAAAATGCTTATGTTTATAACTGCAAATTTAATGCTTTGTTTTAAATAAAAAAATTGTGTTTTCTAAATTGTTAAATAGAGGTTTAAGAGGAGGGATTGGACTTTTATTATTATTTTTTGCTTTTTCGTTAATTGGTGTTTTTTTTGAGAAAATTCCTATAGAAATTGAGTTTAAAAACGAGCAATACCTAGATATTGTTTCGTTTTTGAGTAATTCAAAAATTAGTGCCATTGCCTTGAATTATTTGGTTATATTATTAAATTCGTTTTTAGTTTACAAAATACTTATTAGTGAAGAAATTACAACTAAACACAATCTTTTTTCTCAATTTATTTATCTTTTAATATGTGTGGTGTGTGTAAATCCGTATCAAATTTCATCTTATTTAATTGCATCAGGCTTTACCCTTTTTTCATTATATAAAATTATTTCGTATTATAGAATTGATAATGCACTAAAAAGTTTGTTTGAATCGGCATTTTGGCTGGGTTTTTCTTTTTTTATTTCAATAACCAATATGTTTTTTTTACCGGTATTTTTTATTTCGCTTTTAATTTTAAGGCCATTTGTAATACGCGAGTGGCTTGTTTTTTTAGTAGGCTTAATAGTCCCTGCTGTTATGTATGAATGTTTTGCCTATTTAACTAATTTAGAACAAGGCTACGTTATAAAGGCGCTAACGATTTTTTACAATCAGTTTAAATTTCCGGTTATAAATGAATATTTTTTACCGTTTTTATTTCTTTTTGGGATAATTTTTTTATTATCATTAATAAATTTACTTTTTGTAGGCCTTGGTAATAATGTAAAAACTCAAAAATTTAAAAAAATATTATTTTGGTATTTACCCTTTTGCTTTTTTGTTATTTTTTCAAAAGGCTCAAATGCAACGCGTATTTTAATTATACTTTCATTACCACTATCTCTGTTTATTGGTGAATTTTTATCTGTTATAAAAGCGCAAAAAATTATAGATACAATAATGCTTTTATTGATATTTTCAGGCTTATTAATTAAACTTTTAGCAATAGGTGTAATATAACTATAGAGTTAAATTCATAGAATATTAAACATAAACAATGTTAACTGTAAAATCTTCGTTAACATAAACCAAAAGACCTTTTGAGTTTTTTTGATTTAATTCGGATATTAATGTTTTATACTCTTCAACTTGTTTATGATGCTTAGGGCTATTTTCAGCGCTTGTTTTGTAATCAATAACAAACAATTCATTATTAATTTCAACCACCCTATCCGGCCTAAATGTTTTTCCGCTTTGGTTTAAAATTTCGCGTTCTATTGCAACTATTTTAACATTATCAGAAAAATAAAGTTTTAACTCCTTATGACACACAATTGAATTTATCGTTTTTTCGTAAAATAATTTTTCTTTTTGCGTAATTAACTGTTGATTTATTGCATTTTCAATTGCATCTTGAACGTTTTGCTGTAGAAGCACATTTGCCATTATAGCGTGTAATTTTAAGCCAATGTCTCTAGCTTCATTATCCTCTTCAGCAACTGAAATTTTTGCCATATTACTAAATTTACTTACCTCAAAACTCGATAAATTTATCTCTTCAGAGGATTTTTGCTTACCAGTTATTTTATTTGCTTTTTCTCCTAATTCAAAGTAATTGTCGGCACTGTTTTTATTGCTCACAAAACTTCTAATCCAACCGGATGTTAATTTTTCTGCTTCAGAATTTTTACTTTTATCATCTGCAATGATATAAAGTTCATCAACCGCCCTTGTAAATGCCACATATAACAAATTAACATTGTCTAGTTGCTGCGCTTTTTGCTCTTCAAGTAAAATGCTTTCTAACCCGGCGTTACTTAATGAAGAATTTAATTTAAGCACTGAACATTCAAGCGCAGTATTTTTATTTTGAAGATTAACCCAATCAGAGCTTTTATCATTAAACAGTTGCCAATTACAAAAAGGAATAATTACAATGGGAAATTCAAGCCCTTTTGATTTGTGTATAGTCATTATTTTTATCGCGTTGCTTGATTCGGGTACCATAACAGAAGCCTTGTTAGATTGTTGCTCCCACCATTCTAAAAACAGTTCTATGCTACTATTTTCGTTAACCACGTACCAATTAACCTCGTCAATAAAAAAACGTATATATTGTGGCGAAATTTTATTGAGTTGAAACAGTTCAATAATTTTTGCACAAGTGTCTAAAGGATTTAAAAAATCAAATAAATGCTTACCTATTTCTATGCCATTTTCGTAAAGCAAAGTAAATACATTTTTTTCTGCATTTACAATTTCATTTAATAATTCGGTTTTATTTGAAAATTGAAGTTTATTTTTTTCTGATAAATAATTTATAATTTTTACACTGTGTAATTGTGTATTGTTGTTTTGAATAACATTTAAAAATGAAATAATAAAAGAAACCTCAGCATTATTTTTTATCAATAATGATTCCGGCGAAATAATTGGTATCCCTTCGTTTGAAAGAAATTCTGCAAGCTTGGTTGCATTGTCTCTTTTTCGGCAAACAATACAAATATCATTAAATAAAAACCCTCTGCTAAGTGCATCTTGTATAATTGAAATTGTTTTATTACAATTTGTTTCAGTAAGCATTTCAGAATCTGTTATTTGATCCATACTAATTTGAACAAAGCCACTTTTATCGGAATTTGAATGTTGAACTAAATCATCATAAATAAGTTTATTTTCAGGTAGTAATTTTACATTTTTAATATATTCAAAAAATTCATTATTAAACTCAACAATTGTCTTCGTACTCCTATAATTTGTGTTAAGTATTATCTTTTGGTAATTCAATTCAAAACTTTTCCCAACATCTTGCAGGTGCTGTTTTTCAGAGGTATTGCCCAGTTTTGGTAAATCGGTAAATTGTTGAACATTTGCATTGCGCCATCTGTAAATACTTTGTTTGCCATCGCCAACAATTAAATTTTGATTTGCAGATGCTAGCGAATTATCAATTAAAGGTAAAAAATTTTGAAATTGTAAAGTGCTTGTATCTTGAAACTCATCAATTAAATAATGCTTATATCTTTCCCCTAATTTTTCAAAAATAAAAGGTACCGGTTCATTTTGAATTAACTCAAAAACACTTTTATTAAATTCGCTTATAAAAACTGTTTGTGTTTCTAATTTACGATTTTGGGCTAAGTCATTTATTTTAGATAACAACGCTAAATTGTGCAACTGCTCTAATAACAAACGATTAAGCAAATACGATTTGTGCTTTAATGTTATAATATCAATAAGCTCATTTGCAAATTGTGTAATCACATTATTAATTCCTGCTTCAAAATTTGATTCTTTTGATTGCCAATTATTTTTTTCAATGCACCTATTAAAGTATTTGTATTCTTCTATTTCTTTTGGTAAATTACTATCGCTAAATTTTTTAAATACAGAATAGGTGCCTCTGCCCGAGTTAAAAAAATCGGCTTCACTTATGTTTTGTGTACTGCATAATTCAAAAAAGCGGTTAGCTATTTCATTAACTTTATTTACATAATATTTTATTTCTCCTCTAATATTTTTATTGCTTTCATTATACTTTTCTTCATTAAAAGAAGATAGCATTTGTAAAAAAGGTGCTGCATTTTCTTTTAAAGAAAGTTTTGCAAAATCTTTTAGTGTTGCTTCTGGATCCCAAAATTTATCCTGCTCCGAATTTTCAACGCTAAATTTTTTTAATAGTTCAGTTACAAATTTATCATTGCCTATTTGTTGCATTAAGTCATTAACCACTTTTGCGTAAAAAACCTCTACATCAAGCTCTACATTAAAGTTTACAGGTAATTTTAATTCGTGCGTAAACGCCTTTACTAAACGGTGTGTAAAGCTGTCTATTGTACTGACTGCAAAATCAGAGTAATTATGTAATATCCCGTTTAAACATAATTGGGCGCGCCCTTTTAATTCATCATACGGTATTTTCAATACCTCTTGAAGGCTATTAGCCATAGCTGTTTTATCGGTATTAATAATTTCTTCTAAGCTGCTTAAAACACGCTGTTTCATTTCAGCCGCAGCTTTATTAGTAAAAGTTATGGCTAAAATATTTTTAAAATAATATGCACTTTTTTTTTGATCAGATAAGGCATAGCTTAAATAGTTTAACACTAAACTAAAAGTTTTCCCACTCCCTGCACCAGCTTTATATACTAGTAAATTTTTCATTTATTTACTAAAAATAACACATTTGTTTGAGAAAATTTATTTTAAACTCGCACATTTCTATCAATAAACCCTCCGGCAACTAAATCATCGCCTTCATATATTACGGCACTTTGCCCCGGTGCAATACCAACAACAGGCGAATGAAAAATAACATCTATTTTATTTTCAATTACATTTAAAGTAGCATTTGTGCCGGTATCTTTATACCTAATCTTTGTTAATCCAATAAAATCATCGGGTAGTGTTTGGTATTTTATTAAGTTATAATCTCGAATTTGTAAATGATTTTCGAGTAAATCTTCTTTATCTCCTAGAACTACAGTATTTGTTTCCGGCACAATTTCTTTAACAAAAACAGGAACGCCTAAAGCAATGTCTAATCCTTTACGTTGACCCACTGTAAAATAAGGATAGCCTTTATGTTTCCCAACTTTTTTTCCTTTATACAAAAAATCACCTCCGGCTACTTTTTTTTCTAAATCAGGTAATCGGTGATTTAAAAAACTGCGATAGTCATTATCCGGAACAAAACAAATATCATAACTTTCGCTTTTGTTTGCTAGCTCGTAAAAGCCTGCATTTTTAGCCATTTCGCGTATTTCAGTTTTTTTATAATTCCCCAACGGAAACATTGTGCGCTTTAATGATTCTTGGCTCAAACCCCATAACACATAAGTTTGATCTTTTGAATTATCTATGCCTTTATATATTATTTTTCTGCTATTTTCTTCACGCAAACGCGCGTAATGTCCGGTGGCAATGTATTCACAATTGAGCATATCAGCACGTTTTAACAGCGCATCCCATTTAATGTGGGTATTGCAAAGCACACATGGATTAGGTGTTCGTCCTGCTAAATATTCTTCAACAAAATTGTTAATAATATGCTCACCAAACTCGCCGCGTATATCAAGTATATAATGCGGAAACCCAAAATTAACAGCCATTGCACGTGCATCATTTATGCTATCTAAACTACAACAACCTGTTTCGCGTTTTGATGAGCCCGAACTTTCATAATCCCATGTTTTCATGGTTATGCCTATAACTTCATAACCTTGCTCGTGCAGCATCATTGCTGTAACGCTACTATCAATTCCGCCACTCATGGCAACTAATACTCGCCCCTTTTTACTCATTTAACGGCAAAGTTATTAATATTAAACAAGAATTTGCTTAAAAATAACAATTGTACAGAGCGAATGTTTTTTATTGATTAATTAAACTTTGTAATATCTGCAATTAATAGAGTAAAAAATAATTTATAAAAGCATTAACTTTTGTGTTTTTTGAGCGCCGTTAATTTCAATTTTAAGAAAATAAACGCCCTTAGATGTGCCTGGAGGAATATGCAGTTGATGCGATTGAGTGCCCGCATTTACAGTTGCATTAAGTAAGTGAACAAGCATAGTACCATCAATTGTGTATAATTTAACGTCAATATTCCCTGATTCGCCTAGCGTGTAATTTATTGTAATATTTTCTTTAGCGGGATTAGGATAAACATTAATTGCGTTAATTGAAACTTCTTGTTGTTGGATACCAGAGGCAGCGTAAGGCGTAAGCGTTAATGAATACACTCCCGAAACACGATCACCGCTTACATTACCATTTAAATTTACTCCTAAAACATCGCAATATAAATAACCGGTACCGGAGGAGGGGGCCACCCATGTAAACATAAACGGCGATGCTGATGCTTGATTATGCGACACGCAAGTCGGATAAGGATTAGTTGTTGCATAAGAATAGATTTGGCAATTAGAAGTAACAGGTACTCCAAAAGTTCCAAACATACCAACCGAAGACGGAGATGTTGCAGTTGAATTTATAATTTCTAAATTCATGCCGTAAGATGGGTATTGCGGGGTACTTGTGCCTGTAACTGTAATAGTGTAGGTTAAACCAGGCGAATATTGTGTACCTGCAATTAGTGAAGGTGTAAACACAACTTGCGCATTTGGTATAGCAGTACCCCCCACCATGGCAACCTGAACATTGACCCGATGTAGTTGGCCCACCATCAACCGGCGAACCTGTATAATTTGCAATACCACCACTGTGCAATACTGACGAACCTAGCATTATAATAAGCAACAATATTATTGCGCTTGAAAAAATTATTTTTTTCTTCATAAGGATTTTTAAAAATAATTAATTTTGCACTAAAAATAATTAATTTTGCACTAATGAAAATTTTTATCCCCATTTTTTCTGTTTTTTTTCTATTGGCTTGTAATCATAAAACCAATTTTTCGGCTTTGCCCCAAGTTAGTTTTGCTAAAGATATTCAGCCTTTAATTGCAAGCAATTGCACTATGGCAGGTTGCCATTCGCCCACTGATAATTTAATTACGCCCTTGCAAAATTATGTGGACATAGCCCACTACGTAAGCCCCGGCAACCCAAACAACAGTAAATTATACAATGTTATAACTGCATTAAATAACGATGTTATGCCTAAAAAACCATACCCTCCTTTACCACCAGAGCAAATAGGTTATATTTATACATGGATAGGACAAGGCGCTAAAAATAATTAAGACTATTGATTTTGATTTTTTTTTGAACAAAAGCAAATTAAATACTTAAAAATACTATTAAAAAAATGTAACCTTTGCGGTAAATTTAAACTCTAAAAGAAAAAGACAAAGTGTAATGTTGAAAAGCATAAGATATTCTTTAATAATTTTGACACTATTGCTGTTTAGCTCTTGTTACAAAGATAATTTTGGAGAGCGTTATCCTTCAAGCCCTGGTGTTGTAGGTCCCTGTAGCGATACTACACTTACCATAAGTTACTCATTGCAAATAACACCTATACTAAACAACACAAGCTATAATTGTATGGGTTGCCACGGAGCTTCGTACCATGGTGTAACAAAGCTATCAACATACAGCGGTGTTGCCGCTGTAGCCCAAAATGGTAATTTAGTATCTTCGGTAGCTTGGGATAATAGCAGTATTCAAAAAATGCCTCAAGGTTCACTTTCGCGCATATCTTCATGCGACATAGCAACAATTCGCGCATGGGTTCGTCAAGGTTACCAAAATAATTAACTTTACAGAATGAAATTACACTACTTTACTTTGTTTTTTTGTTTTTTTTTAAATCAAATGAATTCACAAAATTCAGATGACTTATTAAAAATGGTAGATCAAAAACCGGCTAAAGAAATTACAACGGCTACATTTAAAACTACACGTTTAATAAATTTTCATACTATTGAAGTGCTTGGTAAACGCAGCCTTGATTTTAGAATTTCGCATCGCTTTGGAGACATGAACCAAGGTGTTTATCAAGCCTGGGGAATTGATGGTGGCGCTAATATTCGTTTAGGTTTAGAATATAGCCACGATGGGCGTTTTATGTTTGGCATAGGTCGCACATCTATCAATAAAATTGTTGATGGTTTCTTAAAATATAGATTATTACGACAAGATAACGCCAATATGCCAATAAGCATTACATTATTCTCTGGGGCCTATCACACATTTGAGCGCACCTACGTTAACAGTGTTAAATATTATGAATTTCCCAGCGATCGTTTATCATTTTGCAATCAAATCATGATTGCAAGAAAATTTAATTCACGCTTTTCACTTCAAATCACAGGAGCCATGGTGCATGTTAACTTAGTTCCAAACATTACCGATAAAAACGATTGTTACATAGTAGGAGCAGTTGCCCGCTACAAATTTACCAAACGACAAGCTATTACAATTGAGTATGGTTATCGCTTAAATAATTACAGTAACACCCCTTATTACAATAGCTTTGGTGTTGGGTATGATATAGAAACCGGAGGTCATGTGTTTCAAGTTCATTTTACAAACTCAACCGGGTTAACCGAAGATCAATATTTTATGTACTCTCAAAGCAATTGGAGTAATTGGGGAATACGCTTAGGTTTCAATATATCTCGTGTGTTTACGCTACAAAAAAGAAATTACGATAATTAAAATTTTTAAAATGAAATACCATAGCATTTTTCTTCTTTGCTTAACTATGGCAACAACATTTACACAAGCCCAAATTTATGTGGCAGATAAGTGTAAAATTAGCTTTTTCAGTCAAGCCAAACTTGAAAATATTGATGCCACAAACACCATAACTAAGCCCGTATTTAATGCAGCTAATGGCAATTTTGCAATAAAGGCAAGCCAAACTGCATTTAATTTTAAATCTGCTTTAATGCAAGAACATTATAACGAAAATTATATTGAAAGCGAAAAATATCCCTTTGCAACTTTTACCGGAAAAATTAATGAAACAGTAAACTACTCATCAACGACTGCACAAAACATAACAATGACAGGCACTCTCGATATGCATGGCGTTAACTTGCCACGTACAATTGAAGGAACATTAATAGCTAAAGACGGAAAAATAATTTTAGAATCGAAATTTGATGTAAAGCTTAGCGATTATAAAATAAAAGTTCCTTCACTGTACATTGAAAAAATTGCTGAAGTTGTGCAAGTTACTTTTTATACAGAACTGGTGCCCGCTAAAAAATAAAACTAATTGCTTATTTAAGCGATGCTTAAAATCAATTAAACAAAATTTTATTGCTATAAATTTTATTGTTAATTTGCATTTGGTTTATATTTTTATGCAAAAATCAGATATTTTATTTTTAGATATTGAAACTGTACCCATAACTTATAATTACACTAACTTACCAAAAGATGCAAAATTATTATGGGATAAAAAAAATGCTTATTCAAAAGAGCAAACTGCCGAAGAACTTTACGCAAAAGCCGGTATATTTGCTGAATTTGCAAAGGTTATTGTAATTGGAGTTGGTTATTATAATGCCGATGTTTTTAGAATTAGAACATTTAGTGGCGATGACGAATTGGAAATATTAAAGCAATTTTCTGATTTTTTAACTAAATATTTTTCAAATACAAATCAAGTATTATGCGCCCACAACGGAAAAGAATTTGATTTTCCGTTTCTTTGCCGAAGATTTATAATAAACAGCATTCCTTTGCCAAACAGTTTAAACATACAGGGAAAGAAACCATGGGAAATTAAGCATATTGATACAATGGAAATGTGGAAATTTGGTGACTATAAAAATTACACATCACTTAATTTACTTGCATATGCCTTAAACATTCCCTCACCAAAAGATGATATAGATGGCAGCGAAGTATCAAAGGTTTATTACGAACAAAAAAACTTAAATCGTATTGAAACTTATTGTAAAAAAGATGTTTTAACACTTGCTCGAATTTACAACAGATTTATTGGCGAAAAAACTATAGAAGATAACGAGGTAATATATGCTTAACAACAAACATAAAATTAGCGTTTTAGGAAGTGGAAGCTGGGCCACCGCACTTGTTAAACTTTTACTTAATAATTGTAACAATGTTAATTGGTACATACGCAACCAAAATGATATTGAACATATTAAAAAACATAAAACTAATCCAAAATATTTAAGTTCGGTTGAGTTTGACACAACAAAAATAAATTTCTTTAACTCAATTTCTGATTGCGTTACCTCCGGTGACATTATTGTACTTGCAATACCATCGGCATTTTTTCATAATCAGTTTAAAACAATTAAGCACACCGAGTTAAAAAACAAATTATTTTTTTCAGCCATAAAAGGGATTGTACCCGAAGTGAATTTAATTGTGGGCGAATATTTGCATAACGAATACGCTATTAATTATGATAATATTGGTGTAATAACCGGCCCCTGCCATGCTGAAGAAGTGGCGCTTGAAAAATTAAGCTACCTTACTATTGCCTGTCAAAACAACACAAATGGATTAATGATAAGCAAAGCTCTAAACTGCAGATATTTAAATAGCACGGTTAGTGACGATATTTATGGCACCGAATATAGCGCTGTGCTAAAAAATGTAATTGCAATTGCCGGCGGTATTTGCCATGGCTTAGGTTACGGCGATAATTTTATTGCAGTACTTGTTAGCAATGCCATACAAGAAATAAAACGTTTTGTAGATGCCGTACATCCTATTAACCGCGATATAAACGCCTCAGCATATTTAGGCGATTTACTAGTAACCGTTTACTCTCAATTTAGTAGAAACCGTACATTTGGCAATATGCTTGGCAAAGGCTATGGCGTTAAACAAGCCCAATTAGAAATGAATATGGTGGCCGAAGGATTTTATGCCGTTAAATGCGTTTACGAAATAAACAGTCGCTATAAAGTGCACATGCCAATTACCGAAGCTGTTTATTCAATTTGCTACTTAAACAAGCCTCCTATAAAAGAAATTGAAAAATTAACCGCCCTTTTGTCGTAAACAACTATTTCATGAAAACAGTTTCACAAATCATCTCTATTTTATTTCACCCGTTATTAATGACTTGTTATGGGTGCATACTTCTATTTTTTGGTATCAAAAACTCTGTATTTGACATCTTAACTCCTATTGAATTAAAATGGCGAATTATTTTAATTGTATTTTTGTTTTCTGCCTTATTACCGGCATTAAATATACTTTTACTATATCGCTACAAAGGCGTTTCAGACATTACCGTTTCGGAGCAAAAAGAAAGAAATTATCCGTTTTTAATTACCCTTATTTTTTACTTTGGGTTATACTACATGTTACTCGATACAAGCCTTTGGTACAGCATAAAGCTTTATATATTAGGGGCGGGTTGTTCAATACTTATAGCAGGATTAATAAATTTAAGATTTAAAATAAGCACGCACATGGTTGGCATAGGTGGCTTATTTGGTTTGATGATTTCTATTTCTAGAATTTTACATATTAATGCCATTGCAATACTGATAGCAATAATAGTAGTGGCCGGGTTAATTGGAGTTTCGCGCTTGTTCTTAAAAGAACACAAACAACTCCAAATATATTCGGGTTTTGCTTTAGGAATAGCCGTTCAATTATGTTTATTTTTAATATTTAAAAAAAGTATTTTAGTGTAATGAATTTAGTAACCGGCGCAACAGGTATAATTGGAGCAAATACAATGCTTCAACTTTTGCTTTCAAATAAGCCGGTAATTGCAAGTAAGCAAGCAAACAGTAACTTAGAAGCTGTAAAAAATTTCTTTTCACTTAATAATCACATCAACTTATTTAATAATATAAAATGGGTTGAAATTGATTTTGACGATGTGCTTTCCATAGAGGAACATTTAAAAAACATTGAAGTTATATATAATTGCATTGGCTTTGTGTCATTTAACAACAGTCGTAAAAAGAAACTTTTAAAAACAAACTATCATGTGGTAACAAACATTGTAAACGCTTGCCTATCCTTTCCAAAAATAGCACTTTGCCACGTAAGCTCTGTGGCAACCCTGCATAATCAAGACCAAAGCGAACTTAATGAATTAACTTATTGGAAACCATCAGGCTGCGAAAGTGCATACGCCTATAGTAAATACAAAGGCGAATGTGAGGTGTGGCGAGGCATTGAAGAGGGGTTAAATGCCGTAATTGTTAATCCTGGAGTAGTTTTAAGTGCAGGTTTTACTAACAACAGCAGCTCTGCACTTATTAATTTTTGCTCAAAACCTAATAAATTTTATACACAAGGTATTGCTCCTTACATCAGTGCCTCAGATGTTTCAAAGTCAATGATAATGCTGATTGATAAAAAGTTATTTGGGCAACGTTATATTTTAGTTGAAGGTAATTATACGTTTAAGACAATTTTCACTTTAATTCAAAACGAACATGGTTATGAGGCCCCCACAAAAAGCATATCTAAAAATAAACTCCATCTCATCTCATTTTTCGAAAAAATATCTACTTTTATAACCGGAAAAGAAAGAAAACTGTCAAAATCAGCAATACAATCTGCTTTTAACAACCAGAAATATATATCAAAACACACCTCTACCCTTTTTAAGGATTTTGAGCCAATAAAGGCAACTATTCAAGCAATTTGTACAAAAAACAAATCGTTTTCGGCATCAAAAAAAGAGGACTAAAAAATAATTAATCATAAAAATTTTGTTTTTTGTAAGATAAATGCTTACTTTGGTCTATTATTTTGTGAAAAGTACAATGCACATTGCTATAGCCGGTAACATAGGATCTGGCAAAACTACACTAACATCTCTCTTAGCGAAGCACTACAAGTGGCACGCACAATATGAAGATGCTGATGACAACCCTTATTTAAATGACTTTTACGAAGAAATGCAACGCTGGTCGTTCAATCTTCAAGTTTATTTTTTAAACAATCGTTTTAATCAAATATTAGATATTCGTAAAGGAAAACACACCGTTATACAAGACCGAACAATTTACGAAGACGCCTATATTTTTGCTCCGAATTTACACGCCATGGGTTTAATGACCACACGCGATTTTGAAAACTACTTTAATTTATTTAAGATGATGGATGGTCTTATTAAACCACCTGACTTAATTATATATTTACGAGCAAGCGTGCCCACTTTAGTAAAACAAATACAAAAACGCGGAAGGGAATACGAAAACAGCATACGCTTAGATTATTTAAAAAGATTGAACGAACGTTATGAAGCATGGCAAACCTCATACGATGGCGGTAAACTGTTGGTAGTTGATGTTGATAACATCAATTTTAGCGAAAGTAAAGAAGACTTAGGAAAAGTAATAAGATTAATAGATGCAGAATTAAACGGATTATTTAAATAACTTTGAGTAACACCATAAATAGCGCATATAGGTTCTTTGAACAAGAATACGAAAAACACCTCCATAAAATAGGTGAAAATGGTGCTTTAATCCTTGCATACGACGGCGTATTAAATAATGAAACCATTTCAAAACTTGAATCGCAAATTGAAGAAAAAATTATAGAAAAAGGGTTTACTAAAACCGTTACAAAAAAGCTATTTTTCATTTGTGTCGAATCACTGCAAAATATGCTCATTCACGGGCAAAAAGATGAAAGTGGAAGCCAACACAATTTTTTTATCATATCTAACGATTCTGCTCATGTAAAATTAATTGCCTCAAACTTAGTGTTAAACGCTAATATTAACAAGCTTACTAACGACATGACAAAAATAAATGGATTTACTGACCCCGCAGCACTTAAAACTTTTTATTTAGAACATCTCGAGAACAATGAAATGAGCGAAAAAGGCGGAGCCGGGTTAGGATTTATAACTATTGCCATGAAAAGTGGAAATAAATTAAATTACAACTTCTCTACTATAAACGATAAGCACTCCATGTTTTTACTTGAATCAAGTATTAACCTCGAATAAAATTAGCAGCCAATGCTACAACCTAAAACGGTATTATTTCTTACCGCATGGTATCCAACCAACGAGCAGCCAAGCCACGGAATTTTTGTAAAAAATCATGCAATTGCATTAAGTAATTATTGCAATGTAGTGGTGATCTACGCCCACTCTTCAATCCATTCCAATAACAAGCTCATAAAAAATCAAGTTTCAGAAAGTTTTACAGAATATATTTTAGCTTACCCAAAAAGCAAATACAACATTCCACTATTTTCTTCCATCATAAAATTATATCGTTACAAAAAAGCATACAAAACTTTATACACTCAAATTTGCCATCATAAATTTGATAGCATACAAGCCAATATTGCTTTTCCAACAGCTTTAGTTACAAATTATTTTCAAAAAAAATTAAAATTGCAAGTCGTATTATTAGAGCATTGGACCGGATACCTCAAAGAAGATGGGCGGTATAAAGGCTTTATTAATAAATTTTTTACAAAAAAAATTGTATCGCAGTCAAAACAAATTTTATGCGTTTCAGAAGCGCTTGTTTCAGCAATGAAGGCTCATAAGCTAAATGGAAATTACAAGCTCGTTTACAATGTAGTTGATACAGCAGTTTTTAATTTAGAGGGCAAGCATCAAGCTAATATTTTTCGGTTAATTCATGTTTCTTCACTCGATCCTTTGCAAAAAAATTTAGGCTCAATACTTCACGTTATCAAAACTATTCAAATGTATATGCCTGTTACGTTAACCGTTATTGGCGGAACTAATCAATTAATTGATCAATACAAAAACTTATGTATTCAAAATAACATTTCAGAAGTTTTATTTTTAGGGAACCTCTCCCCCGTTCGTTTGGCCGAAGAACTCAAAAAATCATCAGCACTCATTTTGTTTAGTCGGTTTGAAAATTTACCGGTTGTTGTTTTAGAAGCAATGGCTTGTGGCTTACCAATAATTTCAAGCAAAGTAGGAATGCTTGAAAAACTAATTGTACCTGAAACAGGTATATTAATCCCGATAAATGATAACGCAGAATTAGAAAAAGTGTTAAGTAGCTTTTTAAAAGGGAATATAACGTTTAATGCCACAAGAGCATTTAATATTATTAACGAATCAGCATCAATTACAGTTGTTGGCAAAGCGCTTTACGAAACACATTTTTAATATTTACTTGGTTTTACCCAATAATCATTATAACTTAACTCATTTCTATATTCTAGAAAAATACTACCGTGCATACGTTATTGAATAACACAAAGTATAAAGTGCTTTATTTTACAAACTTTTTAAATACCCAATAAAATACTACCATACCAATAAGTGATGCTATCAATAAAAGAGAACTTTGCAATAAATTAGGTAATATATTTCTTTTGCCATCGTCAATATTATTTGCCTTAATAAACCTATGCAAGCCTAATTCTTTTCTTAGATAATTTAACTCGTCGGTATAATCAACGCCAGTAATGATTTTATAAAAATCTTGATTTTCTATTTTAAAATATTTTCTGCTTCTGCTGCACCAATTTAAAGCAGCATTATTAATTTGTTTGTAATTAGCATATATTATCCACTCATCACCTATGCTGAGTTGTTGAGCACACTCGGTGTTACACTCAAATAATATTTTATATGACTTGGTTACATTTCCTTTAAATAACTCCTCAATTTCAAACATCGCTTCGCCCGGCTTATTATCACACATCGTAACTTTTTTTATTATTCCTTTAAATATTACGTCATATTTTTCACACTCAGCCGTACTTAGCTGTGTAAGAGGGCACTGACAGGCACTTACCTTAAAAGCTAATAAAAAACAAAGTATTGTTGCAAAACACTTATTCATGAAAAATATAATTTGTTGTAAAATTGAGCGCTTGTTTCATTATATCATGCATTACAACATCGTCATTTACAAAAGGAATCTCTTTTCTAAAATCAGAAAATAGTTTTTCAATTTTTTTAGATGATTGTAAAGGCCTTCTAAATTCTAATGCTTGCGCAGCAGTCAATAATTCAATGGCGTAAATGCTTTCGCAATTGGTAATAACCGTTAATAATTTTGTTGCTGCGTTTGCTCCCATACTCACATGATCTTCTTGGCCATTACTGCTTGTTATACTATCGGCACTGGCAGGTGTGCATAATTGCTTGTTTTGGCTAGCAATTCCGGCAGCTGTGTATTGCGGAATCATAAAGCCACTGTTAAGTCCCGCTTTCGAAACCAAAAAAGCAGGTAATGTTCTTTGCCCTGAAATTAAAAGGTAAATTCTGCGTTCAGAAATACTTGCTAGTTCAGACATGGCTATGCATAAAAAATCAAATACCATTGCAATAGGCTGTCCATGGAAATTACCGCCACTTAATATTTCATCATACTCCGGAAATACAGTTGGATTATCTGTTACCGAATTTATTTCAATTTCAATAACTTTTTTTGCATAACTAATTGTATCGTATGTTGCACCATGTACTTGTGGAATACACCTAAAAGAATACGGATCTTGTACATGTTCTTTTGCTTGAGATATTATATTGCTACCATATAAAATTTGAGTAACTAATTCAGCAACCTTAATTTGCCCTTCATGTGGTCTAATTAAGTGTAATGCACTTTTAAATGGTTCTATTCGCCCATCAAATGCGTCTAATGATAAAGCAGCAATATGCAACGAAGCATAAAATAAATTTTGAGCTTTCATTAAAGCATAGCACCCACAAGCCGACATAAATTGTGTTCCGTTTAAAAGCGCTAAGCCTTCTTTCGATTTTAATTTTATAACTGATAATTTTTCTTGATCTAAAGCTTCTTTTGCATCAACAATTTTTTCTTTGTAGTAAACTTTTCCGAGTCCTAATAAAGGAAGGCACAAATGCGCTAATGGTGCTAAATCTCCACTGGCACCTAGCGAGCCTTGTTCAAAAACTACAGGAATTATATTTAAATTATAAAAATCAATTAAGCGCTCAACAGTAATTAGCTGCACACCGC
This sequence comes from Bacteroidota bacterium, assembly GCA_018267655.1. Lineage (GTDB taxonomy): Bacteria > Bacteroidota > Bacteroidia > B-17B0 > Aurantibacillaceae > Aurantibacillus. The sequence goes on from JAFDYB010000009.1 coordinate 71,460, forward strand.
TTTTACCATAACTTAATGATTGAACTTTAAGTAAAAGCATTAATTTAATTATTGGTTCTGCAACTTTTTGCCCCATACCGCAAGCATGACTTTTAACTAAATTCTCTTGCAATATTTCAAGTTCGTGCTCAGGAATAATTACATTACATAAAGATCCAAAGCCTGTGTTTATACCATAAACAGGAGTAGTTTGTTTTGCCGTTTTCTCATCTAAAAACTTTCGACAAGATAAAATATTTTGTTTTGCTGTTTCAGATAGCTTTAATTTTAATTGGCTCGTACTGATGCGAACCAAATCATTAATACTAAGTTTTTTATCAGGATTTATTTCAAAAAAAGTACTCATACCTCAAATTTATTTATTGTTATAAAATGTGTTTATTTTTTTAATGTGTTAGCTGTGCTTTTAATTTTTCAATAATGGCCTCTATTGTCAAAGTAATTTGTTCAGAGTTTTTTAGATTTTTGAGGGTGTAGCATTTTGACTCTATCTCATTTGAGCCAACGACACACACATAAGGTATATTTTTTTTATCGGCGTATTCAAATTGTTTTCCTAATTTTTTTCCACTGTCAGCAAAAATTTCGCACGGTATATCATTTGCTCTAAATTGTTGCGCTAATAAAAAGGCATGTAGCTGTGTGGCGCTATCGAAATGAGCTATTAATAACTGTACGGGCGATAAATTATTTAATTCACTTGGAAATGCGTTTAACTCTGAAATAACATCATAAATTCTATCTATGCCAAATGAAATACCAACACCGCTTAAATTTTTTAAGCCAAAAAAACCGGTTAAATCATCGTAACGGCCTCCTCCTAAAATGCTAGGGGTAAAGGTTCCGGCATTAGCTTTAGCTTCAAAAATAGTACCGGTGTAATAGTTTAATCCGCGCGCTAAGGTAACGTCAAGTTCAAGCATTACATGATTAACGATGCTATTATTTAATAAAAAAAGTAACTCTTCAATTCCTTTTTTACCAATTTCACTTTGATTAAACATTGTTTCAAGAATAGCAATTTTTTCAGTGTTAGAGCCTTTAAAATTCAATAAAGGTTGTAATTTTTCAATAGCTTCACCTGAAATATTTTTTTCTTTCAATTCTTTATTTACACCTTCTATCCCTATTTTATCTAACTTATCAATTGCTACTGTAATATCAGTTACTTTATCGGGCGAGTTTATTAATTCGGCAATTGCAGTTAAAATTTTTCTATTGTTAATTTTAAGCGTAACCGGAACTTTTAATTCAAAAAACGATTTATCTATCAAAGCAATTAAATCAAGCTCATTAATTAAACTATTGCTTCCCACAACATCAGCATCGCACTGATAAAACTCTCGATAACGCCCCCGCTGTGGTTTATCTGCACGCCATACGGGCTGCATTTGATAACGTTTAAATGGAAAAGTTAATGCGTTTTGATGCATAACAACATAGCGTGCAAATGGCACTGTTAAATCGTAGCGTAAAGCTTTTTCAGAAATGTACTCGCTGTTGTATGCAGTATTTAAACTTTTATCAAATTCTGTTTTTAAAATATCTTTTTCTTTACTTTCATTTATGCGACTGTTTAGTATTTTAAAGATTAATTGGTCGCCTTCTTCGCCATACTTCCCGGTTAATGTACCTATTTTCTCCATGGCCGGCGTTTCAATAGGCTGGTAGCCGAATAATTCAAAATTCCTTCTTATAACAGTAAAAATATAATTACGTTTTTGCACATCAATGCTGTTAAAATCACGAGTTCCTGAGGGTATTGCAGGTTTCATTTACAAAATATTAAAGGGGTAAAATTAACAATAAAGTGCACTTAAATTAAGCGGCAAGAAATTTAAAATAAATTAAAAAAATAAGTATATTTGCACTGCGTTCTTTAAACTTATATAGAAAGACTGAGGGACACGCCCAAGGAAGTCTTCCCAACCCTTAAAATTTAAGAAGGTGGTAAATCGTGATGAAGTAAATACTTCAAAAAATAAGTCAGATACTAATTTTAACTCAATGAATTAATAATTATTATAATCCTTTCTGACAAAAACAGAAAGGATTTTTTTATGTAAAATATGGCAAAAGCAAACATATACAAAGAACTAGAAAAAAGGATTTTAGTAATCGACGGTGCAATGGGATCACTGATTCAACAATATAAATTAAGTGAAAGTGATTTTAGGGGGGAGCGGTTTAAACATTTTCATAAAGATTTAAAAGGGAATAACGACCTTCTTTCAATAACTCGCCCAGATATTATTGAAGAAATTCATGCTAAGTACCTCGAAGCCGGTGCAGACATTATTGAAACAAACAGTTTTAGCGGCACTTCAATTGCAATGGCTGACTATGATTTACAAGAAATTGTTTACGAAATTAATTTTGCTGCCGCAAAATGCGCCCGAAAATCAGCAGATAATTACACAATAAAAAACCCCGAACAGCCCCGTTTTGTAGCAGGCGCAATGGGTCCAACCAATAGAACATTGTCCATTTCTCCAAATGTTAACGATCCCGGATATCGTGCTGTTACTTGGGACGAAATGGTAAATGCTTATATAGAACAAGTAAAGGGCTTGTTAGACGGAGGAGTTGATTTACTTTTAATAGAAACTATTTTTGATACGCTTAATGCAAAAGCTGCCCTAATGGCTATTCAAAATGTTTGTAAACAAAGAGGTATTAAAATGCCCGTAATGGTTAGCGGCACTATTACCGATGCAAGCGGGAGAACATTATCGGGGCAAACAACCGAAGCTTTTTTAAATTCAGTTTCGCATGTTGATTTATTGAGCATTGGTCTAAATTGTGCATTAGGTGCTAAAGATATGCGTCCCTACTTAGAAGAATTGGCAAACAAATCTGATTTTTATATAAGCGCTTACCCAAACGCCGGCCTACCTAATCAATTTGGCGAGTACGATCAAGATGCACATCAAATGGGGCATCAAATTGAAGACTTTTTAAAAGCAGGTTTTTTAAATATTGTTGGAGGTTGCTGCGGCACCACACCAGAACATATTAAAAAAATTGCAGAAATAGCAAAAAATTACGCACCACATAAAAAACAAACTGCTAATACATTAATGCACTTATCAGGGCTTGAGCCGGTAACACTTCGTCCCGAAAGTAATTTTATGAACGTAGGTGAACGAACAAACGTAACAGGGAGTAAAAAATTTGCCAAAATGATTATTGATAACCGCTTTGAAGAAGCACTTGCTGTTGCACGCGAGCAAGTTGAAGGCGGAGCCCAAGTTATAGATATTAATATGGATGAGGGCATGCTTGATGCAGTGCAAGCAATGACTACTTTTTTAAACTTAATTGCGTCAGAACCAGATATTGCAAAAGTTCCGATAATGATTGACAGTAGTAAGTTTCATGTTATTGAAGCTGGTTTAAAATGCATACAAGGCAAAGGAATTGTAAATTCAATTTCATTAAAAGAAGGAGAAAAAATATTTATTGAGCAAGCTAATACTGTAAAAAAATATGGCGCTGCCGTAATAGTAATGGCATTTGACGAGCAAGGGCAAGCCGATACTTATCAACGCAGAATTGAAATTTGCAAACGCGCTTATGATATTTTAGTTAACAAAGTACACTTTCCGCCACAAGATATAATTTTTGATCCTAACATTTTTCCGGTTGCAACCGGCATGGAAGAACATCGCTTAAACGCATTAGATTTTTTTAATGCTACAAAATGGATAAAAGATAATTTGCCATTTGCAAAAGTAAGTGGCGGTGTTAGTAATGTTAGCTTTTCATTTCGAGGAAACGATCATGTACGCGAAGCGATTCACTCAGCTTTTTTATATCATGCAGTTAAGAATGGAATGGACATGGGAATTGTAAATCCATCACAATTAGTTGTGTATGACGAAATAGAAAAAGAATTATTAACCTTAATAGAAGATGTTTTATTAAATAGACGCGATGATGCAACAGAGCGATTAATTGAAAAAGCTGAAAGTTTAAAAAATAAAGGAAAGGCTAAAGAAGAAAAAAATGAAGAGTGGCGAAATGGCACCGTACAAGATCGTATTTCACACTCGTTGGTAAAAGGCATTACAGATTATATTGAGCAAGATATGGAAGAGTGCCGTAAACACTATAATAAAACGTTACAAATTATAGAAGGCCCTTTAATGGACGGAATGAATATTGTAGGTGATTTATTTGGTGCAGGAAAAATGTTTTTACCACAAGTTGTAAAAAGTGCCCGCGTTATGAAAAAAGCAGTAGCTTATTTACAACCATATTTAGAAGCAGAAAAAATGGGGAGTACCGGTTCGTCGGCCGGAAAAGTACTTTTGGCAACAGTAAAGGGCGATGTACACGATATTGGAAAAAACATTGTTGGTGTAGTAATGGCTTGTAATAATTATGAAATTGTTGATTTGGGCGTTATGGTACCTAAAGAAAAAATTTTAGATGAAGCACTTGCTCATAACGTTAATGCTATTGGCTTAAGCGGACTTATTACACCATCGCTCGACGAGATGGTTGATGTTGCAAAAGAAATGGAGCGCAGAAAAATGACTTTACCATTATTAATTGGCGGAGCTACAACCAGCAAAGTGCATACTGCTGTTAAAATAGCACCGCATTACTCTCATAACGTTGTGCATGTTAATGATGCCAGTAAATCAATTCCTGTAGTGAGCAGTTTAATGAGCGATGAATTAAGACCTAATTTTAGCGCAGATGTTAAAAAAGAATATGAACGTTTGCGCGAACAGAATAAAAATGCGCAAGCCCAAAATAAATTTATCACATTACAAGAAGCACGCAATAATAAATACAAAATTGATTGGAATACTTCAATCATAATTAAACCTAACAAACTTGGCATAACTATTTTAAACGATGTGCCTTTAGATAAATTACTCCCTTACATTGATTGGACGCCATTATTTATTGCATGGGAAATGAAAGGAAGTTATCCAAAAATATTTGATGATAAAGAAAGAGGTGCAGAGGCAAAAAAACTTTTTGAAGATGCCCAAACTATGTTGCAAAAAATTATATCTAAAAAATGGCTGAAAGCAAAAGCAGTGTTTGGGTTGTTTGCTGCAAATCAAATTAACAATGATGATATACAAGTGTATGATTCTGAAGGTAAAGAGTTAACACTATTTCACTCTATTCGAATGAACACTAAAAAACCCGAAGGCCACTTTAACACTGCCCTGTCCGATTTTATAAAACCAAAAACAACTGATGTATTTAATAAAGAAAATAGCGATTATATTGGCGCATTTGCATGTAGTGCAGGCTTTGGTATAGAAGAGCATGTAACTCGATTTGAAAAGGCATTTGATGATTATAGTGCAATTATGTTAAAAGCACTTGCTGATAGGCTTGCCGAAGCACTTGCCGAATACCTACACCAATTAGTACGAAAGGAGTATTGGGGCTATGCTCCAAACGAAAGTTTTACTAATGAAGAGCTTATAAAGGAGTCTTACGACGGTATTCGTCCTGCCCCTGGATACCCATCTCAGCCAGACCATTTAGAAAAAGCTACTTTATGGGATTTATTAAGTGTAGAAAAAAATATAGGCATGCAGCTTACCGAAAGTATGGCAATGCTTCCTACTGCTGCCGTAAGCGGTTTATATATTGCACACCCAAAAGCACATTATTTTAGCGTTGGTAAAATAACCAAAGAACAAGTTGAAGATTATTCAAAACGAAAAAATACAAACTTTGAAAAAATTGAGCGTTGGTTAAGCCCTATATTAGGCTACTAGTTTTAAACCTGAAGTCCAATCATTAAAATATCATCTGTTTGATCGTTACCAAACATCCACGAACTAACAGTTGTATTAACTTTATTTTTTTGTTGATTAATTGGCAGATGGTTTGATTTAATTAACAAATTTTTCATGGCTTTATATGTGAATTTCTTTTTATCCGGACCTCCAAATTGGTCGCAAATGCCATCAGTCAATGTAAAAATTCTATCGCCATCTTCTAAATTAAACACAAAGGAGTTAAAAGCTTGATTGTCTCTAGGGTGCTTGCCAACCGGCATCTTATCCGTTTTAATTTCAATTAAGCCGTATTCACAATTTTCTATAATTACAGTAAAATTTTCTAAATTATTTTGATTTATTTTTCTTGTTATCCAAACAGGATTATTTGCGCCGGCAAGTTTTAATTTTTTGTTTTTTACATCAACACTAATAATACTACAATCCATGCCATCACTCCCCCCTTCATCACTTCCATCACTCGCTAGCGAAAAAATAATTCGCTCTCTAACTTGTCCTAACACATCGCCGGGTTCAGTTACTTTTTTCTCATTAACAACTTCGTTTAAAAGCGAAATACTTAATAAACTCATAAAAGCTCCCGGAACACCATGTCCTGTGCAATCGCCGGTTACTAGCATAAAATGGTTATCGTTAGCAGTTGAAGTTGCCCAATAAAAATCGCCACTCACAATATCTTTAGGTTGATAAAAAACAAAATAATTTTCATTAAAGTAGCTTTTAAAAAGTTTATCGCTTGCAAGTAATGCTTTTTGAATACGCTTTGCATAATTAATACTATCAACAATTTCTTTTTGTTTTTCTTCAACAATTTCTTTTTGTTTTACAACCTCTGCGGTTCTTTCTGTTACAGTATTTTCGAGAAGTATTTTTTGTTTTATAAGTTTTTTAGTTCTTAACTTAGTGTATTGTATTACAAAAACTATCACTAAAATTAAATACAAGCCGTAAGCCCACCAAGTTAACCACCATGGCGATAGCACTGTAAAGTTATAAGAGGCTTCATCACTCCAAACGCTTGATATACCTTGCGCTCTCACTTTAAACGTGTAATTACCTGCAGGTAAATTATAAAGCATTTTATTATCGTTTACTAATGGGCTCCAATTTTCATCAAGTCCTTCAAGTTTATACTGGTATTTAATTTTATTTGGGCGAATCCAATCAATAGCGCTGTATTTAAATGTAATTTGATTTAATTCATAAGGTAAAATAAGTTTGATAGGATAATTGTAAAACGAGCTGCATGAGTCTATTGCTGATTTGCTGATTTTTAATTTACTCTCATTATTTATTTGGATAGTTTTAACCGATTTTAAATTTTGAGCAAGCGTATTAAAATCAATAAAATTTTGATTTAGCTCAATTGCGTTTAACTGAATGGTTGGTGCTTTTTGAGTTAGCTTAAATTCATTTAAATCAATTTCTGAAAGGGCCTTTCCGGTACCCCACCAAATATGGTTTTCTGAATCAATGCCAACGCTTCCGGCATAAAAATCATTTGATTTTAATCCGTCTTCGGAATGGAACGATGTGATTTTACTTGAGTCGCTTAAAGCGTGCTGCCAATAGTAAAGTCCATATTTTGTTCCGATCCAATAATTTGTATTATTATCTTGAATGATTGATTTTACATTATTATTAAGCAAGCTGTTACTTTCATTTAAAAAATAATAATTTGGCTTATCAGAATTAACTTGGTTTGCAGGAATAATTTGTAAACCACTGCCATCTGTTCCTATTAAAATATTTCCTTTTTTATCGCAATAAATTGTATTAATTGTTTGATTTATTAAGCCTTGGTTTTTAGAATAATTGTAAAAAGTTTCATGTGCAAACTTGCTAATGCCACCCCCATCACTCGCAATCCAAATGTTTCCTGCTTGGTCTTGAGTAATTGATGTAATGTAATTTCCACATAAACCGTTTTGCTTACTGTATGATTTAAATACTTTTCCATCAAATACACACAAGCCGTTATCTTCGGTTCCAATCCATAAATTATTATTACTATCTATAAAAAGCGCATGTATATAATCATCAATTAAACCATTTTCGGTTGAATAATTGTAAAAATATTTCCCATCAAATTTAATTATACCATTTGCCTCAGTTGCAAACCATATATTATTTTCTTTATCTACAACAGGTGCAGTTTTAAACGTAGCACTTCTTAATCCATTATTTTCAGTATAAACATAAAGTTGATTGTTTTCTATTTTTAATATTCCATTTCCATAGCTTGCAAGCCATTTTCGTTTGCTGTTATCTTCGCAAACGCCCCTAATGACGCTTTTGCCAATTCCTTCATTTTGAGTGTAGTTTTTAAAAAACATTTCGTTAAACTTACATAACCCGCCGCCGTATGTGCTTAACCAAATATTTCCCGAATTATCTTCTAAAATTGATGTGATGTTGTTTCCGGTTAATCCTTGTGATTCGTTAATAGACGTGAACGTTTTTCCATTAAATAAAATTACACCCGATGTATACGTGCCTATCCACACATTGTTCTTACTATCTTGGTAAAGTGAGGTAATTGAATTGTCAATTAATCCGTTGTTTTTCGAATAATTTTTAAAGCTATTTCCATCAAATACATCAATGCCCCCATCGTCTGTTCCAAACCAAATATTACCATCTTTATCAACCATTGAACTAAGTATTATGTCATAACTCAAACCTTCGTTTGTTGTATAGCGAGTGAATTGTTTCCCGTCAAATTTGTTTGTGCCGCCACCAACTGTTGAAAACCAAAAATTCCCTAATTTATCTTGTACTATGCTACGCACTTGATTATTGCTTAAACCTTGCGAAGTAGTGTAACTGATTAATTTTTCGTCTTTTAAACAACATACGCCGCCGCCATTTGATCCAAACCACATTCTTCCGTCTTTATCTTCATAAATACAAAGTATGGTATTATCAATAAAGCCAGTTTTTGTATCGTAATTTTTAAACGTATGTCCGTTAAAGCACGACACGCCCCCTTCTTCAGTAGCAACCCAAACATTATTTTTGCTGTCAATAAACAAGTTCAATGCTTTGTTACTCGGCAAACCATTTTCAACGGTATAGTTATAAAACGATTGCCCGTCATAACGACTTATTCCAGCGCCTTCAGTGGCAATCCAAATATTTCCTAACTTATCTTTTACTATTGCTCTTAATTTTGAATAACTCAACCCTTGTTCAACGTCAATGTATTGTATAAAATAGCTTGCAGCATCTTTAAATCTCGAAGGCTCAGCTATGATTGCCCTAGGATTTTTGCAAAAAATAACTTTTGGTTTAACAGTATTAGTGTACGCTTGTAAAAATGTATCAGTGCCAACCACATAATTTTTTGCTTGAGAAACCTTTGTTATAAGCGGTTTTTCAGCTAAACGAATGTTAGGATTAAGCAAAACACCGGTTGGCTCAATAGCCTTTGTAATGGCTGGGCCTTTAACGTCTAAAATTTTATAATTTGCTCTAACAGCCTTTATAGGCGCAAAATTATTTTTTTCTTGTTGCTGATTTATATCATTAATTTTTACTGATTCAGGACTACACGCGTTTGATAGCAATCCCAATAGAAAAAAATAAAGAATATGTGTAAGTATATTTTTTAACACTAATTGCAGTTTCAAACAAATTATTACAATAATACAACATTTAAATAAAAAAATAATCTTAATTTTTGTAAATTGCGCCTCTATTTTAATACTTATTATGTTAAGCGATTCATTTGTAAAACGCCACAACGGCCCTCGTCAATTTGAAGTAGAACAAATGTTACAAAAAATTGGGGTGGCTTCGTTATCAGATTTGATTAATCAAACAGTACCCTCAAACATACGATTAAGTAAACCACTTGCTGTAGGTGAGGCCATGTCGGAGTTTCAATATTTAAAACATTTGCGTGAATTAAGCAAGAAAAATAAAGTTTTTCGCAGCTACATTGGCTTAGGTTATAACAATTGTATTTTACCATCGGTAATACAACGCAACATATTAGAAAATCCGGGTTGGTACACAGCTTACACGCCCTATCAAGCAGAAATTTCTCAAGGAAGACTAGAGGCAATTCTCAACTTTCAAACAATGGTAATGGATTTAACATCCATGCCAATTGCAAATGCCAGTTTGCTTGATGAAGCTACTGCCGCTGCCGAAGCTGTTTTTATGTTTTACAGCAATCGTAGTAAAGAACAACAAAAAACAGGCGCAAACAAATTATTTGTAAGCAATACTTGCTACCCTCAAGTGATAGACGTAATAAAAACACGTTCAAACCCTGTAGGCATAGACGTTATTGTAGGAAATGTACACGATACAAATTTAGACGCTTCATACTTTGGTGCAATTATTCAATATCCTGACATGAATGGAGAAGTTGAAAACTACACCAATTACATCAAAAAATGTAAAGAACTAGAAGTACAAGTTGCAGTAGGTACCGATTTATTAGCCTTAGCCCTATTAACCCCTCCCGGCGAATGGGGTGCAGATGTTGTTTATGGAAATTCGCAACGATTTGGTGTACCACTTGGGTATGGCGGACCTCACGCAGCATTTTTTGCTTGCCGCGAAGATTATAAGCGTTTAATACCCGGTAGAATTATTGGCGTTAGCGTTGATGCCGAAGGTAGCACTGCTTTACGTATGGCACTTCAAACACGTGAGCAACATATTAAACGAGATAAAGCAACAAGTAATATTTGTACCGCGCAAGCTTTATTAGCAATTATGGCAAGCATGTATGCTGTATATCACGGGCCAAGGGGAATTAAAGATATTGCTAAAAACATTCACAGCAATACTGCTACGCTTGCAAAAGCAATTAAAGAAGCGGGATTTGAACTTAAAACAAAATTATTTTTCGACACGATTGTGGTTGCTTGCGATGCTAAAAAAATAATTTTGGCCGCTGAGGCAAAGGAAATTAATTTTAGACAGATTGATGATAAACACTTAGGTATTTCGCTCGATGAAACCGTTGAGTTATCTGACTTGCAAGATATTGCTTCTATGTTTGGCGCAAACATTACTGCGAATGAACAATTAAATTTAATATCTACTTCAGATTTAAAACGCACTAGTGCATATTTAGAACATCCTACATTTAACTCATATCACAGCGAAAGCGAAATGATGCGTTATATAAAGCGATTAGAAAACAAAGATTTATCGCTAGTACACTCAATGATTTCGCTTGGAAGTTGTACAATGAAATTAAACGCTGCATCTGAATTACTGCCAATTACGTGGCCTGAGTGGGCAAATATGCACCCCTTTGCGCCACAAAATCAAGCTAAGGGATATTTTGAAATGATTGAAACCTTAAACAAAGATTTGAGCAATATTACAGGATTTGCTAAAATGAGTTTTCAACCAAATTCAGGCGCACAAGGTGAATATGCCGGTTTGATGGTTATTCGTCAATATCATTTATCACACGGATCAACACATAGGAATGTAGCACTTATACCATCATCAGCACATGGAACTAATCCTGCAAGTGCTGCTATGGCAGGCATGAACATAGTTGTTATTAAGTGCGATGCAAAAGGAAACGTAGATATTGCCGATTTAAAGCAAAAAGCAGAGCAATACAAAGACACTCTAAGTTGCATTATGATTACGTACCCAAGTACACACGGCGTTTACGAAGAGGGAATTACCGAAATAACTAAAATTATTCATGATAATGGCGGCTTAGTTTACATGGATGGTGCAAATATGAATGCACAAGTTGGCTTAACAAGCCCTGGTAATATTGGTGCTGACGTATGCCACTTAAATTTGCATAAAACTTTTGCTATACCTCATGGCGGCGGCGGACCTGGCATGGGACCAATTGGAGTAGTTGAAAAATTAGTTCCGTTCCTGCCTTCTCATCCAATCGTAAATACAAGTGGCGAAAAAGGAATACATGCTGTAAGTTCTGCGCCTTATGGCAGTGCACTCATTCTACTTATTAGTTATGGCTATATAAAAATGTTAGGTAGCGAAGGCTTAAAAAGTGCCACTGAAACGGCAATACTTAATGCCAATTATATGAAAGAGGTATTGAAGGATCATTATAAAATACTTTATACCGGAACCAATAACCGCTGTGCTCATGAAATGATATTAGATTGTAATGATTTTAAAATGGCAAGTGGTGTAGAGGTAGCAGATATTGCTAAACGTTTAATGGATTACGGATTTCATGCTCCAACAGTAGCTTTCCCTGTTGTAAATACCTTAATGGTTGAGCCAACTGAAAGTGAGAGCAAGGCTGAATTAGACCGCTTTTGCGAAGCTATGATTAGCATTAGAAAAGAAATTCAAGAGATTGTAGATGGCAAGACTGATAAAGTAAATAATGTAATAAAAAATGCACCTCATACAGCAAAACTTGTAATTTCTGATAGTTACGATAAGCCGTATAGTCGTGAAAAGGCAGTATTTCCATTACCATACGTTAAAGCAAATAAATTTTGGCCAAGTGTTGCGCGTGTTGATAATGCGTATGGTGATAGAAATTTGATTTGTAGTTGCGCACCGATTGAAGCGTATGTTGATGAGATTACAGTTTAGCCTTGGCAAACACTTTAGCTAATTGTAGGAAATAGAACAAAGCTTTTTTTAAATCAAAAATTTTGAAAAAAGATGCGCTTAATATATAGTACCCCTTTTTTAAACTTTCTTTTTTAATACTTTGTGGAATAAGGCTGTAAGCCCTCAATTCCTTGTAAAAAAGCTCGTTATCATTTACCAATTTACTGTTTAATTGCGCCGACATACTATTTTTTGAAATTCTATATAAGAGTTTTTCATCAAAATTAACGCACTTTGTTCTTCCTTTCAATACGCATTGCAAAAGAAAAAATCTATCGGCTGTGCTTGATAAAAGAGAATTAAATTTTAAATGATTGCTTAAAAGAAATGTTTTTTTAAACACATAGTTTGAGGGGCAAGTTACCACATCACTATTATATAATAAAATTTCATTTGCTCCTTGCGGACTAACACCTCTGTAAATGCGATTTGAAATTTCCTTTCCATTAAACTTTAAAAGTTCACCACTTATAAAATCCAATTCACTGTGTTGTTTTAAATAGTTAACGCGAGAGTATAAAAAATTTTCCAGCATTACATCATCTGCATCAAAAAAAATAATAAATTCCCCCTTAGCTTTTTCAAGCCCTTCATTACGAGCTGCTGAAACTCCTTGATTATGCTGATAAAAATAGAATATGCGTTTATCATCGAACGAATCAATAATTTCTTTTGTTTTATCTGTGCTACCATCGTCAATAATTATGATTTCAAAATCAATTTCTTTTTGTAATAAGATAGAATTTATGGTTTCCTTAATATATAAAGAAGCGTTAAATGCTGGAATAATTATGCTTACTTGCAACGACACAATTTTACAGCAAATATAATTTTTCTAAATTTTGTATCATGGTATGAAGTGAAAACTTTTCAATAACACTTTCCTTTGCATTTTTAACCATCATATTAACAGGGTCTCTATTCTCTAAACAAAATAACATAGCATTATAAATCGCTTCACTATTTTGATATGGAACTTCTATACAGTTAATTTTATTTTGCATTATTTCATTTCCGACTCCTGATCTTGTTGCAATTAAAGGGACACCTGCTAGCATTGTTTCAATATATATTTGCCCAAAAGCCTCTACACTATTACTAATAGGAACATGTACAAATACATCAAAAAGTTGATATAGATTCGTAATGTCATTTTCAAATTTTATTGTTTGATAGGATTGCTCTGGAATTTCTAATAATAAATTAGTTATCTCTTTTTCATAATCGCCTTTAGCATTAAATAATAACAAAAGAGCATTCGGATATTTTTCTAATAATTTTTTGTATGCAGGAATAATATATTGAACTCCTTTCCAATGAGTAAATCGAGAAATAACACCAACTACAGGTTTTTTTTGTTGAGAGTTGTATTTTCGTTTTAAATCTTCAACTTTTTCTTTATTAAAATTCACAAACAAATCTATATCAAAGCCATGCCAAATTTTTACAATTTTATTTTTAGATACATTTTCCTTTTCTATTAAAATATCAGTTACATTGTCTGAAATAGAAATAATTTTAGTAGCTAATTTATTACAATACTTATCCCACTTAACGGTTTTAGGAAAATAAATATGATGATAATCGGAATGATGGCGAGTATAAATTCTGCTTTTAACCCTAGCTAATTTAGCAGCAGTTAAGCCTATAATATTTGCCATAAATAAATGACAGTGTACTATGTGAGGATTGCTGTTTTTTAGAACTTTAGCACATTTTAAAACAGAAAATGGAATTTGCTTTTTTGATGCGCAATCGATTAAAAATACTTGGAAATTATTTTGAAACAAAAAGCTATATAACTGTGAATTCTTACAATTGATAAGAATAAAAGACAAATTAAATTTATCTTTATTAAGATACTGAGCAACCCATTCAAAAGAAATGGCTTTATCAATATCGGAGATTATGTAAGTTACATTTTTTTTCAATCTTAAAAATTATAAATTTTTTTAAACTCATTGATATGTACATTCCTTGTTGGGTGATACGCATTATATCCCTCGTAATTAATAGATATCTTTTCACCAGAAAGAAATTTTTGAATCCAAGGATTGACCAATGAAAAAGCATTTTCAGGTATTTTTTTACTTAATTTTTCGATAAATAAATTGTCGTTAAAGCCAACGGTTTGAAGTACAGAGAAAAAATTTTGAGGAAATGTTAAAACTTCAGGTTGAATCTCTCTACTTGATATAGAATAAAGCTTTCCATCTTTAGGATAAAAATAATCTTCTTTTTGCAAAACAATTCCCAATTTTTCTGGCGATTTAATAAATGTTGTGATTATTTTTTTAAACATCTCTTTATTTTTATTTATTAAAGTGTTCCCTCTTAATTTATTCACAAAGTTAGTAGGTTTACTATGAGTCCAAAAAGCATAAGTTATACATAATTCATTAGGGTAAAAAATAGTGTGGGCGGTATCTTTGTCCATAAATTCAACATTCATATAATGATGCTGGCAATACTTTTGCAACTTCATTTCTACCTCATTATTCTCTGTATTTACTTTTTTACCTTGTTGCCAAATTAACGAAGTGTAACCTTTTCCAAAAGCATTGATTGTGGAAAGTAAGTACTCTCCGTGCGTATGCATTGGAGAATAAGTATGTAAAGTCTCATTATTAGCGAGTGGTATAAAAAAACTACAATTAAAGTCACAAGATGGATGAGCAATTAAATTAATTTGAAACCCTGGGCTATGTTCTTTTCTTAAAAAAAAATTAGGCTTCAGCATTTCTTTTTTTAATATCTCATAAAGCAAAGGCTTTCCCTCCTGAGCCATGCGGTATAGATAAGGTTGAACAATTGCGTGAACTTCATATCTATTTTTTACTTGTTTGGTAGCTATATTTTTTAGCATATCAACGTAAAATTGTAAATCTTCCCTTTTCATTTTTTTTCTTGTTAATGTTTTCTTTTTCTTATTAAGAAATAATATTTAAATATTTAGCCGTTTTTTCACTACAAAAAAGATAATTATGAAAATCACTTTTATCTATTTTAGATACTTGCTTTGGCTTATTTATTTCATCAATATTAAAAAACAAATAATCTAAATGTTTTATCAAACTCTCTACTTTAGTGGCTACTTCATCATTTAAAATTTCTATCAATAGCGTTGGTTTATATTGTTGCAAAAATTCTTGCATACCTTCTAGTACTTCAGGTTCATGAGTTTCTACGTCAATTTTCATTAAATCAATTTTTGTAATGTTATGTTGTCTAATAAAAGAATGTAATGTTTCTGTTTTTATTTTAGTAATAATTGGGTTTTTCACATCTGCAATATTTTTATTAACTGCTACAGAATATACATGATCGGTTGGCGTATCATAAATCACAGCTTCTCCATTTTGATTGGAAATTGCCAACTCAAAACAATTAATATCAAAGTTATTTAAAGCATTATTTGCACACAGCTTTTCATATACTCTTTTTACTGGCTCGAAAGCATATACTTTTACATTTTGATTTACTGTTTTCGAGACTAATGAATAAATACCTGTATTTGCGCCAATGTCAAATATTACTTCTGATTGTTTTGATAATTCTATCCATAAACGCATCGAAATATTTTCCCAACCATTTTCTAATCCTCTCCAAAAGATTTCATTTTCTAATTCAAAGCCATAATGGTTAATTAAAAGTTTTTTAGAATTTATATTTACCTGAAAATTTCCTTTAAAATACAAATGCTTGTAGATAGCATGAGGTAATTTAAAAATTCTAAGAAATAAAAATATTTCTTTTTTAAAAGGAAGGGTTTGAAATGTTTTTTTTAATACTTTTTTCATTTTTTATTGAAATAACCTTTGTATAGATAAGCTGAACATAAAAGCGTGGTAATTTTAAAATATATACAATTAAAATATTTTTTATTTGGAATGAGTTCTAAAGCAAAAAAGATAATGTTTTTAAAGATAAAAAACAGTTTAGCTAAAAATACTTTCAGCGTAGTTGATTTTATTTCCATTTCTTTATACCCTAAATTTGCAGCAATTTTACGTGTTTCTGCTGATCTTTTTTTTCTTTCTAACCAAGGAATTAATTCTATTCTATCTTCTTCATTATGAAAAACCGTGCTTAAAGGATAACAATACCCTTTAATTCCTTTTTGTTTTAGTCGCATAGCAAAATCAAAATCCTCAGCACCTGCATGAGGAAAATTTTCATTATAAGCTCCAATTAAATTAAAGATTTCTTTTGATAGAAATAAAAAATAACTTGCTACCAATTCTACCTCAAAAATATTTTTATCATTCCAGTATATTCCCTTGCTCCATCCTTTTAAAGAAGTGTAATCTATATAAATTAAGTATCTTCCAAATTGAGTTTTCTGTATTTCTTTAACTAGTTTTTCAGGATAGACCCAATTAAAATTTATAGCAGTATTTTTATATTGAACACTTAGTGTTATTAGCTCTAAAATATTATTTTCATTGATTATAATGTCATCATCTAAAAATAATAAATTATCATACTTTGCATTTTTAACGCCATAATTTCTTGCTGATGCAACACCACTCTTGGGGTTATTAAAAATTTTCACTCTATCTGAAAATTTTTGTTCAATTAAAACATCTTTTGTTTTTGAATCGTTAACTACAATAATTTCAGCGGAAATATTTTTAGTAGCATCGTAAGCGGCTAGTAGCGTTTTTTGAAATATATCGCCTCTATCTTTGGTGGGTATAATTATGCTTAGTTCTGCCACAGTCATTTAATTTTTAATTTATTCTTAAAAAAATCTATTACTTTTCTAAGCCCAATTGGCATAGCAATATAGCATTTTCTATACATTTCTTCAAACAGTGACTCAATAGGGCGCTTATCTACATTAATACTTATTCCTTCTTTTTCACATAACTTTACAGCGCCGCGCATCCATTTTCCGGCTGATAATGCTGTACAATAGTACGTAATAGGTCCGTGTACATATTTTATATTCGGAGTTGCTAATACACATAAAAAAGGATTAGGGAAATTATTAGATCGCTTTGAAGCTTCCATTTCAAATTGCCAAGGATTTTCGTCTGGATTTAAAAGACTCAATAAGACATTCTTATTCCATATTGCCGTTTGTAAGCATACTCGGTACTTTGCTCCTTTTTCTATAAATCCTAATTTTTGATTTTCTTTTAATAGTTGATGTGGCCATAGCTCATTATATTTAGCAGGAAAGGCTCCTAATTTAGTATAAGCAGCATCAATATTTTTCATTGTAGTAATTATTTCAACTAAAAAATTAGTATCAACGGGTTTATAAATAAAATAATCTTCTAAAATAATGATGACGTATTTTTCAGGAATTTGTTTTAGAATGATTTCCAATTCTTCCGACCAAGTACTTATTTTATTTGAAAAAATTTGTTTTACGCCTTCAAACTTAATAGAATTAGTGCCAAGATAAACCGGGAAAGGACAATCGCTCCAATATTTTTGAAAAAATAAAAAAAATGTTTGCCATACGTCGGCATATTTATCGCATGAAAGAATAAGTATGGCGGTGTTATTATTCATTCTTTAATTTACAAAAAATATCAGCAGATGTTTCTGCATTACTATTAGTTAAGGCTTTAATTTGGTTAATTATTTCTGATGAAGATTGCCATTCGGTTATTTCAACTAATCTTTCCTTATTAGGTATTACAAAAGAATAATTGCCTAAACTACTAATTTTATTAATACAGTCAATTGCTACGTGTGCCATTTCCGGTAATGTAATTTCAAAAGAAATAAATTTAATTTGATGGCTTAGTCCTTTCAGCACCTCTTTTTCATAGCCTTCTACATCTATTTTTAAATAATCAGGTAAGAAATATTTTTGTATGATACTATCTAATGTAGTTACTTCAATTGTTTCTTCAGAATTCCACACTTCATTTTTAAATCGTTTACTTTCTGTAACGTTGTTTATCCATTCTTTATTCATTGAAGCAAGCGTATGGGAAGATGACTTTTGAATAATAGCAGTAGATTCCTTCTCACCCATAGCTGATTTAATAAGTGTGAAGTTACGATTATTTTTAAAGCGTTTTTCTAAAACAGCCTGACAAAAGGCTTGAGGCTCTATTCCTACAACGCTTGCACCGCTATTTAAAAACACTTGAGAGTAATTACCAACATTTGCACCTACATCAATTATTTTCATATTTGATGTGATAAAACCTGAATAAAATTTTTGAATGGGTTGAAGCAATATCAATTCATTTTTTTTTATAGACCAAAATTCTAAAAGATGATCTTTTTTAATAAGTTTAAATGCAATACGCAGTATTTTTTTTAAAAAATTCATGTTATGTAAGAGGTATTTATATATAAAGCGTCATATTCTGTAATTATTATTCCACGCTTTCGATAAGTAACAATTATATCCAATAATTTAAAATTATTTTTCCGTAATACTTCATCTATTTCAAAATATTGGCAACCATTTTTATATAATTCATGATTTGCCATTTCAATCAACACAAATTTGGTTTTTTTTAGTGTTTTTTCTTCACCTTTTATCACTTTTAATTCGTGCCCTTGCGTATCAATTTTTAATAAAAGTACTTTTTCAATATTCGAGCATTCATCAAGAGGTATAGCTGGTACCGACAATTTATTTTTTAATTTTATCTCATTATTATACTCTTCAATATCCATAGTAAAAGTATTAACTTCATTAAGCGAAGATGATACAGCATTATGGGTAATATAAAAATTAAGAGTTTCATTTCTGTCAGAAATAGCAAAATTTAGAACTTCGATATTATTAAATTTAGAACATTTTTTCTTAGTAATTGGAAGGATTTCCGAATTGGCTTCAAATGCTATAATTTTAGTTTTTGGAAAAGCTTTAGAAAATTGAATGGCGGTCTCGCCATCAAATGCTCCAATGTCAATAATTACTCCTTCGTGATTTTCATCATACTTTTTTATTGCTCTAATAGCTCTAATAATATTTTCATTACTACCAGTTAAATAATTGTCTTTTATTAAAATTCTCTTTTCGCTGGAAGATGTTTGAAATATTTTTTGAAATATTTTTTTTATCAAAACTTATATCTTTTTAATGGTATATTTTTAAAAATAAAAATCACTCTGTAAAATAACGAAATAAATTTATCATTTCTACACAAAGAATTTCTATATATTTTAAGACACTTCACCCCTTTGCTTGCAAAATGCGTACAAACTTCAAACCAAATAACAGCAATGGATTTATCTAAAGCTTCCTTTGTAACTAATGATTGAAAAAACAAGTTAGATTTTAGTTTAATTAACCATGCTTCAATTTTTATCAAGTGATTTTCTGTGTATTCAAATTGGTTGTAAAATAATTTCTTATGTAATTCCAATTCTTCATCAGTAAAGTGCAACTGAATAGAGTTGAAGAAATTATCTTGTGTTTTAAAAATTGAATTCTCTTGTTCTATGCTATGTTTACTCGACACTTGATGAGAGTGGTTTTCATAATAAAGTAAGGGCTCTTGCAAAATAGCAAAATCAGTTACTGACATTAACTTAATCCATAAATTATAATCTTCGGCATGTTTATAATTCTGGTCGTATAATATTTTATTTTCTTTTAAAGCAGAGGCTCTAAACATTACTGTTGGGTGATAAAAAGCATTATCGAAAATTAAGCGTGCCTTTAAATCGTTAGATGTGAGTTGTTTGTTTTTGTATATTTTATATTTAATAGTATCATTTATAAAAGTGCCCAATACACCAATAGTTGGGTGCGTTTCTAAAAAATTAACTTGCTTTTCAATTCTTTTTGGATAGCTAATATCATCGGCATCCATGCGGGCAATGTATTTTCCTTTTGCCTCATTAATACCAATATTTAATGAATAAATTAAGCCCTTATTTTCTTTGTTTTCAATTAATTTAATTTGTTTATCTGAATAGTTTTTAATAATTGTATTTGAATTATCAGTACTTCCATCGTCAATTATAATAAATTCAAAAGTTGAATACGTTTGCATTAGCATACTATCAATTGCTCGCTTTAAGAACAACTCTGCGTTATACACAGGCATTATTACAGAGACTAAAGGATATTCCATGTTTTAGGATATAAAGTTCCTATAAATTTTTCATTATGCTTATTAAACCATTTGTTTGGAGCAACTACTATTTTTTGTTCATTATTATTTAACCAAGCGCTCCACCATGAGTATGTGCTATTTGCAATAATATTATGATTACAATACGACATAAGCATTAGGTCTTCGTAATCGGGAGAGTTGCTATTTTCGATAAATATAAATTCTTCATTAAATGTAAAATTATTTTTACACCACATTATATCATCTGAAAACACAAACAAAGTTAAAGGCGCATCTCCCATTTTATTTTTCATAAAAGAAACAGCATTTTTATAATACTCGATTTCTAAATTACAATATATTTCTGCATAAGTTGCTTGATAGTCACCACGCCTAATATGTAGGCTTACTGAATTTTCTTTTGACAGAATTAAATTTTTATACTCTTCACTTGCTTTTGTTAATTTCCTATTTAAGGTTAATTGCCTTTTAATTTCTAACTCTATTGATTCAAAATATTTATAGGACTGGAAATAACCAATTATGTATGCAGGGGATTTTACATTAAAAATATTACTATTAAACAAAGGTGAATTTTCCGTATAGATATTTTTTTTTGATTTATATAGTCTAAGTTTTCTAAAAAAAGAATTTGATTTTTTAAGTGAAAAATCAGTTATAGAAAAAGCATCTAAATAAAATTTACGATAAGTACTTTCTTTATTGTTGCTTTTGTAAAACGAAGTATCCAATTCAACATTTTTTCCTCTCTTTTTTAACGCTATGGCTAGTGCTAGCTGAAAGAGTTGATTTCCAATACCGCCTTGTATTTTTACAAAGATCATATTTTTTTTGCAATAATATGAAACCCAAAATTTAGTAATTCATCAGAACTATTTTTTTGCTGAGTAAATTTAAACAACATTTTAGAAACAATCTTTATAGCTATGTTTTGAATAAAATTTGGTTTTTGTTTTAGATATTGTTCGGCAATAAAAGGCATTCTATTTATTTCTTGATGAATGTATTTAAAATAATCGCCATTTGTTTCAATGCATTCAATTTTAAAATTATTTTCGGCTAAATGTTTTTCATAAAAAAACCGATTAAACCCTGAGTAATAATGGTGTGGCGCAAAATGAGTCATACTACAAAATGGTGCGGTAAGAATTAGTGTTCCATCTTTTTTAAGTAATCTGCCAAATTCTTTTATTGCTAAAATTGGGTTGGATATATGTTCAAATACTTCCGTACATAATATTGCATCGAAGCTTTCGTTGGGTTCGGGGATTGAAATTATATCTGAAACAATATCTAATTTTCCATAATCCCATTTAGGCATTTGAAGTCCGTTATTTGAATCTGAAGGTATGTATTGGGCGAAGTCTTGCGAAACGTAATTAAGGTGTGAACAAAATTTTTTGTATTGCTGCTCGCCGGCACCAGCATCTAAAATTCTTAATCCTTTTGGTAAAGATGTTAATTTTGTTTCAACCCAATTTATTCTTATTTGTTCGTTACTCATAATTTTTATTTTGTAAACCAAAAACAACCACAGCCATAATTTTGTTTTTCGAGTAATGTTTTGTTTGGATTTTTAACTATTCCTCCATCAGCTTCTTGTTCAGGAATTAAAGAAAACTCTTTTAATTTTAATCCGTAAGAAAGCATTTCCGTTTCAATTTGTTCCTTAGTATAAATTCTGTGCGCATTAAAAATTATTTTTGCTTCATGCGCAATAGGTACTACAAAAAGTAAATTTCCATTTTGTTTTAAAACACGTGCCAACTCTTTCATAGCAATTAAGTCGCCGTCATAATTTAAAGTGTCTCCATATCTGCCTAAACCTATATGTTCAACAGTATGCATACATGATAAAGATTCAATAGAATTATCATCAAAATTTAATTTAGTTAAATCTTGTGCTTCGCTCGATAAATTTGATAACGAAATTTTTGCAGGACGATAATCATAGAATTTAATAGGAATAAAGGCTGAAACAATGCTACAGAAATGGAGTGTTGATGAAATATCTATATGTGATTTTGGTTTAGTCTCATTTAAAACTCTTGCTGCCCATGCCGGGTGATAAATGTAATGTCTATCAAAATCTGTGTTGGCGCTATTATCGCTTAGTTGCGCTACGATATTTTTTTTTGAAAGATGAAATCGTTTTTTAGTTTCCTTTTCTAGGGAAACAAATCTTTCATAAACCGGTAAAATGTTTTTCAGTGATCTTTTGTATTTTAAGTGTTCATTTAATCGCTGTATCATTTTTTAATAATTCTTTTTAATTTCGATAGATAACTTGGCTTCTCAGTTGGTGATGGATATCTGTTTTTGAAATTTTTCTTCCAGTCACTATCTAAAATATATTTATATTCTTTAGGACAAGAGATAATTGTATCGTCAATCAATGTTGTATAATGATTAGGGAAATTTATTTTTAATTTATAAAATATTTCATCTATTCCAGGCCAATCATCTGCCCTATGTCCTTCTGGTGGTGGACCTAAAAAGAAGCGTGCATCATCAATTAAAATTATACTGTTTTGATGTTTTTTAATTATTTCGATTTCATCAATAATAGGACATTCATTTTCTTTTCCTCCAGTTTCTTCTCCCGAATAATGACCGTCTAACCAAAAAATAGTCCCATCAGAAATAGTTGAAACAATTTTTTTTAATTCTACTCTGCTATCGCCGACAATAAATTGTATGTTTTTAGGGCAGTTTTTTGTGTTAGCTGCGTTTTCGCTAAACTCTTTATTAATTTCAATTGTATAACAGTTGTTAAACAATGAAGCCGCCCAAATTATTGTCCTTCCCGAAAAAGTGCCTGTTTCAACAAAATTTTGGTATCCTGTTTTTTCAGCAAATAATTTTAAAAGTTCTTTTGGTATGCCTAAATATATATAGCCCATTTCAATTTTTAATTAATTTCAGTTAACGTGTATTTCATTTGATTTAAAACTAATCCAGCGTCAGTTCTTAACGCAACTTCTTTTTCAACAAAAGTTTCAAACTCAATCGTTAAAGCGCTATCAATATATTGCAATACCTGTTCTCTCGACGATAAACCTATATGCAGTTTATATTGCCCTGATGTAAAATAAATTAAATCCTCACTAAACACTATTGAGTATTTACCGGGTTTAATATTTGTTGGACTGCTCCACGAAGTTCGTATAGGAATGTTTTCAGCGTTCGACATGCCTAATGCAATAATAAAATGGGGTACGAATTCTTTTACAGTAAAGATAATTTCAACTTTCCAATTATTTGAGATTTGCAAAATATTTTTTGCCTTATCTACACTACGTACTTCTGCATAATTTACATAAGCTGCCGAATTAAGTTCTTTTATTGCTTTATAAATTATTGAAGTGGCAGAATGATCGTTTAAGTATTTATCAATGGCAACTTTTGTATTATCAAAACAGATGAGTTTTCCTTGTTGAAGCAATACCGATTTTGAGCATAAATTTTTTAATACCCCCATATTATGGCTCACAAACAAAATTGTTCTTCCGCTTTTGCTTATATCTCCCATTTTTCCCATACACTTTTTCTGAAATTCAGAATCGCCAACAGCAAGCACTTCGTCAATAATTAAAATTTCATTCTCTAAAAATGCGGCAACAGCAAAAGCTAAACGTAGTTGCATGCCACTGCTGTAGTGTTTAAGTGGTGTATCAATAAATTTTTCAACTCCTGCAAAATTAACAATGGCGTCAAAATTTTTTTGTATTTCGGCACGACGCATGCCTAAAATACTGCCATTCATAAAAATATTTTCTCGTCCGCTAAGCTCCGGATGAAAACCTGTACCAACTTCTAATAAACTGGCTATTCGTCCTCGCGAAATTATTTTGCCACTTGTAGGCGGTGTAATTTTAGAAAGTATTTTTAACAAGGTAGATTTTCCTGCGCCGTTTTTGCCAATAATACCAACAGTGTCGCCCGGCATCACATCAAAACTAACATCTTTTAATACCCAAAAATCTTCTTTAGAATTTTTGTTTTTAAAAATATTTCCAATAGAATCGCGCAAACTTAAATAAGGTTGTTGCTCGTGATTAATACGAAATTTTTTACTAATGTTTTGTATTTCTAAAATGGGTTTCATTTAGGCTAAATCAGCAAAATAACTTTCGGTTTTTCTAAAATAAACTACTCCAAATGTAAATAATAACAAGGAAATAATTAAACTGCTATATATCGAATTTACATTGATAGTAGCATTATTAACACTTGCCCTAAAAAATTCTATTGGTGCATTCATAGGGTTTAATTGCAATACAAATTGAAATAACTTATTATCGTTTATTTTTATAGGATAAATAACCGGCGTTGCAAATAATAATGCTTGAATAAAAAAAGGTAAGATGTATCTAAAATCACGATACTTAACATTTACAGCCGCTAAAAATACACCCAAGCCAAAAGTGGCAATGGCAGCTAGCAATACAGCTAAAGGCACAAAAATTATTGCTGATAAATTAAACGAGCAGTTGTAGTAATATAACACAGGAATAAACACTACAAACGCCATTAAAAAATCTACAATAGAAACTAAAATAGATGAAATTGGAATAATTAATCTCGGAAAATAAATTTTCTTGATAATATTAGCATTGCTTACCATGCTGTTTCCGGCGTTTGACAAGCCACTCGAAAAAATATTCCACAATAAAAAACCACTTAAAGCAAACACGGGGTAAGGTAATTGTAAATCTGAATTATTAGAAATTAATTTACCAAAACCAAGCGTAAACAATGCTGTCATTACAACGGGCTGAAAAACAGCCCACAATACGCCCAAAGCCGTTTGTTTGTATTTTACTTTTATATCGCGCCAAGTAAAAAAATAAAACAACTCACGGTATGCCCACAACTCACGCAAGCCCAAACTAAATTTATTTTGTGGTTTTATTTCAAATTCCATTTTTTACTATTAGCAAAGTTAATTTTATTAATTCCATTTTTCAAACCAAGTTTCAAAACATAATAGATGCCATATTTTTAAGGCGTTTATCTGTTTTTTATTTAAAAAACTTTGGTAATATTGTTTGGCAAGAGCATTATTGTATAAATCGTGTCTTGGTTTTGCCGCATTGCCAAAAAATTTATCAGTGGTATGTTTTAAGTTGTTTCGCAACCAATCTTCAAGCGGTATGGCAAAACCCATTTTGGGGCGCTGCATTAATTGAGCGGGAATGTAAGTGTGGGTTATTTCTTTTAAAATATATTTTTTTATTCCCTTATTATATTTATAGCTATCAGGCAGCTGCGCTGAAAACTCAATTAACCTATGATCAAGCCATGGTTCACGAGCCTCTATACTGTTGCTCATTGATGCCCTATCCACTTTTTGCAAAATATCATCAGGCAAATATGTAATGTAATCAATAGCCATTATGTATCTGAGCGAAGTGTAATTTTCTTTTTGTAAAAAATTATTATAGTACAAACTATGTTTAGTTAAAGTAAAAACAGCATTTAAATTAATTAATTCTTTTTCACTAAAAATTGTACTTAGGGCAAGCATTATTTGATTGTCAGAAGCATTTAGAATTATTTTTATGAGTTTTTCATAACGTTCATGAAAGTTATAGCGGTTTTTAAAAATTGGTATTTTTCGAGGGTTTATCACTTGCATCACCTCTGCCATTAATTTTCTAAGCCATAACGGAAGCTTTAACAAACCCTTATTTAATTTTATAATATAGTCATATCTATTATAGCCCGCAAAAACCTCATCGCCGCCATCGGCACTTAATGCAACGCTAACTTGTTTTTTTGCCATTTTGCTTACTAACATTGTTGGTATTGCGCTACTATCGGCAAATGGTTCATCGTAATAGTAAGGTATTTTATTTATAAGCTCTATAAAATCTGCTTCGTTACAAATTAATTCGTTATGATTAGTGCCTAAATGTTTAGCAATTGCTTTGGCAAAAGGAGCTTCGTTTAATTTTTGATTAGAAACGCCAATTGTAAAAGTATTTATTTTTTTTTCTGAATTTTTTTGCAATAAAGCTGTAAGGCAAGCGCTATCATATCCTCCGCTTAAAAATACGCCTACATCAACGTCTGCTATCATTCTGTAATTTGCGGAGCTAATTAGGAGTTCTTCGGTTTTTAATTTTGCTTCATTAAAACTAATATCCAAAAAGGGTTTGTTATAAAAATCATAAACATTCCAATACTGAATAGATTGTTTATTGCGTGAAAGCAAATCTACCTCTACATAATGCCCAGCCCGTACTTTATACGCATTTTTATAAATACAATTGTTGCCTCCAACATTACCAAAGTTCAAGAATAAAGCAACCGAATCGGAATTAATACTTTTTGTAAACCGAGAATGTTGATGAAAACTTTTTAGTTCGGATGCAAATAAAAGTAAGCTATCTTGCTCAAAAATAAACAAAGGTTTCACCCCTGCTCTATCACGAACAAAAAACAACTTCTGTTTATCCAAATCGTGCAAAACAAATGCAAACATGCCTATAAATTTGCTAATGCAGTTAATTCCCCACTGATCATATGCCTGCAAAATCACTTCAGTATCTGAATTACTTTTAAAAACTCTTCCAAAGTTTTCTAACTCTTTTTTAATTTCTTTATAGTTGTACACTTCACCATTATACGTTATGCTAATGCCGTTAAAATGCATGGGTTGATTACCCGCGCTACTTAACTCTATAATTGAAAGGCGCCTGTGACCAAAACCAATAGCGAAATTTTGATTAGCATATTCCCAATAATTCCCGCAATCTGGCCCGCGGTGAAACAAAACATCTGTCATCTGTTTGAGTTCATTAGATGTTGTTTTACAATTATAATCAAGATATCCCGCTATGCCACACACTTTATTTAAAACAATAAATATATTAAATAGACAAAAGCACTTTAGAACAATAACGCAAGATGTTATAACAAACCTTTAGTGAAAAAATTTTAATCCACATTTTCTATTTTAAAATAAGATCATGAGAATTTATGCTAATAGGCTCTTTACTAAATCGTTAAATGTGATTTTTAACAGCTTTTACAAATATTTAGTCGATAAAATTAAAAAAGTTATCTAAAAAGGTAGTATATTTGTACCAAGTTTCAAAAAATGTTTTATAACTTATTGAAATTTAATTAATTAGTAGTTAATGTTCTTATTTACAATAATTTAAAAATAAATTACAATGAAAAATGGAAAATTTGTTGATTCAGTTGTAGAAACTCAAACAGAGTTGTTAAACAACTGGGTAGATTCAGCTAAAAAATTTCAAACAGCTTTTACAAGCGGAAATCTTTTTAACGAAGGGCAAAATTTGTATAAAGATTTATACGAAAAACAAGCAAACGTATTTAAAAAAATACAAAACAATGGTTCGTTTCAAAACAGCGAATCAAACCCTGTTGAGTTTTTTAAAGATATGTTTAATAAGCAAGCCGCTTATGCAAAGCAAATGACTGATTTTAACCAAAGTATTTATAACTCATTTCAAAACTTTGGAAAACCGGCTCAAGACTACATGTCAAACTTTGGGCAAATGAATACAAGCTACACAAATATCTACAATGCTTGGATGCACGCAATAAATCATTCGTTTGAAACATTAAATAAACAAATGAACAGCGCTTTTAATAAAGATGTTTTTTCAAACTTTATGCAAAATAATCAAATGTACGCAAAAGTTCAAGAGCTATTTGCACCAATGGTAGAAGCAATGCAAAAAGGACAATTTAATGCAGAAACATTTAAGAATTTTTATTCGCCTGAAAGCTACTCAAGTATTACAAAACAAATGTTTGGCTCGTTTTATGGCAACGCTCCTTTAAGCGATATTTTTAAAAATGGTTTTGAACAATTACAAAACTTTTTTGCAAACCAAAATAACTTAAGTAAAGAGTATTTTGAAAAAATAAAATCTATTGCCGGTGAGTTTCCTGTAAATTATGAAAATTATGGCGCAGATGCACTTAAAAATATTTATGCCCAAATAAACAATGTTTTTGGCCGTACTTTTGAGCCTTTGCTAAAAATTGTAACGCCCGGCAAAGAAAAAGAAAATATTGAAGCAACTATCACTTTGTTAGATAAAGTAACCGAGTATTCATTTAAACAAGCTGAATTGCAAATGCAACTGCAAGCAACTGCTCAAAAAGCAATGGAAGGCTTAATGAAAGAATATTCAGAAAAATACAACACTCCAGATGCTTTATCTAAAATGCCTGACACAAAAGAAATGTACAATGAGTGGGTAAAAACAAATGAAAAACTTTTTGCCGACTTATTTGCCACTGATGAATTTAGCAAATTAAAAGGAGATACTTTAAATATAGGCATGGAAGTGAAAAAACATTTCGAAAAACAATTTGAAGGAGTTTTTAGTTCTTTTCCATTCGTATTTAAAACTGATATTGAAGAATTGCAAAAAAACATTTACGACCTAAAAAAACAAGTAAAAGAACTACAAACACGTTTGGCAATTAATAACGCTTCGGCAGTTGAACTCGAAGAAGAAAAAGCCAAAAAAGGAAAAAAATAAAAACCTACTCTAGTTGCTTAAGGCCGTTCCCAATTGGTTGTGATTTGAGAGGGAACGGCTTTTTGTTTTTAATACAATTACTCATTAATTTTACATTTTATGGAAACTAATATTTTACAAGAAATGGCCGAAATGGGAAATAAAATGGCCAAAAGCTTTAAAACATTGCAAGAAATTGGCGAAGTTGAAATTGCAACAAGTCCTAAAACAGAAGTTTATAAAGAAGATAAACTTACCTTATATCGATATAACCGCGCTACAAACCCCACATACAAAACGCCTGTCTTAATTGTTTATGCTCTTGTAAATACCTATAAAATGCTTGATTTACAACCAGACAGAAGTTATATAAAAAATCTTTTAAATGCCGGCATAGATGTGTATTTAATTGATTGGGGCTTTCCAACTAAGGGTGATAGGTACATAAGTCTTGAAGATTATGTTGACGGATATATTAATAATTGTGTGGATTATATTCGTAAAACGCATCGCTTAGACAGTATCAATATTTTAAGTATATGCCAGGGTGGTACATTGAGCGTTATGTATGCATCTCTATATCCTAACAAAGTAAAAAATTTAGTTACGCACGTTACGCCCATTGATTTTAGTACAAATGACGGCTTGCTTTTTAGATGGAGTAAAGACATGGATTTTGACGCTTTAGTTGATGGTTACGATGGTATAATACCGGGCGATTTCTTAAACCAAGGTTTTGATATGCTTAAACCCATGATGAAAATTCAAAAACAGCAAGCCTTAGCAAGCAGCCTCGACGATAAAGAAAAGTTGATGAATTTTTTGCGCATGGAAAAATGGATTGCTGAAAGTCCTAACCAAACCGGCGAATGTTTTAAACAATTCATGAAGGATTTATATCAAAGCAACAAATTAATTAAAGGCGAATTACAAATAGGTAATAGAAAAGTAAACTTAAAAAATTTAACAGCAAATCTTTTAAACATCTACGCTACTGAAGATCACTTGGTGCCACCGGCTGCAACAATACCTTTAAACGATTACGTTGGCAGCAAAGACAAAGAATTATATAGCTTCAAAGGCGGACATATCGGTGTTTTTGTTGGTGGAAAATCGCAAAAAGAACTCGCTCCTGCTGTTACAAATTGGCTAAAAAAACGAGATTAAATTAAAAAGAGAAGATCTCCTTTACTCGCCTAATTTTATTAACAATAATATGATTATAAAACTAAAAAAAGGTAGTAAAAGCTAGTGTTATAAAAATGTATTTTAATACCGCTTTTGAGAAGAATAATTAAAATACTCGCCTTAATAGTTTTAGCTCCATGGCTTGCATTTTCACAAGATACATTAAAGGTTTTTTATTTTGAAAACAGTCCCTTAGCATACAGTGAAGCAAACATTGCAAAAGGTATAGAAATAGATATTTTAAATGAGTTTATTGTTTGGATAAAAACTAATAAAAAATTTGAGGGGCAACTAAAATATATTCCACTATCGCACCAAAACGATTTTACCAATTCATTACCCGCAGCAGGCAAAAATGCAATTAGCGCTAGCGCAAACGTATTTGTGAAAGAAAAACAAAACAATTTTGACTACACAAGTCCATATTTAAAAAACGTTTCGTTTTGTATTACTAACGGCAATTCGGGCGATATTAAAACTAAAAATGCAAGTGATCTAATTAAAGTACTAGGTACCTTAAGCGCAGTTACAGTTACAAACACAAGCATTTCAAAAGCCGTATTAGAACTTAAAAAAAATTATATAAACGACCTAAAAATAAAAACTGTAGAAACACAAGAAATAATTTTAAATGAAATAGCAAAAAGTGTTTTAAATTTTGGGTATGTAAATGTATTTCAATTTTGGAGTTTTTTAAAAGCAAACCCCAGCAAATTTTTAAAAGTCCAAAAAGCACTTACCATTTCAAACGAAGAACTTGTTTTTGTTATTAATAAAGGAAGCCCTCTAAAAGCACAATTTGATGAGTTTTTCATGAAATTTAAAATCACAAAAAATTACAGAAGTATTTTAGAAAAACACGTAGGCGCTTATTTAAGCCAAACGATGGCAATTAACTAGCCTTTTGTAACTTTACGCCATAAGCCCATAAAATTAAAAATAATGCTCATTATTGATGATATACTTGTAAGTGACGAATTGATTGAAAAAAAATTTGTTTGCGACATTAATGCTTGTAAAGGAGCCTGCTGCGTAAAAGGCGACAGTGGCGCGCCTTTAGAAAAAGAAGAATTAAAAATAATTGACGAAATACTGCCAAAAGTAATGCCATACTTGAACGAAAATGGCAAAAGGGCCATAAAAAAACATGGTGCTTACGTAATTGACGAAGACGGCGACTACACCACAACTTTAGTTTCAGAAAAAGCCGAGTGTGCATTTGTAATTTTTGACAAAAATGGTACCGCAAAATGTGCTATTGAAAGTGCCTATTTAGATAAAAAAATAGATTATAAAAAGCCCATTAGCTGCCATTTATACCCCATTCGCATTAACAAATTAAAAACGCATACCGCATTAAATTACGACAAGTGGGACATTTGTAAACCCGCATGCGCCTGCGGAGAAAAATTAAATGTGCCTGTTTTTAAATTTTTAAAAGAACCCATTGAACGCAAATTTGGAAAAAACTGGTTTAAAAAATTAGAAAAAATAGCCAAATTGTATCTCACACATAAATCTCAACAACAACATTTTTAAATCCGAAATGAAAATATTAATTACAGGCAGTAACGGACTTTTAGGACAGAAATTAGTATATAAATTAGCTAATAAAAAAGGCGTACAATGTATTGCTACCGCTTTAGGAGAAAATAGATTAGTAAATTTAAACGGCTACTCATATCAAACACTAGACATCACCAATAAAATTGATGTAGAAAACATATTTAAACAATACTTACCAGACGTTGTAATAAACACCGCCGCAATGACTAATGTTGATTTATGCGAATCAAAACGTGAACAATCATGGCAATTAAATGTTAGTGCAGTTGAAAACCAAGTGAAAGCTCTTGAGCAATTACAATCTATCGAAAAAAACTATCAACCATTTTTTATTCACCTAAGTACCGATTTTATTTTTGACGGAACTCAAGGTCCTTTAACAGAAGAAGAAAAGGCAAACCCATTAAGTTACTATGCCGAAGGAAAATATGCCGCAGAATTACTAGTAATGAAATCAAAATTAAGTTGGGCAATTGCTCGCACTGTGCTGGTATATGGCATTGTTGACAATATGAGCAGAAGCAACATTGTGTTATGGGTGAAACAAAACCTTGAACAAGGAAAAACAATAAATGTTGTAGATGATCAATTTCGCACACCCACATTAGCAGAAGACTTAGCTGATGGCTGTATTTTAATTGCCGAAAAAAAAGCAAAAGGTATATTTAATATTTCCGGAAAAGATTTTATGAATGTGTACCAGTTGGCTTGCAGCGTTGCTGATTTTTATAAGTTAGATAAAAATTTAATTATTCCAAGTAAGAGCAGCGGCATAAAACAACCGGCAAAGCGGCCACCAATTACGGGTTTTATAATTGATAAAGCAATAAAAGTATTAGGGTACAAACCTCATAGTTTTATTGAAGGTATAAGCGTTTTAGAAGAACAATTAAAACAAAAAACATAAACAAACCTCATGTCGAACCCATTAAAAAAACTAGCAGGGCAAACCGTAATATATGGGTTAGGCACAATATTGCCAAGGTTTTTAAACTATTTGCTAACTCCTATACTAACGTATGTTTTTCAAAAACCTGTTGACTATGGCATAAATTCTGAATTTTACGCTTACATAGCATTCTTAAACATTGTGTTTACTTATGGTATGGAAACAGCATTTTTTAATTTTACCGCAAAACGAGAAAACAAAACTGAAGTTTTTAATACCGCGTTATCTTCTTTACTCATTAGCACTTTTAGTTTAGGCTTTTTATTTTTTATGTTTTCAAGCTTAATTGCTGATTGGTTAGAATACGAAAACAAAAAAATTTATATTTATTGGGCAATTGGCATCTTAATGAGCGATGCATTTATGGCCATTCCTTTTGCTAACTTGCGCATTAACAACAAAGCCAAAACATTTGCCTTAATTAAAGCATTTAACATTTTTGTAAATATTTGTTTGCATATTTTCTTTTTTATTTTTTGTAAAAATGCTTACGAAAATCCCGAAAGTAACTCCACCCTTGCCTCATTTTATAATCCTGAAATTGGAATAGGTTATTCATTTTTATCTAATCTTTTAGCAAATTTATTTTCAATATTACTCTTGCTTCCACAATATTTTAAATACCAGTTTAGCTTAAACAAAGTTTTATGGAAAGAAATGATTGTTTACTCTCTTCCATTATTAATACTTGGCCTTGCCGGTATGATTAACGAAACTTTTGACAGAATTATTATTAAAAAATTACTCCCCGAAGAGGTTGGAAAATACGCCCAGGGCATATATGGTGCTTGCTACAAACTTTCTATGTTTATGACAATTTTTCGGCAAGCTTTTTCGTACGCAGCCGAACCCTTTTTTTTTAACAATGCAAAAAACAAAGATTCTAAATATACTTATGCTTTTATAATGAAAGCTTTTGTTATTTTTTGCTCTTTTATTTTTTTAGCAACTTGTATGAATTTACCAATTTTAAAGTACATCATCAATAAAAATTACTGGGAAGGGTTAAGAGTTGTGCCTATTTTACTTTTAGCAAATCTATTTCTAGGCGTTTCTATTAATTTAAGTATTTGGTATAAATTAACAGGACAAACAAAATTTGGAGCATACATTACAATTATTGGAGCTATTATAACATTAATAATAAATTTTGCTTTTGTGCCTATATTCAGCTATATGGCATCTGCTTGGGCAACACTTGCAGCCTACGCTATAATGATGCTGTTAAATTATTATATCGGAAAAAGATATTATCCCGTACCTTACAATGTAAAAGCGATGCTTTTTTTCTTTATTCTCTCACTTGCATTATACCTTTTATCGTTTTTATGGCAAAATATTTCGTTTCCGCTGCTTAAATTAATTTTAAACAATTTACTTTTAGCAGTATTTGTTTATTTATTTTACAAACTAGAATTTAATAACCTTAAAAAATTTAAACAAAATGCAAATGCTTAACATTAATATTGTAAATAAATCGGCTTTTGATTTACCTGCCTACGCTACGGCATTATCTGCAGGAATGGATTTAAGAGCAAATATAACCGAACCTGTTTTTTTAAAACCACTTGAACGTAAATTAATAGAAACCGGTTTATATATTGAATTGCCACCAAGTTACGAAGCTCAAATTAGGCCCAGGAGCGGCTTAGCATTTAAACATGGCATAACTGTTTTAAACTCGCCAGGAACAATTGATGCCGATTACAGAGGCGAAATAAAAGTACTGTTGGTTAATTTAAGTAATGAAGTTTTTGAAATTAAAGCCGGTGAGCGTATTGCGCAAATGCTAATTACAAAACACGAAGTTGTAACATGGGTTAAAGTTACCGAATTAAATAATTCAGAAAGAGGAAGTGGAGGTTTTGGAAGTACCGGTAAACAGTAAAAAGCATCTTTATGAATGAAAAATAATTTTGAAACAATGTAAATTATTTTTGTACTCATATTCCGGATCCCAATTTTGAAACTCACAAATCCGCTTTACTATTGTGAGCCCTATTCCTAATGATCCTGAGGCGCTTTGGCGAACAATTTTTGTAAACAATTCAGAATCCGTTATTGGTGGTAAATAGCTTGTGTTTTTAAAAATTAATGCGTCATTTTGTAACTCAATTTCAATTTTACCATCGTCTTCTGTATTGTACTTAACGGCATTCATAAATAAATTATTAACTAATACATCAAACAAAGTTTTGTTTACTAATATAACCTGATTATGTTTTTCTATACAAGCTACCGTAATATTTTTTTCCTCTGTAAAGTCTGCTAACTCCTCTATTTTTGCAATTATAAAATCGTGAATATTTATTTCTTCCTTCTCAATGTACTGCCTATTCTCTATTCTCGAAATTAAAATTAAGGTTTTATTTAGTCTCGAAATTCGCAAAAGCATTTCGTGCATTTCAGACAATAGTTTTACCTGTTGCGGATTATTTTCTTGTTGATTAAGCAAAACAATTTTGTTTTTTATTATGGCAAGTGGGGTTTGGCTTTCGTGCGAAATATTTTGGGTAAACTCGCGCATATTTTTAAAATCAAGAATAATTCTGTTGGTTAAATCAATTAATGCATTGTTCAATATATTAAACTCTGTTATATTAGTTTTGCTCAGTTTTAATGTGTTTCTAGTATCCCAATTATTTATTTTAGAAAGACTGTGGTGAAAAGGCGCCCAAATAGTTTTAGATAAATAGGTATTTAACCCTATTAAAATTAAAGTGCTTATTAACAAAAACAGGGCTACAATTAAACTTATGTATTTAATAATTTCATTGCTTTCTGTTAGCGAATGAGAAAGCTTTATTTGATATATTTTTCCATAAATATTTGTTTGAAAAACAATACTGCTATAATCCATCATTTCCGGAACAGTTTCATTTACCTCGTAAAAGGGCTCTGAAAAAACATAAAAACTATCAACTTGCATTGTAAGTGCCGGTATTTGTTTTATGTAATTTTTAGTGTCAGCAATGCCAAACACATCATCGGGGTTTGTGCCTTTTTTTAATGAGTTAAGTATAATGTTTTTGAATATCCGTAATTACTCATAATTTCTTATATTTGTTTCAAAATCAATCAGATGAATTTATTTTCTTTTACAGCCAATTTTAGCAGCGAAGATAGTTGCCGCATTCACTTTAAATCGGAGCGAGATAAACAAGGTATTAAATGCAAAAACTGCGGGCATAAGCATCATTATTGGATACAAAGCAGATGGAGTTATGAGTGTAAGAAGTGTCGC